>NZ_JAERVL010000001.1:0-600000 GCF_016745835.1 Caldalkalibacillus salinus | reverse complement strand
CTCCAATTCCCGAACTGTTAGACCGTTGGTTGACTGAAACACTACACCAGGCTGAGCAGAATCGGCAAGAGGTTGCCGTAGATCAAATTATCAGCCGTGTTGCGGCTAACCCACTACACTGGTCAGATACAGAATGGCAAGCTAGTGTAAAAAATACACTAAACGGTACCGACACAGGGCTCATGCTACTCGACGAAACCGGCCAAGAAATGTTCCGAACCGGACCCCCAGGCGCCATCCGGAACCCGTACCGAGAAATCTTGGTGACGGAAAATGGAAAAGTGACTGGGACGATCCTTTTGTTTACCCCTGATGATCATACGGCGGCTATTCTGTCAGCATCCTTGTCCATTCTCCTTATTGTGTGTATCGTCCTATTTATACGGCGGCAAATGGGACGTTACGTGGTCAAGCCACTGGAGGCAATGAGCGAGGCGACACGAAAGATCGCTGAAGGAAACATGGATTTTCAGTTGCCCCGAACGACGGTCGTGGAAGTAAACGAGGTAGGCACTGCATTGCATGAACTTAGTGAGGAAATTCAGAAGTCGATCAAGCGGCAGTCGCAATTGGAGCACGAACGTCGGTTTTACATCGGTGCGATCGCACACGACCTACGCACACCGTTGTTTGCATTGCGCGGATTTTTATCCAGGCTGGAGCAAGGTTTAGCTCGCAGCCCGGAGAAGGCTGAGAGATATTTGACCATCTGCAGACAAAAGGCCGAGCATCTGGAACGACTGGTATCTGATCTCTCCTCCTATGTCAAAAGCGATATACTAGAACAAACGATACAAAAGCAGTCCGTTCCGTTCAGTATGTTGATGCGTGAAATCATTGACGGATACCGCCCTCTGGCCGCTGCCAAAGACGTCGAAATCGTAGCAAATGACCCGGACGACCCGTGCCGAGTCAAGGCTGACGAACATATGCTGGAAAGAGCCATTGAGAACCTAATGGATAACGCTCTGAGATACACCCCATCTGGAGGAAGGATTGAAATCACTTGGGAACGAAAGTCAGATTGCGTACAGTTCACATTGTCTGATTCGGGACCCGGTATTCCAAGCAAGGTCCTCCCCCATATCTTCGACCCATTTTATAGAGAGGACACCTCCCGAAACAGCGAAAGTGGAGGAAGCAGTGGTCTTGGCCTGACCATCGCCAAGCGCATCGTCAAGGCCCATGGCGGCAACCTGACAGCCGTTAACCGTCCCTCAGGCGGTACGTCCTTCACCGGATGGATGTCGTTTTACCGTGACGAGGGCCCCCCAGAAAAGTAACAAAGCAATCACGGGATGCAAAGCGGCAATAATCGGGATTGCTAAATGAATCGTCATAAATTGAAGGGCCACTAAGATAAACAAACTGAGGCTTAACCATCGTTGGCGCCGGAGAGGCAAGGCGAGCAAAAACATCACCAGCGGAATTGGCGCAAAAAATTCAACAAAGGTACGGTGCATGCTCCAATCCATCGTCGGTGTAAATAGAGCTAGTCCGGCCAGAAACATCTGAACCAGCAAACAGCTCATAAAAATCCAAGCGAGCGCAAGATAGGCCACACGAACGATCTCTAATCGCGAAATCGACGCGTCCAAATGGCTTGATCGTGTAGGTTTCATACTTCTTTTCCTCCTTATGGTGGTGATCGTTTAAACATCTTATAACATACCTAGACATCGCGATCACCGGATTGGCATAGAACGCCTTGGTCACACGTCCTTAAAGCCTTACTCCTTTTCAGTATAGAGTTACATTTTCATTTTATTCGCTTCTGATCACAAAATAGTGTATATTCCCATCACAAAGCAATCACTAGACAACCACAATTTAGTCATTATTGTCTCTTAATTCCGCGAATGCTCTAACAGGAAATGTGCCCATTTGTTTAATTTTGGGAGGAATAGCGTAAAAAATAAACCCTATGGTAGGGAGACTCTCTAAGTTGCACATATGTTCAACAATAGGTATTTCATGTTTTAATAAGATGGAATGCACAGGCCTAGACTTTCCCTGAGTACAATCTATGTTCATGCTATCAATCCCCACTAAGGCCGCTCCATTGTTCAGTAAATAATCGGCTGCTCCTGCAGTAAGATACGGATGATCAACAAAGTAATTGTCCGTATTCCAATACTTAGACCACCCAGTATGAATGAGCACGGCTTTATGTCTTAAATCTTTGCCATCAAAAAACGATTCATCTATGACTTTAACTGCCTCGTCCACCCTTATGACAATACCATCAAGACCAGCAACGGCGTTAATAGCAATTTGTGACAAGTCTTTTCCTTCTTCATATCGGTGAAACGGGGTGTCTATATATGTTCCTGTATTCGATACCATTTCAATCTTACCTATTTGAAATTGTGTATCCTCCTCGTAAATCTCTTTAGAAGCTTCTCTACTTAGATAATCACAAATAATCGGTGCCGGAAGTCCTTTATAAGTGATCGTCCCGTCTTCGATCATATGACTAAGATCAATAAACGTTTTCTTCATCGCACTCCCTCCTAATATGTTCATTATAGATAATTATTTCGTGACGCTTTGCCCCTTGAGGCATACATGATTATTATGTTGTCACCCTGAATGAATCTTCTCATAGTACTACCCTAACTGTTCCCGTATCTTTTGAATAACTTGTCTATAAAAAGACATTTGGTGTGGTACGAAATGATCCCGGTTCACATTTTCCTCAACTATAACTTTATTACCATCACTGGTTATCTCAAATCCACTGATTCCAATCTCATCTCTTTCATTAAACCAAAGCTCTGCAAAATCGTTAAATTTGGCTCTAACGATACCTGAAACTTCTTCCGCTTGAAGGGTAAAGTCATCAAGGGCATTCTCACTCTGATATAAAAATATATTTGCCAACTCTTTATCAATAAAATTCTCTTTAACAACACAATAATCAATAACACCTATCTGTACTAAATCGTCGAAAGCGACATCTATTCCTATTTCTTCTTTTATTTCCCTCACGCCATCTTCAACCGTTTCATCAGATAGTAGGTGTCCAGCAGCCGTTATATCTAAAAGATTGGGATAATCTTTTTTATTTTTGCTTCGGAGCTGTAAATAGATATTATTTACGCCATTCTCATTGCTAACGAACCAACAATGAAATACCTCATGCCAATAACCAAGCCTATGGACATCACTACGTGAAGCCACACCGATTTGGTTTCTATCTGCGTCAAAAATCTTTAATTTTTCTTGTTCTCCCATACTTTCTCCTCATTTGTAAAATTATTCTATATTTGAATATGCGGACTATTATTTATTTAATCATCTTGTAGTAAATGACAGTCCCATCTAGTTGACCATTAGACGACTTTGCAAAATGAGGTATTTGTCCTGCTTCTGTATATCCTAGTTTTTTATAAAGAAGGTTAGACACATCTCCAAGCCTTGTGTCTAAAACGATTAATTCTCGATTGATCCTTTGAGCAGTGGCTTCAGCACTTAACATTAATTGCTTTCCTATTCCTTTCCCTCTCAATTCAGGATGAACCATAAGTTTAGCTATTTCTGCTCGATGAGTTGCATTGGGCTTCGTGTCCAGATGTAATTGAACAGTGCCTACGATACGTCCATTAGTTCTCGCCACCCACAAAAGAACATCTGAACTTAAGACACTTTTCCAGTACAGCTCTGCTTCGGGAGCAGAAATTGGATGTAGAAATCCAATTGAAGCCCCTTCCTCTACAACATCTTTTAAAAGCTCTGTTAGCCCTATTAATTCTGATTCATTAATAGCTTTTAGTTCTTCTACTAGTAAATTCATTTCCAAGTTTCATACACTCCCTTTTATTTAATAGCACTATGTTGACATTCGTTCTATCGCTCATAGGGCCAGCTTAGTTAAATTCATTGTATGTACGTGAGATGACGTTAATACTCATTATTCCACTCTATTAAATGACCATTTTTATCATATGCTGAAATTTCCTTCGTACTAAATGTCTCATGGCTTTTGTAGTACCAAATCGTTATATTCTTTACCGTAATAATAATTGCTTCTTCGTCATCTATTTTGATGTTATTAATATGTGGATCATGTACGACACCCCAATATACTGTTAAGTCCTTTTCGTTTAGCCATTTCCAAGAATACGGCATCGCTTGTCCTGGAAAAGAATCAATCTGGACTGATCCACTTACGGTACTTACTTTCCGTTTTCCATTCCACTTTTTCTTGATAAACGCTACATTAACAGCTCTTGTTTGGAAATTTTCGTAAAAAACAATATATTTATTATCTGTTTCTATTATTTCAAGTATTTCACCATATTTAAAATTTATTGGACCATTCAGCGAATAGTGAAATAAGGCTTCTTCTATGCTGTTTCCAGTCATATCTGTATGTACAAATCCATATCCCTCAGTCCAAAACCATCCAAAAATTAATAATAGGCCAATAAAGGATATAGATATCATTCTTTTTGACATTATGGCCTCCTCAAAAATATATGTTAGCTAAATCTTCGACGCCTATCAGGATAGCAAAAGTTATACTCATGATACCATAAACTAATATAAATATTCCAAAAAATGGACTGTTACTATATTTAAACGAGTGACATATGTTCTACCATCTTTAAATTGATTTGCTGAAACGTTCACCTTCCTAATCTTCGGTGCTTCATATAACGTTCATATGTTCCGGCATTTTAATGTGTTGAAAAGATAGATTTTAACCTTTTAACCAATTTTTACATTATATATGTTAAGATATCAAGTTGAGTAGGCTTTTGATATCATTTTTAAATGATGTATATACAAGGGTGGTAGCATGTTTATATTAAAAAATATTATAAAACTTATCGTCATCATTGTAAGTGGTGTATGGCTTTATGATATTAATCAGCAGATACGACAACTACCAGGTGTGGTTACATCTTTCCCTATGTCAGTTTATATTGTGATAGCTCTGCACATTTTTGTAGAGGATTTCTTAAAAAAGCTGATTCTAGGTGAAAAAAGAAAAAAGATCTCAGACACAAGCGGAAAATATATCGATCTATGGTGGAGGTATATTGTTGGTACAATTGCTCTTTTAACGGGCTTAATTGTCATTATTCACACAACAAATTACCTTATGGTTAAGTGGTTTTGGTTAATATTTATTACCTTAGCATTTGGGTTTCAGTTGTTTATGCAATGGAAGTTTTTAAAGGAACCGAGAGAGTACATTATTACACTTATTTTATTACTCATAAGTTTACTTATTGTTGTTCTATTCTCATAACGTATAGATTGTTGTAACCACTGAGAAACAGGCATGAATGTCACCTTATACATCCATGCCCTTCGCGTAGACGTTTCCAAGTACTTAATGACTCAAATGATCCTCTTCTGGAAACAGATCTTTTCGCCTGTATACACTTAAGATTATTCCCACCAGTGTGGAGTAAAACAGCAATTGAATTCCTCCGTAGCTAATAAATGGTAGGGAAACCGATGTGATTGGAACTAACCCGAATGTCATGAGTACATGCCAAAGGGTGGCCACTAGTAACATCGTTGCCCCCCCTACGACTAAACTCCTACCAAAAGGGTCCTTCGTCTTAATCGCCGCATATCCCATTCTGATAATAATGAATAGTAGGATAGCAACAAAGAGGATGCCCACAAGCCATCCAAACATATGGACGACGGACACAAAGATAAAGTTGGTGTGAGCGTCAGGCAGTCTACTCAACTCCGGTGCTTGCCACGGTATGTTCAGCCAGGATGCTTCTTGTAAATACACTTTACTCATATTCAGTTGATACCCACCTGCCTGCGGGTGGGATGCAGAAGAGAAAAACCCCGCTAATCTATTGTAGACATATTGTACATTCATTAAAAAAAAGGTTGTGATAAGACCTGTACAAACGAGTATACCTACAGATAAATGTAGCAATGTCTTGCGGTCTATTTTTGAAACTAGCAACATGGCTGCGATAGCCGAAATATACATTAGGGCGTACATTAAATATCGACTAAAAAGTAAGAGAATCAACGGTAAGCACAGTATGACTAATAATTTTATTTTCTGGGGCAGTGTGTGATATACCCTCACACGGCTTAATACTGCAGCGCCACCGAGATAGAATAAAAATAAAGCCACATTATGATCCACCCCTAAACCGAATATCATGAACATCTTCTTCCACTCAACCTGAGTGCCATAATTCTCCATTAGTATGATGAGGAGAATGCCACCGGTATAAAACCAAACGCCCCACTTCAGAAGCACGCTATAAGGAAAAAACAATAAACATAAAGCTACCGCTATTGCTATAGCAGTTGATAGGACCTTTTTTTCAAAAGACAGCTGTAAACCCGACTCTACGGATAGGACATAGATTGGCACCATGCTTAAGCCAAGAATGAGTATAAATAATAGACTTAAACCCCAATCAATGCGAGGTTTATGAATTTTATTAAAATCCTGCCCTAGGTCAATCGGATTGCCCATCTCCTTTACGGCGAGATCCTCGGCTTCTTCCCGTGAGTATCCCTCAAGCTGCAACGCCGTACACTTCTCCTCTAGGTGTTGACGTATTTCTCTTGCGACATGAGGACGGGCTTCTTTAGCCTTCATCTGTTCACATACCTGTCGAATGAAGGACTGGAAACGATTAATCTTTGATTCATTCATACCGTTCTCCCCCTTAGCCTCTCCGCGGTCACTGACTGACGTTCCATTTTTTCTGCTGTGTAAGAAGTCAGCTGCCTTTTTCCTTTAGACGTTAAGCTGTAGTACTTGCGCGCCACCTGATGAGCCTCCGACTTCGACTCACTGACCTGTTTAGGATCACTCGTATGAGATGTGGGGCTTTTCGTATCTTGATGACCTTCAGACGCATCGACTCGCCACTCAGCATAGAGGATACCGTCTCTTTCAAGCTCATGAAGGAGCTTATATATGTTTCCTTCTCGACCGTCAAAAGTTTGTATGTGATGCTGGCGTAGTTGACTAAGAATAGCATAACCATGCTGAGAGTGGTTTTTGAGGATGTCCAAAACGATCAATAGCAAATCCTTCGACCATAATGCTTTATTCTGCTGGCCCGTATTTGCCATACATGTCTGAATCGCTTCCCTTCTATCCTCGGTAAAGGATAAGCGCTTAAATGTGTGTCTTTCCATCGCTTTCTTCAAGTTATTAAGTCTATGCTCTGTATTCACCTCTACCCCTCCTCCTGCTCTGGTCCTAACTTTTCTTTTAAAAGTGTCCTTGCCCGCTTAAGACGAGATTTAATCGTATTAGGACTTTTACCTACTGCCTGACCAATCTCATGGACCGTAAACGCTTCAAAGTAATGGAGAAAAATGACTTCACGGTAGACGACCGGTAAGGCCATGACCGCTTCTGCTAATCTCGCTTCTTCGTCCTTTTGAATCACTTGTTCATCCACATCTTTGTCTTTCGTTGAAAGGACATTCAAGATCGTGTTCTGCAAGGTAAACTTGCGGTGAGACCAGCTTTTTAAATAATCCTTACAAGAATTGATAGCAATCCGATATAACCACGTTTTTAGTCGTGACCGTTGTTTGAATTGATCTAGGTTGCTATAGCATTTCAAGAAGATATCCTGGGTGAGGTCTTCAGCTATCCCTTCATCTTGCACGTATGTATACACTAGCTGTAGGATGTCTTGTCCATATGCAGTCATAATGGTGTCCATGACATGACTGATATCTTTTGTTTCTGTGAAGTCGAATTCAGCCTCTGCTGATAAACGATGGTTTATCTCTTCCACAAGTTTTAGCCCCCCTTTCCTCTATAGATTAGACGAGGCACCCTAGGAAACGGTTTATGTTTATTTTTTTAAAAAGCTTGTCTTTCAAGAACTTCTCTTTCAGGGATCTCCTAAAACCACTCTTAATAGAAAACGAGGTCAGTCCCACTAAAGGAACTGACCATCCGTTTTATTATAGATTTATTATAATCTCCCTGTTAGTTGTGTCTAATTTTTAGGCTTCAACATCAAATCCTTGTTCTTCAATAGCTTCTTTCATAGCGTCAACATTTACTTTTGATTCATCAAAAGTCACATCTACATTACCAGCTTCTAAATTAACTTCAGCTAATGACACGCCATCTAATTCTTTTAATGCACCTTCAACTGACATCTTGCAATGACCGCATGTCATCCCTTGAACGTTTAACGTTTTCTCCATGACAATTTCACCTCCTTTAAATGGGTCTTTTTATAACTTTGCTCGTTTTAAGCGTAGTGAGTTAGAGACAACACTAACCGAACTTAATGCCATTGCCGCACCAGCAACCCATGGTGCAAGTAATCCGACCGCTGCAACCGGGATTCCTGCTGTATTGTAACCGAAGGCCCAGAAGAGGTTTTGGCGGATATTCTTAATAGTGGCGTGGCTAATTTTGATCGCTTTTGGAATAAGCAATAACTCACCACCAAGAATCGTGACATCAGCCGCTTCAATGGCTACTTCGGTTCCGGTACCAATGGCAATCCCTATATCGGCGACTGCTAATGCCGGGGCATCATTTACACCGTCTCCGACCATTGCCACTTTTTTACCTTTATCCTGAATGTCTTTCACTTTATCTGCTTTTTCTTCAGGTAAAACTTGAGCGATGACTTTGTCGATGCCAACCTGTTTTGCAATGGCTTGTGCAGTTCGCTCGTTATCACCTGTTAACATGATCACTTCTAAGCCTTCCTCTTTTAACTCTCTAATCGCTTGTGGTGCTGTTTCTTTAATTGTATCTGCAACGGAAACAATGCCACGATACTGGCCGTCAACCGCAATTAACATCGCTGTCTTTCCTTCAACCTCGTAATCAATTAATGCTTGTTCCGCCCCACCAACATCGACTTGATGATTTTGCATGAGTGTTCGATTACCAACAAGAATATGCTTGTTTGAAATTTTAGCTTCGATACCCTGTCCGGGTATGGCAGTGAAATTGTCGACATCAACGAATGTCATATTTTTTTCCGTTGCATAAGCCACAATAGCTTCTGCAAGCGGGTGCTCAGAACCTTTCTCAGCACTCGCGAGTAACTGTAGTGTTTCCTCATCGCCAGTAAAGTTTGTGACTTCAGGTTTTCCTTTTGTGATGGTCCCCGTTTTATCTAGCACGATTGCGTTTAATTCATGTGTACGCTCGAGATGCTCTCCACCTTTAAATAAGATCCCATTCTCTGCAGCCTTTCCTGTTCCAACCATAATAGAAGTAGGGGTTGCGAGTCCTAAAGCACAGGGACAGGCAATAACCAGGACAGCAATCGCTGCAACTAAGGCTGGTTCAAGCTGACCAGGCTGGACCAATGCGATCCATACGATAAATGTGAAAATGGCTATTCCTACAACAATCGGTACGAAATAACCTGAAATGATATCAGCTAATCGTTGGATTGGTGCTTTTGAGCCTTGGGCATCCTCAACTATTTTTACGATCGACGCAAGGGCAGTATCTTTACCTACTTTTGTCGCTTCCATTTCTATTGATCCATTTTTATTTATCGTTGACCCAATCACAGGTGCGTCTACTTCCTTTTCAATCGGAATGGATTCTCCCGTAATCATCGATTCATCGACGGATGTTCTTCCTTTTACAACGATACCATCAACGGGTATTTTCTCCCCGGGTTTTACAACTAAGCGATCCCCTTCGGCCACTTCCTCGACTGGTATCATCACTTCTTCGCCATTTTTTATAACGCGTGCCTCTTTCGCCTGTAAATTGAGTAAAGAAGATAGTGCATGCGTTGTTTGGCTTTTTGCTCTAGCCTCCAAATATTTACCAAATAAGATCAACGTGATTAAAATGGCACTTGTTTCAAAGTATAAATGCGGCATATATTCAGGGTTGCCCATGGTCTTAAATGCTTCGTATAAACTATAGAAATAAGCTGCACTTGTGCCTAATGCAACAAGGACATCCATGTTCGCTCCACCATTACGAAGGTTCTTATAGGCGCCAACATAGAATTGCCAACCGATTATAAATTGAATGGGTGTTGCTAAAGCAAATTGGAACCATGGATTCATAAATATACCCGGTATCGACATATTAAATAAATGATCCAACATCGTCACCAATAACGGCGCCGCTAACACGGTTGAAACGATTAATTTTGTCTTCATACTCTTCATTTCTTTTTCTTTGTGTGTTTGTTTCTCTGCTGCTTCAGCTTTTGGCTTCGCATCATATCCGAGATTTTTAATTTTCTCGATTATGGCTTTAGGGTTCACCAATCCAGGATTATACTCGATAGATGCAGATTCTGTTGTTAAGTTGACAGACGCTGACTTAACGCCCTCTTGCTTATTCAATACCTTTTCAATCCGGGTCGAACAAGCAGCACAAGTCATTCCAAAAACATCTAGTTCCGTTTTTTCCATTAAGACCCCGTAGCCAACATTTTCAATTTTTTTCGTAATATCCTCAATTGAAGCCTTTTCTGAATCATAATCTACAGTTGCTTTTTCGGTCGTTAAATTGACTTGAGCTTCGACGCCATCCATTTTATTTAATACTTTTTCAACACGGGTGGAACAAGCAGCACAGGTCATTCCCGTTATACCAAGTGTTGCATGATTTGTTTTTCCCACATCGTTCCCTCCTTTTCCTTACTTGGAAAACTGCTTCATAACGTTCATTAATTCATCAATGGTTGCTTGACCATCACCTTGCTTGATCGCATCACTGACACAATGGTTGAGATGTCGTTCTGTGACAGAGAAACCTACATTTTTTAAAGCGGATTGTATTGCGCTAATTTGGACTAAAATATCTACACAATATCGGTCTTCCTCCACCATTTTCTGAATGCCGCGTACTTGACCTTCTATACGTTTTAAACGGTTAATGACTTTTTCCTTTTCATCTCGCGTCCTGGGTTTACTAGGGTGATCCTGTAAGAATTTATCCACATCATTCACTTCCTTTTGGCTTTTATATATTTATACTATACCCCCATATGGTATTTTAGTCAAATGAAAAAAAGAGCTTGGCGATATACACCAAAACTCCTTTCTCTTTAAAGGACTATAATAGCCTTATCATTACAACTTAAGATTTATTATTAAATCAATTACATTGTGCTGACATCAATCACGAAACGATACTTTACATCTGAAGCTAATACTCGTTCATACGCTTCGTCAATTGAATCGGCAGAAATCACTTCAATTTTAGGCACAATGTTATGTGTCGCACAGAAGTCCAACATTTCCTGAGTTTCACGAATGCCCCCAATCATTGAGCCTGCAAATGAACGACGATGACCGATGAGAGAGAATACATTTACTGATAATGGTTCTGCTGGCGCACCGACATTTACCAAAACACCGTCTAGAGTAAGAAGTCCAAAATAATCATCCATATTGAGCTTTGCACTTACCGTATTAATAATTAAGTCAAAGGATCCGGCAAGATTCTCAAATACTTCTGGATTACTAGTGGCGTAGTAGTTGTCTGCACCGAGTTGCAAGCCATCTTCTTTTTTATTTAATGTTTGTGATAAAACGGTAACTTCTGCACCCATAGCATGAGCAATCTGGACAGCCATATGACCTAGACCTCCCATACCAACAACAGCTACTTTCTTGCCCGGGCCAGACTTCCAATGATTGAGTGGAGAATATGTCGTAATACCTGCGCAAAGTAATGGTGCGGCAACATCTAGTTCAATGTTATCGGGGATTCTAAGTACAAAATCTTCAGTTACGACAATGTGGGTAGAGTAGCCACCTTGAGTTGGCTCTCCGTATTTGTCAACACCTGCATACGTAGGTATATTTCCTTTGAGACAGTATTGCTCTTCTCCCTGACGACAGTTCTCACATTCACCGCAAGAGTCTACCATACATCCGACCCCTACCCGGTCACCGACCTTGTACTTTGTAACGTTAGGCCCTATAGCAGAAACAACCCCCGCAATTTCGTGTCCTGGTACTAGGGGATAGTTTACTTCACCCCATTCGCCGTGAGCAGTATGGATGTCAGAATGACATATGCCTGCATATTTAATTTCAATTAGAACATCATGGGAATCAAGGTCACGTCGTTTAATTTCAGTTGCGTGAAACTGTTTGTCTGGACCATCGACAGCTCTTGCTTTTGCAGTAATCATACAGTTAGCCTCCTATCATTTCTATTAAAAGGGAACAGGCTCATAAAATGAATAATCTCAACTAAGTTAAAATCCTTCATTCATTGCTACCCCTTCTTTATCCTTTCAAAGTCTATGTTAATCCTTATAGTTAACTCTAGGTCAAGAGGTTAGTTTCATTTTTTTGAAAAACCTTCTCTACACTGGACCTCTCCAATTCTGGTGACTTTGACATTCAATCAATATCATGATAATATCCTTTCCATTCATAGCGTTAACTCGAAGTCTATATCATTTCTACAATGGAGGTAAATGATGAAGACATATTCTATCAGCGAAGTTGCAAAAGCGTTGGATCTTACAGTATATACCTTGCGTTATTACGACAAGGAGGGACTCATGCCTTTTGTTGAACGAAATCCCAACGGCACACGATTGTTTAAAGACTCCGATATCGAAGCTTTAAAAGTGATTGAATGTCTAAAATCCACTGGGATGCCTATTAAGGAAATTAAAAACTTCATTGATTGGTGTTCTGAGGGAGATGCCACCTTGCAACAAAGATATGACATGTTTATGGAACGAAAAGTAACTGTAGAAGCACAGATAGAAGAGCTAAAAAAAACAATGGATCTTATCGATCATAAATGTTTATATTACAAGACTGCCTTAGATGCCGGAACGGAAGATATTCATAAAAACGATAAAATAGAGATCCCCATTAATCATTAACAGAAACCACCCGTGTTTCATAATTGTATGGAATATAGGTGGTTTTCTTTCTATCTAAAAGCAGTACTTGAAATGGTTAAAATTGAGTTTGGGATAATTTTACGGCTATAGAAATACATGAATTAAATACTACAAGGGCTTGGGATAACACTTATAATAAACAAATGAAACGTTATGAAGATGAAGTGTTAGGGGAGTTTTAGGTGATTTTACTAGTATACTAGAAAGGATGAAGGACAATATAACTTCTTAAAAGAGGCAATTTACTCACCAACAGGATATTACTCACTTTATTGGAGTTATAATTGGGTAGCGAGCAGTCATATTTAGAATATATAATAGTAAGAAGGAGTGTTTTATCACTCCTTCTTTTAAAGGTTAGGAGGTTTAAACTTGCTCATGAGAAGAATATTAATTATCCTTAGTTCGGCCATGATTTTAGCTGCATGTACACACAATTCATCAGAAGATGAAACTAAGGTGCGTGGTAGTAGTTCAAACCCTTCAATTACTAAAAAGACGGAAGAGAGCAATCAACTATCTAATAAAGAATATATAGTAACAGAATCTGGATTAATGTATTCTTATGTAGTAGACAATACCCCCTACAATGAATTACTTGATTCCATCAAGCCTAGTTACGATAAAGAATTGCAGAATCTAAACAGTATAATTAAAACGCTACCATCTGATAAAAAAGACAAGATTAAGACATACATAAAAAATTCCGCATACGGTGGTTACTATTTAGTAGTTCCTAAAGCGATTTATTCCAAGGATAGTGTAGAAAGTAGTAAAAGCTATGTAAGTGCCGGTTTTGGTGGAAGGGCATATTTTTTATCTGAGAAAGAGTTTAATAAAACCTTAGAGAACAAAGGGACATGGGTAAACCTAATAGATGATCTTGAAGAAAAAATGAACATGCTAGATAATATAACGTCGCTCACCAATAATGAAAAAATGCATACTTATATCAATGAAACGATTAAATTGTTAAAACATGCTAGTGTAAATAAAAGTTATGCTGACTATTATTTAGCAACACAAAGATGTATCATGTTAGATTATTACATTAACGGTACGTTTCCAGCTCCATAAAAGTAGATTGATGTTTTAAAAGATTTTTAAACCACTCTGAAAAAGTTGAGCTAGAGAACCATGTTTCATAATTGTGTGAAATATAGGTGGTTTACTTTCTATAAAAGTAGTTGTTTCGTTTGCAACAACGCTACTAAATCAGCTACCCGAGGCTTGTATAGTCCCAAAGAATATGGAGTGAACTTTTTGTGATGAAGATGTTGTGATAGAACTGTTCCATAATGAGAGGAAGTATGGCGAGACCATGGACTTAATAATACTACATAATTGTATTCTTTGTATATAATTCCCAGTAAGATTCGTGCTTTGCTCCCCTGACAAAAGAGTCAAGGGACAAGCTTGTTTTGCAAGAAAAACTTTAGAATTGTGTAAATAAAAAAGGCTTGCCAGCCCTGACAATTTTATTACTGGGTGTGACCCTTGATGTTCTCTCAAACTTACTTAAATATTCAATGAGGTCCCCATGTCATTGTTTTTATATAATTCTCTACTAAACCCAAAGCACATGCTTAAAACACCTCGTTTAATTCAAATTATACCTTTGGATAGCTGTGCGGTAAATAATACTGTATTTAAGAGATGAATGCATATTAAAACAATTATTCTAAGGATCTAAGCTTATCAAATGTCCATAGTACGAAAAACGAAAAAAGAATGATGAAGCTACCACAAGAAAGTAAGATCCAAGATATAGAAAAATTAAGAGAAAGGGCAACGGAGGTCATCCCGTATGACAGTGGTATTAGCCCATTGGACGCAGTTGACATCATCCCCATTACGCGACCTATCTTATCGGAATCTGTTTTTTCTTGGATTATAGCTCTAGCTGGTATATCTCCTATAGTGATACCCATACCTAAAATAGCCAAGACTAAAATCGCCTGCCAAAAGGAATGTGACCTGTCCTAATAGTCCGATAGATATTCCCAGAATAGTTATCCTTGTTATGATTAAAAGGCCTCGCTTTGACCTAAGATTGATGATACCGATAATGATTGCGCCCAGTATCAACCCTCCTGCAATCGTACTTTCTAAATAACTAAGTTCTAAGGGACCACCCATTAAACGTTCTTCTACTATTAAAGGAATGGCCATCGTACCAGGTCCAGTGATAAAAAAATTGACGAATATACTAGTCCACATTAAACTGAGCAAGACAGGTGAACGCTTCAGATAAGAGTATCCTTCTGTAAGATCCTTTAGTGGTGAAGGCTGACGCTTAACTTCCGGCTTATCAAACGGTTCTTTTACTAGGTATATCAATATGGCCCCTATGATGAGCAAGCACGTTATCGTTCCAAAAATCCATTCATAAGCGATCATCGTGATGAGCCACCCAGCGATCATCGGTCCAATAATTAAGGTAAGATGGTTTGTGCTCTGTAAAAAGGAATTCGCACGAGTGAGGTGATCTTTCGATACAATAGAGGGTAAAATTGCATGGTTAGCTGGCCAAAAAAAAGCATCTAAAATCCCAATACAAAAAGCAAATCCAATGAGTATCCATATATTAATTAAGCCCATATACTGAAGAATGACCATCCCAAATAAAAGCCCACTTCTTGTTATTAATGAGCTAAACATAATCGTGGAACGTCTAAATCGATCCGCTAATACTCCCCCAATCATCATGAGTAAAACACGTGGAACGGTCATGGCCATTAGGACTACACCGAGAAAGGCCTTTAAACTAAGTTCATCAACCACATACCAACTTTTAGTCAAAAAATAAATAGAGAAAGACAATCCTGAAAAAACACTGGCAAACCATAAAAGTAAGAATTTTTTGTTCCTTATCAGAGAAGACAATCGCTCGCTCTGAGGTTGTTGTTGTATTTCTTTCGACGGCTCCATATCCATAAAATTCCTCCTTTATCTCATTTTTGGTCATTCACACCAGTTCAGATATGCTCATCTACTTTCCATTAGACCTTCACCGCTTAGTTCCTTTTTCACTTTCCATCATGTTTGATTCCTCATCTTTAATCTCCTGTAACGAAATATCCACGGCATACTCCAACATCCCCTCTCCATTGCCTTGTGGTAATTTACGTCCCCATTGATCAAGGAGTTCTCGAAGATCAGATTGAAACTGTTCTATATCTTCTTTGGTAAGTAACAAGCGTGTTGTCATTCGAGTGGTTGACGTGTCCCCAGGTATAGATTTTGAATCAGACTTAATGTTAAACCACGTGGATTTCGCCTTATAGTATTTCTCTACGATACCCCCGGTTTCTTTCGTTTCAATAAGGTCAATGAGTTGACCTTCATACAGTCTCTGCATATGGTAGTGAATGTTCCCTGGAGTCTGACCAAGCTGGTCTGCGACTTGTTTAGCAGTTCTCGGCACATCCTCGAGAGCATGAAGGATCTTGACCCGAAGTGCACTACCTAATAACTTAGACTGTTCAATCGAAATAGAGAGTTGTTTTGACTTATTATCCATGTCCTCACCCTTTACTAATTATATAGTCCATTCTAAAAAATTAGTACGACCTGTAAAAATAGTATAATTATAAGAAATATTTGTCAACGTTTTATTGGTCTCGCCACTACTTAAAAGCTTTGAAAGAAAACAGTATATGACCAATTACAATCACTACGGATATCAATGGAAACGAAAAAGATGCCCCCTGTTCAATACAGAGATCATCTTCTTAGAGCAGCTTAGGCTTTTTATAAATTGTCCTTTACAAAGGGTACACTTTAAATGAAGGGTGTCTTTAATTAAAGAGTTGATAGTTGGAATGATTGTCAAGTCGATTCAGAATAGCTGTGGAAATGATTCCATTGCCGAGCACTTCACCCTATTCACTGAAGGTCTTTTTAGATGTTAAGATGATCGAACTGTTCTCATATCGTTGGCTAATCACTTGGAACAAATAGTGACCTCCGTTATCTGACAGATTCAAATAGCCCTTCTCATCGATTATGAGGAGAGAAGGCTTTGCCAGCCCTCTGATCTTCTTCTCTAGTTTTCCCTGATTGTCTGCGGTTTCAAGCGTTGTGACAAGCTCTTGGGCCGTCATGAAATACTTTTAAAGGCCATTTCTTACGGCCTCTAATGCAATCGACACGTCAGGTGTGTTTTCCCTATACCGGATGGTCCTAAAAAGACGAGACTTTGATTCTCTTTAATGAAACTCAGATTCATATACTCTTCAATATCCCGTCTGCTCACGCCGGTAACCCGGTCAAAGTCAAACCCATCAAGCGTTTTTCGAAAAGGCAACCGCGATAATTTCAATAATGTCTTTCTGCTTCGCTCAATTCTGTCTTGATTTTCTATCCCCAGCACTCGCTCAAGAAATGCATGATATGGTATATTATCTTTAGAAGCTTCGTCTATGAGAGAATGCCATTCTGATTGAATTTTGGTCAATTTGAGCGATTCGCAGTATGTATCAATGATTTGATTCATGACGGATCGCTCCTCTCATTGATGAATTGGTCGTAGACGCTTAGTGGGCGCACCGCGACCTCTATACCTGAAGCAGCGTTTGAGGTGTCCGCCTTTGAACGTTGCTTTTTTCTTATCTGCTCTGATAGTGGTAATACGTGGTCATCTTTTGTATAACTCAACACAGGGTTACCGCGATGATAGATTGTTATTTGACCGTCCAACGTTTCTTTGATCATCACTTCCTGGCGAGCCATTTTAGATGGCATAAGCAGTTTCCGTGCATGATAGTTTAGTACACTGTCTCTGCCAATCTTGCGATAGGCGATATAACTAACATCGTATGTCGAAGGTGCAGGATGTATGTAAAGATTCTTTCATCCAAAGTTCTACCGGCTTTCGTTCGGTTGTGCTATGAACACGTTGGTTTGCCGTTTCTTCCACCCATCTCAGAATCATGTAATGACTGTACAGAGAGGTTTCTAGCCATCCATTCATATATCCGATGAAGCGTTCTACTTTCCCTTTCGTTTGTGGACGATAGGGACGATGTACCTTAGGCGTAAATCCATAATGATCCACGAAGTCCAGAAACCGGATTCACTTGTCTTCTTTTAAGTTTAAGTTGTATTATCTCTGACTTACTGCTTCAGTAATAGTCCTATTATGTCGACAAATTACATCCACAGATCTTTTCTTTTTACTATTTCTTATTTCAATTCCAAATTGTTTAAATGTCTCTGCTGTCTCTTCATCTATTATTAGCATTCTCTGTTCCTTTAATTGATCATTAAGATATAATTTTTTTCGATGGTTTGTCGAGATTTCTGTTATAACACCATCCACATTTTCTTGTGTGATTTCAAATCCTTCTTTTTGAATTGTTTCTAAGAGATGGTTAACGTCTACTAAGGCACATTTATCCCTTTCATTATAAAAGAATTTTAGATTAGTTTCCTGAGAATTCAATTGAGTTTTAAGAGGTGAAAATTTTATTTCTTCACTTGATATATCTAAAGATAAAGGAACCCGAGTCTCTAACTCGGTTTTTTGTTTCAGAATAGATGTAGTATGTAAATAATCCAATCTTCCAATTCTTGAAACATGAAAATCTAAATTATTTTGCACCTTTAAAAATGAATATGCAATGTTATCGGACCATGTAGTATGTTCCCCATCTGAAAAATCTTTTAATTCTTTTGATCTGTCTTCTATTAACTTTGTTAAATATTTATAGTAAAAACTCCCCCAAGTAAACTCTCTATCTATACTTTGGTTTAATTCAAATTTTGATTTACCATTGTCCGAGTCTAAAGTTGTAAGATCTAATAGCCAAGAAGGGATAAGAATATTTTTTCTTACATCAAATATTATTTCTTCTGTCCCTAATCTAAATCTCATACAACTTTGTCCGGTCACTTGAGGAACCTCTAAAATAATTGATGCCACTTCAGCATTCCTTCGAATTTTTCCCTTAACCTCTCTTACCATTAAATCACATGATTGTGTTACAAGAATACCTCTTACTGGGTTATCTTGTATTCTTAATTCGAAAATATCCCCAAAGTCTATTGGAGCATTCCTAACATTAATATTTTCATCCAACAGTTCTATTCTTCTTAACTGTCTTAAATGATTATCTGTTTCATAATCCCATATTTCACAAGTCCATCCCTGAATGTTAGATAAATTTTCATGAATTTCTTTCATTTGAGTTACACTATCAGTAATTAAATTCTTAACTAATGCTAAACTTAGTTCAACTATATAGGTAGTTTCAGAAACTCCTTCTATTTCAAGTTTTTCAGATATTAAGGCTTTCATTGTTTTACTATTTGTTAATAACAGTTTACTTATGGCATCATTAACACCCTTATCTAGCAACTTTTTCATAGAAAATAATGATTCAAACATTAGTTTGCCTGATTCCAATTCTAATAATGTTTCATATAATGCTGCGTAAAAGTCATCTTTTCTATGAACTGTATCTTTATTTATATAATTTAATATAGATTTGAATTCAAGAATATTATTGCTACTATATCTTCTAAATAGATCCTGTCTACTTTCTGAATCAGTCATCTTATATGTTTTTTCTTTATATTCGAATTCCTTATGAGAACTAATAAATATAATATATTTTAACTTCTGATCATCAAAATCATTACTCTTTAAAATATCTAGGGCAGTAAACTCACCTTTAGAATAATTATAATCCATTATAATCAGTTCAAAATCATTAAAATCTTTTTCTTCCGGCGTCTTTGCGGTTTCGATTTTGTCACTACCGAAATAGTCAGATAACTTTTTTTCAATATGTTTTGCATGGCCATTCATTATTTCTTTATCATAATCTTCTATAACCACATAGATATCGTTCCTCTTTTCTTCATCATCTAGTAAAAAATCGAAATCTTCTTCCACGAATATTAGCTCTAACTCTCCATCACTTAAATTTGTATCTGTATTTAACTTTTGCTTTAATTCTGTGTTATCTTTCTCTTTAGATAAATAAAGCACCACCTGCTGGAATTTTTCATCATCATCCAACTCTAATTGATCATCAATAAAAAGTATTTTTGAAACACCCAAAGATCCTAGTAAATTTTCTACGGACATTAGATCTCTCCCCCTAATACAATCTCAGAAAAATCTAGATTAAAGCAATATAACCTATCTCTTTGATTTCTATATTCCAATATTTCTAGGTTAATTTTGTGATAGGCTGCAATCTCTCTGCAAATAAATAAACCTAATCCTTTACCATCCCTTTTTCTAGAAAAGAATGGTTCAAAAATTGCTTCAGCATCTAAAATAGAAATTCCCGGCCCATTATCATAGAAAACAACATTCCCATCCCTCTGAATCTTAATATTAATTACTCCCTTATCTATTTCATCACTTGTCCCTAAAGAGTTTATCCAGTAAAAGGAGTTTATTAGTAAGTTATCAAAAAGTTGAATTAGTAAACCTTTATTCACTTTTATATATAGACTAACAACTTCTGATTCAACATTGATTTCAATGGCTCTATTGTTATAGTTACTTAACAATGATTTTGAAGTATCCACTATTTGTTGAATTTGATCAACAAGATTCACCTTTGATTTTGCTCTTCTTAATGTTGAAGCCTGCTCATCTATTTGGGAAATCATAGTTTTAAGGGACTTAATATTTAACTCAAGCATTTCAATATTAGTTAAATACACATTCGGTAGTTCTCTTTTTAAATCATCTAGTTTGGACAAGATTTTTTGCATAAAGTTATGAATCTCATGTGCAATTTGCATTGAAGTCATTCCAACACTAGATGTTTCTAGTAAAGCCTTTTCTCGTCTATTTAGTTCCTTAATTCCTTTATTTATTAACTTAGACTCTTGAATAATTAGCTTTATATCTTTTTCCTCTATATCACTGCTTTGAGAAATTTTTAGAATAGTTTTCTCTATATTCATTGCTGATTTTTTTGCATGACTGGTAATATCACTCGATGTTTCTTTTGGTTCATTTCTTTCAACTATATTTAATAACTTTTGAAATACACTTTTTACAATAAAATTAAAATTTTCATAAGATTTATTTTTAACCAGTCCCTCACGATTTGTTTGATCTACTAGATATGGAGATTTATTAGAGTTTAAGGCAATATAACCTGTTGTTTGCTCTCCTATAATACTCGCTTTTCCTTTTCTATACTTTTCCTTATTCAATTCCAACCAATCATCTCCGGGATCACCATAAGGAAATATCCTAAAACCGTCTCGAAAAATCATCGGCCCACCAGTATATCTGTCTAGAATTTCGCGGATAACTCTAGTATTTTCAAAACCAGTCATTTCATTTAACCTACGCCTATTAAATATATAAAAATGAAATCTAAATTCTCCTATAAAGCCTGATTCCAAAGGGTCTCTGTCTTCAATTTTAGAATCTAAAAGAATATTATCTTCACCTTGGTCGACAATAGTTCCGTTCCTTCTTACTTGAAATTGATAGTGAATTTTCCCGGGAGTATATTTTCCTTTAATTTCATGATGTGCTTGACCTAACAATTCTTTTTCAGTCTGACCAATCTTAATAAAACTTTTCTTATTATTACGGTCTGTAAACCAAACTTTAATGTTAAATTTTCTTGGTAATTCATAAAAAGGATTTATATACTTAGCTGCAGTATTAGAAATAAACTTCTCTACTTCCACCTTATCCCATTCCTCACTAATAAAATCCTTTATATCACTTATTATCAGCTTGGTATATGAACCTTCTTTTTGTTTAGATAATTCATATAAGTTATTATTAACCTGATCCAAGTATAAGTCACTCTTGTAACCAAATTTAGTCCAGTCAATTTCTAAATTCCATTGAACGTCAGAATCTTTAGTTGATGTTTGTAAAAGTAGGTGATTACCTAATTTCATGGTAGAAAAACGACCTAAGCCCTTTTCTCCAAGTGGCACTTCCTCCTGATCATCCCCAATTGAACCTTTCCTTTGAAGTCTGTTATTTGTTCCTACTACAAGCCAATGGTTTTCAATAGTCTTGTCGTCCATGCCGTGACCTTCATCATAAATGATAATTTGTTTATCATACTGATTTATAGTAATCTCTACAAATTTAGACTTGGCATCATATGAGTTTTTAACTAATTCTAAAAGTGCAACCTTTGTACTACTAATTAACCTCTCTCCTAAATGAGAAATTATTCGTGCCATTGGCCTAAAGTGGGCCATAATAATTCCCTCCCTGTATATCATCTTATACACTAATATACTGCAAAAAAAAGTATTTTCCAATGTTTTCCCTTAAATCTGAGAACTATTATTAGATGCTCAGTGGAATCACGCAACGGAAGAGGATTACGATATTAAGAGGCGACAACTACAGGAAGAAAATAAAGAAGATGGTGAGTAATAAGTTCACCACTTCTTTAAGCTAACGCTTCTTTATAACTTGACTTAAATTAAATATATCACTACTGGAAATGAACGGTACTTGTGCATAAATTAAGTTTGGTTCCCCAGACAACCTTGCGACAAGATGACCTTTGCCTAACAAATTCTCAGCGCCTTTTTCTCCCAGAGCAATTTCGGAAGTTCCTATACTACCCACTTTTAAAATAAGTCTATTGCCTAAGTTATCTCTTAATTGCATTGGCAGAGCATCCTTATCAGGTCTTTGTGCGGCAAAAATCAGGTGAATTCCGGCTGCCCTCGCCTTCACCCCTAACCTTTGAACTGTCGAAGAAACAATACTTTTATACTCATCTATTAACATCCAGTCGGCAAACTCATCATGAATTAGATATATGAAAGGCAGTTTTTTATCTTCCGGAACCTTTTCGTTATACTCTTTTAAATTTGGCACTTTATATTCTCTAAACATTAAGTACCGATTTTCCATCTCATTAACAAGATCCTCTAAAATTTCTGATGCTCGATTTTGATCAATTACAATACCTTCAGTTAAATGCGGTAAATCCTCTAAATTCTGATAGTCCACTCCATATTTTGGATCAATAAGATAAATCTTTGCAGTATTAATGGAGTTGGTAGCACAAATATCTAAAATTAAAGTTTGTATTAATACAGACTTTCCACTCCCTGTTTCCCCAGCAATTAGGGTGTGCGGTGCGTGCTGCTCTAACCCACCAAAAGGACCACCAAGATTTAAATACAGTAGTTCTCCATCTACTTCTTTGACCCCCACTACGAAATTTAAGTTTGTGTCTTTGACGTCACTTTTTAAAGTTCTAGTATTCCACACATTTGCTAGTGAAATTGTTTCTCGTTCCGGTCTTTCTATAAAGACAACAATTTCTCCGGGCTGCGGGAGCACATTAATGATATTTAAAGCGTGTGTTGTTAAAAGCTGTGATTTTTTCTTTTCTATATCTTCTACTCTTAATCGATCAGATCCCTTCAACCTGACAATTGCAGCATTAGGAGTGAGTCTTAATTCCAGAACTTTCCCCTGAAGATTATAAGTTGCTAATGCAGCTTTTAATGAGTTAACAACACCATTAAGCCATTCTCTATCACTTGAGTTTTGATCCTGTGTAACTACATTTTTAGCAATCCAAGTGTGAAGATCATTGTCTAGCTGTTCACCATTTGTCTGTGTATCATCCTTATAATCTTTCGGGTTATCTTGTTTATTAACTAACTTTTCTTCGCTTTTAATTCTATCAACATCAGCATATTCATTATTGTTAGCTAGCTGATCATTATCTCCTTGAACATCGTCTGTTTGATTCTCAGGCATATGCTCACCTTCTTGAGCAATATTAGGTAAGGTTGGATTAAAGTTTCTCCAAGTAACTTCTGTAGCAAATTTTGACCTAACTGTATATAAAGGGTTCTTTTCTAAGAGTGAAAGTATTAATTCTCTGACAGAATTCCTTGAATAAACCTCTTGGTAGCTGCTTTCAATATCATTAACCTTTATTTGTTCGCTCTCTATAGAATCTGTATTATCACTTGTTGGTACAAAGACATGCGAATATCCCTTAATTTCAATTTCAACGTTACCAGTTCTTATTAACTCTCTCCACTTTTCAATAGAAGTACTGGAATTTTGCATGAAAATTGTACCTTCAACAAGTAAATCACTAATTTTTGAGAGCCATAAGTCCCTATCAAGACTACTTGGTTTCCCAAATAAAGCCTGATCAATCCTTGAAACAGTATCGATTAATTGTTTCTTTGATGTTTTCTTTGAATTTGATAGATTTTTAATATCAACAAATTTAGCCTCAGTAACTAATAATTTTAAATAATACTTACCATTCTTTTCAAATGGGCTTATGGCAAGTAAGTCTGCAATTTGTTCTTCCTTCTTACCTAACCAACTTGCATAGTCATCGAGAAAGTACCATCCAATACTTTCTTCTTCTTCAAATTCCTCTTTAGAGATTAGCTTACTAAGGACTACTCCCATTAACTCACTAGCATATCGGCCTATTTTGGCTGCTCTTAATACGATATCACCTGATAATTCATTTGCTTCATTTATGAAAAGGTCTGTTAGCCATTCAATATCGTCATCCTTAATACCCAAATTTAGCGATTTGAACTTTCTTTTTAATATAATTTTCAACAATTTAAGTGATGTAGTAGTTGAAACAACTAAGTTAGGACCATTTGTCTTGTTATGTTGATATTTAATAATATTAACACCTTGGCTTTTCAAGAGTCTTCTATCAAGTAGTTCATCATAGTTAGCTACCCATTCACCAAGTTTATGTGATTCTTCAAATACATTTTTTGTTTCGCTGTTTTGAAAAGAAATCTGCCTTGCCGGTAAGAAATATCCCTCGTTTTCTTCATCAACACTTTCAGATATACTCTTGATGAAACGTAAATATTCCCATCCCTCGTACAATTGAATTGGACAAACTAAATAAGTAGTCGATTTCAATTCATCTTTTGCTGATGGACGACGACGTGACCATCGTGCCGGAAATAAATCTATATTACTAGGACTATTAACAGACTCAACCTTAGTCCATTCGAAGTTTGAATGCCTTGAAATAACATCTTGTAAAAATACTATGTCGTAAGGTTTCCCTTCTTCCTTTTCCGATACAGAAGATTGATGAGCCATTACTCCAATTCGCAACTTAGCCATAAAGTCATTAGTCACTTCACTCGCAACAAACATATCTGGATCAGAATCAGACCCCTCAACCATTTTGGAATAAATTTGATTCAGTTTATTTGTATCTCTATGCCTTAATACTACTTGGCATCTAATATTGTCATCCTTGCTATTTAATTTTGATACAGAGTCTACAATTGAAAGTGGCAACCTAGTTGAGTCTGAATTATAAAGAACTACTCCTAGATTTGCTGCTTCATGAGGCTGTAAAGCAAGATATTTTTCAAGTAAACCAGTTAACTTTGCGCTAGCTTCCTTGGGATCTTCATTTGTTTCCTGATCACTAACCTTAACAATAGGCATTTCCATTAAGCTATAATCATATAAAGAATCAGTAATAGAAAGTAACTCAGGCAACTCATCGCCGTTAAATCCTAGGCATATTTCTGGATAATATGAATGTTCTATATCGTTAACTAACTCATTAAAGAATAGTTTAGAATCCCCAAAATCTATTTCATTCGAAGTTAACAGTCGCTTAACTATATTATTCACTTGTTGCATTTTAGTAGCAAGAGCAGCCATTCTAAAAGGATTCCAAGGTGGTATAATCGCTAAAGGTTTTGTATCCTTTACTTCAACTACACCAAGTTTTATTATCGGATACCAGAGGTTAATACGGTTTATGTCACCTTTTGCATATTTGGCTATCTGATTTAATAAATCACCATATAGCCTAGACTGATTGATTTGCGTATCATCTATCAGGCCTTCTTCTACCCAGTATTTAAGAGCTTTATGGTATTCTGAAGAGAATTTATTCCATGAATCTAGAATGCTTGTATATCCCGCTTCGTTAATTCTTCCTTGTGCTTTGGCATCATCTAATTCTTGAAGAAATTGTTTAGAGATATCTTTTTCTTGCTCATACACCCCTACTAAGGAGCCTCTATCCTGTCTATATACAGCTTGTAATGTGTAAATATCATTTAACGAAATTCCTTGCAATTTCCCTTTTTTACTAATTGGGTTTTTGGCTACACTAGTAAATGGGAAAGGATGTTGTTTTAATCTTTTCAAATCATCAATTAGCTCCATTCCAATCGCATTAGTTGAACCTTCCCAAATTAATTGAACTTTACAGTCTTGCTCAAGTCCGTGTTCATCTTGATAATATAACTCAAAATAAAATTTTATCTGTCTAGATCCCTTAGATATCGAAGTGTTTGGCTTAAATGGCTTCCCTTTAGCCTTTGCTTTTTTCTTTTCCTCTTCAATAAAATTATCATATTTAAAAAGGTTGAAGGTTTCCCATTCAATCAAAGGCTTTGTTATTTCATCTATTCCTTTGTATCTTGTACAAAAATACAATCCTAAGTCAGTATTAAGATTTAACCAAGCAGTTCTTGAATCTCTTTTTTGTGTCTTTACTTTAATAACTTTTCTTCCTTTAGATAATTCAGATTGTGCGAATAATCTCTCAATAGCTTGTAGAAATCCAACTAAGAAATCACTACATTCAATCGGTTTTCCATAAATGAATTTATCCCATTTTGCTTTTAACTTTTTATTGTTTTCAATTTGATATCGATGTTTTTCATAAAATTCTATATCTTCTTCATTTGGTTCCCTTGCTTTTCTTTTATTTAGTAAATCTAAATAGCTCTCATCTTCTTCTGCAACTAAATCTGCATATTCGTCGGCTAAATACTCTCTTGTTTCTTCAGACAAAGTTGTTTTTTTAGATACTTTAATACCAGAAAAAAGTGTGCCGATATGGTCCTGCTCCCATTCATAGTTTGCCAGAACAGTTGATTCATGATTCCATCCGGGTTTAGAATCAATGAACCTTAGAATATCTGGGTGTATATTATCTGGTATATACTCTTTAGCCTCCTCAAATGAATTATTAAGTTGGTCATTCTCGATAACATCTCTTGAAGGTGTCAATTTATGCAAGAAATAACTTCTTTTTTCCTTTACCTCTTTGTATGCAGCTGCCCACTTATTTTTATATGTCAGCCTATTATCGGGAATACTATAGAAGTAACCTGAATCACGTGGGATTTCTAATGCTGGTAATGCCCATCCCAGTGCTTCAATAAGAGAAGCACCGTCAATTTCTATTCTCTCTCTAGTAGTAACTACATACTTACTAAACATCTCCAAACTGCAATCGTTCATACTAAGTAATCCAGTTAATGCTTTTCCCCATATATTTAACAACCGATCACTTCCGTTTATTGACGGTAAGTTATTAGAAACAACTTTTATCCAAAGGTTAGTATTTGCCTTTAAATCATTTGCACCAATAGTATAAATATTTCTCAATGATTGACCTTGATCATCATTATTATTCGCCAATAAGAGGACTGGCTTATCCGTGTAAGTATGCCTCAATCTTGTAGTTCGTTCCTTAGTGATTATTCTGTCTGGCAAATCATTACCTTTTGCTAGTTCTATTGGTATTTTTATATCAATTATATCTTTAAGATACATATCATCTAATATTTCTTTGCAAATGATTAATACCTGCGGACCAGATAGTCTATCTAATAAGAACCTTGCTGTTCCTTCAGAAGATTCACTTTCTATATTAGTTTTGAGGTATTCAACTGCTACTTTACCTATTAATTCTAAATGATTCATTATATACCATCCTTTGCAAAAGGATTCTCAACATACGCACAGGCATCAGACAATCTCCTCAATAAGCCCATACTTGAGAGTCTCTGCTCTAATCTTTGAGCATTTTCTGAAAAGGCTTCCTGATCTGCTTGCCCTGAGTTGATTACTTCTACCGCTTCGTTATCACCAATGATAAATCCATACTTTTCAAAGAGGACACCTAAAAAGTCTTGAAATTCCATTCTGTTTGGTACGTTAGCGATAACTAATGTCTTTAGAAGACTATCAGTTGGAGCATATCTAATTCTTTGACTATTTCTACTAGAAGAAAGTCCAATTTCTTTTCCCCATACTCTATGAAAATTATTCACATGCTGTTTATGTCTTGAAATTGCCTTTTCAACTAGTTCATCAATTAATGAATCTATATTTTCTGCCAAAATTTCTTCACTACTCGACGGCCATAAGAAATATTTATTTAACAGCTTTTGAGCTTCGAAAAAAGGATCTGGTAAAGATTGAATTGCTTCCCACTCATCAGTACTCTTTATACTCCTTATATAATGCTCTATGGCTTGTCTAGATAGATTATTATTATTAATATAAAAATCTGACGCGAGATCTCTTATAATAGTTTTCTTAGGAGCTAAGATCTCTAATATGAATTTTGTTTTATCATTATGACCCAGAACATCTTTAGAGCGATTAATAAAATAGATGATAAAGTGCAATCCAGTAATATTTACTATATGAGGTACAGTATCGTATGCAGGTATTTTATTATTAAATATATTAATCCAATCATCAGCCATATTAGAGTATTCCTTTAAATACTCATACGGTAAATAAGAACCTGTCGAATCTCTAGCTACTTCTTCCTTTCCATAATTAGGTTGCAATAATTGTGCTAATCTATTATAAATTGATTTTGAATTAATAATATTAGATTCAAGGAAATTTAATAGCTCGTCCCCTTTGTTGGAGCGGGAGAGCATTAAGTATAGCAATTCACCTGTTCGCCCAAAAAACCTTCTATCATTTTGGGCTTTATTTCCACTTACCCTCAAATCCTCATATAAACAATCTTTACCATAAGGAAAAATAAACTGGGAACTCCATCTTTTATTATTTTCTCCTTCTATTGTGTTACTTTGAAGGAACTTAACAGTCTCATAAAAATCCTCGAAACTATTAAAGTTTTCCGGTAAATATGAAAGATTAGGATAGTCGCTCCCACCAAAATTTTGCTCGGCCAACTTTATCCATTCATTCCATGCCTTTTTATCATCGTTATGTGCTAGATAATCTCTATATACAATTTCCATGAAAGGGTTATTGAATAGAATATTTCTCAAATATAACCTAGTATATGGACTGTATGTCAGTGTGTTAAAGCTTTGCTCTTTAAAAGCTCTCTCTCTTTCACACTCTGAATTTAATATCCCCATAAATTCCATTAAGCATAACCAAGGTGTTTGCTCATCGTATAGTCTATGACCCCAAATGGCTTCATCTACCCAAAAATCCAATCTAACATTATTAGATGTTCGAGGAAGAGTTTTTATCATTAGAACACCTCCAAATTCTTATGCTCAACTACGCCTTTATCATTTACTTTTATTAGTTTTAAAGATACTTGGGTCTCTTCTAATTCGCCATCCGCTTTTCTTCTGTCAACTAACCTCTTCAACAGGGTACTCTTAAAAGCTAATATGTCTTCATAGCATTCCCTAGAAAAGCTTCCGGGTAATGCACCTTCAGCTACCCTAGATATAAATTCATACCTTACTAATTGCAAATTAAGTCTTACAGATTCAAGTTCATTGGAAAAACCCACAGTGAGATATAACTTTTGATTGTCATCTGATAATTCGAACTTTATATATTCTCCTCTTTTTGGTGCTACTGAAATCTTTTCTTCCAATACTCGACTAATCTTTGCCTGAGAGTAGTTACCAGATGTCGATAGTATTAATGAATCGTTATCTTGAACCAATAGGCCTGTAGTAATTCGGTTTAGTCCTTTAACTAACCTAGTAATATATTGAGGTTTTACTCTTTGTTTTCCTTTTAATGCTCTGAATACTTGGTCAAGAAATTCTCCAGCATATTGAAATGTCGTTAAATTCCATAATTTCAATCTTTCTTCTTGATTCTCAGGAATAACAAAGAATAATCTTTGGCGTTGAGATTTCAACATTTCCAAGAATTGATCTTTATCTGTAACGTCACCTTCTAAGTAAGCTTTCTTTTCTGAAATAAAAACCTTATCAGCTCCGTACTGCTTATCTGAATGTACAAGATCTTCATACAAATCGTTATACTCATGGTCATCTTCTCCGAAAATCAGTATATTATCTACGAGTGTATTCGTTTCAGAACCTATACCAAACTTATTCAACGTGACAAATATATCAGTTGAGTTTCTTTTCCTAACAGATAAATTCTCTCCAAATATATTACGATAAATGCTACCTAGATAAGTTGTATTGTTTTTATTTATTTTCGGTATATCACTACACTTTAATAGTTTATCTCGTACATCTGGATGTCCTAACAGCATATTTGAAACTAGTAGTAGTAACTGCCTAAGAGGCATATGTATTTCATTAATTTCACATAGAGTTAATAAGTCAACTAATCTTCTTGTTATTAAGCTGTTTTCTTCTTTTAATCTCTTTTTATTTTCAATTATTGGGCATACATTTTCATCTTTACTATTTAGCGGACAGCTCTTACACTCTTCCCATCCCGGATTATTAAGAACTTCCTCTATTATCTTTGGAAGCAAGGTGGCAGAATTTGTTTTGCTCAGGTTATATAATTTTAACCAGAAACCACTTTGCTCTTTTTTTCCATCTACCAAAAGATCCTCAATACATCTCTTTGTATCTATGATATTATAGGTAGGCTTTAACATCTTCCACGTTTCAAGCAATTGTCCATCATTAGCAGCGACTAAAAATACGGTTTTATTTTCAATTCCCATTATAGAGTCTGCCATCGTAGACAATATTTCTCTTTCTTCTTCTAGAAGCTCACTTAGATCCTTTATGAAGATCACATTGTAATCGTTTACTACTAACTTTTCAATTTTATTATTTTCTGCCCATATAGCCGCATCTCCACCGAGCTTCTTCCATACTTCTCGACAGTAATATGTCTTTCCGTCTCCTGCTGTCCCAGTCAATATAACAGAATAGGGATTTTCACCTTTGAAGTTATCTACTAGCTCATCTAAATACTCCATATCTATTCGTATCGGTGTAACCTTTTTCTTTCTAATAATCGACTGTATTGTTTCATCATACATATTGTCGTTTTGAGGAATAGGACCGTACTGCCTTAGAAAGTTAACCCAATTAGACCTTATTGTACTCACTCTTTAATCCCCACCTTATCCCGTAACAAAATTTACCTAATTTTATTATACAAGAATATGCAGGTCTATCAAACCATGAATTAATTACCATGCTATCAACAAATCGAGAACAGTATATGAGTTAATAGTATAAAAAAAGGCGTCTTCCTTAATAAGAAGCGCCCTTGTTCAATTATTAACTTTTGTTGTGAAATTAGACTCCGCAAGAATCACCGTTTTTTAATCTACTGCTAGAGAATTTTTACTTACTTATAAGCTCATATCCGTATCGCTGATAGAAAAAGGTCAAGGCTTTGAAGTGAAAGAGTCTTATCCTCTTTAATGTTACAAAGTATTTAGATATATAGTATTTCCAAATTACACCTAATTGCGAAACATCTTTATTCAAATAGTATAATAGTATTGCTCATTAAGTTATCAATATGTAGTTGCCTATGATGGTAAATTGCAGCTCTGATTGATTGTTTGTTTAAATAGATTATATGAGTAACAGATAACTCCATACTCTTAGTTCAAAATGTGGAGTGTTTTTGTTTTTTTAATTTAGACATATCTGCGAAAATCAACCTTTAATTACATCTAAAATATCCTTGAAATCATTTTCTTTAATGTTATTAAATGACCTGCCTATTTTATTTTGTAATAAGCTCATAAAACTACTTGTTGAGGGAATTATCGAAACTAATTTTCTTTTTTCAAGTGCAAATTCGGCAGTCATTTCGGATGGAAGGTCTGCACTTTTAAGACTATTCTCCATTTCCTTCCCTCTATTATTCCAGTACGTTATGTAAGATAAACGCTTATTAAAATCATAAATACCCGCTTCAGTATTTGCATATTTATTCTCTTCCTTATAATATTTAGCGTCATCGTTGTTAACGATAATGAACAATAACTTTTCATTAAAATCAGAATCTTTCATTAACTCTGTAATTTCATACATACAATTTAAAGATTCCAAATATTTACTAGTAACAATTGAAACGACAAAATCATGATTTCTAATTGTTTTCATGAATCCATCCAAATCATCTCTATATTGAGTTATGTTTATATCTCTACTTACGCTAATATCATCATGTTTATTTAAACTTTTCTCAACGATATCTGCAAGGTCAGCATCAGCATGACAATAAGAAAGGAATACGGTTTTTGTTTTCAATTCTACCAAGTCTCCATTCGGATTAATTATATAAGGTATGCCTTCAGCCTTGACTAAATCCACTGATTTGTCAATGGAAATATAACAAAGTTTCTTACCTTCAAATTGAAAATTTTTAATTATACACTTTACATTGATATTTAAAAATTTAAATACTTTTTCTACTTGGAAGGGGATTGAATAATTTTTAACTCTTAGCAAACGTCCATCGTCTTGTACACCCAAAATTATATCGCCCCCGCTTTCATTTGAAAAAGCAGAAATATATTTAGCTGCTTTTTCAGGAGTTAAAACCGGATGTATATATATTTTATTTTTTCTGTCGCTATTTTTTATAGCTTGTATAATTTCTTCTTTTGTTCTCAATATTTTGCACCTCAGACTTTTATAATTTCCTAAGAGGTATCTTCGAGATACCGGTTGTTTTGAGGAGATCACCCAATGTTATATTCTTTTGCTCAGTACCATTATCTGTCCATAACTCATACTCTGTACTATCAAGAACTTCTAATTCTCCATCATCATGAAAAATAATTTGGTCACCATCAGTTGGGCGAATGACAATTGTTAATTCTTTTTCATCTTTTTTAATAGGGAATATCGTTTCAGTGTATTGATTAGCTTTCCATTCTTCTAAAGTTGTTGGAAGACTATATCGCTGTAATTCTTTTAAGTAACTATAGACATTGGAAACACTTCTTTCTAATAAGGCTTCGAAATACTTTCGCATTTCAGACGTCGAAGTTACAACATGCTTTAATAATTCTCTTATTTGTTCGAGGTCTAATTGTGGGTTTGCTAAAATATTTTTGATTTGTTGTTGGTTATTTATGAGTTCATCTAAACCTTTCATATCTATTCCATTTCGTTCAACTTTTTCAGCAATTTTCATTCTTCTTAAAGTTTCTTCAGGTGTTGATAACAGCATTCTTTTGGATAAACTCTTAGGAAGGAAATCTTCAGCTAATTTAGGTTCCTTTAAAAAGAAATCGGTCAGTTTATTAAAAGTCACTTGTACTTCATTGTTTCTCTCTGCTTGATTAACTGTCTCTTCTGAAAGAATAGCTGTTACTTTATGCTCTATTAAATCAGCACATGACTTCGTATCTTGTAGTTTTAAAGGATTTTTTTCATAAAAGGAATCAAATGCTGAAATGTTAAGATTCAGTAACTTCTTTTTATAGGATGAATCTAACTCAAATAAAATCCCTTTTAATTCCTCATTGATATTTGAATCACAAGAGACATTGCTAACATGCCGGAAATTATTTTCTTGCGTTGGAACAAATGCAGATATAATAACCTCTTCCATACTTTCATCATCAACCCATAATGAATAAAATCTATTTAACCACTCGCATGTTTTGAATTCGTCTTTAAAATATCCGTTAAATTCGGCAATATTCATTTCTTTGAGCATCGAATTAATGTGTTCTAAATAGAAGTTACCACCAAATACCTTTCTCCAACCTAAGAAGGTATCTCTTGTAGGTATATTAACATATCCACCATCAGTGAATAATTCCCAAAATAAAAGATCATTGTCTCCCTTTTTTGCTTTCGGTAGATGAATTTGAATGTCTCCAGAATCATCTAAATAAGACATTCTTTCGTAATCGGAAGAAGGGCTGTTAATTGGAATAAGGGGTTTTTTCTCTATATAATCCTTAATTTCATCATAGCAATATTTTTGAAGACCATAATACTGGCCACTTTTTAATAAACATATTTTAAATTCGTCTCTAGTAGTTACATTATCAGTACAATAGTCTATTAATTTTTTATATAAATAAACAGCTTCTTCAATTATCTTTTTATTCTCTGCATTACCATCTCTTATAGCGTTACGATCTATTTCAACATCAAATAAATCAGAATTCACAATGATAGGAAATGCGTAGTCCTCGCTTCCTATTAATGGGAAGTTACAAAATAACTTTGGCATATTCTCAGGAATTCTTAAAAATGACAATAAAGCAGTATCGAAATCATATGTAACAGGGCAAGCGATTGTTACGTTGTTCCGTTTTAGACAGAGTATATACTTCGGAGTATCGTTTTCAACATTGTTAGTTTTTATAGAGAATATGTTTCTATCTAATGGAGAAGGTATAGAATCGGTAGTTGCTCTTTCATAAATTAAGCCATTATAATTAATTGAATTTATATTTTGATTAAATGCTAATAGATAGGGTAATGATGCTATTAAATCATCTACCCCCTGTTTAACTGCAGCTAATGATTCAGGGGTTCCGTTAAGATTGTAAATGAATTTTGTTTTATTTACTTTCTCCATATCTCCATTAGTGCTATGGTTTAAAGTATCTAACTCACTTAACATTTCTTCTGTTTTATTTCTAATATCAGGATAGGTTCCATTAGTACGGTCAATGGTAAAATTCATATCAGTCCTGTTACCATTTTCGCAAATAAAAGTCCCTTCAAGTTCAACAATCTCCGATAATAAAAAAGTAGACATAAATCCCGTACCAAATTTTCCTGTCAATTTATCTTCAGATAGTTGTTTTTCAGAACACTGAGTTATTAACGAGAATAGATTGTCATATGAAAAAGGTGTTCCATCATGACTGAAGGAAATTCTATCATACGCAACTTCTAAAGATATGTTAATCGAACTGTCTTTAGGTGTACAATCAGAAGCATTTTGAATTAGTTCCCATATCCATCTGCGACGAATTTCATTTTTTTTTGCATCTGAAGACTCTTTAATATTTTTTAATTCGTTGAATATTTTACTTGTGCTTGTATTTAATGCAATTTCGAAATATTTATCTTTTTTCAAAACTTGACCTTCCTTCCCTCTATAAAGTTTAATTTTCTCCCGAATACTCTCGTATTCTCAAAATTTCATAAACACATAATAGCTGACACACCGTTTAAAATGGATACATATGGTTTAAATTTTAATTATTGTAAATATGGTGGGCATCCTATCTTCCGAACTGGTTAAGTTTGGTAAAAGTATATAACCGTGCCTGAAATCTCCACACAGCTCACGGTCGCTCACCCTCCCATATCTCACCGGATTATGGTCCATACATTCCTTCTTCCTGCGTATCCATGAGGTGGAGGTCGGATATGCTCCTATGCTGGGTCATCTGCCCGTATGGAATATATAAGCTCCGACTCTGCACTATTGGTGTTTGTTGAGATTCTAGTAAGTATTCAGAAGTGATTAACAGGTATTTAAATTTAAGCAACCTGTAATGTATTACTTTGAGGTAACCCTCGCAATAGCTTTAAACCATCAAATTTACACTGTTTATGACCAATGACAAACAAGATGCGAAGTAGTTTGCAACATACGGCAATCAGTGACTGTTGCTTCTTTAATGGGCGTCAGATCGTTTTGTATAGTAATGGTGCAAGGCTTTAAAGATTGGATTATGGGCAACGAGTGGGCGAATAGCTAGATACAATGTTCTTCGTAGTCGACTTCGTCCCCGTTTAGAAATCCTTGTTTGCCCTTTAAACTTACCTGAGCTATGTTCTCGCAAGGAGAGCCCTGCTAAGTTAACTAATTGCTGAGGGTGGCTGTAGTTCCTTATGTTACCAACTTCAGCAAAGAATAACGCCACTGTGGTTGTCCCTAGACCAGGGATCGCTATCATTTCATTTGCACCTGGTAATGATACAACTAAAGCTTCTAGCATTTCATCCAACTGTTCAATCTGTGTCTTGTATAGCTCGTATTGGTCAAGCAGGCAGCCCATTTCACGTTTAGCAAAACTCAAGCCAACTTGAATCCCAATACTCTTTTTAGCTGTTTCAACTAGCTTTGTTGCTCGCTTGATCCCAACCCCACGTTGTACAAAAGGCTTCCATTTCGCTAGAACACCTTCCGGTGTCATCTCCTTAATCTCTGAAGGAAATGGGAACATGCGTAATGTACACAGGGCTGCTTTGCCTTTCCAATCTCCAAACACATCGAAGAACTCTGGAAAGTAACGTTGAATGCAATTTTGAATACGCCCCTCAATGACCATCAACTGTTTTGTGAGCTGGTCTCTTAATTTAGCGCCTTCTCTTAGTTCAGCATAAATACCTTCTAAGAGATTTGGTACGGAGTACCGCCCATCCTTGATCAGTTGCGCAATCACTTTGGCATCCTTTGTATCGTTCTTCGTTGGAGAGTTGTCATCTAGCTCTTTGCTCTTCTTGACATGCATCGGATTGACCAGTACAAAGTCATACCCTTTTGCGGTAAGGTAATAGGCTAGATTCATCCAAAAGTGCCCCGTTGGTTCAACGCCGAAGATGATGTGATTTTTCTCATTCGCCTTAGCATGTTGTTGAGCCCAATCTAAAAGCTTTTCAAATCCATGTATACGATTTTCAAAGATCAATCGCTTACCATACTCAATGCCTCGATCATCCTGGGCACGCGCCACATGTTTATCTTTGGCAACGTCAATTCCAACAATGAGAGTTGACGGTGTGATTTGCGATATTTTGTGATTTTGAGTATAATTCATTCTAAGTCCTCCTTGGGTATTAATTAAGGGTCCGTAGTGCTGATCAGCTTTGGACACCTCGTATCATACCAAGGGGGCTTTTTTTGTTCAAACCTCAAATTTCTTCATTACAGGAATGCTCCTATGAAATTTATTTGATTTACTATGGAATAAATGCTATTTGTATGGAGAGAAACTCTAATTTATAAATCTACAACAGATACTTTTTCCTGTTCTTATCTATAAACAAATACGTCTTCGCAAAAACTTTTTACTGCACAGTACTCAGTACTTAGTCTACTATGTAATTGACATCCCACTCCACAATCAAACTCGTTTGGATGCTGACCTTATTTAATATCAGTCAATTTTTTTATATCATTTTTCAAACACGCAAAACTATAGCTATTCCTTTATCACAAGATGGTGGTCTGTTATTTTTCCTCACTTATTGTTATTTGGTGATAAGTGTTAATTAAAAGGTGGTCCATCTCAAAGGCTATGACAGCTAATGACTGGGAAGTTTCTAATATTTGCAAATCTATACCAGCAAGATATCCCTTCATCAAGTTTTTCAAATTGGATAAGTATGTTTCAACTGTAATTTTTCATGAGAACTTATATCAAAGGACTTGGATTCCTCCAAGCCCTTAGTTTATAGTCATATTTGCAGACCTAAGCATAATGACATACACAAGGTATATCTGTTTCTTCAGCCAATTTTTTTGCTACTTCAGAGTCTTTGTCTAACTCTTTTCTGTATTCCTCTAAGGTAAAAGGCTTTCCATTCCTTTTAAGGATAGTAACATCACCTAATTGATCCCTAAGTCTGCTTTCCATTTCTTCTTGTTCAATATAAACACTCGGCCAAGTCTCATATAAATGCTTATAGTGGTTAAATCCACCCCTTACACATCTTCCACCACAATTGGCATGAGAGAATCCTAAATGATACATTTCAGGTAGTTCAATTTCCCAATCTTTTGTGATTATTTCTTTTATTTCATCATCGGAAATATTACTCTCATAGAGAGGAAATACAGTTTTTACTGGTTGTTCTTCACCGTCACGGGGAAGTAAGAAGTGATTATATAATCTCTCAATCCCTTCTCTTCTTCGCTTCTCATGTTTGCCAATTCCAAAGTAAAGAATTGGTTCATATCCTTGATCACGCAACTCTTCAAGATACACCATTGTCTGATGAACCTTTAATTCAGATGAACATTTTGCAAGCCTAGAGTTACCTAAGAATTTAGTCTCCTCAAATACTTCTTCTGGTGTTCTTCCATCTCTTACAGTTTTGATATCTATACCGATTTTCTCAGCTATCTCTATCATAAAGCGCTTATTATCTTTGTGTTCCCAAAGTGTATCAGTAAAAAACAACTGGGACTTCTCTGCACCATGTTTTTGAACCATCAAGTATGCAACATAGGAACTTGCCGCACCACCGCTAAACATTGCAATATATATTGGTTCTCTACCATACATATTACTCACTCCTATCTATTTTCTTCATAATAATCTACCAATAATTTGTATAATAGTGCAGTAATTTCTTCTTTAGGCAATTTTCTAGCCATTAACTCAAGGTCTGTTTTTACATTAGAATAAATAATATTCCCTTTTGGTGATAAGTCTCTTTTTGGTATTGCTAAAGTTTTTGAATCAATCTTGACTTCGTGATACTCATCTTTTAAGTCTATATCCTTTATTTCTACTAGTGATTTGATTGTTTTAAAGAAAACTTCACTTGTTGCATCAGACCAATCTACTCTATTTACACCAACTAATTCACTAGATAACTCATCTACCCAATTATCCTCTTTTGTTGTTAACATTAAGTTATAAAATTTATTATCCACTTTTACTAATTCACTTTGACTCTTAACGTAATTAAGTAAATCGTCGAATGAATTAGTGTTAGTTAAGTCAAATACTGTTTTCTCAATTAACTGTTTATGTTTCTGAGAATACCCTTCACATTCATGTTTTATCTTGTTGACTGTATTCTCGTTATATTTTAATTTGAATAACTCCTTTAGTGCTGTATCTGGTTCGAATTCCCCTTTAGAAACCAACTTCTTAAATAGTATTGCTTCCTCGGATAGCTTATTAGTCTTTTGAGCAATCTTTGGTAGACTATTTAACCACCTCAATAACATTCTATTTATTCTAACACTAGGGTGATATGAATTATCTATCTCTTCTTTATATTCTTTAAAGCAGTTATCAATAGTATCAATTATACTCTTATATTTATTATCTAACTTTTGATGAGTGAATGTGTAATTTTCTGGCTTATCAAGCATTCTATCATACAATATATCCGCATCAACCTCATTAATGTATGAACCATCTTTATGATAAAACATTATATATTTCCATTCCTCTTTTAATATGGCTACTAATAGGACTGGAATAACTGGGACTCTAATACCGAAATTTTTACCTACAAATATGTTAACAAGGCTTTCGAAGGTTCCCCGATCTGATTTTACCACTCTCATAAGTTCTTGACGTAATAACCGTACATCAGCACTTTCATCTTGCATGTTAATATGATTGTTTTTCACTACAGAGGCATAAATCAACTTTGCTGGACCCTTAAACTTATAATCACTGGTCCCTCCGATAATAGAATTTACAACCTCTTTAGCAGCATTTAACTGTTGCTTCGAGATATTTCTTCGGTTAAATGACTCATTATTAATAACCGGTGTATTTCCATAGTACTTAGATGCCATTTTAGATAAGTGTTCACTTAGTGACATTCGACTTTTTATGTTTACTTGAGTACCATCATAAATCCATAAGGACCCTTTAAACTGAGTGAAAGGCTCTAGATACTCTTTTAATTTATGTGTTGTGTTTTCCTTTATTTTTAACAATTCTTCTTCCACGATAGGATCTTCATTTAATAAATATTTATCATCTAGTAATTTCTCAATAGATGAGAGTTCTATAATTCCATCATCTAATTTGTTAGTATGTCTCTTTGTGAATGCAAATAGTAATTTATGGTGATTTTCACTTATTTTAATAATATTATTCCTTAAAGTTTCCGTATCTTCACCTTTCTCATGAAGAACATATAGTACTTTAAAGTCTGAAGTATTGTCATTACTATATTCACTAATAAGGCTTTCTGTTAAATCACTATCATATACCGGTTGTATAGCCGCAAACCGAATCATATTTTTTTCATCATTATATCTCTTCGGATAAGCAAACTTTGAATCCAGTATTGTGTTAATAATATTTATTTTCTCTGACTTGTTTATGCCAAGGAGGTTCTTCTCTCGTATTTTTTCTTTTAAATTTATAGCACTACCTTCAAATACCTCCCAATTGTCATCCGCTAACCTATATCTAATAAGCTTCTTGCCTTCTAGTGTGTTCATTACTTTGTTAACTTTATTACCTTCCCAATTCAACGCAAAGGATATAAAATCCTTAGTTAACTTACGTTTACTATTTAAACTAGCTATGTCCCATAAAGTTAAAAGCTTCAATACTTGTAACTCGTGTGAGGCAGAAGCCGAATTACCTACTCTTTTTTTAACTCTAAGATATTTAACGTATGCTCTTCCAATTAGGGAGTCATTTTCAAACTCTTGGAAAGCAGGTTCAAAATAATCAAAAAGACTGCTAGTATAATACCATGTTTTCTCTTCACCGAAATAGTTTGCTAAGCCACCCTTTTCATTACTCTCTAAAAAGGTAAACAACGTTCGCTCATTCTGGGCTACAGCGTTTGCTAAACGAGGAAGCGCATAAAGTGTTACAGGATGTAATGGGTATGAATTTTCCACAACAATTGTTTTCTTTTCTCTTCCATTCAATTCAGGAAATAAGTCATACTTTATAACTTCATTTTCAAATTTATAATCTTGACTCCAATTATCCCTATATTCTGAAGTAACTTGACTAGACAACCTAATAAATGTCGCAGGGTCACTTTGTGTATGGTATATCCTAAATCGGCCTTGAATTCTTTTGAATTCATTCTGTAACTCTTCACCATAACTTAAAAAGTACTGATTTAGATTTCTATGTGTTATTAATAACACGTTAAAATTAGCACTTGGATGATGATCAGCCAATTCTGCAATATCTTGTATATCCTGCATGGCTTCAACGGTTTCATACTTATCTAAACTTTGAAGAAAACGACCGAACTCATCATAAACAAGATAGATTCCATAACCTTTTTTATCTAATTCATCTAAAATAAGTGTTAAGTGTTCAGTTAAGTCAAGGTTATAAGAAGGGCTTAATTCAGCACCGGCTGTTAATAATGGATAGATTTTTTTGAACCAATTTATTGTTTCTATCTCATATTCATTTATTTCTTTGATAAAGTCCTCTAAGCCCCAATTATTACTCTTTAACTCCTTTTTAAATTGAATAAATGTACCTTGATACTTTTCCTCCCATAAACTAATCATTTTCTTAATTTTATCTACATATGAAGGTATAGAAAAGTCAAAGCCAACATTATTAATCGACTTATGAATTGATGATACTATTGTTTCTCGAAAGTTCCCTTGGTTTCCATTTATAACAACAGGTATATATATTTTTTTCATACTCCTTAATTGGTTTAATAAATAACCAACATCTGACTCTTTAGTATTAACTCTGTCAAATTTGTTAATTAGTTCCTTGAACGTTTGGGTTTTAATGTTCTTTGAAACAATATTTCCTACTAAAGTACCGACCATTGACTTTCCTGACCCATAAGACCCTATTAATATATGTGACTTATGTCCTTTATCTAAAAAGCCTTCTAACACTCCTGCAAGACTTTCTGAATGAGTTGGTGTAGGAATATATCTTTCGGCTATCCAATTACTCCCCAAATCTAGTTTGATATTAACACTCGACTTAAATTTACTCTTTATAGTTATCATCTTAATGCCCTTTCTTTTCTAACATACTCTTCTTTCAAAAATTCAATTGGATCCACAAGAGTAACTCTAACTATGTCCAACCTATTAGTTCTATCGAATACAAGGGGATATTTAGAAGTGTTTACTAACTGCTCAATTGCCCTAACAATCTCACTTCTCTGTAAATTAAAAACCTTGCCCCAAAGTTTTTTGCTATTCTCAATTTCATCAATAGAAATTTCAGATTGACCATACCCTAATATTACGTACATTAAAGCTGTTAGACCAATATCTTCAAATTTGGGATTCTTTTTATAAATCCTACCATCTATTTCTTCAAGCAAATTCAAGGATGATAGCGGACTCTGAATAACTTCCTCCGGATCATCTGATTTAATTCTTGAAAAATATTGTTTAATTAAGCAATCAAGATCCCTTTCCAAGGTGTCAGATGAATTCTTAGATTCATAGTTTTTGTTTATCCATGCAATTAAATCATTTAAAGCTTCATTTTTATCGAATGAATTTTTTTCATATTCATTAAATAGCCAATACCATGTTGTTGAAGGATCAACATTATCAACAATATGATAATGAATAATACTTATGGTATCGTTTATCTCAATATATGGATCATAATCATCAAAAATTTTTCCAAATGGAGAAATACTATGTATTACTTTGTTATCACTATTACGTTTTTCAGACTCACAGATATCAGTTGCCTCAATCCAATGTTTTAGTGACTTTACCATATTAGTTCCTAAACCTATTAATTCCGATGCCTCTTTCTCGTAGAAAAATCTATTGTTTTTATCAAGTTGTTGTATAGCCTTTCTTAACCAATAAGTTCTAAGATAAAAGCTTTGATGTTGTCCAAACCCCAATATAATTCGCTCCTTTATTTCTGGAGGAATGTCTCCAGAATAACTACTGATTCATTTTAACATATTTCATACAGTATATCAGTCAAAATAATAGAAGAAATAACCATTCCACAATAGCTATTACATCCACCTCCATTACCCCGAAAAATTAATTCCTAAAGTTCTGTATAAGTGCGTCTTCAACGTTAATAATAACTTGTTCATATTGTTTACTAATAAGTAATTTAATATAGTGCTTTTCTAACTACTCCTCAGTTGTTTGATTAGAAGATTCATTCCTCAATATGTTCATTTGTTAGATAACCTTAGAAGTCAGGCCACTTGTGAGAGACACTTTTTCTCAACACTTTTATGAACACTTTGTACTGATCGTCTATCCCACGTCTTTTTTTGATACAATAGGCTGTAACGCCTGTATGGCATTATTTATGAGGAAAGTGGTGAAACAATGGATCGCACTCGATTCCTTTTGCGTACATCTGCCATTTATGCCTTTATCGGGGTCATGATCGGCTCCCATATGGCGGGATCTGGCGATTACGTATTCCGCGCGATACACGCGCACATCTTGGTGGTTGGATGGCTGTCGTTATTTAGCTTTGCTATCTTTTATCGCTTGTTTTCTATTCCTGCATCATCCGTGTTAGCAAAGATACACGTATGGACGTCGTTTTTAGGAACGTTTGGTCTGACGGTCGGGATGTGGCTGTATTACGCTAATCCTATACCGAATCTAGCAACGTTTAATCTCCTGTTCTTTATCATAGGGGGATCGGTTCTTTTCCTTGGATTTTTTGCCTTTTTATTGATAGCTTTTGTGCATGGCAAGCATATACACGAATAACTGTAACGACAAGGAAGCTTGACTTGTAACATATGGGAATACGCATATAGAAAACCTCTTCTTATCGCCTGTATAAGGCCAGGAAGAGGTTTTTTGTATAAGGTCAATGTATAAGAACGGATAGTCTCCCTACTCTAGTGGGTCTCCTACTCTAGTCCGAAATGACTAAGATAAACTATGGCCTTACCTCTATCGTTTGTGCCTAGTTTACTATAAAGTGTTGAAATATAGTTCTTAGTGGTCCCTTCCGTTAAAAACAACGTTTGTGCTATTTCTCTGTTCGTTTGACCTGCTAACATGAGCTTGGCAATGTCCTTTTCTCTCTCTGTAAAGGAGATGGATGGCCTTCCTTCGCTTCCTTCACTTCCTTCACTGAACTGCTGGTTCCGGAGATGTGCCGCCAGCTTAGCTGCCAGTGATGTGGGAAGCATCATGTCCCCTTGATCGCAATCTCGGATGGCTTGGACGAGCTTTTTATGGGGGATATCCTTTAACAGATACCCACTCGCCCCATGGATTAGCGCTTCTACTAAATAGTCATCATTGGGGAAAGTGGTGAACATAATTAATCTCACCTCTGGATATTCGGCTTTAATCTTTTTTAAGCTTTCGTGTCCATTCATGACGGGCATTTCTATATCCATGAGCACAATTCGAGGAAGATGGTGGGAGACAAGGTCATAGGCCTCTAACCCGTTCTTGGCCGTTGCGACAACCTGTATATCTTCCTCCAGATTTAAAATCGCTTCCAGTCCCTCACGCAGTATCGTCTGATCCTCTACGATCATCACGGGTATCTTCTCCACCTCTTGACCTCCTTTCTCTTCTGATGGGTCACGACAATGATCATATCCTATACTGTCGGTCAAATCTGCAAAAGGTTAACACATGGGTTAACACCAGCGTTTTCGTGTGAGTCATCACATTGGTCTCACGTTGGTCAGCACATGATTTATCGTGTGAGTCATCACATGAGTTATGATATTGATTTTCATCACATGGGTCTTCAAATGGGTCAGCACATGAGCTATGACACTGGCTATCACGATGAGTTCATGCGAGATATGTTCAGCTCACCGGTTGCCGTCTCCCCCCTCGTGTTTGTAGCCGAACGTTCATAAGGAATGACAATACTCAAAGTGCTACCCTTGCCCGGTTTAGACTGGAAAAAGAATTCTCCGTTCCACGCCTCCACTTGTTCCTGCATCATCGTCAACCCGAAGCCATATGTCACATGGTCCGTTCCAATCCCATTGTCTTGTAGCTGAAAGTCTATGAGACCATTTTTATAGATTAATTTAAATTGAAACTCTGTACTCTTCCCGTGACGTATGCCGTTGGTTAGGCCTTCTTGTAAAGCGTGAAAGAGGAGTTTTTGCAGGTCCGTCGGCAACTGTTCTAGTTCATCTTGATTTTTTTGTTTATATCCTATCGTGACGTGCATATGTCGTTCAGTCTCTTCAAGCAAGTGTCGCACCAAACGATGGAATTCAACATGAGAGTCACGGGCATTGGTATATACCGTCTTGACGGTGGCCCTGATTTTTTCTAACCCTTGACGTAGATGATTCTGCAGTTGGTCTGCTTTGAGCAATGCTTGCTCTGGTTCTTCCTGAATCAGATGCTTGAGCCATTCACACTGAACGATCGTCCCTGTGAAGGTGTGGCCTGCGATATCATGTATTTCCTTAGCCATTTTCGTCCTTTCCTCTAATACGGAAACTTCAACCATCGCTGTCATGGTCCCCCATATCGATTCACGTAACGCTCTGTTTTTTTCTTCGAGATGCTGTGTTTTGATTTTCACTTTTTGCTCGAGCGATTCATTGACATATGTCAATGCGTGGGCATATTGTTGGAGCTGCATTTTGGATGCTTCTATTTCTGACATCATGTTGTAAGTTTTGAGTGAAGTGTAGACAGAGGAGTACAGCTTCTGTGCTGTAAGTTCAGTCTTCTCCTTGTAATCGTTGATATCATAATCTTGAATGACTCGTTTCTCTGGCGCTTGACCAGGTTGACCTGTACGCAGAATGATGCGTACATTCTTGTTTAACATGGCATCCCGCACATAGTGAACAAAGCGCAAGCCTGCATCATCCTTCTCCATGACCACATCTAGTAGTATGACAGCGGTATCAGGGTGTGCTTTAATCATCTCTTGAGCCTCCTGGGCCGTGTATGCACTGATAAATTGCAGTGGTTTCCCTTCATAAGCAAATTGGTTTAACACCAGCTTCGTGACTTGGTGCACTTCTTCTTCATCGTCAACGATCATCAACTTCCACGCTTCTATCTGCTGTGTGTTGCTGGGGGTTAGGTTGTGTTCCATACGTGGCTCCAAGCTCCACTCCCTCCTTGGTACCATTTTTCAAAAAGTACTTCTCCACGTCACGATCCTTCCCTAAACGAACTGCGACTGCCGCTAGAAGGTGGATCATCATTTTTTGCAATACGATGGGGATGACGGGGGCGTAGGTTCCACCTAATTTTCCGAGTATCCCCACCATGAGCGGACTCTTAGGTACGACGCCTAATATAGATTCCAAGGCACGTAACGCCCGCCGAAAAAGAGGATACTTTCCTCGAACAGGAAAGCGCTTGTAATTAAAGGTCAGTTGATCATTCTCTAATCCGTAACCGATACGAATAAAAGGCTCAAAATCCCCCGCTGGCGACATCGTAACCTTAAACCGTGTGACTTGATCAGTGTGATTCCAAAAGCTGTGCGTAACGTATGGGGGCACGACTACTGAGGATTGTTGGTCTCCCGCCTTGAGGTGTAATGTTTCACGATTAAGACGCAGAGTGAGCTCACCTTCTAAAATCTCAAAGACTTCCGTCAAATACGTGTGGCGATGGGGAAAGATCCCGTCCTCAGGGTCAAGTATTGTGACAAATTCAAGGGACTGACAAGCGGTATCTTTTGTTGTTTTGGTAAAAGTGACCTTCTCCCCGCTGAGCTCATTACCGACCGTCCGGGGCATCAGACTCATCGACTCCACGATGTCTGGATCGTTTGTCAAAAAACCCATGCTAATCAACCTTCTTCCATTTCATATTCTCTTGCACTGTCCCACCCTTAGAAGTATGGTCCGCCGTCGTCGTTATAGTTTCCTGCTCTCTGACGATGGGGATCTTTATGATAAACGTGGTACCACGATCGACCTCACTTTGACAGCTAATCTGTCCAGCTAATTTCTGTGTAACGATATTGTATACAAGATTGAGACCTAACCCTGTTCCGCCGTTATGACGATTCGTTGTAAAAAAGGGTTCAAAGATTTTATTCCTATACTTTGACTCAATTCCCTTACCGTCATCCTGATAGATGATCCGTCCGTACGCTTTATCTCGTTGGATCTCTATTTGAATAGAACCGTGTTGCCCTTCGTCATAGGCGTGTTCTATAGAGTTGATGACGAGATTGGTGATAATTTGAGAAAAGGCGCCTGGATCTTCGTATAACGTCAGGTGCTCATCACCATGAACCTCTATTTGATGACCACTTTTTTCTATCTTTGGCTTCAAGGTTGAGAGGATTTTCGTAATGTAATTTAAAAGGTGAAAGGTTCTCTTCTCCTCCAATACTTGATCAACAGACATTTGCTTAAAGCTATCCATGAGTGTCGTTGCTCTCTGAAGATTTGATAGAATCAGCCGTGTGGACTCATGTGCATGTGCAAAAAAAGATTCAAAATTACCTTGTTCAGAGTCCGATAGCCTATCTATATCTCGAATTTGAGCTTGGCATTCTTCGGTCCTCTGTTGAAGGTATGATGAAGCAGTGATGGCTATACCCAAGGGGGTGTTAATCTCGTGTGCCATCCCACTGACAAGTTGACCTAGGGCAGCCATCTTCTCAGACTCTATCAGTTGGCGCTGTGTGTCTTTTAGCTTTGCCATCGCTTGTTCCAAATGGTACGTGCGGTCCTGCACCATTTGATCTAGTTCAGCGTATAAACGTGCATGCTCTAACGAAATGGCAGCCTGAGTTAGCATCATGTTCAGCATTTCAATTCTCTGAGCTGAGAATGCATGGCTGTTATACTGATTTTCAACATAGAGGATGGCGCTCAGCATCCCCCCGCGTTTAATAGGCAAACACAGGCATGAACTCACTTGGTGATCGATGAAGTAGGGATCATGACTGAGCCTTTTGGCGTCTGTCTCACTTGAACGGATGTTTGAGTCTGTAGCACGTGTGGGATCGATGTCATTAAGAATAGACGGTTTCCCCGTTTGAATCACGTGCTGGACGACTGCCATGGGGTAGCTGTCCGTATCGTGAGCAGCCGTGTCCACTCGTACGTGGATGTCGTCCTCGTCACTCTCTCCACTCGCTTTGACTGTCCATCGGTCCTCTGTCTTAAGTAAGATGATGGCTTTATTAGCACCAGCGTTTTCTAACGTGATGTGTAATAGCCGATGCAATAAGCGTTCTAGTTGTATCTCACTTGAGATGGTTTGCGTCACCTTAAGAACCGTCTCATAATCAATGACACTGGAAATATGCTTGTATTTCTTAAACGTCTCTCCGACACTCATACGATCAGGAGGCTGATCCTGCTGACCTTGACCTAGTTGACCTCGATCGCTGCCTTGCTGTGTGACGCTGCTTGACTGTCGCAATAACGCCTCAGCTTTCCCCTTGGCTCCCCATCGTAGATATGCATCGTACGCTTTTTGGAGGTAGAAGTCCTGTAACTCAACCTCCCCTTCCACTTGATACAAGTCCGCTAGCCGTTCGTAAGCGATGGCTACGTGTTGCTTGAATCCGTATTCACGGGCTGAAGACACGGCTCTCATATAGGCACGGTTGGCATGGTTGGCCTTACCGGCTACCCTGTATCGTTCAGCTTTAATCAACCAATACTTGTGATCAAAGTTAGCAGGACACCGTCGAGCCCACTGTTTAAATGTTTTCTGACCCTTTTTCAAGGACATCATCATTTTTTTATCATGTGTGGGTTGCTGCTGAGCATCAATCGCGAGAAGCATACATTTATAAAATAAGTGATCAATGTACACGACCTGACCAAGTACCGAATGTGTGTATGAATCGGCCTTTAGGATATTTTTCAGCGCCCCTGTGTAATCTCGATATATTAAGCCCCATTGCGCATGGTACAAGTGGGCTAAAAAAAGATTTAAAACCTGATTCCCTTGTTTATCTGCCTCATGATGTGATAGGGAGTCCATGATATGGTGATCAAGAGAAGCATGGCCAGCATATTCATGTCCATGTTGTAAGCGATCCATGAAATCGTGAAGGATCATCAGTCGGTCTAACGTTTCATTATTCTTAGTACGCTGATGATACTCTTGCAGCTCCTCTGCCAAAGCGTCGATCTCAGTTCCACAAAAGAGAAGCGTATCGAACCGCGCAACAGCACAGTAACTGGCGTACAGGGTATTCCCCGATTCTAAACCGGCTTGGTAACCTTCCAACAGGTAAGGCATATTCGACTTGGCGTGATGCATCCAATGGTTAATAAAAATACCGAACGGACCGTAGGCTCGGTTCTTACCGTAAGGATCACCCATTTTATCTGCTAAGGCGCATCCGATCCGCCCAAACTTGTAGCCTCGCTCGAGGTCACGTTCTGTGATGACGAGTGCTGTTCCGTAGCTCGCAAAGCCGATACACGCATCCGGAGAAAGGCCATACTTGAGTATAAATGAAACCACTTTGGCATTGATATAGCCAAACAGACGATGATGAGTGTAATAGGCTGCCGGTCCGCAATTGTGAAGTACTTTAATGACCTCGTGATATTTGGGATGGGACATCAAGGGTAGATTTAATATCTTATCCTCCGTACGCCCTCTCATCAACACCCTGACTTTGATATCTTCCCATAAGCTTGCTAAGCGACTCACATGATGCCTCATAGAAAACCCTACAAGTCCTAATACCTTGCGACTCAGCGCAAGAACATCGGTGTAACGTGTCATCCATGTATACATGTCAATTTTGACCTGGTAAACCTTAAAGATTTGTCTTTCACGCGTCACCTTTTGCAATATAGCCGCTAGTGTTCTTTCTGCTTCATCATATTGGCCATTAATGTAAAGGGCTTCAGCTTTGCCCAGGTGCAGCATGAACGCCACGTCATGAAAACTCTGATGTTGCCAGTCGTGATCATCTATTAACTGGCATCCATGCAAATAATAATGTAGCGCAGTCTGAAATGCGGCCACACGCCGGGCTTCTTCTGCAGCGAGTAAATTGAGCTCAGCCACGTCCTGTTGTTCTGCTTTATGTTTCATCATCCTTGTGCTTTGATTTAAATGATTCACGCGAGAGAATATATCGACAAAAGCGCTCTGTCCCTGAGTTAATGGCGCCCTATCATAATTGCTTGCGATAAGGTAATGCAACCGGTCTCTGTCTTCCTGAAGGATAGATTCATAAGCGACCTGATGAAGCTTCTCATGAGCAAAAACAAAATCATAGCGATGTTTCAACAACCCTTGATCTAGCGCCGTGTTCAGCGCTGTAATAATCTGTTGCTCAGATAGGTCTGTGATGGTTTGGATTTGTGTTTTGGTAAAAGAAGCTCCCACGCATGCCCCTACGGCCAATACGTACTGGGTTTCTTCAGACAGTCGCGAAAATTTGTCGATGAGAACATCAATGACATTTTCTCTTATCAAGGTCACGTCAAATGGCTGACTTAAGTCCCATTCCCACCGATGAGACGTTGAACTGTAATAGATAATCGCCCGTTCGTACAGCGTGTGGATGAGCTGCTGTATGAACAGAGGATTTCCCTTTGTGACCCTGTGTGTGTAGGCTGCTAAAGGTGCGACGGTTGATGAGGCAAGATTGAGAGATTGTTGGAGTATGGCCGATGTTCCTTTGCTATCCAATGGTCTAAGCGTAAGCTCACATGTGGTCCATACGTGAGATAAAGATGGCTTCTGTAGGTCCTGCAACAAATCATGCAAGGGTTGAGAAGTACACTCATCCCGGTAAGCCATGACCAGTAGCACCCCTGAACAATCTGAGTGATGTAATACATAACGGATGAAGGCTAACGTTGCTGTATCCGCCCATTGAAGTTGATCTAGGCAAATGACCAACGGTTGGTCACGAGGGACAAACACGCGTAAAAACCGAGCCAAGACGTAGTGAAAACGAGCCTGGGCCTCCATCCAAGATAAGGATGCCATTTCAGACTGTTCACCCCATAAGAGATGCAGTTTCGGCAGAAGATCGTTCAATATCTGACCGTTCGGACCAACCGCCTTTTGGATGTGATCAATGTAGCCTTTTTTCTTATCCGGGTCATCTAAATCAATAATGTCGTCTAACAGTTGATTCATAACACTAATGAGTAGCGCGAGTGGGGTTTCCGAGTGACCAGGCTCAGCACCCCCAAAAACGGCTCTTCCCTGATGCTGCTTGGCGTATGATGTGAAGGCATGTAGGAGTCTGGTTTTTCCAACCCCTGTCTCCCCGTTGACGAGCACAAGTCCAGAACCCCCGCTCCTGACGTGATCATACATATCGGAAAATTTTCGCTCTTCCTCCTCACGTCCGACTAATTCGCTTGATATAACTAGTTGTTCAAACTGATCCTGATCTCCCAGCTGGAACTGAGGACTGTCTAGCTTTACATGTTGTTGGTGTGGGGACATACAAAGCAACAAATCCGCTTTTAAACCCTGCGCGCTTTTATACCTTTGTACGGGTGATTTCTCTAAGCACTTTAAGATCACTCGTGAGATGGCTTCAGGTATATTGTCATCAATCTTGGAAGGTGATAGCGGTGGTTTGGCCATATGGGAGTGAATCGCTGTCATCACATCATTGACGGGGTATGGTAATTGACCTGTAAACAGTTCGTAAAGGGTCACCCCCAAAGAATAAAAGTCTGTTCGGTAATCAACAGTCCCGCCCATACGGCCAGTTTGCTCAGGCGATACATAACCGAGTGTGACTTCTTGATCATGAAACACTGCCTCCTGAACTTGTGGGTTCGAGCGAAAGGCCGCATTAGCAAAGTCTATGTATTTAGGCTCCCATCGTTCAGGATGAATCACAATATTAGAAGGGTTAATATCCCTGTGAAAGACACCATGTTGGTGTATCGCTTCCAAACCTTGTACCAGTTGTAAAGCTATATGCCACTTGTCATAGATGCTCAACTCGCTTCGGTTTCGTAAGTCATGTAAGGTCATGTAGCCACCATCCTCTAAAACCAACACAGGTCTATCTTCAACGAGTGCTAAACGAACAGGTTGTACGACGTAATTAGAGGGACACGCTTTGAGGAGATTAAACTCATGCTGATACTGTGAATATGTACTATGAGTGACATATCTTTTGGAAGGTGTTTTGATGATAACGCGCTGATCAGTGCCTTGGATACCTCGCATCAACACGGTCGATGAACTTTCATAAATCTTGGTCAGATATTGCCAGTGACCCATTTTCTTAACGGCATCAATATGCGGTTTCATGCCAGCTTAGATTACACCTCTTTTCCTAACGAGTTAAATATTTGTCCTTGCACCTTGTATCCTGTGATCATCCGTGTTGAGATACCGCTGTTCAATCTCTTCTATCGTTTTCTGAGCTGGCTGGACCCATTCACGAATCCACCTAGGCTGTGGGGAGTCAATCGTCAGTTGATGTTTGGCCATCATGTGGTGATATAACTTATCTGCTGGAGTGGGGATCCACCAGGTGAATACAGCGCTAAAACGTCGGTGAGTAAAAAAATGAAAATAATGCTGGAGTAATGCTGCCGTTAATCCTTGTTCATCATTTAACATGTCTCGTGGCTCAGGGGCTGGATAGGCTTGAGGATACTTGAGCGGTCCGTGATTTAAGAATTCTCCTATAAGCCCTATGGGTAACATCATATTGCGATGGTGAGGCAGGTGAAAAGGTAAGTCTGATACAAAATCGAGGCGTATAATGACACCGTTAATAAAGCGTTGCTCTACAGGATCTTCAGCGTTGTAATAGTCTTGTACACGCGCTTGCCAATCCCAATACACAATGGACGTGTTATGTGATCGCCAAAATAATGCAAGCATGTGATGGATATGCTCGTTGTAGCGGTGTCGCCACTTCGTTCGCCAACGTTTCAAGAGGGGTGTCTGACCCTCTCTATCCCGCCAAGCTTTCCCAGCATTAAGGTAATCGATAAGGTATTGCACTCTGGACTCATCACTGTGAGCGTCACGCGCTTGTAACACGGCGGCTTGATACAGATCACGACAAAAGTGACGGTTAACATACGCCCAGTAGTTATACTTTGCTTTCGTCCCATGACCTAGACGATCAGAGACACGATTCGTGTCATATTCCCATCGAGAAAATAATTCTACATCCATACCAAAATAATAATCACGAACAAAGGATAGCTTTCCAAATATATCGAACCATTTGAAAACGTAAGGGCTCACTTGCTTGTACCAATACCTAATACCCTCTAAACGTTCCTTTGGCGATGAACTCAATAAACGTTCTAACGGCTCTAGCTGGCTATCTTTCATCTCACCCTATCCCTCCTCCCCGTTACTGATTCGCTTTTACACTATTAACCCTTCACCCTTTCCTTCCTTTTTTGTCAACGATATCCATCGACGATATATTTTTATTCTACATTAAAGATATAACAAAAGTAAACGACAGGTGTGACTTGAATCCTCGTTTATATTAAAGATCCATAACTATGATGACAATGAATACTATGCGAGTTCGAAGGTGGATATACTGAAGGATACATACGATGAATACACCACAGGAGGAAGTCCATGAACAAGGGAGATCGAGCGTTGAAGCACCGTAAACACATCAAAAATAGAGATAAAGTTATCGATATAACGGGTTCAGAAGAGAAAGGTGCCGTCCAAACCATCCTTGAAGGGATGTGGTTTACGAAGCATTTTCGCTCTGCAACGGCCGAAGAGTGGTTTGTTTTTGTACCTCAATATACGGACCCGCGAACGGGTGGGGCTTCAGGAAAGGCGATCGTTCATTACAATCTGTATGGTAATAAAGACATTTTTATTAATACCACCGTTATCTTTGACGCGCCTGAGCTTCATACACCTGATAAACATGAGCTCGTCTACGCCCTTGCGGATGAATTGGTAAATCGTTTGGTTGGATACGCAAACACCCTGCTCTCTGTTCACGCGGGACAAAACTCTTATGAGGCAGAATACATCGATTAACACAAAAAGCCACTTCAGTACAGAACGGTCAATCCGCGTGTGTACTAAAATGGCTATCGTCGTTCGATGTCTAAAACCGCTTACTGTGGTAGATTATCGTTCAGGTGACGTTGGTCAGCAATATCCCCTTGTCCATCCAACAAATGCTCCATCCCTCTAACAAGGGTATCGTCCTCTAGCAGGCTCCAAATATGGTACCCGAAGTCTTCTCGATCGAGTAAGACTTCCTCAAGTGTCTCGACCGTACCAAAATCATTGAGATCATGCGCTCTCTTAATCGTCTTTCTCATCATTCCCTGAATTTTGAGCTCATGCTCGAGGTCGTTACGTAAGAAGTCCCTCATCGTGTAGCGACCCTCTACTTCGTGCTTAATATATGAAATTTTATGCTGTGTCTCTGGGTGGGCTGTTGGCACGACACCAAGCCGTGCAACACGCTCACCTACGCTGTCGATATGGTCTTGGGTTTTCTTCACATGTTCATCTAAGATATGGTGTAAGCTTCCGAAAGACTCCGCACCTTCCGTTAACCAGTGGTGTTTCGTGTATTGATGTAAGGCCACATTCAGCGCACAAAGATGTTCATCTAATTGGAGCCCCATCTCTAAGCGCGTTTCATACGGGAGACTGATCCCTGATCCCTCTGTTCTTGCCGTACGCGGCTCCTGACGAAAGATCATATTCTCCTGGTGCTCAGGTTGTTGATGACCTGGCATCGTCGGGTCAAAGCCCGTCATGGCTAACTTAAAGCCATCGTGTGAAAATCCTTGGTTATCATGGCCTTGCTCTTGGTTCATATTTTATACCCCTTTCACATGCGTTTGAACATAGTTTCTGTTCGATAACCAATTTTATACATTGACGCACGGTCATTTTAAGGGGCTTTGATCTAAAAATGATCTACCGATCTACCGGTCGCTGTTAAATAAGCTCCTCTGATACCGGTTGCTTTAGCCACGCCTGTAAGGATGCGTATTGGGCCTTGGCATCTTCATAACCAAGCTCATACAACGCTGTTAAACGCGTTTGATCTCGCTCTATCCTGCTCACTGGAACCTCTCGACTCGGCTGAATGAGAAAGACCTCACCCTGATCCACCCGGTGATATAAATCCTTTAATGTTTGATTGTATCGCTCATGTCTATTTTCTAGGCTTTCTCCTATCTTAGGATGTTGCCGATAAAACAACCTAGACAAGGACGCAAGTCGACTCCGTTTGCGGGTAAATCCCTCTGCTTTGGTCATGATGACAACATGACGGGTGTTACCGTCCTTTTGTGATTTTTGCAAGGGGATGGGATCAATAATACCACCATCAAGCAATGATTTCCCGTCATATTCCACCGCGGGTGCCACAAAAGGAAGTGAACTCGATGCTCTAATAATCTTGAGCATGTGCTCACCATGCTCCCGCTTCGTATAATATACAGGCTCACCAGTCTCACAATCGGTCGTACCTACGACAAATGTTTCTTCAGCATTTTGAAAGGTGTCAAAATCAAAAGGGATAATGTTATTAGGAATCTCGTCAAAAAGAAAATCCATGCCAAATAATTGCCGTTTCGTCCACAGATTACGATAAGACAGGTACTCCGGATGATTCGCTAAACCGATATTTACTTTTTTATTCCGACCCTTCTGACGTGACAGGTAGGACGCTGCCATACAGGCCCCTGCCGAGACCCCAATGACGTAAGGAAAATACAAATCCTGCTCCATAAAATATTCTAATACGCCGGCCGTATATAACCCGCGCATACCGCCACCTTCTAAAACTAATCCTGTTTGTTCCATCTCTCATCCCTCTTTATCCTGAGTGCTTCACACAGTTACCATTTTTGTATGGCTTGATGTTCGTAGTTTTTTAGCTTATTGATTAAGGTATCCGCATCGTCTTCCATGACAATCAAGTCTTTGTATGCCGGTTTTACGAAGCCTTGTTCAATCATATGATCGAACAGAGACAGCATTGGGGTGTAGTAATCGTTCACATTATGGAGCGCGCAAGCTTTCTGATGATAACCTAACTGCGCCCAAGTAAACACCTCAAACCATTCTTCTAATGTTCCTGAACCACCAGGAAAGGCGATAAAAGCGTCTGCGTAATCCATCATCAGTGCTTTTCTCTCATGCATCGTATCGACCACGTGTAGGTCAGTTAAGTTTTGATGGGCGATTTCAACGTCCTTTAACTTTTTAGGGATGACACCAATCGCTTTCCCACCTGCTTCAATAACTCCGTCGGCGACAGCCCCCATACATCCTACGGCGGCTCCACCATACACGAGATTGAGCCCGTTGGCCACTAAGGTTTGCCCTAATTTTTTGGCTTCTTGCATATAAATTGAATCGTGTCCTGTACTTGATCCACAATACACAGCAATGGTTTTCATCTCTTTTTCCTCCTGAATGATGTAAGTGACGTAAAGTATCGTGCTTACTATTTATCTTTAGCACACTTGCCTATATTTTACATTATGTATCTTATAAATCAAACCAACACCTCTCACCATTTTATCCTGTCACACTTTCATAAAAAAAGGAACCAGCACATCTGAGACGGTTGGTTCCTTATAGGGTGACCCTATTCTGGTGATCTACTCTGTTTGCGATCTACTCTGTTTGTGATCTACTCTGTTTTCGATCTACTCTGTTTTCGATCTACTCTGTTATTGCACTTTTATATTTTTGAAAGTATATCTGTGAGCGGCTTTTTACTAATACCAGGGACATGGCAATCCTCCGTGGGGTACCCTACAGGCAATACGACGATGGGCATTTCATTTTTGGGACGACCAAGGAGGTCACGTAAGAAGGCCATTGGGCTTGGCGTATGGGTAAGTGTGCATACCCCTGCATGGTGAAGGGCGCTCAGTAAAACACCCACGGCCATCCCTGCCGCTGTCATAGCTTCAGGTCCTCGCTTATCGACCTTCGTGCCATCGTCGTACGCTTGCTGTGCCCGATCCTCCTCTACTTTAAAAGCAATAATCAGGTGTGGGGCGTCAGTGAGATGGGGCTTCTGCCAGTTTGTTCCCAATGGACTTAACGCCTCTCTCCACTCGTCAGACATCCGTTCTTCGTAAAGTTTCTTTTCCTCTATTTCTGCCTGCTCACGAATTTGTCGCTTCAACGACGGTTGACTCACAACAGCAAAACGGTAGGGTTGTACGTTACCTGCTGATGGCGTGGTTGCAGCGACTTCTAAAGCTTTTTCAACAAGTTTAATGTCCACATCCTCAGTTGAGAAATCCCGAATGTTTCTACGCCGACGAATGGTCTCGTAATAGTCAGTGGCCTGCTGTAGCTGTTCTTGTGGTGTCCAATGGGGTTGTGACTGAAACTCTGGTGCCTGTGTCGTGCCCTCAGGCATGTTAATATCGCCTAATATCACTTCCGATAACGCTTTTCGGGCCAATGTAGGCGCTTGATAATCTGACTTTGCTTTACCCACGGCAAACAGGGCGATCATGGCTTCATTTTTGGGGCGATTGAGTATGTCTTGTGCCGCCTGAACGGGCTGATGCACCACACAATCTAATCCTGCATGTTCAATGGCGGTTAGCAAAAACCCTGCACAAATGGCGGCAGACTCTAGTGCATAATAATGCTTAACCTTTTGTTCCTTTCCTGACTCATCTTGTTTTAAGCCGTAGTTCTCTCTGTACAAAGCGATGAGATAAGGGGCTTCTTCTAGATAATCCAGTGATTTGTGTCGGGGGCTACCTTCACCGTTCTGTGTGGTAGTTTCTCTGTCAGATGCTTCACGAATGGCCTTCTTCACACTTGGGTCTTTGATTAAGACAAACTGCCAAGGCTGTTGATTGGCTCCTGAAGGTGACGTACCCGCCGCTTGTATGACCTTTTCCAGCGTCTCTTCTAGAATATCCTCGTCTGAAAAAGCACGAACACTTCGTCTGCGGGACATTTTCTCAGTAAACCGTGATACACTTCGCCACTGTTCTGCACCGCTTTTGCGTTCAAAGTTTAAGGGAATGAATCCTTTCATTTCTAGCATACCGGTCTCCTCCTATTAGTGTGTTCAGGGTTCAACACTTTTTTTAATAACTCTTTGACTGGCCAACTTTAGGTGTGTGTTGGGCTTTTCTTTGTTCCCAGTAGCTAGCCAAGACGGTGACGACAGGTGCAAACCATAATAGAATGGCGTAGAGCATATAGTCTAACGTCGCCACACCGATCGCAGCAGAAGATAAGATGGCCACCATGTTCCACGGGATAAGGCCTGAGGTCACAACGGCAGAATCATTAATGATACGACCGAGATCGCCTTGACGTAGCCCAGCTTGACGCCACATGCTGTGAACGGATCGTCCCGTTAAGATGACAGGGAACGCTTGATTACACCCACTCACCGCTAGGCTGATTGCGAGAATGACTGTCCGATATGTATACCCGGTAAAGGTGGATACACCCATGAAAAGCTTTTGTATCAAAGGATAAAACATTTGGGTGCGTTCGACGAGACCATTCAACATACCAGCTAGGGATACAAACAAAAGTAATGGCACCATACTCCCTAGCCCTCCCCCGCGTAAAATAGCCTCTAGTCCCTCCGGTGCCGAGTGATACCCACTTAATAGACTTGAGGACACCTCTGAGAAAGACGCGCCCTGCATGGTGAGAGCGAGGATAAGAGCACTTCCCACGCCACATAGTAGAGCATAAACGGTCGACATTTTCATTAAAATACAACCGAACAATAGACCAATGGGTAATATAGCAGCCAAATGAATCACATAGGTTTCCGTTAATTGCATGAGCACTTGATTCCCAAGTGCTTCCCCGTTCACCTCTATAGAGGAGCCTAGCAAGGTGTAAAACAATAGGCATACTGTCAGTAACATGACCGTGGAAAAACTCATGTTTCTAAGAATCACACGTACATGCTCTTCAACCGTTGTGCTTGTCAGGTGGACCATAGAAGATAAAGGAGAGGTTCTGTCACCAAAGAAGGCGCCAGACACGAGGGCGCCTGCGACGATGGGGACAGGGGCCCCAACCGATACAGCCACACCTAGAATAATCATCCCAAGAGAACCTAAAGTGCCAATGGAAGTGCCAATCACGTAGGATGTGCCTGCGGATAAAACGAAGGCAAACAGGACAATCCATTCTACCTGTATCCAACCTGTGAGATAATAGATAATGGTAGGAATCGTGCCACTTAAAATCCATGCTGGGATTAAAAGTGAGATGAGAACGAGGATAGACATGACAGGCCTAATTTTTCGTACACCAGCATAACAAATACCTAAGCCTTCCCTCAGTGAAACACCCGTCCTCAACACGAGTAGAAAAATAAAACAAAACCCTACAGCAAACCCAAGCACTAAAGGAATGCCTAAAATAGCAGAGGTGACAATACTTCCCAGCAAATAGACGAAAGTGAGTATGGCTCGCTTCAAGCACACCCCTCCTGTATATAAATATTGTACATTGTTTAATTTTATTGTACAAAAAGATCACAAAAATAGGAACCTTCTATATGAAAAGATTCCTAATAAAAGTTGCTATAAAGATGAGATCACCAGAAGTAACTCTGTTTGCGTTAGCCCGGGATTATAAAACTGGTGAGGCGTTGTCGAGCGAAACGATATCGTATCCCCTGCGTATAACCTTTGTTCCGTATGAGGAAAAACAACGTGTACTTCCCCACTCAACACATAGCATGTCTCTGTGTCGTGGTGTTCGACCTTTTCCGAAGATGAGTACTGACCAGCCTCAAGCACCACACGTAACAACCGTACGTCACCATCCATGTGAGCGGGCGTTAACAACTCGTATACGGGGATATGATCAGGAAGTTCGAGCTTTCTCCTCTGCTCCCTACGCACAACACTTTGTTTCCGTGCTTCTTCTGCCTCTTCAAAAAAGCGGCCCACGGGAATGCCTAAGACTTCTCCCATTTTGATCAGCGTCTGGATGGAGGGGCTTGTCGCGTTACGCTCCACCTGACTGACCAAACTAGGAGAAAGCTTACATTGCTCAGCAAACTCCCGTAGGGTATAGCCTTTTTCGGATCTTAGGGTCTTCACTTTTGCACCAATGTCCATACGATTCATCATCTCACTTGGTTGGCTATAGCTTATCAACTATTAAAAGTTTCCTTGTTTTCTTCTCTATATTATCGTTTATTGAACAGATTGGCAAAGGAGCCTGAGATATTTTATTCATATAGTAAGAAATGGCGATTAAAGACTGGGGTCTTCGTCTGCACTTGGCCCATAGACAGCAGGAACAGGTATATCTAATAGACGCAGGTATACGACGAGTTGTCCTCTATGGTGAAACCAGTGATTGAGCATCACTGAGCGGAGCATGAAATATCTCGATTCAGTGAAAAAGGGTTCTCCCTTTTGTGTTAATTGACATACTGCTTGTAAATCATCATCATCCCATGAGGATAGCCTCTCGATTGATGCTGTTTCACCCTGATCTAGAGCTGATAGAATCTCGGAAAGTGATTGGGGTTGTGGAAAGGTAACATCAGGCAGTTCAAGCATTTGTTCGGTGAAAAGTTCTGTGAGGACACCAGGGATAACAGCAATATGATAACCGAGTTGTCCCATTGTCATAGACTTTTCGTGTGGCGCCCAAGATAATTTGTCTTCGGGTATACACTCAAGTACTCGTCGTGAGGTGTTTACTTCATGCTTAAACTCTTTTAACAGTAAGTCACTTAACGTCACCGTTTTGTTCATTCGTATCCCTCCAGTTTAATATTTTGACGAGTGCCATTAAGAATGAACGGCACTTTCATCCATATAAATGACTTCCCACATATGACCATCTAGGTCCTGGAAGCTCCAACCATACATGAAGCCGTGATCTTGTGGGTCCATTGAATGCTTTCCACCCGCTGCCAATGCCCTGTTTACAATCTCATCTACTTGCTCCCTACTTTCAGCCGTTATCGCTAAGATGGCTTCGGTACTCGTTGTTGCATCAGATATCTCCTTCTTTGTGTACGTCTGAAAGTACTCCTCAAGAAGTAACATGGCGTAGTTATGATCACTAATCACCATACACGCCGCTTTATTATCTGAAAATTGAGGATTAAAGGCAAACCCCACACTGGAGTAAAATGCTTTCGTTTTCTCTAAATCCTTGACCGGTAAATTAACAAAAATCTTGTCCGCTTGTAACGCCATCGTTTTAGTCCTCCTTTATTTTTATTTACTCTGTACTTCAATATTAATTCTAGCACTACCGCGAAAGACAGATTTCTTCTGAATTGCGTTTTTGAGCGGTTATACTATGAACATGTAGAGAGTCGTAGTAAACTAAGAAGAGATGTAAAAAATGGAAGGAGTGGTTGAAATGAAAGTATTAACGATCGTGACTCATCCCAGAACAGATTCTCTCACATTCTCTGTGGCCAGCCGATTGGTAAAGGGACTAGAGGATGCAGGGCACAAAACCGAGGTCTTAGATCTCTACCGTAGTGGTTTTGACCCGGTATTATGGGAGGCGGATGAGCCAGATTGGTCCGCAGACGTCCAACACTTCTCACCTGAGGTTGAAAAAGAAATGACTCGCATAGCGGAACATGATGCACTAGCCTTTGTTTTTCCTCTGTGGTGGTGGAGTATGCCAGCCATGCTCAAGGGGTACATCGACCGTGTCTTCAACTATGGTTTCGCCTATGGCCCGAACAAACTTCAACATGAGCACGTGTTGTGGTTAAGTTTAGCAGGCGCGCCTGTAGAGCGATTTACGAAACGTCATTACGATGACATGATGACACATTATTTTAATGTTGGCTTAGCAGATTATGTCGGTATTAAAAGTTCAAAGTTTGAATTGTTTTACCAAACGATACATCCGACACAGGAGCACATTGAAGACCTATTAACACAAGCGTACAAGCTAGGGTTAAATTATCCTAAAGCTTAAGCGCCTATGTTTAATTTTCAAGTAGATAAACTTTTCCATATAAAATTATATTTGCTGTCCATGGTTAAACCGACTTAGAAATCTAGACATAAGTAGTGGCAGTGATATTAAGATGGGGGGGTCTCCTAATCTTGGTGGATGAAGGGTGACGTTCTGATGTGGGACCTTACCCGTAGGTTTAACCGTAATCGGTGATCTTGAACGTCCTCTCAGTGTCTGATGAGGGAGCAGGATATCCTTGGCGTGCATCCCCCAACTGACTGAGGTGGCCATCAAGTAGTAAGTTCCTGGTTGGACATGAGGAAGCACAAAGTGGCCTTCAGAAGAAACGATGGTGCCATACAAAGGTAACCCTTCCGGAATGGGCTTAGCAAACAATCCAACAAATACTATCCCCTTAAAAGGCGTCTCCGTATGAATCGTCCCTTCAATCGTGGGATCATGATGGGGCTTTTGCGCATGCCATCTGGTGAGATTTTGTAGAGAACGTAGTTGTTGATCCGTCTGTAATTGGGACTGTCTGAAGTGTGCAGGTGATACACCCACTCTATCCGTAAAACGAGTGGTAAATGTACCTAAGCTTTGTTGCCCAATCTCTAGTCCAATATCCCGTACACTCAGGTTGGTTTGTAGAAGTAAATCTTTCGCTTTTTGTAAACGTAAGGCGGACACGTAATATAGCGGAGACAAGCCGATTTGCTCTTTGAAGATACGTGAAAAATGGTACGGACTGTAGCCCGCATACTTAGCTAAATCCTGAAGGGCAAGCGGCTCGTGTATCTGCTCATGGATATAAGCGATCACGGCCTGTATTTCTGGATAGGGACCTTTCACTGTTATACGCCACCTTTTATACCGAACATGTTGTATGAAACATAAAAGCACAAAAAGATAAACAGATGAGAACGGATCGTGACGCTGTCTTGCCCCACTTTCCGTTCAGATATAAAACTGATTAATGAGTTATATAGATATGTTCGATAAAAGGGTTACAACTCCTTCCGAGAAACATATCCAAATCAAATATATATTGATGTTTATTCTGCTATCCTTTCTGATTAATGACTCTTAGACGGTGACGTGGTCAATTGTACTCTAGCCTCTGTTATAGCCGTTAAACGGCTCGTGTGGGGAGTGCCCACTGGTGCTTAACGGATACTAATCTTAAGCAGACGATGAATCCGAACAAGAGATACAACTGATAAGGTGCAGTGGCCCAACCCATGCCAATAACGAAACCAGCTAAGACAGCCCATAACACGTAAATATCTTGTTTCAGTACAAAAGGCTTACGCTGGGCAAGAACATCACGCAGGATCCCCCCACCCGCACCTGTAATAGCGGCTGCAAACATAATGGCTACTAACGGGAGCTCTATCGCTAAGGCGTGCATAGCCCCCTGAATAGCAAAGGCAGATAATCCGACAGCATCAAGAATATGCCATTTGCGTAAATGGCCCATAATATGACGCGGTAGAACAAAAATAACAGTGACTGTGATTATTGCGATGGTAAATAGGGTTGTTTGCTGCCATAACTCTGTAATCGGAATCCCGATAAATAAATTCCTAATGGCGCCTCCACCAAAGGAGGTGATAAACCCTAAAATATAAATGCCCACAATGTCATACTTTTCCTCCATGGCTACAAGTGCGCCACTCATAGCAAAAGCGATCGTTCCTATCACATTCAATACATCCCAAACCATGGTACAAACCTCCTCAGCTGTTGAATGATTATCGTGTTATCGCAACCTTCAAAGAAAATTTGTTAAGTCGGACACCACCACTAGATAAAACCTCTGTTTTCACAACGGTATGATTTTGATATTAAATAAAAGCGCAAAAAAGGACAGAAAAAAAGGTGTCATCATCACATTCATGAACCCTTTTCTCTGTCCTTTGACCTGAAAGTTTAGCCTTTTATATGGTCTCACATCATCTGCTATATGTGAACCATGATCATTGACAAACCATCGTAAAAGGCCTACCCCTTGGGTGGCTTGCGAGTCAGCTCATTAAACTGTTCACAAGCACTCTCCAGAGCTGCGTCCAACTGTAGTCTGTTGACCTGAGAGATTCATCTCTTATCTTTTAGAGATTTGCTCCTTCGGCGACGAATGGGCAACACTAGCCGTCCACTCGTACTCTCCCACAGTTATCATCCGCTCGTATTCTTTTTTCTTCACTCAATTTATACTATGGGAGTAAGGCTTGGTTTGTCAATCAATAATTTAATATTTTTGTTTGATAGATACTGATGAGCCTCACCCTCTACTCGTATGCGCCCTAATCTTATCCTCCTACATCTGCTAAACTCTTTTATGATTAGTCGCTATGATATAGATAGCAACGATGGCCATGGCTACAGCGATGCCGGACCCAATATTGAATAAACCTTTTTGTGCATACCAGACGATGGCGTACCCGATCGAACCGGCCATCAGTGCATAATAGAGGAACGCGATTAACGTTTTTCTAATAACGGCGCCTTCCTTACCCACTAAGCCGACAACGGCCGACGCTGCGACAACATTATGCACACAGATCATGTTTCCTGCTGCACCCCCAACCGCTTGAAGCGCCACAATCCATGTCGGGTCTACCCCAATCTGAGAACCAACGTCATACTGAAAGAGTGAAAACATCATATTACTGATGGTGTTACTCCCTGCTATAAAGGCGCCCAAGCCTCCGATAAAGGATGAGAACAGAGGCCAGTATTCACCGGCCAGAGCGGCCACACCGTTGGCCAGCTCAATCGGCATGCCCTCAAAGCCTGCTGCACCCCCACCAGAATTTAAGAACACTTGCACCATGGGGACGGTAAATATAAGGGCTGTGGACGCTGCAATCATCGTTTGACCGGATTGAGCCCACGCTTTCTTGTATGCGCTTACACTCATACCGTGAACAAAGTAGGTGATGAGTGATACGATCACAAAAATCGTCCCCGGTAAGTATAGTGGTTGAAAACTGGCACTAATCTCTGTCCCAAACATGTTGGGGATAGACACCGTCCAAGCCTGCATCCACTCTAAAAACGGAAGGGATTCTAATCTGGTTAACACGAGAAACAACCCTACAAGGATATAAGGGGACCACGCTCGAACCATACTCATGTGCCCGCTTTTATGAGCAATATCTTTAATTTCAATACTTCCCGTCCATTCGGGGTCCCACTTCGATCTCGCTTCGAAGTCCCACGCTTCCTCTTTCGATGGCATGAGGAAACCTTTTTTAGCAGCCGTCACGACGATTAAGAGCCCCACTAAACCACCGACCAGGGAAGGAAATTCAGGACCTAAGACGTTAGCCACAATGAGATAAGGAAGGGTCATCGCAAAGGCAGCAAACAAGGCAAATTTCCACACCTTAACCCCTTCTGAGAAAGACTTATTTTTGCCAAAAAATCTCGTCATGAAGGCGACGACAATTAAGGGGACCAAGGTGCCGACCACCATATGAAGCAGGGCCACTTTTGCTCCGATATCCGTCACTAAGACGAGTAGGTTGTCTGTAATCCCGGCTTGGTCTAACCCCGATTGGACACCGACTAGAATCGGAGTTCCTACAGCACCAAATGACACCGGTGTACTTTGGATTAACATGCCTGAAACGACAGCGGCCATGGCTGGGAATCCTAACCCGACCAGTAATGGGACCGCTACCGCTGCCGGCGTCCCGAACCCAGCCGACCCTTCAATGAAAGAACCGAACAACCAAGCAATAATAATGACTTGTATACGCCGGTCTGGTGAGATATCGGTAAACCCTCGGCGGATGGTTTTAAGACCGCCGCTTTCCTGCAATGTATTCAGGAGTAATATAGCCCCGAAGATAATGTACAGTAAAGTACCAGCTACCACGAGACCATTGATTGAAGCGGCAGCTACATTCGCCCCGGGTACTTGCCATACAAAAAGGGCAAGTAAAACAGCGACCACATATGAAATCGGCATCGCTTTACTTGCCGGCCACCTGAGCCCGACAAGAAAAATAGCCACCACTAAAATCGGTAGAAGTGATAAGAAAGCCAACATTCCCGTACTCATAAGTCAAACGCTCCTTTCTCATTGAACATGTCAAACATCCTTTCCTTTGTTTGTTATGAAGAAACCTCGTTTCTTCCTCGTCGCACAAGTTGACTCATTATGAAGCCACCCTACACGACCACCACTTTTTGAATTTTTAGAAAAATGTAAGCGGTAAATGAGTACTGGATAATCGTGATCACGCCATGATGCCTTATTATGTTGTATGCACCTGGCCTTAACATTAGTACTAGCTCTTCTGGTGACCTGTATAAAAAAACTAGCGTCGTTCGGGACAACGCTAGCTCTCGAGCTTACCTTAAACCAAGTCTCTTAGAAATGTGTTGACCGGTTTCAATCATCAAAGGCTGTAGCTGCTCAAGTCTATCATGAGTCATTCTCACAGAGGGACCTGATACGCTAACGGCACCGATGACATGCCTAGCATGATCAAAAATGGGGACAGCGATACAGCGAATATCGTATTCATTCTCTTCTAAATCTAGTGCGTAGCCTTGCTTTTTTACCTCTATTAACGCTTTGATAAACGCATCCTTATCGATCATCGTATACTCGGTATGCTTAGGCATGCCTTTTCTCTCTAGAATATCTATGACAGCCTGGGGCGGCAGATGGGCAAGGATAGCCTTACCGACCGAGGTACAATGCATGGGCGCCCGCTTGCCGACCTTGGAATGCATACGCAGGGTTTCATTGCCCTCTAGCTTCTCGATGTAAACCACTTCCCCTTGATCGTAAACCACAAGGTGAATCACTTCATTCGTTTCCTCTTCTAGCTTCCTTAAGTAGGGTTGGGCTTCCGCTCTTAAGTCGATCGATTCTAATAGACTCGCACTGAGTTCCAAGCATGTATAACCCAGTTTGTATTTTCCTGTCTCCGTATCCTGCTCAATATAGCCGTATTGTACGAGTGTGGATAAAAGACGATATACGGAGCTCTTATTAATATCCATCTGATTGGCAATGTCTGTGACACCTAGGCCCTCTTTTTTCAAGCTGATGAGATAAACGATATCTAGCGCTCGACCTACGGACTTAACCATATTCTCTCTTGGCACAAGTGTTCATCTCCCTGCTTTATGTGGTGCTTCGTCCAACAGTGTGACAAAAGAAGTCATACTAGATACTACACTTAAGGACGACACTTAGCTAAACGATGATGACCGTTGTTCTGCTGCTCTTTGCTTTGCTTCAAGTCTTCTCTGATGCAGAATGGGCTCTGTATAGCCGTTAGGCTGCTCAGCACCTTTGAATACGAGGTCACAGGCGGCTTGAAAAGCGATGGATCGTTCATAATCGAGGGACATGGGCTGGTAGGCTGGGTCACCCGCGTTTTGTTCATCTACGACTTTGGCCATACGCTTAAGCGTGTCAAGCACCTGTTTTTTTGTGACGATGCCATGCTGTAACCAGTTTGCCATGTGTTGGCTAGAAATACGTAATGTCGCCCGATCTTCCATGAGCGCGACGTGATTAATGTCAGGGACCTTCGAGCACCCGATGCCGAGCGCCACCCAGCGTACCACGTAGCCTAATATGCCTTGGGCGTTATTGTCTAACTCCTCTTGTATTTCATCACTGGACCAGTTTGTTTCAGTGGCGAGAGGGATGTCTAAAAGCTCTCTGCGATAATCTTGGTCGGGGTTGACGAGAGTTTCTTGTACTTCATGGACATCGACTTGATGATAATGGAGCGCGTGTAAAGTGGCCGCCGTCGGTGAAGGGACCCAAGCTGTATTGGCCCCCGCATGGAGTTGGCCTATCTTTTGCTTCATCATGTCCGCCATAAGATCAGGCATAGCCCACATGCCTTTACCGATTTGCGCTCGCCCTCTAAAGCCGCTCTGTAACCCGATATTGACATTAGAGGCTTCATAGCTCTGAAGCCACTTCGATGTCTTCATGTCATTCTTCCGTATGACGGGCCCTGCTACCATGGATGTGTGAATTTCATCACCCGTCCGATCTAGAAAACCGGTGTTGATAAACACCACTCTCTCTTTCACCTGTTTGATACACGCCTTTAAGTTTAAAGAGGTGCGACGCTCTTCATCCATCACACCAATTTTCAGCGTATGTCTATCTAATCCGAGCATATCCTCCACGCGGTCAAAGAGGAGGTTGGCGAACTGCACTTCGTCAGACCCGTGCATCTTCGGTTTGACGATGTACACGGCGCCTTCCCTTGAATTCTGATAGGTGCTCTGACCTTCCAGCAGTGAATGCTTAGCAATAAGACTTGTCACAACGGCATCTAGGATCCCTTCCTGTATGTCCTCACCGTTGTGATCTAGCACCGCATTGTTGGTCATGAGGTGACCAACATTTCGAACAAACATCAGTGAACGTCCCGGAAGCGTCAGCGTTGATCCGTCTATCAATGTATACGTGCGGTCAGGGTTGAGTTTTCTCGTGACCTCTTTATTTCCTTTGGCAAACGTACATGTGAGATTCCCTTTCATCAGGCCTAACCAGTTCCGATAAACCCCCACTTTATCTTCTGCGTCTACAGCGGTGACAGAGTCCTCACAGTCCATTATCGTCGTCAAGGCCGATTCCATCAGGATATCTTTGACTCCGGCTTTGTCGGATTGCCCGATAGGGTGTGTGCGATCGATTTGTATATCAATGTGCAGGCCATTGTTCTTTAATAAGATTGCCGTTGGGTAATCGCTCTCCCCCTGATAGCCCTTAAATGCAGATTCATCTTCGAGTTTCACTGTCGATTGGTCATCTAAAGTGACCTGTAAAGTGCCTTCCTTGACGGCATATTGCTGTGCATCCTTGTGGGAGCCTGATTGTAAAGGGAAAATCTCGTCTAAAAATTGGCGTGCGTAGGTGATCACTTTGTCACCTCTCGTAGGGTTATAGGACGTCGTTCTGTCTGCTCCGTTCTCCTCACTAATGACATCTGTGCCATACAACGCATCATACAGACTCCCCCAGCGAGCATTGGCCGCATTTAAAGCGTAACGTGCATTGTTGACAGGAACGACCAGCTGCGGTCCTGCTTGTTTCGCTATTTCGTCATCCACATTGGATGTGGTGATCTCAAAACCCTCAACATCCGGTTCGAGATAGCCGATTTCCTTTAAAAATGACCGATACGCCTCGTCTTGAACCTGGCCCTGGTTTGCTTTGTGCCAAGCATCAAGCTTGTTTTGTATCTCTTCCCGCCGCTGTAAAAGCTTTTTATTAATGGGGGTTAACTCGCGTACTAGGGCTTCAAATCGTTGCCAAAACTGAGCTTGGTCTACCCCGCTCCCTGGTAATGCCTCTCTATTAATAAAATGATAAAGGTCTTCTGCGACCTGTAGTTGACCCACCTGAACATACGTTGTCATCTTTTTCTCCTCCATTCTGAAAGATATGACTACAAGATTTCTCTCATTCACTCTGTCGCTTATTGCACCCATGCACACTAACGGGATTACACCGATTTTGCTTCCTGCTTGACCTCTGCACAACGCCCCGGTGTGGGAAAAAGCTTACCCGCATTTAATAGCCCCTTGGGATTAAACACGTCTCTTATATCCGTTTGAGCGTTGATCTCCTCTTCGTTAAACACCATACGCATCTCATCTACTTTCTCAATACCAACGCCATGTTCACCCGTGATCGTGCCTCCTACATCGGCACAGGCCTGTAAGCAGGCACTGCCCGCTTTTAGGGCCTTTTCCGTTTCTCCCGGCTTTCTGGCATCAAAGAGGACGAGTGGATGCAGATTACCGTCACCGGCATGAAAGATATTGGCGATGCGCAGGCCGTAAGCTTCACTGATTTCATTAATCTTCTGTAACACTTCAGGTAACTTGCTACGCGGAATGACACCGTCCTGGACGAGATAATCTGGAGAGATAGCCCCCATGGCGCCAAACCCTGTCTTCCGGTTAGCCCACCATCTCGCCCTCTCCTGTTCGTCCTGGGCCACTTTTACCTCTCGTACCTGTCGCTTTTGACATACTTCCAATATCTCCTGTACTTGTTCCTCAATCCCCGCTGCGATGCCATCCACTTCAATTAAAAGCAGGGCTTCAATATCCTTGGGATGCCCAACGGGGAACGCTGCGGCCTCGACACCTTCGATGGCGACCTGATCCATCATTTCAAGCGCGGCGGGGACGATACCGGCCGATACAATGTCCGATACCGCTTGGCTCCCATCGGCGACATTGTCAAAATAGGCTAACACCGTCTTTTTCGCTTCAGGTTCTTTCAGAATCCGTACGGTGATTTTGGTGACGATACCCAGTGTCCCCTCGGAACCTGTGAGTAGCCCCAGTAAATCGTAGCCGGGCTCATCAGGAATCCCGTTTTGGCCTAACGCGATCACATCGCCGTTAGGTAAGACCACTTCGAGTCCTAAAATGTGATTCGTGGTCACCCCGTATTTAAGACAGTGAGCGCCACCCGCGTTCTCAGCCACATTTCCACCGATCGTGCAGCAGTACTGGCTAGACGGGTCAGGAGCATAATAGTAGCCTTGATCTGAGACGGCGTGTGTCAGCTTTAAATTAACAAATCCTGGCTCTACGACCGCCTGCCTGTTTTCCACATCAACACTGAGTAGACGCTTCATTCGCACCAGGCTGATTATCACTTCACCGTTTAGGGGGACAGCCCCACCACTTAGCCCTGTACCTGCGCCGCGTGCCAGGAACGGAAGGTCATGATCATGACAGTATTTGACCGCTCGAGCGACCTCTGCCGTATTTTGAGGGAACACGACCGCTTTAGGGAGGTGGCGGTGAATGGTGAAACCGTCACAGTCATAAGCGAGGAGGTCTTCTTTTTTGTACAGAATGTGACGCTCACCGACGATCGCCGCTAGGTTTTGAATATGAGGATCTTTTGACTTCCTTTTAAAACGCACGCCCTTCCCCCCTTTTTTCATCGTGTGGCACCCATTTGTTGGTTTGCTCCTGTCCGTCCTCTTTTTGATAAGCCCAATCTAGAAGTTGGACGGTATGCACCACCCTCTGATTTCGCCCGTATTTGTGTATACCCACCGCCATTTGTAGCATACATCCGGGGTTACCCATTGCGATCCATTCGACGTCCCTAGGGATTGTGTCCATTTTCAAATCTAAAACGTCACCTGCTGTGTCAGGGTTGGTGATATTGTATATGCCAGCGCTTCCGCAGCAACGATCAGCGTGAGCCATGGGCACCATCTCCACCCCTGGTATGTCGAGAAGGAGCTCTCGAGGTTCTTGACGAATCCCTTGCCCGTGTGCCAAGTGACAGGCATCATGGTACGTTAAGCGTGTTTCATTTAAGGTGGCGCGGGGCACTTGATAGCCGGTGTCATGTAGATACTGAGAGATATCCTCCACTTTTTGAGCAAAATGCTCCGCTTTCTCTCGCCACCCCGGCTCCTCTCGAAAGAGTGCCGGATATTCCTTCAGCATACTCCCACACCCGGCTGCATTGACGATAACCTTTTCAGCTTCCTCGAAGGCTTCAATGTTTTGCTTAGCCAATGCTCGCCCCATCTCCCGTTCTCCAGCATGGACATGAAGGGCCCCACAACAGGTCTGATTTTCGGGGACGGTCACAGCATTGCCATTTCGCGTGAGGACATTGATCGTCGATTGATTGATATCCCCGAACATGACGTCCATCACACACCCCGTTAACATGGCGACTTCGTGCTTCGTCTCCCCTTCAGCAGGAATGACTTTTTGCCCCTTGTATCTGTCACGTACGGACCCTCCTATCTCAGGCATGACCGCTTCCATATTGATCAGATGGGAGGGCATGATGTGTAAGAGTTTTGTTTTCTTCACTAGGGTTCTTAACCCGCTCTGCTGATAAAATTTTAAGAGCTTGCCTAGGGTATTGAGTCTCCTAGGATGAGGAAACAGATGATGCAAGAATAAGTTGTTAGCCATTTTTTTCCACCCTTTTAAAGGCATCGCCTGGCGGATCTGACCTCGTGCTTCCTCTATTAAGCCACCGACATCAACGTCGGCTGGGCACGCCGTTGTACACGCTCGGCAATCAAGACACTCAAATATAGGGTCCGTAAATGACTCATTGACCTCGATTTTGCCTTCTGCAACAGACTTGATCAGATGCACGCGCCCTCTAGGCGAGTGCTGTTCCTGCCCGGTTAGCTCATACGTGGGACAGGATTCTAAGCACATACCACAATGGACACAGTCCGCCCACTTATTCTCATCAGGCGGGTCTCTCCACAGGTAATTGCCCAGGGAATACTTAGAATGAACAGTACGTTCCTCGTCTTTTGCCTGATTATTCATCTTAAATCCCTCCTACAAATCGCTGATCATTCAGTATGCGCTTGGGATCAATGCTCGATTTAATGCCTTGTAACAGCGGTAAAGTAGATGGTGGATCACCCCAGACATCGATTTGTCTGCGCAGAGCAAACGGCAAATGTTTGACGACGGTATAACCGCCTCGGTCGATGGCCTTTTGACGAATCACATGGATAGCATTGAGGACAGACGATGTATCTCCATTAAGCATAGTCAGACACAAACCGTGTCCTACACTTCCATGCGCTTCAATGTTTAAAGACTCATTGATGACTGCGGCTTGGTCTATGTCCTGGAGAAACGAGATGACATCTATTGCTTTTACGCCAATTTTTAACACGGCATCAGTTTGATCAGAAAGCGTATCAGAGGGCGAGGACTTAGACTCAGCACCATGCGGCTGAAGGGCATAGACTTTTTGCCACCAGGCTCGAGCTTGCTCTTGTGTAAGGACAGAGATAGACGCTGTCGGTGGTAGGAGGTCTTGGAGGAGTGCCTCTTGAGCATGCACTGCGCTTGCGTTATCTTCGAAACTGATGGCGAGTGTGCATCGCCTTTGCCCTGTTAATCGTCGCGCGAGTGTGGGATTAAAAAGTTCTAAAGAAACAGGTTCAATGTGGGTGTCTTGTAGTGCTGTGATCAACGAGTGGATATCCGTTGTCCGACCTTGAGGGAAAGCGACCAGGGTCACGCTTTCATATTTGGGTACAGGACGCAGTTTCAACGTGACTTCGGTGATGACACCTAACGTGCCCATAGACCCAATAAACAATTTGTTCATATCGTAACCGGCGACGTTCTTCACTACCTTGCCACCTGTGCGTATGATTCTGCCATCCGGATAAACGACGCGCAATCCGATGACAGTATCTCTGGCGGAACCATATCCCAATCGCTTAGGACCGCTATCGTTGGCGGCAATGATGCCCCCTATAGTAGCCTTTTCCGGCCAGGCGGGATCACAAGGCACCGTTTGATAATCCTTACTTAAATACTGTTGCAGTTCGTAAAATGTCGTGCCTGCTTTGACGGTGACCGTCATATCCCCAACCGCATGCTCAACGATGCCCTTCATGCGTTCTAAGGATAACAATATGTCGGCCGTTTGGACCAGGCCGCCGCATCCGCTTTTGGTCCCACCACCCTTGACGTTTACCTTCATGCCATGTTGGTGGGCATACTGCAGGACACATTGGACTTCTTTCTCAGTGGTAGGATAAACGGTCACCTTGCCATCGTTTCCATACACGGACGGGGATTCGAGATTTTCATTTATACTAATGTGCGGAAAGTGAGTTTGGAGTGCGGTATATAATTGGGCTGTGACCATCACGACACCTCCTTTGTGTTTTGTCATACGAAACACCGTTTCTTAAAAAGGGGCTATGTGATATATGTACATCCGCTGCTATGGTTTTATGACAGAAGCCAAACAAAAAATACCACTAGCACAAAAGCCAATGGTATTCCTCGTATCTCTTCATTCACCTTTTATCTGCATATGAAGGCCTGCTCGTCAGCTCTGCGTATCAGGCCCCTTCCTGTCAGCTCTGTGTACGGGGAGGCTCTGCGTACGACGCTACCTACCAGCTTATAACTTACTCCTTTTCGCTAATAACGGTAAAACGTTCGTTTAGGTGTTGTGGATTTTCAATTTCATCTAAAACGGCAATGGCAAAGTCAGCGTAGCTGACATAGCTCTCTCCTTCTGAGTTGACAATCAGTTGGTCTTTTCCTTTTTGGTATGTGCCCGTTCTTTTCCCGTCTGGGTTAAAGAACGCCGCAGGACTGATATAGGTCCATTGCATACCACTTGTGTTTTGCAGGTCTTCTAGGTTTTTACCCGCATTAGAAGCCGTCGGATAAATCTCTTTTGGAAATTCTGGTGTATCCATGAGGCGCGTCGTTTGAGCTTCATCCACGAACAAGCTTCCAGCGCCACCCACGACAACTAATTTCGTCTCAGAGGCGCCCTTAAGTGCTTCAATTAGCACTTTACCCGCCTCTACATGTTGATGCTCTTCTCCGAATGGGGCATTAAATGCATTGACGACGACGTCATACTCTTTAATATCCTCGGACTTCAAGTCAAAAATGTTCTTTTCTAAGATTTGTACCTGTTGATCCTCCACCTTGGATGCGTTTCTCACGATGGCGGCCACGTTATGTCCTCTTTGGAGCGCTTCTTGCATAATAAGACGCCCTGCTTTACCACTGGCGCCAATAATCCCAATCTTCATCTTATTATCCTCCTTCACTTAACAGTTGTTTTTTGTAATTGTAACCATTATGATTACATGTAATAAGTGTAATTACAGGGTCAGCCTTTGTCAACATTTTAAGTCAGTTTATATCCTTAAGCCGTTTTAAGGTATAATAGGGAGAGCTAAAAGCGAACGAGAAACTAAGAGAATAGATACATCTACATTCTTTTTAATATGTGTAAGGAAGGTGACTGAATATGTCCATCAGCAGTCGTTTTGCTGTCGGCATTCATATATTAACGCTATTAGAAGTCAACAAAGAAGGGGTCAATTCATCTGACTTTATTGCCGGGAGCGTAAACACGAACCCTGCTCTCATTCGAAAGATAATAGGCATGCTCAAGCAAGCCGATTTAGTCAAGGTCCGCCCTGGGGTGGCCGGTGCTGAACTAGCCAAAGAACTAGACGAGATCACCCTACTAGACGTGTATAGAGCGGTCAACGTGGTCCAAGATCAAGCGTTATTTGGTGTACATGAAAATCCAAATCCTGCTTGCCCAGTAGGTCGGCACATACAGGATACGATCGGCTCTTTATTTACGACGGCACAAAAAGCTATGGAAAAAGCGCTAGGACATGTCACGATCCGTGATGTGGTACAGGACGTATTAGATAAGGAACAAGCTCAGAACACGGAAGGCTAAGCTATAAGGGTTTTCCGCAGCCTGATCTCGACCTGGCATGGCTTCCCTTATCTTACCGCTTTTCCTAATTGATAATACTCAATATATAAACATGGATAAGTGCTAGCAAAAAAGAGACTAAATCTTAGACGATCTAGTCTCTTTTCTTAATTGTAACAGCGTATATTAACGTGTATTAAAGTTTTCCTGCGCTACACGCTTAACGTTCACATAATCATTGCTTAAAGCTCTTCCCCGTTCGTGGCGATCACTTTTTGATACCAGTAAAAGCTATCCTTCCTACTTCTCTCTAGTGTACCATTGCCGTCATCATCCTGGTCGACGTAGATAAATCCGTAACGTTTAGACATTTCTGAGGTTGAGAAGCTGATTAAATCAATAGGCCCCCAAGCTGTATAGCCTAACAGCTCTACACCATCGGCTACGGCTTCTTTCATTTGGGTCAAATGTTGTCTGAGGTATTCGATACGGTAATCATCATGGATACGACCATCATCTTCGACCTTATCAAAGGCACCTAGTCCATTCTCTACGATGAATAACGGTTTTTCATAACGCTCGTAAAACATATTCATGATGAGGCGTAGCCCAACAGGGTCGATTTGCCATCCCCAATCAGACGCTTCTAGATACGGATTTTTAAGGCTTGTTAACAGATTACCGGCTGCGCTTTCCCCACCCGCTCCAGGTCTAGCTGACACAGAAGACATATAGTAACTAAAGGATATAAAATCGACAAGATTGTTTTGTAATATCTGATCGTCTTCTGGTTGCTTTTTAATCTCGATGCCATGCTCTTCAAAGAAGCGTTGCATATACATCGGGTAATGTCCCCGTACTTGAACATCGGTAAAGAAAAAGGTTTTGCGCTGATCGTAAAGGGTTTCTAGTACGTCTTCAGGGTGAGGACTATTCGGATAATTGATCATCCCAATGACCATACATCCAATTTGACCATCGGGAATAAGTCGATGGCACGCTTCCACCGCTTTGGCACTGGCCAAAAATTGATGGTGTGCAGCTTGGTATTGCGCTTCTAACAGATCCTCTTCTGCCACCTGATCTCGCAGGATCCCCGCACTGATATAAGGCGACATTAAGATACAGTTAATCTCGTTAAAGGTAATCCAATACTTTACTTTATCCTTATATCGGGTCATGACTGTCTCTGCGTATTGAGCAAACAAATCCACAAGCTTGCGATTCGTCCAACCTCCGTATTCTAAAGAAAGGTTGAGTGGCATTTCGTAGTGCGATAATGTGACGATAGGCTCAATATCATTTTTTAATAATTCATCAAATAAGTTGTCATAGAACTTCAGCCCCGCTTCATTCGGTTCGGCATCATCACCATTAGGATAAATACGTGTCCACGCTATTGAAACACGAAGGGCTTTGAACCCTAGTTCCTTAAATAAAGCGATATCCTCCTTGTAGCGATGATAGAAATCGATACCGTAGCGCTTAGGGAAATGTTCATCATCCATTTCCATAAAAGATTTCACTTCTTCACTTGTCGGGAAAGGAAAAGCCATTTTCCTCCTGTCTTCGGGTTTCACGCGTTTGACCACATCTGTGATAGCCCATCCTTTTCCATCTTCATTATAAGCGCCTTCAACCTGGTTAGCTGCTACAGCACCTCCCCACAAAAAGTTGTGAGGTAGACTGGTTTCTCTTTTCATCATAATCATCCACTCCTATGAGGTATTTTTCGATTTCTTCGTTTTGATTAAACTATGATCGTAAGTAAATCCTCTTCTTCATGAATTTTGTTTTTGTTTGTTTCGACAATGTCTAGGTAGCGATCAGCGTTTGTGACAATGACAGGGGTTGTCAATTCGTAACCGGCTTCTATTATTTTTTGCCTATCGAACTGAATCAGTAAGTCCCCCTGTTTGACTTCATCACCTTCTTTTACTAATGAGTTAAAATATTCGCCTTCTAATTGAACAGTATCAAGACCAATATGAATCAGAATTTCCGCACCACCTCCAGATGTGATGCCAATCGCATGACCTGTCGGAAACAGTGAGGTAATCGTGCCATTAACAGGTGAAACAACTCGTCCCTCTGTCGGTTCAATGGCCATCCCTTTTCCCATCGCACCTGAGGAGAACACTTGGTCATTCACTTCACTTAACACTTTTACCTTCCCGTGCATCGGACTGGCAAGCACCTCTTTATTTTTTAAGGTTGATTTCTTTGCTGGATTGTCTCCTTCTTGGTTGTCAACGTCTTGTGAATGGCTGCTCTCAAATCCAAACAATACAACGAGGAGAACGCCCAATGCAAAAGAGGTACCGACACCCAACATATACAACAAAGAAGGAGTATTAATGGGAATGGAAAAAATGCTGTGGAAGGCAAATGCCTGCAACATGATCCCCATTGAACCGTTAATCGCACCCCCAACGGCACCGGCAAGCACCACATACAGCAATGTCCGTCTGTAACGTAACAAGATACCGTAAATGATCGGTTCTGTCACCCCTGCTAGTAACCCCGGCGCTGTTGTGGAGCCCGCTAATGTTTTAAGCTTCTTCTCTCTCGCTTTGATAAAAATACCGACGGCAACACCCATTTGTGCAAATGTCGCTGCGGCCCACATAGGACTTATAGGATCGCCACCCGCTACCGCAAGATTTTCCAATATGATAGGGACAATCCCCCAATGCAAGCCTAAGATGACAAGGAATGTCATCACCCCACCTAAAATTGCGCCGGCGATGATGCCGCTTACATCAATGAGATAATTGATACCTGTGGCGATGCCATTCCCCACATTTACCCCAAACGGTCCAAAAACAATGGCTGTTAAAGGAACGATAATAGCTAGAGATAGCATCGGAACGACAAATAGCTGGACATCTTTATAAATGATTTTCTTGAGCAATCTTTCCAGAAAAGCATAAATACCAATGGCAATAAAGATGGGAAAGACAGATGATGAATAATCCATCATCACCACCGGAATTCCTAAGAAACTTGTGACACCACCTTCTAATAACCCTACGAAATCTGGTTCAAGCAACGCGGCGCCTATAGCCCCCCCTACATAAGGATTCGCACCCAATTTCATCGATGCGGTTATGCCAAGCATGATCGGTAGGAAATAAAAAACAGAATTCCCTGCTGCAGATAAAATAGAATAAGTGCCATTTCCAGGAGATAACCATCCCACCATTTCTAACACTATGACCACGGCCTTTAGCATTCCTGCACCGGCAAGAACCGGGATTAATGGAGAAAAGCTGCCTAAAATAAACTCAAAAATACGGGCCCCTATACTTGCTTTTGATTTGTTGTCTTGGGTCTGGTTATCTTCAGACGAATCTAAATTCATCAGCTTTTTAATGTCTTCATATACATGTGATACATGACTACCAATCACAATTTGAAATTGTCCACCACTCTCCACGACACTTAATATCCCCTCATGATTGTCTAGCACCTGCTTGTTTGCTTTCTGGTTATCCTTAAGCTTAAATCTTAATCGCGTCGCACAGTGCACTAAACTGGAAACATTCTCTTCGCCCCCAACTTCCTTCAGTATGTCTTGTGCTAATTGTTTGTTGTTACTCATCATGCTCCCCCCTTAATGTCTCTCCATCTGTGTCTCAGTTAGATAAGTCTATAGGAGATACTTCTCCAAAAGAAAAACCTGAACTGATGCTCATAACAGGACAGTCTACACCAACTCGTCCTCGTTTATAGCATCAATTCAGGTTTCGCCTGCCAAACAGTCACAATCCCTTTATTGATCATGTCGTATGCTTTTTTTCTCTACTCGTCACACGATGAATGTGAATCATAAAATATACCTGTTCTTCCTTCGTTGGGACCTTGCCAAAATGGGTCTCAAGATAGGTCACAATCTTTTGCACGCAGCGGTAAGCTTCTGGATACTTCGCCTTGACTTGATGGTAAAGAAAATCATCCTCTTCAGTTACCCAATCATCACGCAATATACGGTAAGCAAAATAACGTAAATGGGTCATAAACCGACTGTAGTTTATAGAATTTTCGTCCATGTCCATCCCGTAATGGTATTTGACGATACTCCGTACATCTGTGACAATCTGTGTCATGGTCACGGTTTGTTCCATGTCTTGTTCACCCTGCTGGGCATTAACAAGATGTAAAGCGATGGAAGCGGCTTCATCTTCTGGCAATACAATAGCCATTTCCTTTTCAATGATGTCTTTCGCTTTCAGTGCCACTTCATATTCTTTTGTGTAAAATTTCTTCACTTCCCAGTACAGCGCGTTCTTGATCACTAAACCTTCTTTTATACGTGATAGCGCAAAGCTGATATGATCGGTTAGTGTAATATAAATATTGTCGTTCAGAGGGACATCTAACTCTTTTTTGGCCTGTTCAATAATCAAATTAGATAGATGCAAATGTTCAGGTGAAATGTCACGAATTAAATCTACGAGTTTATCGGACATACTTTTTGATAAGACAAACTTTTTATCTACTTTTGAGAAATCAATTTCCTCACCTTTATTCTTGTTAAACCCTATTCCTTTGCCCATCACAACCATTTCCTGTTGATTGTCGTCTTCTAACAAAACGACGTTGTTGTTGAAGATTTTTTTTATGTTCATAAATTCACCTACTCTCAGTCTGGATAAAATGAGATAAAAAAAACCCAAACTGAAACGAGAATACGACCCATCTATGTGGTCATTATTGTCGTTTCAATCTAGGTATCGCCTGCCGAACAGTCACAATCCGTAAAAAATAGGACCAATATTTAGTTCTTAATTACTATTATAATAGATCATTAAATCGTTTTCAAGACCTTTTCTATTTGCCATATTTGATTACACGTGGCAGGTTTACTTGTCAATTATCATTTTAAATATGTATGGTGATGTATCGTCTATCTAGATGTGATGAAATCGCTTATGCTTCACACCGGTTGTTTCGGTGGCAGAGGAAGCCTCTAGGACAGCTTCTGAATCGATAGCCAGCACCATTTCTTTTAGTTTGGGGTACATAAATCGATTGGTAATACAGTAGATCGTCTTTCTCGGCTCGTTGGAGTAACCCCCTTCTCCGTGAAGGTATGTTAATTGCACGTCCAACTCCCTAATCAGTCGTTCCCCTACTTCCTCCGGTTTACGAGAGATAATCATAATCGCTTTTTCCTGATTGAGACCGTCTAATATAAAATCTACTGTTTTGGTGACGATAAAAAATACCGCGATAGAGAACATCGCATGCTCGATTGAGAAAACAAAGGCAGCGATGCACAAAATAATCGCATTTATGCCGAATAAGAACGTACTGAACGGGATGTGATATTTTTTATTTAAGAAAATAGCTAACATCTCTGTCCCGTCAATGGCACCCCCGACTTTGACGACTAACCCTATGCCGACACCGAGTAGAAAACCACCATATAACACAATCAAGATCTCGGACGTTGTAATCGGTGGCTTCGGCGCTAACCAAATCAGTGAAAGGGTGGTGATCACATTAGCGTATAGACTGCGAATGACAAACTTCCTACCCATATACCGACCAGCAAACACTAACATAGGGACATTTAACATGAGGAAAATCACCCATAATGGAATATCCCACACGGCGTTAGTCATAATGGCTACTGCTGTAACGCCCCCATCGACAAGCTCATTGGGTGCTAATATGAGTTCAAGTCCCGCTGCCACAGTCATCGAGCCAATCGTCAGAATGATAAACTCTACTAAGCGCTTCACTTTTATCTCAATTCCCCATTCATCATTGATATTATGGATATCCTATACTCCTTTATATATGATAACATGTTTTTCACCTGTTTCTTACACATCTTGCAGTTATGTCGCTCATGTCACTCAGCACACCTCCATATTCCCAACGATAGATTAACGATGGGACAAAGCCTTAATACATTTTTCCCTAATCTCCCAAATATCCTGAGAATTATAATGGGAAAGGGCCTTTTGAACCCATTTTTGAATATACTTTTGATGCACTTGTAATTTATATGAGGCAATATCCGCTGGCCTAATTCTTTCCTCATAGATCACTTGGGAAGTGATAGCATCGCTCATGTCTGGGCTGGTAAAATCGAACCTCATATCCTTATAAATAAGATAACAATGCGCCTCTGGGATATAGTCAATCTCGTGTTGGTCTAACACAACGCCCACACCGGGTGTATTATCTTCACTCATTCTATAGATGCCCATCGCTAGCTGAACATCCTCTATACCGTGTTCTATGCATACCTGAGCCAGTAACGCATGTTTAGTGCTGCACGTGCCTTTTTCTTCTTTTAAGACAAGCGTATAGTCCCCACGGTCACTGTTACGCCCGTAAGGTAATGCTGACACATAATCAACGGCCGTGTGAAAATCTGAGATACCTCTGCTTCGAAACAGGCGTGTGACCTCTTTATGACCCATGAATTTAAAATTCCTGATTTGCACACCCTCACCTCATCCATACTCACATTGATAATAAAAGATATTAAAAGGCTCATTACATGACATCTTGTCTTTGAAAAGCAGCTTCCTCTCTATTTTTGTACCTCATTTAATCTTTTTGCATCAGGTCCCTTTCTATAAAACTAGCAGACACTGGCTCAAGACCGAGTTCCCTAGCCCACACGGACAACTGTCCAACGTGGTGGATCTCATGAGCAATTAAGTGCCTTATCACTTCTCCACAGTAAAACGTGCCTTCCATCCATGAGGCCTGGACAGGTTTATAGGTCCATTCGTTATCCCAAGCATCTATCATTGCTATAATATCCTGACGATAGTTTTCAGAAAGTGCCTTCACTTGCTCTAAGCTTTTATAATCCTCAAAGTGAGGCGCAAGATCTGGTAACCCCTTCATCGCTCGAATCCAACTATATTCAACATCAACGATATGAAACAATGTCTCTAAAATAGAGCCTACACCGCCTTGACGCTCTTGAAGGAGCACTTCATGAGAAAGTGTACGACATCTCTCAAACCACTCATCGCGGACCTGCCAATTATACTCAAATAAATGTTTCATATATTCACCGTTCCCCTTTTTAAGGATTACTACTAAATTGATACACCTCGTGCAGTGTGTCTCTGAATAGCTTATTTAACTGCTCAGTAGGATCATCTTGGTTAAATTGAATACCTTTAACGAATTGATCGATATGTTCAATCTGTGTTTCTATGTACTCATTAATCACATCAATCCTAGGCTCAAAATCCAGCTCATCCCCCTCCATCTTTCTCTCTAAGAGGTTATGAATTTCGTCATATAAGTGTCCCTTAGGCACGAGGTCCTTGACGAGGTCTTGAAACAAAATCGGTGGCATTGTGTGATGCTTTTCAATCCATTGACAAGCCAGGATTGGCCTAAGCACATAGAAGTATTTTTTAATCTTGACTTGGTCCCCTTGTAAAAACTCACGATAGTTCCCCCGTGCCATACTGAGGTAATGATACGTACAAGAAATAGGTGAAAAAACGCGAGGGCTTAATCCTTTCAGCTTTTCTGCAAAAGAATAACGTTCGTAGTAGATGATATCTGACCTTAGCCATTCCTGCAGTGGAGGGTTTGACTTGCGGAATAGTTTCAGTGCCTTACGTATATCCCACCCATTGATGTCGAGTAAATCATCGATCGGTAACTCAATGACATCTCTTCCTTCGTCAATGGATAAATACCATTCAGGTCGATGAACATAGATGAACCGCACGTCATAATCACTGTCCTTTGAAGGGAACCCCCATGCCCGACTCCCAGACTCACAGGCAAAAAGAATAGTCACGTCCTTCTCTTGTTCGATGCGTTTGATTTCTTTTATTATTGTATCTTTCATCATGCTCTCTCCTTATGATCCTTATTGGGTATGCTTGTTTGAGATAAAACACATGCCTAAACCAGTTTTGCCATAACATACTCGTCAACGTACGCCCCGTTTACTACTAGAGAATGCTTCTTTGTCCCTTGGCCAATGATATGATCCGCCTGTTCAGCTACTATAATCGTAGCACGATCCATTGACAACATTTTGTTAATTCTACGCTTTTGTTCTTCAATATTCATGGTTTGCTCACCGGGTTCTAGTAAAAGGTAATCCGATTCTTTTACTAACGCACGGTTAAACGCCAAGTATGCTTGTGCATCCTCTTCTGTTATCTCTCTCATTCGCATCGTATCCCTCCTGAATATATGGATAATGAGCTACTCCGATGTGACTCGTCTGTTTTTATCATATTAACATTTAATCTGAAAATCTCCATAGATTGACAAAACTTTTAGTAAAAAATGATTGTGCTTTGCTACTAAATTTTGCAAAATAGTAGTAGTGAAGATTTTTTAGTCATTCAGTAGTTTAGTAGAATGCCTAAAAGGAAAAGGGGAGAGGATATGAGAATTAACATTGTCAAACTGATTTCAGCTGTCATCGTTATCCTACTAGTTTCAACGTCTGTGGTGGTGTCAAACGGACATGCTGAGGACAGCCGGTTTAACATGACGTACATCCACTATCCGAGTACATCAGCATATGTAGAAACGGTAGAGCAAACACAAGAAGCTTTAGACGTTGTGTCTCCCAACTATTTTGACATTAGTTCTGAAGGCGAGCTTGAGATCACCTCAAAACTAGATACGAGTTTCATAGAAGAGATGCATGCCAGAGGGGTTAAAGTCGTCCCTTTCTTGAGTAACCATTGGGATAGAACGTCGGGCGAAAACGCGCTAGAAAACATGGAAACGCTCGTCAATGATCTTGCTGAAGCTGTTGAGACGTATCAGTTGGACGGTATCAACGTGGACATTGAAGGATTAAATCACACCCACCGTGACGATTTCACTTCATTCGTTCGCTTATTACGAGAAGTCATACCAGCGGAGCTTGAAGTTTCTGTTGCAGTAGCTGCCAACCCTAGAGGTTGGGAAACGGGCTGGCACGGCATGTATGATTATGCTAAGCTCGCTCAGCATAGTGACTACTTGATGATCATGTCATATGATGAGCACTCCGCAGGAAGTGAACCAGGTCCTGTCGCTAGTTACAATTTCACCGAACAGTCCATCCAATATGCCTTAGATCAAGGTGTACATAGAGACAAAATCGTGTTAGGGCTACCCTTCTACGGTCGTTTGTGGCAGACCGAGACACCTGACATGAATGAAAACCAAGACGACGCTCGTGAAGAGGACTTAACCAACAACGAGACAGAAGCAGGGCATGATAGTGAGAATGAGAGTGAGATTGGAAGCAATAGCGGTGAAGAGGCAGACGGTGAAGAAAGCAGCCCTAACCAAGAACAAACCCAGCCTGCACCGATCACAGGATCAGGTGTCCCTTTGTTTAGAGTGAATGAACTCGTCGATCATTTTGACGCCCACGTCGAACGTGTAGGTGACAGAGGTTCAAAGGCAACATTTACAGTCTCTGAAAATGACGAAGATTTCAACATTCACGCTTGGTCTGATCCCCTATCTCCAGGGCAATACGAGTTATGGTTCGATGATGATACGTTAATCAGACAAAAACTAGATCTCGTCCATGAGTACAATATTAAAGGAACAGGTAGCTGGAGCCTAGGCCAGGAAAACTCAAGTATATGGCAGTACTATCGTTTGTGGTTAGACGGTAAACGATTCGAGGATGTGTCTGTCGATCACTGGGCTAGAGAAAGCGTCATGCGTGTTGAATACAACGGTTGGATCGTTGGAAAAACGTTAACACAATTCGCACCAAGCGATCAGGTCACCAGAAGAGAAGCTGCCACGATCCTCGTTAGAGCCATGAACCTGCAAGCGGAGGAAAGTATCTCAAATCCTTCGTTCCAAGATGTGACTGAAGACATGTGGGGATACTCTGCCATAGAGATCGCCAAACAACACGGCATTTTTGCTGGTAAAACGGAAGGATTGTTCAAGCCAAACGATCCTATTACAAGACAGGAACTAGCCGTTGTGTTCAAACGCTTATTCGAATTAAGTGAATTGTCGGACACCCATCCTTTTCCTGACGTGAACCCGGACACCGCTCCTTGGTCTTACGCAGCAATTGCTTCGGTTAAAGAAAACAATGTATTCGGCGGCTTTAGTGACGGTACTTTTAGACCGAAAGCGCCGACAACTCGTGCCGAGATGGCTGCCCTTATGGTCCGTCTCTCTCACGAATTTGAATAACCAGCCGGCGCGTTTCTTCAAAGGCCACTATATTCTACATTATTGCTAATAAACGAGACAAAAAACGCTCAGATTCGTTAAATCTGAGCGTTTTATTATGGCCACCTTTTTCAATATGTAGGCTATGCCCTATAGTCTACCACGACACGTTCCGTGACCACCTTTTTAACAAAGCTCCCTGCTTCTTGATGATCGGGATGAATTTGATACGCTTCGAGTCCCTGTTCATCCTCGAATTCTGAATATAGGACAACATCATACGCTGTTTCAGAAGGCTCAATATTAATCCCCACTTCAATAGATTGGATGACTTCAATCTTATCTTTTAGACCTTCTAACAGCGTCTTTATTTTATACGCATTCTCTGCTTTGGTTGCGCCTTCAGCGGTTTCCTTTAGCTTCCACATAACAATATGTTTAATCATGAGCCTTTCTCCTCTCACCCTTATCTTTTGTATCTCTATTACAGTTGACCCGGGGGGCTCTGACTATTTCTTGTCGTCGCTTCGGTTAGTAAACGTCCAGCCATCCTCCTGGTACACTTTCTTCTCTTTGATCAATTTCCCTAGTGCACGTTTGAAGGCACCCTTACTCATTTTAAGCTCTGATTGGATATCTTCTGGGCTACTCTTATCACTTAATGGCATGGCGCCCCCTCGACTTTGCATATACGCTTCGATCCGCTCGGCGTCTCCATGTCTTTCTTGTTTACGAGGGAGTAGAGAAATATTCAGGGTGCCATCCTCCTTCACATCGATGACTCTCCCCTGGACCAATTGCCCTAATCGAGGCTCTTCCCTACGCTGACTCTCATGAATAAATCCGCGAAAGCCTTCTGTGGTGAGGATGTACGTTCCTATCTTCACCGCACGATACACTCTACCTTCCACATTCGTGTTAAACACCTCTGTTGAAGCGGGGTGTGTGAGTTCTTTGATCACACTTTCCGGTGCTAAGTCAGCGAGCAACCGGTCCTTTTTATCCGTTTTGAGACGTACATAGACTTTGTCTTCTGGCTTGGGCCATACAGACATTAATTTAGGTAGATCATCCTTGGAGAGAAGTATCTCTTTTGTGATGCCGATATTAACGAACACACCCATGTGTTCAATCACTTCAGAGACAACGCCCCAGCCGTAATGCTCTAACTGTATGTCAGGTAACGTCATCGTGGCTGCTAATCGTTGTTGCTTGTCTCTGTACAGAAAGACATCAATCTTCTCGCCTATGTCAATCTGCCCTTGGATTTCGTTCTCATGTAAAAGGACATCCTCTAAATCATCCGTTAGAAAATAACCAAATGGGGCTTGTCTTTCAACCTTTAGTGTTTCTATAGTACCTGCTTGTAATGCCATGCGTTCACCTTAATCCCTTCTATTGTTTCAATATTACACATGCTGGATAAGTACATTATTATTCTACCACACCATACCCGTTTTCCATTCCTAATTTCATGCATATACGTTACGGTCTTGTGACTCCTGGCATGAGAGAGGGTTGGTCGCGTACGGCGTGTAGAATAAAAAGCATCAGCGGTAAAGCACTCAGCCTATGTCGTCCGTAATAATCTTAGACCGTTAAGTGTGACAAGGAGTGTCGCTCCCATATCGGCAAAAATGGCCATCCATAACGTCAGCCAGTTGGGGATGATCAGGAGTAAAGCAACAACCTTAATCATCAGCGCTATTGTAATATTCTGCTTAATGACACGTAAGGCTTTGCGACTTAACCTCACTGTAAAAGGTAATTGAGTCAGGTCATCCGCCATAAGAGCGACATCCGCCGTCTCAAGTGCCGTATCCGTCCCGGCGCCACCCATGGCCACACCGACATTAGCTGACGCTAACGCCGGAGCATCATTGACACCGTCTCCAACCATAGCCACTTTACCATACTTCGCTTTTAATCTCTTGATGACCTCTAATTTGTCTTGAGGAAGAAGTTCTGCTGCCACTTCTTTTACACCTAGCTTGCGGCTGATAGCCTCACCCGTCTGACGGTTATCCCCCGTTAGCATCACTGTCTTTTCAATACCTAACGCGTGAAGCTGGGCTATCACGTTCTCACTCTCTGCCCTTGGCTGGTCCATAACAGCAAATATAGCTAATACTTCATCGTTTGTCATGAAAAGCATGACAGTTTTGCCTTGTGCTTGCAAGTCCTCAACCTTCTCGTAGGTACTCGCAGGCACCTCACTTGGCATTATCTCCCGGGCTAGGCCCAGATGTCCAACGTAATACGTCTCACCGTTCACCGTTGCTTTTACACCTTTACCCGTTAATGACTGAAAATCATTGACAGACCAGGCTTCAATATCTACTTTCTGTTGTTGTGCATGGTCCTTGAAGGCCGTAGCTAGGGGATGTTGTGATTGTGTCTCGATGGCTGTAGCCACACCTAACAGGTCCTGTGGTTGTCTGTCTGGATTCATGACAATGATGTCTGTCATATTGGGTTTGCCTGTGGTCAGGGTCCCTGTTTTATCAACAGCTATGGCTTTTAATCGGCCGATCTCTTCAAGATGAATGCCCCCTTTTATGAGGACTCCTTTTTTAGCGGCATTCCCAATCGCCGTTACGATTGACACCGGGGTTGAAATAACTAGCGCACATGGACATCCCACAACGAGAACGGCGAGGCCTCTATAGATCCATTCATGCCATTCCGCCGCAAATAACAAAGGGGGTAATGTTGTGATACCCGCCGCAATGACGATAATAGCAGGCGTATAGTAAGCGGCGAAGCGGTCCACAAAGAGTTGAGAAGGCGCCTTTTCTGCCTGTGCCTCCTCTACAAGGTGAATGATTTTAGCTATCGTCGTATCTTCAACCTTTTTCGTCACTTCTACAGTCAAATGTCCGGCTTCGTTTAAGGTCCCGGCAAACACCTCATTACCACTCGATTTGGAGACTGGCAGAGATTCACCTGTAATCGCAGACTGGTTCACAGAGGAGTGACCTTCTATCACCGTGCCGTCCATGGCAATCTTTTCACCTGGTTTCACCGACATGATATCTCCGACCCTGACATCTTCAACTGCGACAGTGACCCACTTTTCATCTCTCTTGACCAATGCCTGCTTGGGGGATATGTCCATTAATGAACGTATCGATTGCCGTGCCCTATCCATTGAATACGTTTCTAGAGCTTCACTAATGGCAAAAAGGAAAACGACCGTTGCACCTTCCCCCCATTCTCCAATCGCTGCGGCACCGAAAATAGCGATGGTCATGAGTGTTTTCATATCAAAACGAAAATGTATAAGATTATTAAGGCCTTGTATAAACAAGACGTATCCACCAAGCACGATAGAGGCCAGATAGGCATAAATCGCTACATCTTCACCTATGTTGAGATGGAGTCCCCATCCAATCACAAGCAAAAGTCCAGATATCATTGTACGAAGGGCTGCTTTATTTCGCCATAAGGGGATACGAGTGACCGCTTCATTCTCAGGATACACGGATAAATTTTCAAATGCCCCCGCTTTTTCTAGCTGTTTGATGGAGGTCTGACCATAGACCGTGATCTTAGATGAACCAAAATTCACTTTTGCATCCTGAACCCCTTTTAGAGCCTTAACATTCTGCTCAAACCGAGCAGCACATCCTGCTCAGGTGAATCCTTGTATACGAAACACTTGCTTTTGATCATCATGACGTTCCACGGGTATCCGCTCCTTTTATGTCTCTAGAGCTGAAAACAATTTCTCTACTTGTTTCAACCTACCATTTATATCATTTAACATTGACATACCATTAAGGCATTACCGTACGGGTCTTTGAAATGAAAGAAATGACCATGTTCAATGTCCGACGTGATGTGGACTCCTTTTTCATTAAGAAAGTCATAAGACTGTTGAATATCCTCTGTATCAAAGTGAAAAAGGGGTGCATCGCCCGTCGACCGCTGAGGATAAATCTTACTATCTAAGACCAAGCCATTACCATTTGCAAGCGGAATGACATATAAGTGTCCAAATAATATGTCACCATCTGGTTCCAAGCCGAGTATGTCGCAATACCAATCTCTTGCAGCTTCAATATTTTTCACGGGAATAAACGTGGCTCCAATGTTATGTTTTATTGGACTCTGCTTCCCCTTTTTGGCCTCTTCGTTCACTCATGTCCCCTCCCCAACTCCTATTAACAACATTATATCAGATGACATTCCAGTATGTGTTTGCATTGCCCACATTGAACAACAGTCGACATTTTTCAACTTATTTATAGATAATAGTCAAAAAAGTAACGACATTCGACATGAATTTGATATAATTTAAAAAACAGGTCTGAACATGAAGGAGGGTATGATGAGCTACGAACTATATTTTGTGCAAAGATCGCCTAACAAAATAAGAAAAGAAAAACTGCTGTCTTTCTTTCAATCAAATTTATGGCAGGTCGACACTCGTGCAGAGCAACGAGATGCGTTTGAGGTCATTTATAAGAACCCTCTTTCAAAAACCACGTTTCAACTTAACATCTTAGATAATAACCCCGGCGAACAGAAAGAAGATGGGTTTTATTTCAGCGGCATACTATTTAGTGTAGAGTATGCAAAACCTACGTTCTTCGCCTATGAAGCCATGCTCATTCTCGAAGAAGTATGTCAAGCGTTTGACCTCTATGTGATTAATCCACAAGACTATGAAATTGGTGGCGATAGTAAACCTAAAAACATGAATGCGGATGCTTTCACCGCCTCGTGGAAGGAAAATAATAAAATCAAGATCCATAACGTCTATGAAGAGATGGGCGTGACTTTACCTTACTTACCTGAAGATATAGGCATGGCCATCTGGCAGTATCATTTAAACAAGAGGACCGTCACCGACCGACTTGGGCCAGCTTATGTCGCACCAGATTATTTATTCTACCAAGAACATAGAAGTGGTGTTGTCAAGCGTGCTATCGCGTGGACAGAATGGCAAGCGATGGTATTCCCGCCCTGCGACTATATTATTATTAGTCAATCATTAGATTATATTTCTTATCAGGCATTAAGAGAGTCCTTTGGGGATTATCTGCAAAAAATCAACGGTCCCATCGACCCACTATATACATTTAACTTACAATACGCAGACGATGTGCAAAGAATATATGAAAATTTAAAGCCGAGCGGTCAGCTTATACATACCCATAAAAAAGTGATGTTATCAGAGTGTGTGGATGTCCCCGATGAACGTAAAATACATAACGAGGCGGCAGGAACTCTCGACACCCATGCCTCATCACAACAGCCAAAAGGGAAAACCACGAACCAATTTTTTAAACAATACCGCCAGTCACATACTGGGGAGAACAGCGAAAATGAGGAAAAACAAACGACCTCTTCGACAAAATCAAAGAAAGGACATGATGCAGATAACATGAACAGTTCCGATGTACTCGAAAAGAACGCAGCTTTTAGTCGTGAAAATGACGTCGTATTAAAGAGACAGACCGTTAAAATAAAAGACCTCACATTCAGTTCTTTTGTGAAGTGGAATATTTTTTTACTATTATTTATCGGTATCTTAGCCGGTTTAATCACTTTTGGATTAAGCTACATGTTTTCCGAGCAGTTTAATGTCACTGTCTTGAGTATGACCTTTGATAGTATGACAGTGGGCATAGCCAGTATTTTTGTCATTCCACTCCTATTTATGATCTTAGGATTCATCGCCTCTATTATTCTTTACGTACCGTTGTGGTTAGGATTACGAGTGGTGAATGGTTTACGCCTGAAGGGCGCTTTTGAAATCGAACCGGAGATATAAGACAACCTTATCGTTGGATTTTAGAATAATATGACCGTATTACACCTTACTTACACACGCACGATAGCTATTAAAACGTATGAAAAGAGCAGTAGACAAAGGATGCTACTGCTCTTTTTTGCTTGCTACGCCGATCTTTGGGATTTATATCACCGCTGTAATGAACGGATAAATGATTAACCAGATCATCACAAGCACATAGACGCCAATCCATTTCCAAAGGGGTTTCTTAACCCCACTATAGATTTTTTTATTAAAGGATACGTAAATCCCTCCTGCGATCGCTATGATACTTCCCCCATAGATACAAGCCGTATATAATACACTTTCTCTCATAAAGTATAGCATGATGATACCAATAATAAGCGCTACGCAACCGATCATCACACGTGTAGAGCTGTCTAAGGACTTCGGTTTACTCTTCACTTCACATAACTCATTGATACTCGCTTTGGCAATATCAAAACCTTTTAATTCAGGTAAAACTTCAATGGTCTTTAGCAGGTATTGAGAATACACTCGAAGTCCTCCTCGGTCTGTGACGAGGACTTTGTCTATCTCATCCCTTGTGATTAATATCTCTTCTGTGTTTTGTTTGTTCTGCTTAAATTGTCCAACTTGACTCACTTGGTAACTTCGCAATGGTTGCTTTTTCTTCTTCGTCTTTTTCTCTTTTTTTGTTGGCAACTCATAGATGGCTTTGACTTCCTCGTCTGTCACTATAAGCTTGAAGGACTGCAAGATACTTTTTTCCTTTTTTAATCGGGCCATCAACACCATCGTGCACGGTAAAAAGAATAGGACACCGAGAACGAGTGCGTTACCAAACAAAGCATGTTTAACGGAAGTGTTGAGTATAAGATACACTAACAACATCGTAATAAACATCATAGCAAAACGGGTCAAGGTATACGTTTTGAGCTTCTTTTCATCATATTTGAAGCTCTCCTCGTCAAGATAGCCCTTTTTCTTGCTGCTATTCCACGTACTTCCCTGGGCGTGTGAGGAATAAGACTGATAATCCTGTGAGACATGGTATTCTCTTTGTGTTTGTTTTTCTTGCTGAGCGAAAGGAGATACATACACATCTCTAGTCGCAGCTGTTTCTGTGACAGGCTCTTGGTCTTGCTTCCCCCCAGCACCGACTTTATCTAAAAGGCTGAATTTAGAGCTTTTTTTCTTATTTTTAGCATTTGTTTGAGTCCCTGGTGTTCCCTGATTCTGTTTCTGACTATGAACATCATTATGATTCTCACTCTTTTCCTGACTCTTTTCCTGACTCTGATCCACGCTGATATGTTCTCTCTTGTTTGCAATCCAGCTGTTAAAAGCGTTGCCCTTCTTATTCGGAGCATCTTCAACCGTTTCATCTATGGCTGAACTATCTTCCATCTCATCTTCATATACATCCTGATCTTCATCAACCTCTTCTTCATTTTCAAGGCCGTATTCATCACGCTGATCAACATCCTCAGCTTCCTCATCTTCCTCTAACACCCATTCATCGTCATCTCGGACGTAAGCGTCATCAGTCTCATCTTCTACCTGTCTGTACTCCTCATCAGCTTCCGTTTCAGACTGTTCATTTACTTCAAGCGCCTCATCCTGGATAGAAACACTGGATACACTGGGTAGTCCTTCCACACTGACGCAATGGGAAAAGGGAACGAACATGGCATCGCTCAATGTCCCTGACGGTTCGAGTGACTGAAATATTTTCTGGACCTTGGATTGATGTTTTTCGTCAAAAGCGAGAACCCCTTCAATAGGGATATTAATTTCTTCAAGATAATCTTCTAAGACTTCTCTTAGTTTATGATAGGTGATGTACTCTAATTGATCGTTGATAAGGATATAATCACAGGGAGCAAATACAGTGGGCTTACCATCTTCCCATTCTGTCACTAGTTCTAATTCATTGCTATCTTGTGTCTGGAATAAAGCGTACCCTGATACACGGTAAGCAGGGCCAAGCGTATCGGTGATTTTTTGTTTACCTAGCATGTACTGCCATACTTGCATGGCTTTCTCTTCTGATAGATAAGCAAAGTCTTCTCCTGCATTGGCTCTAGCCAACACTTCACGCTCATTATTTTTCTCCCATGAACGTGTGAGCTCATCGGCCTCCACTTTTTTAGGACTACCGTTACCCCCAATCACGTGGTCTTGGGCATCAATCACATACAAGTCAAAATGATCAGCCATTTCTTTGACGACGATCATACTCTCATAGGCAAAATAAGTCGGTCTAGCGTAGGACAAAGACATTAGGATCCCACTGAAATAAAACCCGCCATCTTCTTGCTCTGACGGATCGTTATCGATGATGCGGATATGAAATGTCGTCTGCGTTAAGTCATTGTGATATTTTATGTTGATGGTGGCACTTTCTTCTACGTCTATTGCCCATAGCTCGTCCTCTTGAAAAAAAGCGTCTAACGCTTCATGACTTATTTTCTCAGGGCTCTTTTGTGTGAAATACAATTCGTAACTCATTGAGATCTCCTTCTATCGTGAATGTAAGTATAAGACGGTTGTTTCTTAATAGAAAAATCATACATGGGACGTTGTGTTCTGGCTGTTGCGTTCTCATGATGTTTCGTCCATTTTAGAAGTGTTCGTCATATTCATTCTACATATATTGACAAAAACCTTCCTCAAATTTTAGCAAATTAAAAAACAGACCTGGGGTGTAAGTATAGAGAGACCATTTTTTACAAATAGTATAAGTGTTAAATAAAGACAAAAGGAGGATGCTCAACATGGATGCACAGCGGGCACAAGAGATCGCTTCCTCACCGGATATGGTTAATGTGACGTATAACGGTGAGCCAATTTATATTGAACACGTTGATCAAGATAAGGGTGTAGCAACCATTCATTCTTTAAATGAACCCAATCAAAAACAAAGTGTTACCATCGATGGTTTAACTGAACAACAATAAGCTAAAAGCATAAAGTCGCCAAGTGGACCGGTTTAAAGTCCGACTTGGCGACCTTTCTAATCATACTCCTATCTCATTTTCAAATACTTGACTTAATAAACATAGAATGACGTTGTGTCATAACTATCTTCATAGCCTGATAGGGAAGTATCTGCTCTTAAGTCATACTCACCCGTTGCTGTATAGTAGTTTGTCCCCACGGCCCATGTCGCTACCCCAGATGAGTCAGTTGTAGCCGCCCCTTGAACCGTTGTACCATTAGGGCGAGTAATGGTGAAGTCTACATTGGCATTGGCAAGTGCCGCACCGTCACCATCTTGTACTACAGCCGTGATTCTAACTGTTTCTCCTCTGTAGTAATAACTATAGTTGGTTGAAACTGACGTCACTGTGATCGCGTCTTCTCCTGGATCACCAGGATCAGGGTCTGTCACGCCACCTGCTGCTTGTACAGCAGCATAAGCGTCAACGATACCATTACCGTATTCGTATGAGCTTCCTGCGTCCTGAGCAGTGTCTGATAGGATTTGACGAGCCTCTGATACTGAAATACCAGGGTTGACCGCTCTAATTAGTCCTGCCACTCCGGCAGCATGAGGTGAGGCCATAGACGTACCAGAAATAGTATTATACTGACTGTTAGGCCATGTGCTATAAATATCAGACCCTGGCGCCATCACTTCAAGACCTGAGCCATAGTTGGAAAAATAAGATCTTGTTCTGTCAGATGTCACGGACCCCACTGCGATAACACTGTCGTATGCAGCTGGATAAGAAATACTGCTCGTACCGTTATTGCCTGCAGCAGCTACGACGATCGTCCCGCTTTCAACTGCTGTCCGTGTGGCTTCATCCATGCTTTGGTTATAGCCGCCACCACCTAAAGACATGTTGATCACATCGGACCCGATGTCAGCAGCATATAAAATGCCTTCTGTGATGCCATATAGAGTGCCGCTTCCACTATCACTCAGTACTTTGACTGGCACTAATGTGGCATTTTGCATGACCCCTGATACTGAGCCGTAACTTGCAACAGTACCTGCCACATGCGTACCGTGACCATTGCCATCCATAGTAGAACCACCAACGAAGCTACGACCTTCATCCGTATCCACAATATCAGTCAAGTTAGGATGGTTATGATCGATACCCGTGTCCAAAATAGCCACTTTAACACTTGGACTTCCCGTTGTAATATCCCACGCTTGAGGGGCGTTGATCATATTGTAGTGCCATTCTTGATTCGGGTGCATACTAGTGGTCGCTTCTTCACTTGTGGCAACCTCAGTGGCTTCCATTTTGTAATTCTCAGATACATATCTCACTTTAAATCCAAGCTCTTTTAACTCGTGTCTGAGAGCCTGCTTTGCTTTATTCAATGTTTTATACGCTTCTTCGTCGTACTCAACGAGATAAACGAGTCCCATGTTATCAATGACTTTAGCATTGAACTCGTTGCTAAGGGCTTGTACATCTCCCTCTTCTACGTGTAAGGCATTGACGACATCAAAGCCTTTGCTATTCAATCTAGCTTCTTCGCTTTTAACACTGCCTTTATTTTCTATGGTATGATTCGGTCCTGTATGTCTCGGTTCAACAGAGATAATTAATTCACCTGGGATGGCTTCGTTTCCATTCTGTGCTTGTCCTTGAAGTTCTTGTTGCTCATTTGCAAATGCCATGCCCCCAAACATACTCAATACCAACGACAACACAAGGGTCAAAATAAGACTTTTGTTCAACTTCACTATTTAACTCCCCCAATACAAAAGATTTTCATCCATCTCCTCATACATAGATGAATGTTTTAAACATTGTGGTGCCTGTCTTGGGTGTTTTCTCGTTGTGCAACGTGCATCAAACTAAACACCTCCTCAAACTTGTAGCGCTACGGCGCTTAAATTCATCGTAACAGAAGAATCGTGGACTGGTTATTGGGAAAGACTGTTTTTTATGTCAAGCTTTATCATCCATACACCCCTGACTTTTCCTAATAAAAATAAGACTTAGGTTATAGTTCCTAAGCCTTAATATCGTGCGTGTTGTCAAAGGGCAAAACCGCTCCAACTATGTGTCATGATAGGTGTCACGTTCTATTTCATTCTCTCTTCCACTGTTGTAGTATTTTTATGGTTTTAGCAGTCATCTGATCCTTTTTTACCACTGTTTTTACCATCGTGATAGATGAGACTTTAATTTCATCTCATTTTTGGATGGCTATGTTAGAGATAGTGCCATAGTAACATGACGGTCATCCTTAGGATTTAAGCATATCCTTATGTTTATGATAAAGAGATCGAAAAGCGACATATATGATGAATATAACGAAGACATGAATCATTAAATAAATAGTAGAAAAATAACTTATGACCCCATTTGTTGTTAAGTTTATTGTATACATAGCAAATGGAACTGCTAACAACGGAACAAGGATTTTAGACGTTTTTTGTAGTGTTTTTGTTCGATACTGATTCATTCGTCTGCTAAAGTATATAAATAAGACAAAGTGCCCACTAATAAGAAAAAGTATCCAAGGAAGCATAGAACCTAAGTTAAAACTTCCTCTCAAGATCGGTATAGATAAAGCCCCTAAACTTCCGACAGCTGCCGCTAATGTCATGTCGAAGCCATAATCTCTATCTCCCTCAAAACTACTTTCTCTATTATTTTTATATTGTTCATTAAGAAGATTAAAATGACGTTTATCAAAGTTTTGAATCGTTTCTGTAATCGCTTTTAGTTCTTCCTTCCCCTCAAATTTCTTTTCTTCAACCTCTGTACAAATATGATCATTGATTTCTTGTAGTATTTCATCCTGTTCATTTGCAGGAAGATCATTCATTTCTTTTCTTAAACTTTTTATAAAATCATCTATTAAAGGATGATTCATGCATTATCACCTCCTTCACTAAAATAGGAAAGCGTGTTCTCGAATCTGTTTTTTCCAACATTTCCCTTACGCTAATAGTCTATTATATTTACTTAGGCTTTCCAATAACCCTCGAGTTATTTTTTTCTTAACGATTTAATACAGGGTAATTATAATGAGCGAAAGAAACCGTTAGTCAGCTCCATCAAAAAAGGGTAGTCCTTTGACTACCCCTTACAATCTAGCACTTTAGTTATATATAACACATTCATTCTTTATTAATAGTATACGTTATGACTTGCTTAGCTAAGATTTGCTTATATTGGCTTGAAAGTAGCATAGCTAATTCATAGCTTCCCCATAGTATCCTACAAATTCGTTCTTAATTGCCATAGTTCTGGGAAGAAGCGATGGTCCACAACCCTCTTCAAGTATGATACACCAGCTGATCCACCAGTCCCCATTTTATGTCCGATAATGCGCTCAACCGTCAGCATATGATTATACCGCCACTGCTGATGCTTAGTTTCAATATCTACAAGTTTTTCTGCCAATTCATATAAATCCCAATACTGATTGACATCACGATAGACTTGTAGCCAAGCTTCTTCAACACTTTTATTGGCCTCATAATCCTCAGACCAGTCTCGGTTCATACATTCACGATCTATATTTAATCCTCTTTTGGCCATAGCTATAATCGCAGCGTCATAAATACTTTTTTCCTGTATGGCGTCCTTCAGAGTTTGGTATAGCTCAGGTTGATGTTCATAAACGGCGAGGACATGTTCTTTTTTGTGTCCCATCATAAACTCTATTAAACGGTTCTGATAAGATTGGAATCCTGAGGAATGCCCTAGTTTATCTCTAAATTGCATATATTCCGCAGGCGTTAATGTCGACAGCACATCCCAAGATTGGATGAGCTGTTGCTGAATTCGAGAGACTCTAGCAAGCATCTTAAACGCAGGCTCTAAGTCATCTTGTAAAATGCTTTTCCTTGCTTCTCCCATTTCATGTAATATAAGCTTCATCCAGAGCTCACTGGCCTGATGTATGATAATGAATAACATCTCGTCGTGGTGGTCAGACAGTCGGCTCTGCGCTGTTAGTATCTTATCAAGTTGTAGGTAGTCACCATAAGTCATCTCTTTTTTAAAATCAGTGTGAATGTGATCAGATCCGTAAGCGTTTTCCTTAGCATTGTCATCATGTTTTTTGGTCATATTAGCTCCCCCTATTACTTCAATTTAAAAATGTGATGTCTCTTATACGCTATCAGTATCTAATATAACATGATTACGACTTAAGTTCTTTTAATAGTGTAATCTTTCTTAGACACTTATCGATTCTACTCATATTAAGATAATAAATGAAAAATATGTAAGGGTACGTAAACGCTTCAAGTGACCACTTCAAGTATTGGTAGTCAAAGCCCCCGAAATGCTCCCCTGCGATATTACCAATAAACACTTGTAACATGGGATTCTGGTACACGACAAAATACCATACGACCAAAAACGGCAATAATAATGTGATGATCGGTTTCTTAGCGTTTAAATTATAGGCCCATAACGATAGTAATTTTGTGTGAGGGACTTTATCTTCTTTAACGATATCTGATGTTTTGAATGCTGCCTCATGTTCAAGATAGGTATGGTGATCATAGTATTTGCTCTCCGGTTTAAACATCAGTTCAATCTTTTGACAAAGCTTATCAATGTCTCGAAATATAACGCGTTGTACAAGTACGAAAGTGAGATGAATCACAAACCAACTGACGTATATCATCCCAAAATAAAAGATAAGAACGAACAAACTTCTTCCTAGCGAGTCGTTCATACTAAAGTAAATAAATAGTAGTCCACTATATATATAAAACAGCTGGACGAACAACTGAATCATCTTATTATGACTACGTAGTAGTAAATGATGAAGTAATCCTTGATGGACTTCTTTTAGGAAACCTATCATGTCAAAAAACCCCTTCTTTTTCTCCGATTAATTTATTTATTAATGTAGATACCCTCTTTTAATTTCGTCCACTTTACCGTTTTTCTTTAGTCTCTATCAACACTCTTTGTAAAGATAGTCCCAACGTCGAAGGTCAATAGTCTCGCAAACCGTCATAAATTGTATCTCCCCATGCTTATAGTCCTATCCAAACATTAAAAAATTGTTCAATATCCAGGTTGTATTTTTTTATTTTTTTGTCTATTATTGAATTGTGTTGTCGAAAATCTTGCAAATGAAATAAATTGCTATGATTTACCACTAGGCTTGAAGCCCTATCCGTGTAAAAATATATTTAATACAGGATATTGATACCTATCACAAGGTGATGTGAACGGCTGCTTAACGCTTTTCGGTGTACATATTTTTGCTTCTAATAAATGATCGTCGGTGACCTCGCCGATCATGATTGTGACCGAAATGGTTTCTGCTGCTCATTTTGGTCCATTCATAGATTGATAGATTCATAGTTTTATAGAAAATTATATTGCATATTTACTCGTTTACTCCTGCAATTGTACATTCTGTATTTCATAAAATATCAATAAGGAAGGTAAGAGCATTATGTTCACAAAAAACAATCACTATCCAACAGAAAAGCACAAAGAAAAAACATCTTTTGGCTCTTTTATCATGAAATCATTCTTAGCCACTACACTTCTCATTATGCCGGCCATGCATACGCTAGAAACACCTACGGCACAGGCACACAGTGTAAGTCACCACGTCAATATTGTGATTAATGGTAAAGTGAAACAGTTTGAGAATTCACCCTTTATCAGCAATGGGACAACTTATGTACCCATCCGTTATGTGTCGGAAACTGTCGGTGCTAAGGTGAAGTGGGATCAAAAGACAAAAGGCGTGACGATTACGAAAGAGGATATGAATATCTCATTTGTAGCGGGGCAACGAGGGGCTACGATTAATGGCCAAAAAGTAGATATGCCCTCCGCTCAATTAATTAAAGGGACAACAATGGTACCCTTACGCTTTGTCAGTGAAGCCTTAGGGCTTGAAGTGGCCTGGGACGCCCAATACAAAACAGCGCTCATTGGAGACACTAACTTAGTGGAACTGGAGACACTCGGTTTGGACGAAGTGAAATTAGAAGTCTTAGATTGGTCAGTAGCGAACAACGCCTTTCCAATCGGCACTGAGGCCACCGTTACAGATGTAGAGACGGGGCGTACTTTTAAAGTGAAGCGCACTTATGGCGCAAACCATGCTGATAGTGAACCGCTGACAGCGAGCGATGCTCAAGTGATGAAAGAACTATGGGGTGGAAGCTACTCCTGGACTCCGAGGGCTATTATCTTAGAGTTTGGCGATAAAAAGTTAGCCGCGGCTATGCACTCATTTCCACATAGTGTACAAAAGATCACAAACAACGGGTATAACGGACATTTTTGCATTCATTTCCAAAACAGTACAAGACACAAAGACGGGCGCATCCAACAGAGCATGCAACAGAAAGTACAAGAAGCTGCCAATTCAGGCATGTAGTGGTATGTATAGCTTAAACGATAAGCTTGAGGGACATCTTTAAAGGTGTCCCTCTTTTGTATGTACATTTTTCTCATGCACATTGGTTTAGATTATCTCGGAAGGTTAATCCGAATCAGATTTCATAAAAGGGTCTTCGATTGAGAAATGCCCATCCTTGTAAACGATATTCGTCTCATGAAAGGCTTGAGTGTCATCTTCAATGACAGCAATAAAATGGTCTTCAGGTGTATAATCTATGATGCTAGCTTCCAACGTCTCTAATTCATACCCTTCAAGATATCTATTTAATCCCGCTTTGACCTGTTCTTCTTTCACTGCATTGCCGGGATATAACAGCCAGATTAACCGCTCAACGCTTTGCTGCTTAAGAGTAGCAACGTACTCATTGAGCGCCACATCTGCTTCAGGATAAAAGGAGAAAAGGTCGCTACTATAACTGACCTTGCCATCTGTATAAGTTAAAACAAGGTCCTCATGTTTTTGCTGTTGATCATTGGAAGCATTTTCAAGTCGTACTCCTACAATCGTTTGTCCTTCCGTAAACTGTCCAAGCTCAACGTATACAGGCTCGGAAAAATCGATCATTTGATGGTATAACGCTACACTCTTAGCCATTTTGTCCTCAACTGTTTGTCTATCAAACTGCTCCGTACCATGTTCGCTGAGCCACAGCCGGCTCAAAGTGGACACCTCTTTTTCTTTTATCAGGTCAAAAAAATAGTGAGCATCCCTCAGCACTTGCTCCTCTGTGATAACGTTTGTCTTGGCGACCTGTTCCATTTCTGCTTGCTGCGAACCATCCCCTATGCTATAGCTAATGTCCTCACAGCAAAGGGTATCATTGTAAGCTAATTGTAAGAGCATCTCTTTTTCTTCGTTCCCATTCACGAGTTGCACATCTAATGATCCCGCACTGTGTTGATCTTCTAAAATATATCGGACTTGTACATCCTCGTAACCGACACCATAGACATACTCATAATGATCAATACTATACTGGTGAACTTCTCCACCTCGATCCTCATCTTGCACTTCCTGTAACCATTCATGAACTTCCTCTTCGTGTTCAGGTTGAATGGTATCCAACTCATAGGTGAAAATCTCCGGAACATTCGGTTGATCAAGCGTATTGACACTGACACAGCCCTGAAGTACAAGCAGGGTGATGAACAGGGCTCCGAAAGAAGTTATGAGTTTCAAACACTTAAAATGATATTTTTTATTAATCAACATGATCCCACCATCCTTAAACCAAGCATGACCTTCTCCATTTTATATTTAGTTTTTGGTGATATTTCTATCGTTTATAGGATTCGACATTAATCTCATGAGCCCGTATGGGACAATAGTCATACCCCTCTGGAAAAGGGCATCTCCCTAATAGAGGAGTGAAAAATAATACTTTAGAACTAGTGCGAGAATCCAATCATAGGGGACGTATGAAAAAACAAAAAGGTCCCCTTTGATAGAATGAAAATCACACATTCATTAGAGGGGTCCTTATGGTTAGACGTTATAATATGAATCAGGTGGTTTGGTGTTTTGATTCTGTTTAACTGTTTGGTTGTTTGATTCGTCTGTTTGATTTTATTTATTCTTTTAATCCTCTTGATCCAAGTTCAATTTTGAAAGGGCATCTGCTAATGCTGGATTAAATGGCTCGTCGTCATGCTTCTGTTTCTTCATATATTGTTGTACATCTTTTTTAGAAGCTTTGCGCTGTTTATCTTGTTCTCTACGTTTGTTAAAGGTTGATAGTTTTTCTCTGAAACCGCATTGACAGGCGAAGATCTGTCCTTCACCTTCTCCTCTTAATTCAAGCGTTTTACGACACTGAGGGCATCTGGCCTTCGTTTGTTTAGCCACGTTTTTGCGTCGACCACATTCTCTATCCTGACATACAAGCATTTTCCCTTTCTTGTTCTTCACTTCTAGCATAAACTTGCCACAATCAGGACATCGACTGCCCGTTAAATTGTGATGCTTGTAGGTTTTCTCGCTGTTCTTAATCTCTTGTACGACACTTTTGGCATAAGCTTTCATCTCTTGTAAAAAATTGTCCTTAGGCAATTGGCCTTTAGAGATACGTTCAAGCTTTTGCTCCCAGTCTGCTGTTAGGGCTGGGCTCTTAAGTTCTTCAGGGACGAGCTCTAGTAGCTGCTTGCCTTTAGGTGTGAGGTGTATCCCTTTGCCTCGCTGTTCAATAGCAAAGCTAGAGAAAAGTTTTTCTATAATATCTGCTCTTGTGGCTACCGTACCTAGACCGCCTGTTTTGCCTAACGTGTCCTTTGCAGCTCGGTCCTCACCTGACATATATTTCACTGGATTCTCCATGGCTGACAGCAAGGTGGCCTCATTAAAGGGAGCAGGTGGTTTCGTCTCCCCTTTTGTTTGTGTGACGGATACAACGTTCAGTGTATCTCCTTTTGTTAGCTGAGGAAGCTGTTGGTCTTGTACATCATCCGTCTGCTCATCATCATGATCCTGGTGTTCCGTCACCTCTTTCCAACCTTTCGCTCGTACAACTTTCCCTTTTGCTACAAACGTTTCTCCTGCAATGGCCGTTTGAACTGTGGTTTGTTCATACTCAAATGGTGGAAAAAGAACTGATAGAAAACGTTTAATGACAAGATCATAAATCTTTCTTTCCTTTTGATTGAGGTCTTGTAAAAGCACCGCTTGTTCGGTTGGAATAATGGCATGGTGGTCGGTGACTTTCCGATCATCTACATAATGCTTGCTTAATTTAAGTGGCATTTTCAATGCTTTTGCGGCTATGTTTGTGTATGGCCCCACTCTACAGGCTTTGATACGATCCTTTAACGTTGGCATAATATCTGATGATAAGTACCTCGAATCTGTCCGTGGATAGGTGAGTACTTTATGTTGTTCATAAAGCTTCTGCATGATAGATAGGGTTTCTTTTGCCGAAAAACCAAAGAACTTGTTTGCATCTCGTTGAAGCTCCGTTAAATCATAAAGTTGCGGTGCGTAGGACTTTTTATGGGTTTGTTTAAGATCAATGACTTTTGCTGTTTTCTCATCTTTCACTTTCTGAAGCAGCTCATCCGCCGTGGTCTTATTGAAGGTTTTGTGTTGGCCCCCTTCACTCTGCCAGTGCAAATGAAGCCCCTTGTTCAATGAGGCTTTAAGTCCATAGTACGTCTGAGGTTTGAAATGACGGATTTCTTCCTCCCGCTTGGCGATAATGGCCAATGTTGGGGTTTGCACTCTTCCACAAGATAGTTGGGCGTTGTGCTTACATGTTAAGGCACGCGTAGCGTTAAGCCCCACGTACCAATCCGCTTCAGATCTTGCTACGGCAGATGCATACAAGTTATCGTATGCATGACCATTTTTCAAATTTTTAAAACCGTCCTTAATCGCTTTGTCCGTGACAGACGAAATCCATAAGCGTTTCAACTGTTTTTTCACGTTAGCCTTCTCAATAATCCATCGGGCGACAAGCTCCCCCTCACGCCCTGCGTCAGTGGCAATCACGATTTGGCTAACGTCTTTTCTATGCATTAACTTTTTGACTGTATGGAATTGCTTACTACTTTGTTTGATTACTTCTAATTTTAGAGTCGGGAATAGCATCGGTAAGTCTTCTAACTTCCATGATTTATACTTCTCACCGTACGACTCAGGGCCGGCAAGTGTCACAAGGTGTCCTAGCGCCCAAGTAACAATATATTGTTGTCCCTCAAAATAACCGTTCAATTTCTTCGTGCATTGTAATACACGCGCAATGTCTCTACCAACGGAAGGCTTTTCCGCTAGCACTAATGTCTTTGCCATGTCTGACATCCTCTCTTACTGCTCTCTTATGGTTCATGCCCATTTCTAACACTATACCATACTCTGATTTCGATGACGAAAAAAGAAGGGCTCCGACATGAGTCGGAACCCTTCTAATGAGCGGACTAGTCATTGCTGTACTAGTCTATGGTCTACCTTCACTGTAGCCTTAGAACTCATTTACTCAGTTTCAGTTAATGTAACGTCTTGTAGCTGGAAGATACCGCCAGCGTCTACCCAAAAACCGTCTACTTTATCACTTACACCATTAAGGTACTCTTGGTGATGAATGTAAACCATTGGTGCGAGTTCAACTAGCTTCTCTTGTACCTCTTTGTAAACTTGCGCACGCGCATCCGGGTCAGACTCTTGACGACCTTGGTCTAGTAACGCATCTAGCTCTTCGTCAGCTAGGAAAGTACGGTTACCAGCCGGTCCCATATTATCTGAATGGAATAAAGCGTAAGTCGCATAGTCAGCGTCTGCTGTTGGTGTAGACCAGCCAAGGATAAACATGTCATGCTGTCCGTTGGCTGTGCTGTCTAAGTACGCACCCCACTCAAGGACTTCTACTTCTACTTCAATATTAAGGTCTCCTAGTTTATCTTGAACGTATTCAGCCATTTGAATGCGGTCTGGGTTATCGTTTGTCCAGATTGTCGTAGAGAAACCATCTTCATGTCCTGCCTCAGCAAGCAATTCTTTTGCTTTCTCGATATCGTACTCGATCGGAGTAACGGTATCATCATATCCGAATACACCTGGTGCGATAGGCCCTATAGCCGGTACGCCAGTCCCCTCATAGATACCATCGATAATGTCGTCTTTGTTAATAGCCATGGAGATCGCTTGACGCACTCTCACATCATCAAACGGTGCCTTCTCAGCATTAAAGCCGATGTAAGAAAGACTCGTACTCGTTTGTGCGTTCAGATGTGCTTCTGCCATCGAATCAACTCGTGTAATGTCACTAGGACTTACAGGGTGAATAATATGTGCATATCCAGTATCAAGCTCTGAGATACGTGCTAAACTCTCAGAAACCACTTTCCAAGTCACACTGTCCAGCTTAGCATTTTCACCCCAGAAATCTTCATTACGTACGAGTACAATCTCGTCCCCAGGTGTCCATGAATCTAGCTTAAAGATACCTGTACCAACAGGGTTATCCCCAATAACAGAGCCTGGCTCTTCTCCTTCTTCCATCGCTGCATAATCTTCTTCGATCGCTTTAGGGCTGATCATGCTACCACCACCACTATGGGATAAGTGAGCAGGAAGGGCAGCAAAAGGATACTCCGTAATAAATCTTACTGTATGCTCGTCAACCACTTCTACTTCTTCTACCATTTCATATAGAAAAGCGCGTTGAGAAGCGATGTCTGGATCCATGATACGTTCCATGTTTGCTTTTACTACTTCTGCATTAAACTCCGAACCGTCATGGAATGTAACGCCCTCACGAAGGTTGAATTCCCAAGTATGATCATCGATCATGTTCCAATCAGTAGCTAAACTTGGTGTTAACTCACCATTCTTATCGAATGTAACAAGTGTGTCATAAATGTTGTTTAAAACATTACTAGAAGGCACGTCATTTGAACCGTGTGGATCAAGTGTGACAGCATCTGATAACCACGCGATGACGAGGTCCCCTCCTTCAGCTGCTTCTTGTGAACCATCATCACCATCACTGGAACCTGGGTCAGTACTCGTATCTTCACCACCACATGCAACCGCAAATACGGAAAGCACGAGCAACAGACCTAAGAACAACATTGATTTCTTTGTTCTTACCATGTGAAAAATCCCCCTTTTTTTATATAGATATTTAATTATGTTGGATTTTTTATAAGAATGAGAAATAATAGAAATTAGTGTATAACTAAAATTAACTCTATAAAAATCCAACACAATTTATTATACTATTAATGGACCTCATAATAAAACAAAATTTTTTAAAAAAATCTAAAAAGAATGAAAGGATGCATGGAATGAGTAACAATGTCACAAATACACCAGTCCAAGAACAAACACACTCATCGCCACAGCGCACTTCAGGCTGGGTCAATTTCTATCGAAGATTAAGTAAGAATAAAGCGGCTCTTATAGGCGGTTATCTTATTATATTTTTTATTATCGTTGCGACCGTTGGTCCTTATATGATGTCTTACGACCCAAATGAGATTGAATACTCTACAAAACTATTAACGCCTTCTTCTGAGCACTGGTTCGGTACGGACCATCAAGGGCGTGACATCTTCACCCGTATCGTGTACGGGATGAAAATTACATTATATGTGGGCTTCATGTCCGTTATCGTAGGGGCTATTATAGGGGTTCCTTTAGGCATCTTTGCAGGTTATTATGGAGGTCGAATTGATGCCGTTATCATGAGGTTAATGGATATCCTGCTCGCATTCCCAGGTATCCTCTTAGCACTTGCACTGGTCAGTGTTTTAGGAGGTAGTCTAAACAATGTGATCCTAGCAGTGGGTATATTTTCTGTTCCAGCCTTCTCAAGAATTGTTAGAGGTTCCACCCTAGGCGTAAGAAAATTAGAATATATCGATGCCATTCGTGCCCTAGGGTCTAGTGATTTACGTATTATATTTAAGCACATCTTACCTAATATTCTGTCACCGATTATTGTACAAGCCACTTTACGTGTGGCTACAGCCGTTTTAACGGCAAGTGGATTATCCTTTATCGGTCTCGGTGTCCAACCGCCAACACCTGAGTGGGGAGCCATGTTAAGCGTTGGACGAAGCTATATGTTCGATTACCCTCATGTGGCGTTTTACCCTGGACTTGCTATCGTCATCGTTGTTTTAGCATTCAATATCTTCGGTGATGGTATTAGAGACGCATTGGATCCAAAAACTAAAAAATAGTAGAGAGGTGCTAGATTTGTTTAAATATATTGTTCGTAGACTTATACAAACGATACCGGTCGTCATCGGTGTAACGATACTTGTCTTTTCTCTTATGCACCTGATCCCGGGTGATCCTGCACAAATTATCGCGGGTGAAAGCGCCCCGGAGGAGCAGGTAGAACAGCTTAGAGAACGTTTAGGTTTGAACGATCCTTTACCCGTACAATATTTTAAGTACATGGGAAACGTTATTAAAGGAGACTTAGGGACTTCTATACGAAGTAGTCGTCCGGTATTAGATGAAATTAAACCCCGTTTTTGGACGACCGTAGAACTTGCGATTTATAGTACGATGTTAAGTGTCTTTATCGGCGTGATTGCCGGCGTTGTTTCAGCTGTACGTCAATATACATTCTCTGATATCGCTATTATGATTGTCGCGCTATTTGGACTGTCGATGCCGAACTTCTGGCTCGGATTAATGTTAATGCAGTACTTCGCTGTCAACTTAGAATGGGTTCCGCCTACCGGTTGGGGAAGCTGGCAACAAGCCATTCTCCCGGTTATCACGCTAGGGACAGCTGGTGCCGCTATTATTGCACGTATGACCCGTTCAAGTATGCTAGAGGTGATTAACCAAGACTATATTCGTACGGCCCGAGCAAAAGGGGTGAGTGATAGAGTCGTCACGTATCGTCATGCTTTGAAAAATGCTCTAATTCCGGTCGTCACAGTCGTGGGGCTAGAGTTTGGTATGCTGCTAGGTGGAACGATTATTACAGAGAGTGTATTCGCCATTAACGGTATGGGTCTACTGGCTATCGATCGCATTAATGCCAGAGATTTCCCCGTCGTTCAAGGCATTGTCCTTATCATGGCGTTAATATTCGTACTTGTAAACTTAATTGTCGATATTTCTTATCGCTACCTGAATAAACGAATTGACTTGAACTAATGAACACTATCGAAGGAAAAGAGGTGCATGTTCTTTGAGTAGAAATGAAGAGGTCACTTTAGAGCAAGATCAACAACAAAAAGACGTTATCTTAGAGTTAAAAGAGCTGCAAACATCGTTCTTCACAGATGATGGTGAAGTAAAAGCGGTTGACGGTGTCACATTAAAAGTCCCCAAGGGAGAGACCCTAGGGATTGTAGGTGAATCAGGTTCTGGTAAAAGTATTACTTCTTTGTCAATTCTAAAGTTAATACAGAAGCCTGGTAAAATCGTAGGCGGTGAGATGCTATTTAAAGGGGAAGATTTGATTCCCAAAACTGACAAAGAGATGCGTAAAATTCGTGGAAATCAGATCTCTATGATCTTCCAGGAACCGATGACATCCTTAAACCCCGTCTATACGATTGGACAACAGATTTCAGAAGCTTATCAGGTGCATAGAGGCTTCAGTAAGAAGAAAGCTTTGGAATCGTCTGTTGAAATGCTCAAGCTCGTCGGCATTCCTTCCCCGGAAAGCAGAGTACATCAATACCCACATGAATTGTCAGGAGGGATGCGTCAACGTGTGATGATTGCCATTGCGCTCGCTTGTGATCCCGAGTTACTCATCGCTGACGAACCAACCACAGCCCTAGACGTGACAATTCAAGCACAGATTCTAGAGTTGATGAACAAGTTACAGAATGAGTTAGGGATGTCCATTATTATGATTACGCACGACCTTGGTGTCGTAGCTGAAACTTGTGATCATGTCGCCGTGATGTACGCTGGTAAAGTGGTTGAATTTGCTGACATTAATACGCTATTCGCTAAACCAAAGCATCCTTATACAGTCGGTTTATTTAACTCCCTCCCTCGTCATGATATTGACATCGATGGAGAGTTAGCTGTCATTCAAGGAACGGTACCTAGTCCGAAAGAGATGCCAGAAGGTTGTCGTTTTGCACCACGCTGCCCTTATGCAAAAGACATCTGTCATCAAAGTTTACCTGAACTACAGGACCTTGAAGACGGTAATCAAGTACGTTGTTGGATCTATACAGATGAATGGGATGAAGAAACGGAGGTGAAGGTGCAGTATGCAGAAGGAATTACTGAAAGTTAAGAATCTTAAGCAATACTTCCCTATCAAAGGGGGATACCTTGGAAGAACGGTTAATCATGTTAAAGCGGTCGATGATGTCACCTTCACAATACACGAAGGAGAAACAGTCAGTATCGTCGGTGAGTCTGGATGTGGTAAGTCTACAACAGGGCGTGCCATCTTAAGACTAGATGAACCAACGGATGGTGAAGTGACATTTGACGGCGAGGACTTGCTCGCACTCAATAAAAATGAAATGAGAAAGATGAGAAAAGATCTACAGATCATTTTCCAGGACCCATACGCTTCACTTAACCCTAGACAAACCATCCGTCAAATATTAGACGAAGCGCTCGAAATCCAACAAGTGGTCCCAAAGGATCAACGAGAAGATAAGATTCGAGAGTTGATGGACATTGTAGGATTAGGTTCACATCAAATCGACCGTTATCCTCACGAATTTAGTGGGGGACAACGTCAGCGTGTCGGTATCGCACGTGCCCTATCGGTTAACCCGAAGCTCATCGTATGTGATGAAGCTGTCTCTGCTCTAGATGTATCTATCCAAGCACAAGTGATTAACCTGCTGAAGCAGTTGCAAAATAAGTTCAATCTCACTTATCTTTTCATCGCGCATGACCTTGGCGTGGTTCGTCATATCTCAGATCGGATTATTGTCATGTATCTCGGTAAAATCGTGGAGATTGCAGATAAAAAATCTTTATTCGAGAATCCGCAACACCCTTATACGAAAGCACTGTTATCTGCCATCCCTGTACCGAATCCTAAGGTTAAGAAGGAACGCATTACGTTAACTGGCGATGTTCCTTCACCGATTAACCCTCCAACAGGCTGCCGCTTCCACACACGCTGTCCTTTCGCAACGGATAAGTGTCGTGAAGAAGAACCTGTGCTTCACCAAGAGGGACACATGAAAGATAACCATCTCGCAGCATGTCATTATATTGAAGAGATTAAAGAAGGCCAATTACAAATGTCATAAGCCTCATAAAAAAAGGAAACTGCATCGAACGGTGCAGCTTCCTTTTTTACGTTCTCCAATCATCGTTCCCTCATCCTTAGTCTGATTCAAACTCTCTTTCACATCAACGGCTTACTTCATTCAACCGTCCCAGATACTGGAGCTTCTCTAATGGGCTCTCGTCCGCTTTACCATCAATGATGAGACGAATATCCTCTAATGTCTCACTAACTTTGAGCCATTCCCCTTTCTTCTTCGTATATGCTTCTGCCACATAGAAAGGCTGAGTCAGAAAAGCTTCTAGTTTCTCTCCCCTATGATAGATGGTTTTATCTGTATCAGGTAGTTTTTCAATCCCCCACGCGTTAACAATATGTCTTAACTCACGATAACGACGTAACATTTTCTTAGCCTTCTGTTGTACTGTAAGATGAGTGGTTTCAAGGTGTGCACCTTCAAGAATCGTTGAGGTTGACATCACGGGGTCAATAGCAGGGTACATCTTGCGTGTCACTAACTCCATGTCGAAGCGCCACAACGTCTCAAGTGGACCGTACGGTGCGTCTTCTTCAACGGATTCCCCTTGAAAATCTACGATGGCATAGGTGACAGGTCTAGCACCAGGATCGTGTAATTGGTCTTGGATATCAAATAATTCTCCCGATAGAACCACACTCCGATCAATACATAAAATGACATCTTTATCTATCCTTAGTGTCTCAATCTGCTCACAGGCCTCTTGGACATTTTGACAGATGACATCCGTCTCAGTGTAGATCTCTTCACTCCCTTGTAATTCTCGTTCAGGTTTGACATAAACCGTCACGAAGCCACGTTGCTTCAAACGATAAAAAATTTCTGGAAGAAGGACGAATTGCCCCATGCCTGGACGAGCTACAAACCCAACCGTCCCTCCTCTGACTAATGGTGCAAACAGATCCAATACTTTAATTCCCGTTTCAATCATCCCTACACCACTCCCTTTAATTAATAAATCATCCACTTTACAACCGGCTAAAGAGGCGAGTGCAACTAATGTACGTACCTCTGCTCGACCTACAGGTATTTTTCCGGTACATAGGTTAGATACTGTAGCAGGTCGAAGTCCTACCGAACGAGCTGCTGTTGTGAGATTAGGAACTTTACGTCGGAGTAAGGCCACGTCTAACTTGAGTTCATCACTCATATTACCACCTCTATTTTACTTTTTAGAGTAATTTAATTTACTCTAAAATTTTATATTATGTGAAAGTGGAGCAAAAAGCAACAAGAATTTGGAAATTGACAAAAAAAAATAAACGCCCTCTCAAGGACGCTTCATACCACTAATGTTACTTGTCTCGATTGTTTCATATGCTATTCTGGCGCCTTCATATATGGCCCGTTTGGCATCTAATTCACCTGCTCGTTTGGCACCGCCTATCGTTATCATATTAAATCCTTCTTTTTGAAGTTGTAGGAGATCCGGAACGGTGTGAGGCTCTTGGCCGGTCGCGAGAATGATATGATTTGCTGGAATGGTCATGAATGTGGGGGCCTCTTTATGCTCCTGACGGATGACCACCCCATCATGTGTAATGCTTTCGTAACTGAGGTCTGACATAAATTGTAGTCCGTTTTGTATGAGCTTGCTAATCAATGCCCATCGGGTGGTCTTACCTAATCCCTCTCCCATTTTTCCTTTACGGCGTAACATGGTGATGTTGTATTCTCCTTTTTCCAACAGATAATGGGCGACGTCACAACCGACACCCCCTGCACCTATAATCACGATCTTATGTCCTAACTGGACATTCTGATCAAAAATTTGAGGGTAGGTATAAACATGTGGTAGCTCTACACCTGGAATCTTAGGGATACGGGGTTTCACCCCAGTAGCGTTCACGATCAGGTCGGGCTCAAATGCTCTCATCTGTTCTATATTCAGCTTCGTATTCAAATGTACGGATACACCTAAACGCGTAAGCTCATGGGCATAGTAGCGTAACGTTTCATTGAATTCTGATTTATCAGGGATTTGCTTCGCGTAATGAAGTTGGCCGCCCAATTGATCTCTTTCTTCAAAAAGGTGAACATCTTCCCCTTTTTCTGCTAAGGATCTGGCGGCCTCTAACCCTGCTGGTCCACCACCGATGACCAGCACTTTTTTGCGGTCATGTGCGCTAGGAGGCGTAAGATGCCATTTAGCCTCTCTTCCGGCTCGTGGATTAACCAAACAAGAGGCCGTTTTGCCTTCAAACACATGATCTAAGCAAGCCTGGTTACAGGCAATGCACGTGTTAATCGCTTCATACTCTCCCCTAGATGCTTTGTGCAAAATATGAGGATCCGCTAGAAATGGTCGAGCCATAGAGACAAGATCACAATGCCCTTGTAGGATGAGTGTATTTGCGAGCTGAGGATCATTGATTCTATTACTACCGATGACAGGGATTGATACGTTATTTTTTATCTTTCTGGCGACTTCAATGAAACCTCCTCTAGGCACCATCATGGAAATTGTCGGCACCTTTGACTCGTGCCAGCCAATCCCGATATTAACGGCGTCTACGCCATTAGCCTCTAAGCGTTTGGCGAACTGTACCGTTTCCTCTTCTGAAGTACTGTTATCTACCAGATCGGCTCCAGACAGCCTGAATATCACTGGGTAATTAAGTCCGACACGTTTGCGTATATGACGAACGATTTCTATAGCGAAATGCATTCGTCTATCAAAGTCGCCACCCCATTCATCATCACGCTTATTGGTTACTGGAGATAAAAATTGGTTAATCAGATAGCCTTCAGACCCCATAATTTCAACGGCATCAAACCCAAGGTTTTGGGCTTGTTTAGCGCTATCTGCAAAACAATGAATAAGGTGTCGGATGTCTTCCGCTGTGAGTGCACGCGGGGTGTGTTGATGTATTGGAGAACGTATAGCACTCGGAGCAACAGCTTCTTCTCCTGATAAATCCGGATAAGCGTAACGGCCTGCGTGAAAAAGCTGCGCTGCAACTTGGCCGCCCGACTCATGAATACGCTCAGTTAACCTTTTCAAACGACTTCGATCCTCTTCACGATAGAAACCTAAAAAATGTGCTCCCCCTTCACCTTCTGGTGATACTGATACACCACCGGTCACAATGAGTCCGGGGCCAACATATTTTAACCTTTCTGTGTAGAAACGAATCAAATCCTCCTCCGCATTCTGCCTTCCTTCTAGACCTAGGTGCATCGCGCCCATCATCACGCGGTTGCCCAAGGTCAAACCTCCAATTTTAACAGGCGTTAGAAGTATACTCACTTTGGTCCCCCCTATACTATTCACATGGTAGTGACATACTACGGTTTAAATCCTACAACATGTCATAAATTGGCATCTCCTATTCTATATCTTCTATCTTTTTTATCCTAACCCTGTTACCGTTAACAAATTGCCAAAAAGTAAGCATCATTCTATCATTTGTGCTATTATTTTAATATTTTTTTACATAAAATCCTCAATCTTACTAGACATTTTTATTGTAAATCGCCAAACTAAGAAGGGACGTAATTTTTTCCAATCCAATCGTGATATAAAGAATCGAACTAGGAGGATTGACAATGGACCAAGTCACTGGTAGTTATGACTACTCCCTTGTGCTTTTATCGTACCTTATTGCAACACTGGCCGCTTACACTGCGTTAAGTTTGATTGGTCGATTATACGTCTATCGTAATTACTTTTGGCTCATTGCCGCAGGTGTGTGCTTGGGTACAGGGGTATGGGCGATGCATTTCATCTCCATGCTCGCTTTTCATTTAGACGCCCAAGTTCAAGTAAGCTATGACCTAACCTACGTGGTTATATCTATTTTATTTGCGATCTTGTCTTCTCTCCTATCACTTTACATATGCGCTTATTCAGTTATAAATGCAAAACGTTTAGCTATCGGTGCCTTTATATTAGGTCTCGGACTCACGTTGATGCACTTTATCGGTATGCGAGCGATGCAGATAGATGCCAACATGGTCATGCATTTCTCAGCACCTTATGTATTTCTATCTTTTTTGGCTTCCTCAATCGATGCCTTGGTAGCCTTTTATCTGGCTTTTTGGCTCAGAAAGTCTCATTCGAGATTCGACACTTATAAGGTCGTGAGTGCGTTCCTTATGGGTATTGCCATTTGTGGGGTGCACTATATTGGCATGTTAGGGACAACCTTTTGGCTAGAGGAAGGACATGTCAGTAGTGAAAGTACGTATTCTATTAATACACAAATATTAGGCTTGAGTATTGCCTTAACCACATGCTTTATATTGGGGACCTTTATCCTTACGATCTTCTTTGATCGCAGGATAAAGGAGTCGCAGGAACGGTATCGTTCTCTATATCAAAATAGCCCAGAGATGATCCTTATTTTGAATCCAGTTGGAGAAGTGATTCACTCCAACCCTGCCGGCTATCGTACTCTGGGGCTTTCCAAGCATGAGATTAAAAAGAAACGTTTGGCCGACATGCTTTTGCCAGATGACTTGGCTTCATTCGAGTACTCCTTTTACCAATCCCTAAAAGGCATGTCTAGTGAGGTTAGCATTCGGGCGAAGCACACACGCGGGGATATGATTTATTTAAAAGTGACCACTTACCCTTTCATGATCGAGGAGAATTTGAAGGGGATATTCTTAATTGGTAAAGATAAAACGGCGTCCGTTAAGTCTGAAGAGGCCTTAAGAAAACTGAATGATGAACACACGCTCATACTTAATGCGATGTATGAAGGTGTATTCGGTTTGGATTTAGATCTTAACGTGACATTCTGGAATCCTGCTACTGAAAGAATGACAGGTTACAAAAAAGAGGAAGTCCTTGGACGGCGTATCCCGGAACTGATCAGACGTGACTCACAGCTGGATAACCCTTTTCAAGGGCAAGGCTCTCCTATACGCCAATCCATGGAAACGGGAAAAGTAATCCACTGTAAGGATGACCTTTTTTGGAAGAAGGACGGGTATTCCTTTCCAGTTGACTACACGTGTACGCCAATCATGAAACTGGGGATGATTGTTGGTACAGTGGTCACATTCCGAGACATAACGGAGCGCAAAGAAGCGGAGGCCTATCTGAATAAGTCAGAGAAGCTGTCTGTGGCAGGAGAACTTGCTGCCGGAATTGCACATGAGATCAGGAATCCGCTCACGGCGATTAAAGGCTTCATGACTTTGATTAGACCGACGACTGACGCTAAATACTTTGATATTATCCATTCGGAGATCAGCCGTATGGAGTTTATCGTTAGCGAATTGTTGATGCTTTCCAAGCCCCAAACGGTGAATTACAATCAGAAGGACGTTCAAAGGGTGATACAACAAGTCGTCACACTGTTGGAATCCCAAGCTAACCTGAACAATATCTTAATGACATATGAACATGAACAAGAACCGCTGTACATTATGTGCGACGAAAACCAAATTAAGCAAGTGTTTATTAATTTTATTAAAAACGCTATTGAGGCGATGCCACAAGGCGGGGAAATCAAGATCAAAGCGTATAAAGACGAGGACCAAGCTGTTGTTCAAGTCATTGACCAAGGGTCAGGTATACCGGAGGAAAAGCTTGAACGTATTGGTCAGCCATTCTACACAACGAAGGAAAAAGGGACTGGCCTTGGGCTCATGGTGAGCTTTAACATCATCGAAAATCATGATGGTCAAGTCGAGGTGAAAAGTAAAGTAAATGAAGGCACTACGTTTACGACGATATTCCCGTTATATCGAGAGTAAATGTAACCTAGACATTTTACTCGTTTTAATGCGATATTGGGAGACGTGCTTACGGCCACTCTTACTCAGGCCCTTCTTTTTATTGATACCATGAGGGGAAAGAGGGCCTTCATAAAAGGCGGAAGATAAACCCTCTAACACATCCCATTATTCCGCAAGTCTGATTTCATATAGGCACTTAAAAAAGCAGACAAAATGTTGGCCATTTTGTCTGCTTTTTATTTAGTGTGTTATTTTGTCTAGACGTAAACTGTCGAAGAACAAGATCATTTTGACACGAGAGCTTAACTTACGGATGACTTGTACTTTTTTGGTCGCTTTAGGCCGCTTAGCTTATTAACTTATGCTATTCTTCTCCTTTAGTGCCCTGATACGGTAACGTCTCCCAAAAACTTGTGTCTGCTTCTGTTATGGAATCGTCAGCAATGGCTTCTATAGCTGCCTCCATCGCCACAACCCCTTGTTGGATAATATAGCCGTTACTCTTTTGTCCTAATACGTACGGTTCATAGGAATGGTCGGACATTCCCCTCATCTCAAATAGAAGCGTCGAAATGTCGTAGTCATGTGCTAGTCCGTTACGAGCAATGGTGTTGGCTGTTCCACCACGATACTTTCCTAGCGTACCATACCCTTTCTCTTCAACAGCATCATAAACCACTGCGCCCAACTGCTTAGACATGTGAGCCACCGCTGGGTCTACCTGGGGATTCGTTGGGTAGAGAATAGAGCCTGACACGTACTCATCGTTGATGGCACTTTGCGTCCCTTGATGATGGAAATCAATCAAATAATCGATGTCATATTGTTGCAGGACTTCTTCATGTAAAGCTCTAGTTTCCGGTTGTGCTAACGAGTTGTGATCTCGATTTAAGTCTGCTTCATTCGCATTATACCGTGTCGCTTGTCCCCCACCTTCATAATGGGATATATCAAAATTGACGTCTCCTTCTGCACCGTCTACGTTAAGGCGAGGGATGAATATAACATTGACTTGCTCCTGTAGCTCCCTTACCTTTTGACTATTGGTAGACAACTGTTGAATCACGCGGAGGGCCGCCTCTGTGACTAAAGCTTCGTTACCATGCTGTTGAGTCAGGATGACAATCGTAGGTCGATCTGGATTATTCCCAAACTTGACCAGAAATAGATCCCTACCTTGAACGGATTGACCGTACGTTTCCACCGTAAGATGTTCTGCTTGCTTGTCCACTGACTCCAAAAACTGAACCATGTCCTCATAACTATGTAGGCGTTCATTCTTGATCGTCTCGTTTCCATTGTAATTCGGTCCGTTCCCTACAGCATGTACAGAAACAGCAGCAGGTACCATAACGGATGAAACTGCAAGGGCAGTGGCCGTTGCAAGACTTAACACTGTCTTTCTCATAAGTCACTCTCCCATCACTCATATTTAGATACGCTAAAGTTTCGCATCTAAATATGAGTGTATAGCAGACCAAGCGCTGATACTGTCACAGTTTGTGGCATAAAATTTATCTAACTGTTTAGGACCCCATCACTTCTTGTCGAATGCTGTATCGGACGGTTGGTATACGCTGAGTACTGTACGCCAATCCCAGCGTTCGTAATAGTTAGATCCTAAGTCGATATCATTGATCCATTTTCTCGCTTGTGATCCGTCTGAGCGGCCACGCCATACTTCTGCCGAATATCGATCACTTCTCACCCACGTTAACGTGTCTAGAGATTGAATATGTTGCGGATAAAAATCACCAAACCCTCTCATCGGTGAAGTGATTGACTGTCCTTTCTTGCGTTTGGTGTCCACCTGTACTAAGACAGGAAACGGACGTTGAGATTCATCTTCTTCCCATCTGCTTTCCTCTGCTCTAGACACCGTAATGGTACGCTCGTCTTTCCAGTCAAAGTCCCAGTCTACATCCCCCGCCGGTGTGAGATCTTTTCCTTTATTCGTCCACCAGGAAAAGGGGTGTAGGGTCAAATTTTTGTTTTGTGTCGCCATACGCCCTGTTCCTTCGATAAAGGCTAACTGATGCTTCGTCGGGCCCCATTGAAACCAGTTTTCATTGTTGAGCATATCGCCTAGCTTTAAGAGTTCTTGGCCATCAGCGGACAAAGCAAATAGTGTATTTCCGTCAGCTGAGAGAGAAGCTGTGGGTCGACCAATAAAGGCGATCCATTTCAAATCTGGCGACCATTTGAACCCACTTGTGGAAATAACAAAGTAGTCTTCAGTTTGACTCGGTAAGGTATACAGATGCGTGGTCTGATTAGCCTCCTGCTCCTGTTTTGAGACAGTGAGAAGTTCTATATCTCCCCACCCCTCATCCGTGGGGTTTGCTTCAGTTGAAACAAGAAAACCGCTCCCGTTTGGTAACCATGCATATTGACCTACACCTCTAAGTACGATGTGACCTTCCTTTCCTTCAAAAACGTCATCCATGCTCACGACTTTCAAAACGGATTGGTCTAGGTAGGCCAATTCATTCTCATGTTGAGACCAACGATAAATTGGAAAAGTCGTGTCTGCTATCTTGTATGTTACTTGTGCGTCTAAATCATAAACCCAAAGTTCACTCTTTTGATTATCAAGGACTTTCTCAAAAGCAAGCCATTGTCCGTCTGTAGACCATTGCGGATAGCGGACGTTATCACCTTCCGTTAACATTGTCTCCTGCTTCCCTATCTTCAGCCATAAATCCTGATCACGGACGAAAGCGGCTTTGAGTTCAGAATCATCACCTTTGGCTACTGCTGTTCCTAAGGGGGACAACACTTGAACAAAAAGGAACACCAAGGTGAAAAGTAATTTGTAAACCACAGGCATACACTCCTTCTTTATTTCATGATGAGAAAATCACGTCCATTTCTATATGGTGCTTTGGCTGGCTTTAGTTGGCTATATTTTCCCCTAAAGTTGTCATCTCATTCCATTAACGGCCAATGATTAAAAAACCGTTACGAGAAAGAAAGTGTGATGACTAAAAAATGGCTCACCAGCTTTTCTCCTATATGATCCCGCCCCCTATGATTATGACCCCCAATAAGTTATAATCGTTCGTGGGTCTCATTTTTACTAGAATGGGCATCGCCCTATTCCTTTACAATTTTAAAAATGAAAAGGTGTTAGATATATGAGTATTTTAACAGTAAAGAACTTAAGCCATGGGTTTGGTGACCGCGCCATTTTCAACGATGTGTCCTTCCGTCTGCTTAAGGGAGAGCATATTGGGCTCGTCGGTGCAAACGGCGAGGGCAAATCCACGTTTATGGATATTATTACGGGAAAACTTGAACCAGACGAGGGAACCATCTCTTGGTCCAAAAATGTTCGCATCGGTTACCTCGACCAGCATACCGTATTAGAAAAAGGGATGACCATTCGCGACGTTCTAAAGAGTGCCTTTCAATACCTCTATGATCTAGAAAAACGCATGAACGACATTTTTAACCAAATGGCTGAGGTTTCCCCAGAAGAAATGGAGAGCATGTTGGAAGAGACAGGCACCATTCAGGAGATGCTGACCAATAACGATTTTTATATCATTGAGGCCAAGGTTGAAGAAATCAGTCGTGGCTTGGGGATACATGAGATTGGTTTAGACCGCGATGTACAGGATCTGAGTGGCGGACAACGAACGAAAATTTTACTGGCCAAGCTCCTCTTAGAAAAGCCAGATATTCTCTTACTCGATGAGCCGACTAACTATCTTGATGAGCAGCATATTGAATGGCTGAAACGCTACCTACAGGAGTACGATAACGCCTTCATCCTCATTTCACATGACATACCTTTCTTAAATAGTGTCATTAACCTTATCTATCACATGGAGAATCAAGAGCTAAATCGCTATGTGGGGGATTACGATCAATTCCTAGAAGTGTATGAAATGAAGAAACAACAACGAGAAGCAGCGTATAAAAAGCAACAGCAGGAAATCTCTGAATTGAAGGATTTTGTTGCTCGAAACAAAGCGCGCGTGGCGACGAGAAATATGGCCATGTCGAGACAAAAAAAGCTAGATAAGATGGAGAAAATTGAACTGACGAAGGAAAAGCCGAAACCTCAGTTCCACTTTCAACCCGCACGGGCGACAGGTAAACTCGTCTTTGAAACGCAGGATCTTGTCATCGGTTATGATGAGCCACTTTCTAAGCCGCTTAACCTTCGCATGGAGCGTGGCGAAAAGATCGCCTTGACTGGTGCAAATGGTATAGGTAAAACCACTCTACTCAAGAGCATTTTAGGGCTTAACCCACCCCTCTCTGGACATGTCGAGCAAGGCGATTACCTAGAGATCGGATATTTTGAGCAAGAGCCTGCAGACACGAATCGTACGTGTATTGAGGAGGTTTGGGAGTCGTTTCCGTCATATACTCAGTTTGAGGTCAGAGCAGCCCTTGCTAAGTGCGGATTGACGACGAAGCACATCGAGAGTAAAGTCGTCGTCTTAAGTGGTGGAGAAAAAGCCAAGGTCCGACTGTGTAAATTAATGAATAAAGAAACGAACATCCTACTCTTGGATGAGCCGACAAACCATTTAGATGTGGACGCGAAAGAGGAGTTAAAACGTGCCCTTAAGGCATATAAAGGCGGGATGCTACTGATCTGCCACGAACCGGAGTTTTATCAGGACGTTGTCACTGACGTATGGAATTGCGAACATTGGACAACTAAAGTGATATAACTCGGTATAAGGGAAAGAAGGCACTCTAAAGGCGGTAGATAAGCCCTACACATCCCTTATTATCGCCTTTATGAGTCTTTTCCCTTTTTCATAGTTACGGACAGGAATTCACGCCCCTCCTTAAATCCCCAATGGCACCTTAAAAAAGAGTAAAGAGTGTCCTAGACACCCCTTACTCTTCTCAAAACTTTAAGCTGTACCCTTATACATGTCTTCTATCTTCTCTTGTAAAACTTCATCCTCAAGATATTCGTCAAAGCTCATCTCTTTATCAATCAGACCGTTTGGTGTTATTTCAATGATACGGTTAGCGATCGTTTGAACAAATTGGTGGTCATGTGAGGTGAACAGGATCGTTCCCTTATAATTGACCAACCCATTATTGAGTGACTGGATCGATTCAAGGTCAAGATGGTTCGTTGGATCATCGAATAAAAGAACATTCGCACCACTGAGCATCATCTTAGACAACATACACCGAACCTTTTCCCCACCAGATAGGACACTCGCTTTTTTCATGACCTCTTCACCAGAAAACAACATTCTACCCAGGAATCCTCGAATGAACGTATCCGTTTGATCCTCTGGAGAGTATTGGCGTAACCAATCAACAAGATTGAGGTCATTATTCTCAAAGAACGCTGAATTATCTCGTGGAAAGTACGATTGAGACGTTGTCACCCCCCACTTAAACGTGCCACTGTCCGCTTCCATCTCACCCATGAGGATTTTAAATAATGTGGTTTTGGCAATATCGTCATGTCCGACAAAAGCGATTTTATCCCCTTTGTTCACTCGAAAACTGACATTATCTAATACTTTTTCACCATCGATCGTCTTAGACAATCCTTCAACTAACAATAGATCATTCCCGACTTCACGATTCTGAGTGAAGTTAACATACGGGTATTTTCTAGATGACGGCTTGATATCGTCGAGCGTAATCTTGTCCAGTAATTTTTTACGCGACGTCGCTTGTTTTGATTTAGAAGCGTTGGCACTGAATCGTGCAATGAAATTCTGCAGTTCTTTAACCTTCTCTTCTTTTTTCTTGTTTTGCTCTTGTGCCATTTTTTGGGCCAATTGACTTGACTCATACCAGAAATCATAGTTTCCGACATAAAGTTGAATCTTACCATAATCTAAATCAGCGATATGCGTACACACTTTATTAAGAAAGTGTCTGTCGTGGGAAACGACAATCACTGTGTTCTCAAAATCAATAAGGAAATTCTCAAGCCATAGAATCGCACGTGCGTCTAAGTGGTTCGTCGGCTCATCTAGTAGTAACACGTCAGGTTGACCAAATAGCGCTTGAGCTAATAGAACCTTGACCTTTTCTGCCCCACTTAAATCAGCCATCTTTTTCGTGTGGAGTTCCTCTGGAATCCCCAGCCCTTTTAGAAGAATCGCTGCGTCTGATTCTGCTTCCCATCCGTTCATTTCAGCAAACTCAGCCTCTAATTCCCCAGCGCGTATACCGTCTTCCTCCGAAAAATCAGCCTTCATGTAGATTTCATCTTTCTCTTTCATGACTTCATATAAACGCTGATGGCCCATGATGACCGTCTGTATGACAGGATACTCTTCATATTCAAAGTGATCCTGTTTCAGGACAGCCAAACGCTCGTCCGGTCCGAGATGCACATCACCCGTTTGTGACTCGATCTCGCCAGATATTATTTTTAAAAACGTCGATTTTCCTGCGCCGTTTGCTCCTATGAGACCGTAGCAATTTCCCGGTGTGAACTTAATATTCACATCCTCGAATAGCTTTCTATCACCATATCTTAAACTCACGTTGTTAACAGTTAGCATGTGTGTCACCATTCCTCCAATACTTATAAGCATCTGAGAGCCATTATACCATTTTCACCCTGCTTACCGCTATCTTTGTTACTATATCGACACAAAGCAGGTTACCTAGTAGATTGGGAGGCCCAGCAAGCGTCGTTAGGTCACCTCATACGGAAGCTCATCTGTGACCAGCACTTGGACGTGTGCTTTGATCAAAGTTTTCATGGTATTCCCAGTGAATCACGCTGTTCCCCTTTATCTGGCTCACAACCAAAAACGACCAAAATTTTTTATAAAAAAATTTGGACTCCCCCCTTTCGTTGGACTTCTTATAGATGTTAGAATGGCACCCGGTTCCTTCATATCCCTACTATAATGAACCGAAATTTTATACAGAAAGGATGTTAACGATGTACGTTGGAACAAAAGGTTGGTACGTTGAAGAATTGAAAAAAAGAGGCATTCGTTACATTGAGCAAAAGAAAGTTGAGAAGTACAAAGCTCACATCCTAGCAAACGTCCTTGAACAAAACAAATAAATGTTAAAGGGGGATTGAGACCATCATATATTGTCGTCTATCGATCCCTCTTTTTTTGATTCGAATTGTAACCCCTTTCACCCCACAGACATATATCGCCTTCCAAGCGACAAACACATTCCCACAACCATCATTCCCCTGTCAATCCATAGCGAAATATAGGCCCTGACCACTATTTCCTAGGCAATGACGGCGCTGATGGTCTGCCATTTATCCTTCCAGCTACGTTATCCCTGCTAAGTCACCCGTTCAGTGTTATAATAATCAGAGAAATGATACAAAAATCTAATCAACTGTACGGAAAAGGTAGTGAAGGCATAGATGATTGTGACAGAGCAGACACACACTATGATGAATCAACACATCGCATTATTAACAGAGATGAAAGAGCAGATTGAAGCAAAACAGGACGCAAAAACAGCGAGTAAAGTCAATGATCTTATTTCAAAGCTTGAGGAAAACACATTAAATATTGGGTTTTGTGGTCATTTTTCCGCTGGTAAGTCCAGTATGATTAATGCTTTACTAGGAGAAGCTTTACTTCCCTCTAGTCCGATCCCGACGAGCGCTAACCTGGTCATCCTACGTCAAGGTCCGCCACAAGCGGTGATCACATTAACGGATGGGCAAACGAAGACCGTAAAACTAGAAGATATTGATCAATGGAAACACTACTATAAAGACGGTACACAGGTTAAAAAGGTCGATATCCAAACGGATCAGCCCCTCTTAGAAGAGGGTGTACAACTATTGGACACACCAGGAATTGACTCCACAGATCACCAACACCAAGCGGCAACAGAGGAAGCACTTCACCTTGCTGATTTAATCGTATTCGTCACAGATTATAACCACGTTCAGTCTGAAGGGAATTTTGAATTTCTAAAACGTTTGAAGGAGAAAGGCAAGCGTATCATTCTTGTGGTTAACCAAATCGATAAGCACCGCGACAGCGAGCTGTCGATGAACAAGTTCCAAGAGCGCATGAACGAAGGATTACGCTCTTGGGGAGTTGAAGTTGAGGCGCTCCTTCTCACATCGTTAAAAAAACCCGAACACCCATATAACCAACTCCCTGCCCTTAAAAAGGGCTTACATCGTGTTAAAAAGTTAAAATACGGACTTATCACGGATCAGATACATAAGGATATCCGTACGTTATGGAAAGAACACGGCACGTTTCTGAAAAATGAGACCCAAAAACGGTACCATGCCATGTTAAATGAATGTGAAGCACTGAAAGAGAAATGGGAATGGTCTGATAATAAAAATGCCTTAGCAGAATACAAGCATTCTGAAGCTAAAATTGCGCGCTGGACGCCAGAGTGTGAAGCAGACATCACGTCTATACTGGACAATGCCATACTCACACCCTACCAAACGATGCAGTATTTAGAGGCCTTCGTTGAGAGTCAGCAGAAGGATTTTAAGGTTGGTCTACTATTCTCCAAGAAAAAGACAGCAGAAGAGCAAGAACGTCGCCTCACACAACTTTATGACAATTTGACTGAAAATATACAGACCCAGGTCGAATGGCATGTGAAGGAAACATTAAAACAAAAGGCGCACGCTTATGATCTTTATGATGAAGGTTTTGCCGAAACATTGGCCTCCTGGCATCTCACGTATCCTAAGGAACAACTGGTTCAAAGCGTCAAGCATGACACAGTTGGCGATGATTACACGTACATCTTAGCCAAAGACATCAAGGGCCAAATCAAACAGTTATACAGACGAGGCACACGCACCTTTATTGAGGAAGGTCAAGCATTATTGGAAAAGTATCACCGGGAATCGTTTGACGCTCGACAAGCACTCATTGAAGCGCTTAAACGTATCGAGGACATCGAAAATGCATATGAAGAGGCGCAACAAAGCGTTGAACATCGTATTCAGAATGATATCGCACGTGTTGAGGAAGATTTGACAGCATTGACGACAGCGTCTAATGAAGACACTCTTACACTGCAGGACGCCCAGAAGGGTCCTCATTCTGGAGCTGTGGATCAAAGCGATTCTTCACAAAACGGGCAAGTCGCTCAAATCGCACCGTTATTCGCTGAGATGAAATCTGAACAACCTGTGAGTCACGATCAGCCTATACAACAAGTGAACGACGAGTCTCTTTCATTCAACATGTCAATACCAGAAACGAGTAACGCGAACAGCCCAACACCGGAAGACAGCAACACGACTTGGGATCAAAAATGGCATGTGGACACTGAGGTCGTCCAACACATGGCTCAGCGTTTATCTCAAGGCAGTGACATCTTATCTCAATTACCTCATATGGACGCGTGGGTGCAAGACCTTCGCTCAAGAGCCCAAAGACTAGAGGACAATCAATTCACTGTCTGCTTATTTGGTGCGTTCAGTGCGGGCAAATCCTCATTGATTAACGCTTTGTTAGGTGAAGCGTATTTACCTGTCTCCCCTCACCCCACAACGGCTGCAATTAACCAGCTTTTGCCCGCTGATGCGCATTATCCAACGGGGACAGCGGTTATTCAAATGAAGTCTGAGCAAGAGATTCGTGCCCAAGTTGACACAGCGCTAGAACGCCTGCAGCTCTCTGTTCAAGGTGATATGGTTAATAAATTAGAGCAGATTACTGAAGTCGATCCGAGTCAATTACGTGCCAGCCTAAAACCTTACTATACGTTCCTCAACGCTTGTCATAAAGGTTGGTCTGTGGCACAAGACCAGCTTGGCTCAGAACAAAAAACGGACCAAGACACCTTTAGCCAGATTGTGGCTGAGGAAACGAAAGCATGCTTTGTGTCCACCATTCGGTTGTATGTCGATCATCCGTTACTTAAGAAAGGGATGACCTTCATCGACACCCCTGGCGCAGACTCTATTTTCGCTCGTCATACGAATGTGGCCTTCGACTATGTGAAGCATGCGGACGTGATTCTTTACGTGACGTACTATAACCATGCCTTTAGTAAAGCGGATCGTCAATTTTTAGATCAGCTCGGCCGTGTCAAGGACCAATTCGCTTTAGACAAGATGTTCTTCCTGATTAACGCCGCAGACCTGGCGCAGTCTGAAGAAGAGTTATCTCTCGTCGTTGATCATGTCAAACAGGAACTGTTGAAGTCCGGTATTCGACATCCACGGACTTATCCTGTTTCAAGTTTAGACGTGCTCTATGGGCAACCGAATGAAGGCTTCCATTCCTTCATGTCCTCTTTTACTCAGTTTCTTTCTACTGATGTGGTCGATGTTCTGACCAAGAGCGCAGAGCTAGACTTACAAAAAGGGGCCCAGCTGATAGACGAGATGCTTGAGGACTTACAATCCTCTCAAGACAAAAAACAAGCGAAAATAAAGTCCGTGCAGGAAGCAGGTCAAGCCTTACAGGAAAAAGTTAAAGCAAGGGCTTACGTTTCATTCCATGAGGATGTTAATCGAGAACTGCAAGAGCATATTTACTATGTCAAACAGCGCTTGTTTCATCATTTTTCTGATCATGTGAATGAAGCGTTCCATCCTTCTGTCTTTCAGGGAAATCAAAATATGAAAAAAGTGATTGATGGGTGTCTAGAAGAACTCCGTTTTGACATCTCTTATCAATTAAAGGAGGAGCTAAAAGCCCTCACCGTAAGGATGGAAAGATATCTTAAGGATGGTCTAAAGAACATTACCCAGGAGTGGCAGCACCATCTTCAACAGCATCAATGGCACATGAGTGACCTGAACATGAGTAAGTCATTTGAGCAACCCGCTATGCCAGATCAAATTGCACAACTGACAGATAAGGAACGACAGACTTGTTATAAGCAATTTAAATCAGCAAAGCAATTCTTTGAGGGCAATGGTAAAGCAACGTTACAAGCCTACTTAGAAGAACGATTACAAGGTGTTGTCCATGAATTTTTAGAAGAAGCGCTAGCCTCTTTTCAAGCGTATTATCAAGACAAGTGGGATGAGTTAAGCGTAGAAATGAAAGAGAGGTTATCAACAGAGATTCAGACACTCATGTCAGCCAAAATCCAAGCGTTACAAGGTCACATCTCCGTGCAAGAACTGAAAAAAGCCAAGGAAGCGTATAGAAGCGTATAACCTAGCCGGTTAAACTAAGTGAGTCCAAGTGACTATAAGTGACGAGTGGTATACAAAATTAGTTAAGATAAGAAATAGAGGTCAAAAGGAAGTGTAGCCATGAAACTATTAATTATCGGGGCCGGGCGAATGTCTGAGGCGATCATCTCTGGTCTCGTACAACAAGGACGTATTAAAGCGAAAGATATCATTGTGAGTAATCAAAAAAGCATGGACCGACTCCAAGCGTTACAGCAGACGTATCACGTGACAGTCACGCCTGAGTGGCCTTCGTACGTGCACCAGGTAGACGCCGTATTATTAGCTGCCCCACCCCATGCACACGACACCTTATTGGCTGAATTGAGCCACTCTGTATCCCAGCCGTTCATTATGACAGTCGCGGCTGGGATCGATCCAACTTATATGGAGGAGCGGTTACCTCAAGGAACGCCCGTGGCATGGATAATGCCTAATACGGCGGCTCAAGTTCAGCGATCACTGTCGACTTACACGCTTGGTCGATACGTAACGGAAAAAGATAAGCAAACGTTGCACATGATTCTCGAGGCGATCGGACAGGCCGTCCTCCTTTCTGAGCAGCAAGTTCATGATATGACGGCCATCACGGGTAGTGCGCCTGCGTTCTTGTATCTATTCTGCGAAGCACTTGAAAAAGCGGCTCAATCTTATGGTGTCTCTCCTGAACAAGCCCGCACCCTTGTTACCAACATGATCAGTGGCTCCGCAGCTATGCTAGAAGCCGGATATGACCCAGGTGATCTAAGAGAACAAGTTACAACACCAGGTGGTTCAACCGCCGCTGGACTAGATATCCTTCATCAGCATCGGTTTGAGGCGCTATTGAAGGAAGCTGTAAAAGCCACAAATGCTCACGCCCGAGGAGAGCAGTGAATCTTGAAGTATACATTATGCGATATCCGCTTACATACAAAACCGAGCTTGGTTGCCAACAGCGTACCAAGCTCGGTTTTGTTGATTGAATATTTTCCTAACCTCCAAAGAAGAAATCGATGACATCTGAGGTTCTATTTGCATCTTTATTATAAAACTCTGAATACCCACAATGGGTGCAGTAAACAACCATAAATCTATTATGTTGGATATCAAACATTTTAGAAAGTCCTGTCCCTGTCGTCGCAATCTCCTTCGTTTCCGCTTCTGTGTGTCCGCATTTGATACATCCCTTACCATTGCTGGCTATCTCACTCATATGACCACTCCGTTCATCATAATGTTTAAGATCGTTAGTCGTTAAATCGATATCTTTGTCTTCAATTATATTCACTACATGTCATACGGCGTCACACATAAAAAGTTTCATGAAAATATCCACCGTTAAATGATTACAACATTAAACTTGTTTGTCTTTACCTTTTCGCGACGTTCTATGAGTCGGGTGAGTCAGAACATCTGCTACATCTCATAGGTTTCTTCATCAACAATCATCTGCAAATCGAAAGACGTAACCCTGATAAGCGTATAATCTTCAGATTCCACTCTCTGACAAGCGGCTTCATACAAATACTTCGGTGTGCCTTCATTTTCATCATCATATACGAGTATTAAGGCATCACTATGATCGAGTAAAAATGTGTTCTTTGCTCTAAATTGCCATGGCCCTTCATACGGTCTTTTGGAAATGGCATTCACATAATCCGCCTGTGCGAGTATGGATTGATAACGTTCTTGCTTCTCCTCCTGCCAGTTCTTTTCTTGATCTAGAAAGGGAGTGAGAACAGCTAACTGAAGGTGTGGATACTCCTCCTGAAGGGAAAACACCACATCTGCTGCCCATAACTCTACACCTAACTGCCCTGAAATGATGACCCACTCTAACCCTTCTTCAATCAGCGTACGTAATGGCTGTTCTATCGCTTTTTTAATGTATGGAATACCCGGGTGCTTCTCGTTAAAGACACCGAGTTCATGTGCTTTATAGCCAGTGACAACAACACTTTTGACCATGAATGGAGACAACCTTCCTCTTTTTAACTCCATGATATACGCCAGCAGATTGCCGTGTAAAGATTTGTTTGCCCGTCAACAAAAATTTGTCCTTTTGTTTATTTAATTTTTAGAATATAATGATAGTTATATTTTCTATCAAAACTATCGCATCAACAAGATTGTAAGAGAGAAAGGAGTTATGAAGATGCAAACACTCGGAAAAATAAGCCAATTCTTTGGCAATACATTTGGCGTATGGGTCATTATTTTCTCTATACTGGCGTTTTTTCAACCTGAGTGGTTTACTGGTATCACGTCCATCATCGTACCTTTACTGGGAATCGTGATGTTCGGGATGGGTTTAACGTTAACCCCCAAAGACTTTAGTGAGGTCTTTCGTCGACCCTTGGATGTGGCTATTGGTGTTGGGGCACAGTTTACGATTATGCCACTCGTGGCTTTTGCTTTAGCTTACGGGTTCAGCTTGCCCCCTGAGCTTGCCGTTGGGGTAATTCTTGTCGGTTGCTGCCCCGGCGGAACTGCTTCTAATGTTATGACGTATTTGTCTAAAGGCGATACGGCACTTTCAGTTTCTATTACTTCTGTATCGACGGTGATAGCACCGATCCTTACACCGACGCTCATTTGGCTACTAGCCAGTCAGTGGCTCCCCGTATCGGCGAGTGACTTATTCTTAACCATTTTCAAAGTGATCATCATCCCTATTGGCTTAGGCATTATGGCACGTTTGATATTTGGACATATCGTAGACAGTAGTATTAAAGTGTTACCGCTGGTGTCTGTGACAGCCATCGTTGCCATCGTTGCAGGCGTGGTTGCAACCAGCAAAGAGAACCTCGTATCGACAGGAGTCACCGTTTTTGCCATTGTCATCTTACACAACCTATTCGGTTTAGCACTCGGCTATTATCTTGCGAAGTTACTCAAGGTCAGTGAATCGAAACGAAAAGCAGTATCCATTGAAGTGGGGATGCAGAATTCTGCCTTAGGCGCTACCTTAGCCACGCTTCATTTCAACCCGATTGCCGCAATTCCGAGCGCTATTTTTAGCGTGTGGCACAACTTATCAGGCCCTGTGCTTGCGACCTACTGGAGTCGGAAAGCCCAGGATAGAAGCAAACAACAAGATACTGAACAGACCTCCACGCTGTAGGTGATGAATAGTATTTTTATATATTAGGTTTAATACCTTAAGATGAGTGTTTAACCTAAGATGAGTTTAATAACCTGAGATTAGATTAAGTCAAACGTTGATGTATAGAATGTGTAAAAAGAGCTTGGGGATTTACCCAAGCTCTAAGACTTTAACGTACCTTCTTCTTGTAGAAAAGAAAAAACCTCCTCTTAGACTATAACAAACCCTGCTCCTATTCCTACATATCATTGAAATTGTACTATCGTCATGAGCCACAGCATTTCAACCTCGCAGCAACGGTAAGGTGCAACACCGGAAGGAGCCCCCTGACTTTATGATTTCTGTGATATCCACTTCGATGACATCAAATCCTCGCTTACGTAGCTCGTCATTGACATGTTTGTTAACAGGTAAGCTTAACACTTTGTTATTCCCTATACATAATACGTTTGTGCCTAGTTTAAACTGCTCTTCTTCGTTCACTTTGATCAGGTCATAACGCGATGAAAACGTATCGATATTCTCTTGTGTAAGGGCCGGTTCGTAAATCAAGGCGACGTCTGGTGACACTACATTAAACACACAATCTAAGTGTAAATATTTTTCCTTAAACGGGACCTTTATAACATTAAAGTTTGATAATAAGCCTTGCAAGTGCTCCACCGCTTGTTTGTTCGTTCGATTACTCAATCCCACGTAGACATTCTCTCCATCAATGATGACGTCCCCGCCTTCAATCTCGTCTCCAATAAGGTTGTAATAGGGAATATTCTCATCTTCTAACCACAGCTTTAGTACATCCTCCTCACCTTCACGGACTTCATGGGCCATGTCAGCAACAAAAATCGTTTGTCCTAGCGTGAAGCCGATATCACGTGTGAACACCTGCTCTGGATATTTCTTATGATAGGGAAGTAAAATGACATCCACATCGTGTTCACGAAGTGTCTTAACAAGCTTGGTATGCTGCTCCACGGCACGATCAATATCAATGCCTTCATCTTTGTATTTCGACTGGGTTTCATTGATGACGTCACGGATAGTCATATATTGCGGTTGGCACAAGACGACACGTTTCAATGGATCATACTCGTTATAACAGTATGTTTTTAATTGATAATGCTTTTCCTGTTCTGCAGCCATTCCTACTGCCCTCCTCAACACTCGTTTACTGATAGGATGACCCTATTCTTCAAGTTTAATGACAGTAGAATGACTACACACCACTTCTCGACGTTCCGAGCATATTATGATATGGTATGTTTAAATATTTCGAGAATAGAAAGGATTGTAGCACTTATGAAAACATTACTACAAGAGCTAACGCAGTTGATTGGTCCCCCTGGTTTCGAGGAAAAGGTAGTCAAATACATATATCAAAAAGTTAAGCCTTACGCAGATGAAGTGCGAGTGGATGGCATCGGAAACGTTATTGCCACCAAAAAGGGCCGAGGCGAAGGACCGAGCCTTCTCATATCTGCGCATATGGATGAGGTTGGATTCATCGTCAAAAAGATCGAACCCAACGGTTTATTACGATTTGAAAAAGATGGCGGTCACGATGATCGTATCCTTTTAGCCCAAAAAGTGCGTTTACAAACTGAACAAGGGATCGTACAGGGGGTCATTGGTACGATATCCGCTCACTTTGCCAAATTCGACGATCCTCATGCGGTAAGAAAGCATTCCCAACTGTATATCGATGTGGGGGCAAGCTCGGCAGCAGAAGCACGTGAGATGGGGATTGAAGTGGGTACGCCCGTGGCTTGGGCAACTGAATTAGACTACATTGGACAAGCGAATGGCAAACAAAGACTGGTCGGTAAAGCCTTTGATGATCGGGCTAGCTGTGCGCTCCTCATTCATCTATTACAAGAGTTACACACAGTAGACCTCAAAGGCGACCTACATTTGGTTTTCTCCGTGCAGGAAGAAGTGGGATTACGCGGTGCCAAGGTGGTCTCCTTCGATACACAGCCAGATATAACTCTGGCCATAGATACCACGCCAGTTAGTGACACACTCGAAAATATGATGGATCAGACTCTCTTGTTGGGACAAGGACCGGGTATTAAAGTCATGGATTTCAGCTTAGTCACACACCCATGGGTACGCAAACGTCTCATCAAGGTAGCAGAGACACATCATATCCCATATCAGCTGGAAGTGTTTCCTGGTATCGGCACTGACGGAGGTGCCTTGGCCACAAGCTTAGGTGGACTTCCAACGGGGGTCATTTCTATTCCATCCCGTTACGCTCACTCCCCTGTGGAAGTAATGGATTATGAAGATTTCTTATACTCTTATGAGCTGACAAAGCAATTTGTCCTTTCAATTGGTGATGAGCAGGTCGTATTTACTGAGTTAAGTGATAAAGCGTAGCATATGAAATGAGTTGACGACGTTTTTTATTTATCTAGAAAAAAATGTATAACCATTCATACATTACAAATAATACCTGTTGTGTCAGAATAAAACTAGAACGTCTAGGAGGAAAACGTTATGTCAATGAATTTCAGTGCACATGAAGTGATGGAACTTCATGAAGTTCTAAATGATGCCATTCAAGGATTAAACACATTAAAGTTGTATCGCCCACACGTCAGGGATCAGCAACTACTATCCATGATAGACAGACATGCTAACGCGTGTACAATGGAGTACAACAACCTCGTATCGATGGCGAATCAACAGGATATGGGTCAAGCCGTTCCAAACCGTCCTCAGACGATGACGAACCACACGCAACAGAATATGCAGCCTCAGTACGGGTTAAACAACCCTCAAATGCAAAACCCTGCCCCATCTCCGGACGCGATTGATGACATGGATACAACCATTTGCCTTATTAGTTGCCACAAGAATAGTGCCACCATGAAAATGAAGGCCACATTGGAAATGGCCAACCCTGCGCTACGTCAAATGATGCAGCAAGGGGCTAACGCTTCAGCTGATATGGCTTATGAGGCTTTCCAATACGCTAACCAAAAAGGATATTATCAAATTCCTACTTTAAAGGATACCACGCAGCAAACGTACCTGCATTCTTACGGAATGGCACCAACAGCAAACCAACAAGGACCAAGCGCTCCACTGATGTAAATCAGGCTGGCTGTATACACTCTAAAATAAGCCCACTCAAAAAAGCAGTCCTATTCCAAAACGGGACTGCTTTTTTTTATATGTTATTCTAATATGCCGATCTCAGGCCATTTGATTTCTATCCCTTCACTGACAATAAAAGACTGGAAAGTGGAGAGTGTCTCTTCATCGTGGTAGATTTCTCTCGGTGTCCGTCCATGCTCTAATGCATAAGCTGCGAGATAACCGGCCGCTTCTCCTATGTTCCATTCCACGGGGTGTAGTCGAAAGCAACCATTGGTTAGGTGAGTGACCCCAATATTCTTAGCTGCAGGAATAAGATTCTCTACTCTGATAGGAATCATACTGCCCAACGGAATTTCGAAGGGATAACTTGGGGCAAAGAAAAGTCGGTTGGTTTCTACAGTTGGATGAAGGTCGATCCAATAGCTTCCGACACCAACAGAATCAGGTACATGCTTGATGCCTTTATCCCCACGTACATCAGCATTAATGTGCTGTTCTAGGACGGTATGTTCAGCCTTTATCCGTCGCGATTCTCGTATATACGGGTGAAGGGCCAATCCATCATCAGTCCCCACGATGTCTCCTCTAGGACGTAGCCCGGGATATCCGTACCCTCCTTTTTCCCTTGGTGCCTCGGTTTGCAACCAATACAATAACGACAAGGTCAGTTGTTTTGCCCCATATAGATGGCGCTCTCTTTCTTCTTCGTCCACTTCATAAACAGGGCCTAACCAGTAGTCATTCTGTGGCCAGTTTAGAATCGATATCCCGCCTTCAAAGAAATCGGCCTCAAAATTAGTAGGATCTATCAGACGTCGATAATCCCACAAAGAAGGAGCCGAACTGTCCCCAGGAAACATGCTGAAAGGTCGCGATTCACCCGTCGATGCATCAGGACCATACCAGCTTAACTGCTTATGATCTAGGAATGACGCCTGATAATCCTTCCAGAAGTCATACTGTTCAGGCTTTTCTATTGTAAAATCTCCGCCCTCTACATAGTCTACTGCCATGCAGTGTGTAATAGATTGCATATCCAAGGGCTTCGCTTCACCGCTATGCGCATTGGGCTCCCCCGTTTGTTCCTGAGACTCAGCTCCGGTCACATATTCCACCCCAGCGTGTGGTAAAACGTCTCCGATCTCGGTCGCATCTAAGAAGTAGCTTCCTACGAGTATTTTCCTTTGCTTTTGGACCATATCTCTGACCGTGACAGAAAGGATATGATCCTTCTCCACCTCAGCGTCAATCATCTTATGTTGTTTGAGGATGGTGATTGTACCATTGCTCATGTACGGGGCTAGCATTGTTTCAATTACGTTGAGTGCCACTCTGGGCTCATGAGCTATACGACTCACCCATGCGTTGCCTGGATTTAAACGCTGCTCACGTCGGGCATCTGATGTTAGAGGATATTCACGTTTGTAATAAGCGCGCACACGATCTCTAAATTGGCGGTATGTTTGGGTACAACCGAACTGTTCAATCCAACGATGCTCATCAGGTGGAACCGCTTGACTCGTTAATTGACCGCCTATCCACTTGGTTTCCTCCGTAACAATCACTTTTTTTCCCGATTTAGCAGCGGCTAAAGCAGCAGAACAGCCGCCGATACCTCCACCAATAATAATGATGTCCGCTTCAAATACCTTTGCCATGTGTGCATTCCCCTTTTTATCCATTTTGTAAAAAGGAAAAGCCGAGCAATTAGACCCGGCTTTTCAACTCCCTCATCACCAACACTATCCTTCTACCCATCACGTTTTTGAAATAAACCCAAATGGATAGGTTGAGATCCTAGGCAATATTTAAATCGTTGTAGCCTCACAGGCTTTATGTGGCTCACGTTATCTAGATGCTTCTATTATCTATTTTCTCGCACCATATTAAGAAGCCCTGGAATCTCATGCGGTGCCTCGGAATCTTCTGCAAATTCTTCTTCTACAATATGCCACCACTCGTACATTTCCAGATACACGAGGTCAAAAAGCATAATCCCATGTGTCTTGTCTAATACAGAACGTAATCCTCTTCTGAATTGTTCTGGATCACCTTCGTACTGTGCGAGGTACAAGCTTCCGTAGACGAATGTCGCCTCATTGACTACATCCATGGCAATATCAGCAGAACCTTCTACACTATACCAGTCTGGATTACCTGCTTCCACTGCTTCTTCTCTGGTCACTTCAGCAAAGTAGTTTCCGGTCATCAGAAAGTCTAGTGTTTCTGCATATCCGGTTTTATGATAATCTGCGCTTGCCCAGTCATACTCCGGTTTGTACGTTCGGCTAGCCCAATTCACTCCCTCACTATAGTAAAGGGGATACCAAGAGCCAACATAAGTGCTGAAGAATAGAGATTCATCTACCCCATGTACAAGCTGTTCAGCTCTTTGGAAAAATTGTTGAATGTTACCCGCACGCCACTCTATCCATTTTTTATAATGAGGGCCTGGTACCACTTCCTGGGCCTCATCAGAAAAATCGACCGTATAAATATCCTCTGGCCAATTCTCTACTTCTTGTCCAATATAAGCTTCGAATTGCTGGCGACTTAAGTCGCTGAAGTCCGCGTACTCATTAGAGTATCGTGCACGGTCCAATACAAGACCGTCAACATCGTAGTTCGTAAGGATTTCTTCCATAATACTTAGTTCATATGCTTGAACGTCCTCACGGATGGGATTCACAAAGGTTGAGTAAGAAGGATATTCAGACGCTGGAATGAGGTCATAATCACTTTCTGAAACCCCAACTCGAGCACCTTCTTCTAGGTTTTCTAAAATCCATGCTCTTGCTTCTCCGTGTCCTGATAGAACGTAACCGTTTTCAGGCACTTCGAGTGCAGGTGCGCCGCCCACACGGTCGACGACTTGTGTCACTTCACCATCCACAACTTGGACTTCGGCTCCCCAATGATTTGCAGGAGATTCACTGTATTCACTTGGGGTATACATGACGAGTGTGTTATCTTGGCGGCTAGCATTGACACCCGTGATTTTAAAGGTACTGCCATTCTCTGCTTGAGCAAGTCGATACGCTTGATACAGTACCGTTTGCCATTCTGGATTGTTAAAAGCAGGTCCATCAGCGTATATATTATTCCCTTCTGAAAATACGTTGACATTGGCGTGGACTTTTAATCCTTGACTATGCGCTTCCTCAATCACTTCTTCTAATAAGTCGTAACCTTCAGGAAACTCATTGTACCCCGGTATCGTTGATGTATGAATGTGTGGGGCGATATCACTGTTATAGCCTACAAATCCTGTATAGTTTTTAACATCTAGAATAATCGTATCAAAGTTGGCATTCTTTGTTTTGGTCACGATATCCTTAACCTTCTCAGGCGTGTTAAGGTTCGGGATATTGGCTGACAAGTCATACCATAAGATACGCGCTTTTTTATCCTCTTCCTCCACGAGGTTCTGAAGCACTTGCTTCCTAGATTGGTCGTTTCCACCTTTTGCTGTAACAGGTACCACAAGGCCTAGCAATAATACAATAGACAATAATACGGCGACTGTTCTTTTCATTCGACATACCCTCCCACTATTTTTTAGACCATACCCTCTTGTGCAACTGCATGGTTATCCTGTCTTACTTCCCTGGTGAATCACCTCCTTTAAGTGTCGTTGTCGTTGTATGTGATAAGTGGAATTGTAATCCTATTTCAAACGTGCGCTGCCAAGGTAAATGTATTTTCAAACCCTTAACTTCATCTGAGCTTAACAGTTGCTTGACCCCCTCTTGTTGTTTGAGTTGGTCAAAATGGACTATAAATGTTTGACTCACATGGTCTCTCAGTTGCGCTTTATCTATAGTAGTTTCGTCTATCGTTTCCCTCACCACTTGGCGAACGACAGACTGATATAAATAATCGTCCAATAATCGTAAGAGCAACTGTTGACGGTGTCTCCGTTGATACTCTTCTAACGTCCCAACGTGTATGTTCCCGTCCGACATCGTTTGGCGCTCCTGCATCTCTTTCCGTCCTGTCGTCTCTTGCTGTTCTGGTCTCTCCTGTTGCTCTAACATCCTTTGTGATTCTGACACACCTTGTTGCTGAGACACGCCTTGGTACTCTGACATCCTATGCGATTCTAACAAGCTTTGTTGTTGTGATTTCATCTGCCGTAGGACGTTCATCGCACTCATGGCAACCACTGTTCCTAAAGTATTACCGGCTGTATTCCAAGCGGCAAAGGCTTCTAGACGGTGGAAAACAGAATCTGCTAACACCCTTGGCATGAGCACCGGATCGGCCCCGTTAGCGTAAGCAAGGTCTGCTAATGCGACTCGACGGCCGCGTGATAAATAGTATCGTATACGGCTGAGCCATTCTCCAATGTGACGTTCGTTCGTATCCACGTCCGTTAGGTGTAACTGCAGTGCCAAATCTCCTTGTTTTTTCCCCGGTACGTTGACCGCTAACAGGATATCCGCAGTGCTAGGGTCCACAGTGTGACTACCGAATGCCGCTATTTGCCCCTTCACCGACGTCTCAATGGGCCGATCCTCATACATGGCCGTTGAAAGGGCTCCCTTTTCACCACTGTAAAACGGAGAATAAGTAGGCTTGTCCACCCCTTCTCGCTCATATAAAATACGGGCCACCAGTACACTCCCGACCTCGTCCGCCCCCGGATAGATTTGCACTTGGTTAAAGAGCTTACGTTGGTTTACTCTGTCTGCTAAGCGCTCCTGTTCACGGATATTCCACCCGAATTCGGCCGTATCGTCCTGAGGATATACAAGATGATCGATGACGCCTTCTTCAACCAGATCCAATAAAGTAAGATTGATAGCAAAATGCCGTTCGCGTGTCCGTTTATAATCCTCTAAAATCTCATTTGGGATGCGACGTGATAATTCTTCAACGATCGTCAATGACTGTTCATCCTGTGTTTTCTCATAACGATGAGAATGATACGAGTAAGCCCAAATGTCTGGTCCATATTGCGCCCAATATGTTTTTTCCTCTTCATTGACGTTGGAATTGGAAATACGCATTGTTGAACTAAACGCCATGATGGGTTTGGTTGGGTATTGACGCTTCAATTCTCTCAATATGGCAAGTCTAGAGTGGATGACATCCGTATCTTCAGTTGTGACCCTAGATGGCACTAAACCGCCATACCCCAACATATCAATAGATAATACGAACCCTTCGACGTCGGGAGCCTTATGTTTCAACCATAACTGTAGGTCATTCACGTCACCGGGTTTTTTCAGAAAGCCGAGGTCCTCTCTCTTAGGCACACAGACCTCCCATCCACCGATGAAGGCTAATTGTTGCGGTAAATCTCTCGTGACGGGACGGCCATCTACAGGGATGTAGGCAATAAAACGAGTCATATGATCACACTTTCATAATTAGTATTAGCTTGTTACGGGCCGCTTACGATCAGGGTTTAGCCTTTGACTGCTCCTTTGGTTGCCCCTTCAATAAAGTAACGTTGAAGGATGGCAAAGACGATGATAATCGGGATCATTGAGATCACAGATCCTGCGGCAATCAGACGCCAGTTAGAAGAGAATAATCCGGTTAGTGCATTCAGCCCCAGAGGAAGTGTATACATATCCGAGTCATCAAGAATAATTAACGGCCAGAGAAAGTCCCCCCATGACATCACGAAGGTGAAGATGGCTAGTGTCACAAGGGATGGCTTCACCAGTGGCATAAGGATACGCCACCAAATCTGAAAGCTACTAGCGCCATCCATTCTAGCTGACTCATCTAACTCATACGGTAGCGTGATAAACGCTTGCCGCATCAAGAAAATCCCAAAAGCTGTCGTCGCATGAGGGAGAATGAGACCGGCATACGTGTTCTTTAACCCAAGATCTAAGGCAAAGATATAGATCGGAATCATCAACAACTGAAACGGAATCATCATCGTACTCAATATGAGCAAGAAAATCAGATTCTTCCCTCTAAAGGACATTCGGGCTAAAGGATACGCCGCGAGTGAACAAAAAAGTAAGTTCAATCCCACGGTAAATACGGCCACTACAATACTATTGAATAAGTATTTCCAAAACGGAAACGCCTCTAGTGCGGCTGGGAAGTTAGCCAGTGTTGGACTTTCAGGTATAAACGAAGGCGGATATTGAAAAATGTTTTCATGCCCGGATTTCAGTGCTGTTGAAAGTAGCCATAGAAAAGGGCCAACCATGATGACAGTCACAATGAATAACAGCATGTAATTGAGCACTGTTTTTATTAACTTTTTGACTCTATGTGTCATTGTTTGTTGTGGCACGTTTGTGACACGTTTGGTTTCTAAAGAAGGTGTACCCATACCTGATCACCCCTGGATGGAAGATTCTTTTTTGCCCATGATCCTGATGTTAATGACCGCAAATATCAGGGTTATGATAAACAGTACGACACCGGCAGCACTGGCATAGCCCATGTTAAGCTTTTGGAACGCTTCCTCGTAAATATAAAGGACTAACGTCTTGGAGCTATTTAACGGTCCGCCGCCCGTCATAATGTATATTTCTTCAAACACCTTCATCGCTGCTATTGATGACATGACGCTAACAATCATAATTGAAGGCATGAGTAAAGGGATCGTCACTTTCGAAATTTTTTGCCACAGATTAGCACCATCTATATCGGCAGCCTCATAAAGCTCCGAAGGAATGGACTGTAGCCCTGCTAAGTATATAACCATGTAATACCCGAGTCCCTTCCAAACTGTGACAGCCATAACAGCGAAAAGTGCTGTGTTGGTAGAGGTTAACCAGTGTATGGGTGCATTAATGATACCGAAGATGTCTAATAGGTAATTGAGTATCCCATTATTGGCATACACCCATTCCCACGCTATACCGGCCACAACCCATGAGGTGACAACAGGGATGTAAAATACGGAGCGGAAGAAACCGATCCCTTTTAATTTCTGGTTGACGAGAATGGCCAAAAAGATAGGCAGAATCACGAGTGCAGGCACAACACCAACAAGATAAATGAGGGTCTGAACAAGCACCTTCCAAAACAAATCATCTTGAAATAATGTCCCATAATTCTCGAGTCCAACGAATTGCTCTTCGGTCACCATGTTGTAATCAGTGAAACTGAGCCAAATAGCCTGTAACATGGGGTAAAAAATAAATGCGCCTAAGATCATACACCCCGGTACCAAGAACAAATAAGGTGTAAGCGGATTGCGTTTCACGTGAGGTTCCCTCCCTTATCCAAATGGTTCAGCATTAATTTTGCTGCACCCATCATGCCTGCTTGATTGCCTAGCTTCGCCGGTACGACCTGAGTCGTCACTGACATATCTTCTAACTGTTGATTGAGAGAGTGCCACCACATTTGCTTCGAATGAATGACCCCGCCACCAATGATGATAAGCTCAGGGTCTAACGAAACGGATAGGTTGTGAATGACGAGGGATAGGTAGTATAAATAATCATGGACCACACGCCGAGCATGTGTATCGCCATTCTTATACGCCTGAAACACCTGTCGACCGTGCTCATACTTAAAAATGATGTTATTATGTGCCACATTAGCTGCTCGGACAAGGGCTGTTCCAGATAAGTATTGTTCGATACAACCGTTTAAGCCACAGTTACATGGTATACCGCCAGGCACTAAAACGACATGCCCCCATTCGCCCCCTTGGCAATGCTTACCGCGATACAACTCACCATGCACTAAATTAGCCCCACCGACACCCGTTCCTAGTGTGAGCATAGTCACAGAATGAACAGGTGGATGTCCCCCTAACCAGTGTTCTCCGATCAGTGCTGCGTTAGCGTCATTATCGATAACGGCAGGGCGTTGATAACGTTCTTCAATCCAAGCTTTTAATGCTGTTCCTTGCCAGTCGGGGAGATTATCTGTACTATACACGATGCGTCCTGTACGAATATCCACTCTTCCCGCTGTACCGACGCCAATGCCTGCGCACTGTGGCGTGGTATGTATTAGCTGGTCAACCACTTCTCCGAGTGTATGTAAGATGCCGTCTTTCCCCTGTACAAGCGCGTTTTGTTGCCTCTCAACTTGATCCATTATGACACCGGTCGGATCAACGACAGCGCCTTTGATGGCTGTACCTCCAATATCTATTCCTATCACTGGTTTAAATTCCATAGGTACCACCATGCTAATAGATCTTGTGTAAAACAGATCGCGCTGTTATCTCTTTCATGTGTAGGGCGTGTTCTTTGTAATCCAAAGCAAGCCCGGTACAGAGCAGATCAATAACGAACAGCTGTGCAATCTTGGCTGCCATTGAACTGCCCTCCAAAGGTGATTCTTTGCCCCCACTTAGTAGGACGATGTCGGCCACTTTCGTAATGGGTGAACGAGCATAATACGTAATGGCAATCACGGTCGCACCATTCTCCTTCGCTATGCGCAAAGCATCTATTGTATCCTTCGTACTACCAGACACACTTAATCCAATCACAACGTCCCCTTCCGTTAGGGTCGCGGCTGTCATCGTTTGAATATGATTGTCTATAATTGCATCCGCCTTTTGTCCAATGCGCAATAATCGGTATTTAGCATCCAGTGCGGTCACCCCTGAGGTGCCCACCCCAAAAAGCTGTAAGCTCTTGGCTGATAAAATCATATGGATTGCTCGTTCTAATGCTTCTTTATCCACCTTATCTACCGTTTCTTGGATCGCGTTTTGGGCGTAGGTAGACACGGCTTGTATAAAATGGGCTGAAGCCTGCTCGTTGACTTCCTCTTGGACATGCGGCAAGTCCTTTGCCAGCGCGAGCTTAAATTCCTGGTAACCTTTAAACCCTATCTTGCGGCAAAAACGGAGGACTGTGGTTTCCCCGACTTCGGCATGATCCGCTAAATCTGTGACAGAGTAATAAATAACGCGGTTGAACTGATCGACGACAAGGTCAGCCACCTTTTGTTCCGACTTTGTCAACGATGGATAATAACTATGAATAACCCCTTTTACTTTCATGGTTTGACTAACGCTCATGACCTTCATTCCTTTTTATGTTTTAGATAAATGTTGAATATAATCTACATATTTTTTTGTGATGATTTGCGGCCTTGTGATAGCGGAACCTACAACAACCGCATAAGCACCAAGCTGTAGCGCTTTCTGGGCTTGCTCAGGTGTGCTAATTCTTCCTTCTGCTATGACGGGAACATTTAAACGTTGGACGAGTGCATCCAAGAGCTCAAAATCAGGCGTATCATTTGTTCGTGAATAAGGGGTATAGCCAGACAGCGTGGTTGAGATACAATCAAACCCTAGTTCTGCAGCCGCTATCCCTTCATCTAGCGTAGATACATCCGCCATGGCCGGAACCTGTTGCTTGTGTATATACTCAAGTAAAGTATCAAGGGGCGTATGGCCGGGTCGATCCCGTTTCGTGGCGTCCAAGGCTATCATATCAGCGTTTGCTTCGAGTAATTCATCCACCTCTGTTTTAGTCGGGGTGATATAAACCTCGCTATCACTATAATCTCTTTTAACGAGACCAATCACAGGTAATGCTGTCTCCTGCTTGATAGCCAAAATATCACGTTTACCGTTGGCTCGTATAGCGCGTGCTCCCCCTTCTGTGGCTGCTTTTGCCATTTTGGCCATGGTCTTTGAGCCATGTAGAGGCTCATCCTCAAGAGCTTGGCATGACACGATGAGGCCGCCTTTGAACATCTGCAATACATGACGTTTTTCCATCTCTCCACCACCATTCCTGTAAAGAGGAGAAGGGAATGCCCCCCTCTCCTGCTAGCTCAAATGCATCTTATGAAGACAATCAGCTTAGATTGGTTCATTTATCTGCCTATTGTTGACCTAAAATAGCATTCCACTCTTGCTCAGCGCTTTCCACGGCTTCCTCTACGGTCATTTCTCCCAGCATAGCCGCCTGCAACGCTTCGTTCATAGCCGTCCTAAGATCCTCATAATTCCGCATTGGTGGAATGAGAACCTCACTGTCTCGGAGCTGACTTGCAGAAATCAGACGTGCACGATCGGTCGGTGTTGGATCTTCTGGTAATTCATTAAAGAAAGGATCGTCTAAAGCCGTCTCGATGGACGGTAAAATAGGGACAATTTTATCAAACGCCACTTGATTTTCAGCGTTGGTGATAAATAAAGCGAATTTGACGGCTTCCTCTTGATGCTCACTTTGTTTAGGTACAACCAGATTCATAGCTGAAATATTCTTCTTATTGGTAGGCCCCGTAATTTGAACAGAAGACTCTGTTACCTCATAAATATCCGGTGCATTCTCCTGAACCGTGTTTAGGAATTGTGGACCTGTCGCTAGAATAGCTAGCTGGCCTGCTTGATACAAATCAATGGCTTTACCGTGTGATTCGGTTAACACTTCACGAGGAATGTAGTCATTCTCATACAGATCAACGAAAAAGCGGAACGCTTCTACACCTTCAGGGGTGTTGAAGGCAGCTTCCGTACCTTCCTCATTGGTCAGTTCAACGCCCTTCATCACGAGCGCTTCTAAAAGATGACTCGCATCTAATGGTGGGAAATATGCGTATTTGCCCGTATTTTCTTTCACGATGCGTGACACTTCTTTTAACTCCTCAAACGTGGTTGGGGGGGCCTCAGGGTCCAAGCCTGCTTCCTCAAAGATCGCTGTATTATACATCGTCACTTGTGAAGATAAATACCAAGGAATACCGAACGTCTCACCATCAAACGTGTTCGATTTCCAAACACCCTCAAAGTACAAATCTCGAATGGCCGGGTCTACAGCTTCATCCATATTAACAAGCGCGTCGAGCTCTGCTAATTTCGATGCGAATTGAGGGTTAAGATTAGCTAAATCAGGTGCTGAATCTGAAGCGACGGCAGTTAAGATTTTCTGCTCCATATCTCCCCATGGGACGTCGACCCACTTGATGTTAATGTCCTCATGTTGCGCCTCAAAGTCTTCAATCACCCCGTTCATATAATCATCGAAATCTGGCGATAACTGCATCGTCCAGAACTCTATTTCCGTTCTGTCACCGCCCTCCGTTTGGCTATCGGGGTCTCCCTCTGTAGATTCAGAGCAGGCTGTCACCATACCAATAGATACGAGCAAAATAAGAGCAAAAATCCATCCTTTTCTTTTCATTTCATCATTCCCCCTTTTATTAACAAACATCAACTCAGTTGACACCTTACCGAGTAAAGTATGTGAGCGCTCGGTGTAAGTCCTCACGCCAGAAATCCCAGAGGTGTTCTTTGGGTTCTTCATAGTAACTGACACTTGCACCTGTATGCTCTAAGATATATTTTAATCGTCTATTCTCTGTTAGGATGTGCAACGTTCGACCTGTGATTTGTGACCTGTAGTGATCCTCGTATTGACCCACGACCTGATAGATGTGCCAATGGTCTATGTACAATGATTCAGACGTTAACGAAAACGTATGCTCAAATGCTGCCGATTGTAAAAGTAAATGTGACCAACGTAAAGGCCGCTTAAGGGCGATGACTAAACTAACCACTCCCCCTAGAGAATCTCCGAGCAGGCCGGTTTTTCGGATGAGATGATTCTTTCCTATGCTCCTGCGAACTTGAGGCGAAAGCTCTTCATCAAACATTTGAACGTATTGATGATGCTGCTCCCCATCAGGATGATAATAATGATACCTGTCCATTGAAGATCCTGGTGGCACGAGCACAAAGACCACTCGCTGAAAACGATCCGTATCTTCTCTTAATAATTGGCCAAATGTGTCCTCCATTTTGCCTAGCGATAAGTAATCATCTCCATCTTGAACGAACAGGAGGTCAATGTCTGTGAGTTGATCCATGTTCTGTGACGACATGATCTTATAAGGAAAATATTTCCTAAGAATATGGCTATAAAATGACTTATTTTGTAAGAGAACCGATGGATGTCACCTCCTCGTTTCGTTATGTGTATATTAGCATATTATTCTGAAACTTTGAATACTTTCTTCGAAATTGATATAAATGGTGGAGGTTACCTCCAAAATGAGTCTTTCTACTCAGGGCCTTCATAAAGGCGGGAGATAAACCCTTCAGCACATCCCTCATGTCGCATATGTGATTGCTTTGTGTATATCCCAACATATATTGCCATAAAAAAAGCGAAGCCCTATGGACTTCACTTCTCCCTTACATGATTATTTTTTATGGTTATAATGACATTTTGTGTTGTTCCTCTGCTTGTGCTGCTTGTGCCAGCGCGTTTTCCTTTCTGCGCGCTAGCAGGGTATCTACATATCCTGTCCCTAGTAGGACCCCAAGCACGATGACAATAAACCCGGCGATTTGCGTTAAAACAATAGACTCCCCTAAAAAGAAAAAGGCACCGATTAATGAAAAGAATGGTACCAGGTTGTTAAAGATGGCTGTCTGGCCTGCACCGATATGACTAATCGCCATATTAAAAAAGATGTGACCTAAGCCAGTGGCAATCACGGCGGACGTCAGTAAGACTGTCCATACCATTGTCGTACCGGATGACAATTGTTGAACACCTTGTGGCTCTATCCAGAGACTCAAACCTAAGAGCATGACTGACCCCACTAATAGCATCACGGCCGTCATTTGTTTCGAAGATAGCGTTGCAGTGACTTTCTTAATGATGATAAAACTACACGCTTGTGCGAGCATGGAAATAAAGACAAACAGATCTCCTCGAGAGACCATACCGATGCCACCATTGGTTTGCAGGACCACCATCGACACACCTGTGAACCCTAGCAGAATACCAACGAGCCTGGTCCATGTCAAACGGTCATGTAAGAAAATGATAGCTAAAACAGAGGTTGTTAGCGGAATCAGACCCAAAATAATCGCAGCATTAGAAGCGGACGTCTCGACTAGACCAATGGCCAATAATGAATGATGGGCGAGCTGACCAAGTACGGCTGCTAACAGGATATAAAACCACTCTTGTCTCGTTAGTTGACGTAAGTCTTTGAGGAAATAAAGTGCTATGAGCGCAACCACACCGGCCACAAATATCCGTGACGCTTGCATCGCTACAGGCGGGAAATAGGCCACCAAGTACTTAATGGCGACGACATTCAGTCCCCAAGTAAACATTACCAAAATTAATAAAGCGTATGTTGAAGTGCGTGACAGTGTTATCCCTTCTTCCAGTCTTATGTTGTCCTTGTTGAATTAAATGTTTTAACCTTTCGTTAAACTTATTCAATTTTAAGGTTTTAATATGTCAATTATGTAAACACACATCATCATCTGCTGTCAAACAAAACGCTTAAGGGATACAGGTATTATTCTGTTTCGGGTGCGGAACCTTGTTTTGGGTCTTTTGGATAGTACGCAAAGATATCGCCTGACTCCATATCGTTAATTAAACGCTGCGTCCAATCGTAATACACGAGTGATTCTTCTATTAAGGTTAGGTCTTCGGTGGCTTCATCACGCACATCTTCTTGCTCAGCTTTCTCAGCGATGTCTTGTAAAACGGGCTTCGTGTTCTCTATCGCTTTAATCATGATATGTCTTTCCTGTCTGATGTTTTTGACGATGAAAGTCATAAAGTTTTTGAAAAAGTCTTTCTCTGCTATAAAATGATCTTTGCGCTCCCCTTTTTTCCAAACCTTTAATATCATTTCAGTCTCAAGTAATTCTCGTACACCCATGCTCACACTTCCTTTACTCATAGCCACTTCGTCTTTGATTTCATCGATTGTCATAGGACGTGTGGCAAAGTAGAGAACGCCATATATTCTACCGACTGACGGTGTCACACCGTATATGACCATGGTTTGTGCAATCGCACTGATGAGCATATCTCGGGTTTTATGTAACTGTTCCCGCTCTTCATTCATGTCTAACACCTCTTACCCACGTATAGTCCTACTTTCTTGTTCTATTGTTAGGTTACCCAAATGTATAAAATTAAAAAGAAGACCTTATAAAAGGCCTCCTTAAACTAAATACTATTACCCAGCGTATCATCTATATTGTGTTAAGACCTTTAGCTTTGGTGATAGCAACTTTGGTCTTCTCATTATTTATTATATTTACGTTTAGGGCTCCCGGACTTCCCTTTACCTTTATAACCACCTTCTCGGTTAAAAGATCCTCCACCTTTTTTACGGTCACCCTTATGGCGATCGTTGCGGTGACGCTTATAATCTCCACGTTGGCCATTTCGACGAGAGTGTACATTTCTCTTATTTTTCTTTTTAACCATCGGTGCTTCTTCTGTCAGCTTAACAGGTACGGCATTAGGCTCTTTTGTTAACAGTTTTAATGCAGCGGCAATAACCGAAACAGAATCACCTTGATCTTCAACAAGCTGCTCAGCAACGGCCTTGTAGTCACTGTAGTTTGCTTGCTGGACAGCTTCCTGCAGTTTTTCCACAGCCATACGTTGCTGTCCTTCAATCGCTTCGGACATCGTAGGGACTGGCCTGCGATCGACCTTTCTTTTGGTCATACGTTCGATCGCTTTAAGATGATCCATTTCTCGTGGTGTGACAAAAGTAAGTGCAATCCCTGTGCGTCCCGCTCGTCCGGTCCGCCCGATACGGTGAACGTAACTTTCAGAGTCTTGAGGTAAGTCGAAGTTATAGACGTGCGTGACCCCACTAATATCTAAACCTCTTGCAGCCACATCTGTCGCCACGAGGACTTCAATTGTTTTGTCTTTAAAACGACGTAATACTCTATCACGCTTCGCTTGATTAAGATCTCCGTGAATTCCTTCCGCTTCATAACCGCGTTTATTCAAGCCTTCTGCTAATTCGTCCACTCTACGTTTGGTACGCCCGAACACGATCGCTAACTCAGGAGAGTGAATATCGAGCAGTCGGCAGAAGACATCAAACTTCTGATTTTCACTCACTTCAACATATTCTTGCGTGATATTCGATACGGTGGCTTCTTTCGCCTTAATGCTGACCACTTCAGGGTCCTTCATAAACTTGGTGGCCAGTTCCTGTATCGCTTTAGGCATCGTGGCCGAGAACAGTAAGGTTTGGCGCTCTGTTGGCATCTCAGCGAGTATTTCTTTGATATCGTCAATGAAGCCCATGTTTAACATCTCGTCCGCTTCGTCTAAAACCACCATTTTTAAATCATTCAATCTGATCGTCTTTCTTCTCATATGATCCATAAAGCGGCCTGGGGTTGCGACAATGATTTGAGGCTTTTTCTTTAATGCTTTGATTTGTCGTTGAATGTCTTGGCCCCCGTAGATGGGAAGAGCGTGGACTTCAGTATGCTGGGCGATCCTATTGATTTCTTCCGCTACTTGTACTGCCAGTTCCCTTGTTGGGGTAAGCACCACCCCTTGGATGGCTCTCGCTCCTCCAATGATGCGATCGATTAGCGGTATCCCAAAGGCCGCCGTTTTACCTGTACCCGTTTGGGCTTGGCCGATCAAGTCCTTGCCCTCAAGTGTAGCTGGAACGGTTTGGTTCTGGATGGGGGTTGATTCCTCGAACCCCATATCGTTAAGCGCTCGAACAATGTGGTCATTTAATCCAAATTCATTAAAAGTCTTCATGTCTCTTTTGTCTCCTTTTACGTCGAACATCTTATCTTTGTCGTATCTTGTAATCCGTACATATATAGCTATTGACCGAATAAAAAAGCAATATTCCATATCTGTGGAATATTGCTTATCAGTTTATCCCTAGATAATTTAGACTTACAAAAGCGAACTGTATCAACATTCAACGTATACGTTTATTTCCAATATGTTCTGGTTGGCAGGATCTTTCTTTCACCTACCACTAGAAAATTTTACATTGGTTTATAGACTTAAGTATATAGGATAACGTGTTAAAAGTAAATATCAAGCCAACGTAGCATAATCCCTTTTAAGTCCACGGGGCTTGATGGCGGTCTTTGCTACCGTTAGACCGTCTCAAAGTACTCCTTATAGTATCCGCCAACTTTGCCTGTGTTATCAACAACAAAGATAAACTCATCCGTTTCATTTTTAACCTCATACGTTTTGCCGGGCGTGAGTACGTTATGTACAATGTACTTTTTGGCTTCTGCTTGAACACATTTAACAGTACCTATCGTTTGACCTGTTCTCCAGTTTTCATGAATCATTCATTAGCCCTCCTTTACAAATCACATCTGAATCACTGTTAAGGGGTATTTTGGTTGCCGCCTCAACCTTAACAGTCCATGACACGAACGTCACTTCTTTAAATTATATCTTTTATTTTCATGGTTTATCAATCTTCTTTCATAGATATAACGAACACACTAGGCATAAAGTACCATTTTTGAACTTTTAACACTTCTGAATGATTTGTAAAAAAAGTCTTATGACCCAAAGACACTGCGACAAAGACTGATATAATAGGGATTATAACCTCATCCGTAAAAATGGTCACTAAAAAATGTCTAGGAGAAAGGAGCGAATTCAGATTATGGGTATCATCAAATTTCTACAACAAGCCACTTTCGGCTCGTTAGCTTTAACCATATTGATTACATTGAGTTGCATTGGTATTTATTATGCCCTACTCACAATCATGAAAAAGAAACAATACAGTCAGCCATATAGGCATAGAGCGATTGCCGTGTTTGTCATTATTGGTGTGATACTTCCGTTATTCAAATCATATACGTTGTTGTTGGACTATCCTCAAAAACTCGTGGGGGCCTCCCGTTATTTTAACCCTGAGAACGCAGAATCATATATGAGTCTTGCTGTCTATGTGATGCCGTTTCTGTTTCTTGTTCATCTGTTTCTAGGCGTTCGTTATCTCTTGACAAAAGAGGGGACATCTTTCTTTACCTCTGAAGCGGGGACGTTTGTGATTTTACAATTCATGATGATTTATCTCCTTCATCATTATTACGGTTTTATCAACCTCAATATCAGTTTTCTTCTCTATGTTTTGGCCCTTAATATAATGTTGACCTTCTTTTCTTACGGATTTACGAAAGTTTTTCAGTACAGCAGTGAACGTGAAAAAGAGCGTGATGAAGCAAATGCTTCATCTTAATCACCTTCATATGTTACCTTATTTTAATTCTTCGTAATGTAATTCAATTAGTCTGTCATCCATCTGATCCGGTTGCCCTCTACCGTCAATATTATTAGTGATGATATACAGGCGCTCATCGTCATCCATGTGTATATCCCGTATTCTTCCTTCCCCTTGCCAGATCACATCCGTTGCACCCGTATGTGGATCAAAAGCCCGTACCATGCTTCCCCTTAGGCAAGCGACGTAAATGATGCCACGATGGAAGATCATACCGGATGGCGCCCAAGTGTCCTCCCCTGAATGGAATAAAGGAGGGATCAAGTCTTTTTGCTGTTGATCTCCAGTGATAGTAGGCCAGCCATAATTCTTACCCGGTACAATTCTATTGATTTCATCATATCCTTGTGGCCCGTGCTCTGAACTATACAGTACTTGTTCTGTTGCGTCCCAAGCTAGCCCTTGGGGATTACGATGCCCGTAGGAATATACTGGTGATTGACGAAAAGGGTTGTCTTCTGGAATGGAACCATCTCGTTCTAAGCGTAAGATACTGCCTGCAAGTGTCGTATGATCCTGGGATTGTTCACCCTCCCAAGCGTCACCAGTGGTGATATAAAGCAACCCATCGGGGCCAATCTTCAGACGTCCGCCATTATGAAATTGATCCCCTCTTATCCCTTCTATGACACTACGTTGTTCCACCCATGTCCCTTCGAGATACTGCACGGCGGCAACCCGATTATAGGGGGTCCCTTCTTCTCGATAGGTATGGTAGACGTAAGCGAGGTGATTATCGTCAAAGTCGGGGTCTAGTGTAAAGCCTAACAAACCGCCTTCACCATGATGGAGCACATCCTTGGTCAGTTTCAACTCTTCTTGCCTGACTTGCCCATTCTCCACTCTGGCCATGCTACCTTCCCTCTGTGTTATGAAAAATACACCGTCCCATTTCGTCATAGCCCAAGGGATGTCAAGGTTTGAAGCTAACGTTTCAGCTTTTGTCACTCGGATAAAGCCCCCGTCTGTCGTCCTTTCTTCATCGTCTGTACGCTCTTCTGTATCCTCTTCGTTGCCCACCCCCTCTTGGCCATCCCCATTTTGACTTGGCCTCTGTTCTTCGTAATCAGGGGCGACTGTGGTTTGTTCCTGATGTCCCAACTCCTCGTTCTGTGCACAACCGATGAGTAAGCTAAGGATCATGAAACAAACCATTCCCCCTTTACAGTAATGAGTCATATGTTTGTTCGGCATATCTATCTCTCCTTGCATCTCTTGTTAACGAGGGTAAAATACATGGTCTTGCCATTCTCCAGTGGTTGATATGGTTTGCAATCGTCTCAATATCTCCTCACGTTCCTCACCCTTTGCTTCCCATACAGCGCCATGACGGATTCGAAATGGAGACACCGTGGCCTTTTGTCCCCCTTCCGCATCGATTTCTAGTTGTAGAATAGCCGTTTGTCGTCCAATATCTTCATGACTCATCGTGAATACGAAGTTTCCTAAGCTATAAGCAATGAGCTTCCCTTGATGCCACTCTAGTTCCTGTAACACATGTGGGTGAGCACCTATCACAACATCTGCGCCCTCTTCTACCATCTGATGGGCGATTCTCCGTTGGTCGTCACTGGCTTCTAATTCCATCTCGTTGCCCCAATGAATATAAACCACGGTCAAATCAGCCGAAGCGGATGCCTGACGGATCCCTTGATATATTCTTTCCTCCTGGTAGCCGCTAGCTAAACCTGGTTGATCCTCCCTAGCATACCAAGAGACATCTGGTAAGACACGACTAAAACCGAGAAAGGCAACGGTTTGCCCATTCACTTCATATGTTTGCTCACGGTAAGCTTCTTCAGCATTAACACCGCCACCGACGTAACCAATTTCATGTTGCTGCAGTTCATCAAGTGTATCTAAGAACGCTACAACTCCGTAATCTAATGAATGGTTGTTCGCGACACTCACGAGATCAATACCGGCCCAGTCTAATCCCTTTACGAAATCTGGATGTGTACGGAAAGCGTAAGCCTTATCTTCCGCATCCCCTCGATCGCTCATCGCTGTCTCAAGGTTGACCATGGCTAAGTCACTTTCTTCAAAGTAGGGTCGGGCTTCTTCAAACGGATACATATATCCTTGTTCTTCTAGAATGGGCGCTACTTTACCAGCACCCATCGTGTCACCAGCGAATGCGAGTCTCAAAACCGTGTCAGATGCTGTCTCCTCGATTTCCTGCGTGACTTCTTCAGGTTGTAGCCAAGGAATATAATCAAGGAACACGCACCCTGCTAATAAGGTCAGTGTGAGGAATACGCCAGTCAGTCGTAGTCCCCTCGAAAGTATTATGTTAATCCAATTGTTGTCTACCATTCTCATATCATCACCTGTTCATTTACATTGCACTGTAGGACTTTAACCATGTCTGGGCCATTAACATATCACCAGTAGAATTCATATGAACACCATCTGTTGTAAGTGTCGTCTGAGGATATTGATTCAGCATGCCTAGAAATGCTTGATGGGTCGGGACTAATGTACCCTCAAAGCGATTCGCTAGACGATTGACGATGGTGACATATTCTTTTAATCGCTCGTTCCCTTTTGAAGCTGAATCTTCTTCAATAATGGTAGGTTCCATCAACATTAATGTCGCATCTGTTTCTTGACGAACGGAAGACAATAGCGTGGTATACACAGTTTCAAACTGCTCGGGGTACACCTGCTCAATCTCTGGACTGTCTAACTGTCTCCAAACATCGTTAATTCCAATTGAGATTGAGAGTACATCCGGTTGTAAATCCAGTACGTCCTTTTTCCACCTGCTTTCTAAATCTGTGACTCTGTTCCCCCCAATACCTCGATTAGTAAATTGCTCTTTGGTGTATCCCTGTGTGACCATCAAGACGTCTCTAATTAAACGTACATAGCCAAATCCGATTCTCTCTGGGTCCTCACGTCTTGATGAATCGGTAATGCTATCTCCAATAAATAAAATATGCTTTTTATGTCCATTCATGATTAGTATACCCCCCCTTTAAACTTGTAAAACGAGATGGCTTCAGCTCATGACCTTCACTCACGCCCATTGATGGTTTCAACGGCTGTTAATATATCTGATACAGTGGCATGGTCAGTAGAATCCTTGTCGATATGTTGCCAGCGGATGCTACCACTTTTGTCGATCAACCATGTCCCCCCAAGTTGATAAACATCTTGCGTGGCCATCGCTTTTTTAATGACTGTATTCTGCTCTCTATGTTTCGGTAGAACCTCCCGTATTTTTCCTGACAATAGATATCCTAAAATCCTCTGTAACGCTTTTACCTTTGACATCCTTTTTAAATGCATGGCTCGATAGACGTCTCTATTGGGATCACCCACTATTCTAAATGGATAAGGACCAAAAACCTCTACAAATGATTGAATTTGAGAGGCGTCCGTTGGTACAATCGCGACGATGTGAACGTCTGCCTCTTCTATTGTGTCTGCTTGCTCACGCAACTGCGCGAGGTATTCTCGACATAACGGTCAACCCGTATGCCTTAACAGGACTAATAGTGAGAGCTTATCCTTTGTGATATCTCCTAATTTAACCGCTCCATGATCAGCTGTGACAACAACCTCATTCACTCGCCTCACTCCTTTTGACTAATAATGGTAATAACTCTTTATTTATTCGCTATGGTTATCTCTATTACCTTCTTATGTTCCTTTCTCATTTGACATGTGTGTGACAAAGTTATCTTGGCCGAGCCTTTCAATACCCCCTCCATGGCTGTGAGTTGAAGGTTATATATGAAGCGCTCATTCCTAATAAAGACATCTTAAAAGACCTCCCTATACTAGTAGAGAGGTCTTTGGGCACTATGATTGGTGAGTGTCTTTTGTCGTTGCTGTTTCTTGTTGTGTGTCTGATTGAGGCTGCGCTTTCTTTCCTTGAGCGGCACGATTTCCAGAAGCTTTGTTGTTGTTTTTAGACGAACGAGCGCTTTCTTTAGTCGAACCCTCTAGTGCCGTCGTCGTTTTCTGATCCTCACCTGCTTGACTAGCCGGTCTTACTTCTTCGTCAGGTGTGATAGAGATACCACCCGCAAAACCTTCAATCAGTGATTTAACATCGATACCCGATGATTCTTTTAGATTTTCTTGTAAGGTTGCCATTAGATCTGTGGCATATCCAGATACTTTATTTGCGCCACCGTTTCCACCCGTATCGACAACGGTAATCTTCTCGATATTGCCGAGTGGGCTAGCCACTTCTTTGGCGTACTTTGGTAACATTTCTACAATCATACCAAGGATCGCCGCTTCACCGTACTGTTTGAATGCTTCGGCAATCTTTTCTTTCGCTTCCGCTTCCGCAAGACCTTTCAGGCGGATAACTTCGGATTCTGCTTCCCCTTGTGCTTTCTCAGCCTCGGCTTTAGCCAGACCGTCAATACGGATCTTTTCAGCTTCCGCTTTGGCCATCGCTTCAATGCGATATTTGTTTGCGTCTGCTTCAGCCAGTTGCTTACGCTTCTCAGCTTCTGCTGATTGTTCAACAGAATAACGATCGGCGTCCGCTTTCTTCTTCACTTCCGAGTCATATTGACGTTCACGACGTGCAATTTCTTTTTCCTCGAGCTCAATTTGTTTTTCACGCTCAATAATTTGAACTTGTAAACGTTCTTGCGTGACTTGCTGTTGCGCTCGGGCTTCTTCTAGGTGATAGGATTGGTCGGCACGTGCTTTGGCACGATCTTGCTCTTCTCTGTACTCAGCGACTTTTAGTTGGTTACTCTTCTCGGCTTCCGCAATTTCTGTGGCCCGCTCAAGTTCTGCTCTCTTGGCATCCTTACTCGCTTCAGCCTGTTTAATACGCGTTTCTTTGTCTGCTTCAGCCGTGGCGATATCGGCATCTCTCTTCACTTGGGCAATACGTGGACGACCTAAAGAGTCTAAGTAGCCGTTCTTATCGCGTACGTCTTTAATGGTGAATGAGACGATTAAAAGCCCCATTTTAGCTAAGTCTACTGAAGCGACCCTTTGAACTTCTTGTGAAAATTTCTCACGGTTCTTATATATTTCTTCAACCGTCATAGAACCTAGGATAGAACGGAGGTGACCTTCAAGCACTTCCTTCGCTTCCTGTTCTCGGTCATTCTGAGATTTCCCTAAAAACTGCTCCGCTGCTGTCGCGATCTCACTGATCGATCCCCCGATTTTAATAATAGCCGTACCATCTGCGATGACGGGGACACCTTGTTCTGTGTACACTTCAGGTGTCACGACCTCTAACTTGCTAGATAGTAGACTTAGGGGTTCTGCTTGTTGAAAGACTGGTAGAACGAACGTGCCTCCCCCGCGTACGATCTTTAGCCGATTACCTGATTCGTCGATGTGCACGTTTTTTCTACCTAGAAAACTACCTGTGACGATCAAAGCTTCATCTGGGCCGGCTGTACGATATTTTGAAACAAACACACCGATGAGTGCTAAGGTAAGCCCGATGGCGATACTGATTAATATCCCTATTGTTCCCATGTTGCGCCTCCTCTTTTTATCCTATTATTCTAAATCATCAAATGATTGGTGTGGGCTGACATGGGCCACACCAGATTTCATATCAATCACCAGTACTTTTGTACCAGAGACAATCGCTTCATTTTCAAAACTCTGGGCTGTTTTGGGGATATTACCCCCAACACCTTCAAAGAGTATTTCACCGTAGCCGTCTTCTGGAATAGAAGTGATCACCTGCGCCACCCTTCCTTTTAAATCCTCATCTGAATAGGCAAGTGATTCCTCTGCAGAAGTTAGTGGAACGAGAACAAAAAAATGTAATAAAGACGCGACAATAAGAGCACATGCGATGGAAAATAAAAGGACAATGCCACTATGAATTGGCGTGAATCTTTCTAAAATATATCCTGTACACCCTAAAAATGTGACAAAAGACAGTACAAGTGTCGGACTGAATATGCCCTCAGGAACCGATTCAAAAATCCCTTCCAAAATGTCTCCTAAAAGTATGTACATGAGCGTCAGTGCTCCACTAACAATAAACGCATAGAGGTAGAACTGTTCGAAGGATATTGCTGTCTCCTCCATTTTCAATAACTCCTTTTAAGAAGCAAACTCATTGAACTTGGCTTTTTAGAACGCTAGCTCTAAGTCTACTTCTGATTTCATTTCACATGGTTCAAGTTCATTATTTAGGGTTTGTTTGATATTCCCTGCATTTTGTGTACTTCCCTCAAATGTAGTGGTGTGTGGTGGCGTTTTAACTCTTTCTTAGTATTTAAACATCACTTTCTTACCCTCCTTTACATCTCGATACGTTGAAACCATGTTAACCTTTCGTTCCAACCGTTACTATAACTACGTACCGAAAAGATCTAAGTTTCATTTTTTTGAATGATTATATAACTTTTTTTCTAGTTTGTGTCCGGGACAACAGACTTTACGTTATGTGAAATTTTACGTATAATATTTAGATGAACGAAATATTCGTACTGAGAAGGTGTTGACTATTTCTACAAACAATCATGATGATTATGATGATTTAAAGCAGACGGCAAAAAGAAATCTATTAATCATGTGGGTTGCAAATTTCTTCGTTGCAGCCAGTGCAACGATGGTGCTCCCATTCTTATCTTTATTTATTGATACGCTAGGTGATTTCTCAGAAGCGTATGTTCAGCGCTGGGCAGGTTTCGTCTTCGGGATCACCTTCCTTGTCGCCTTTCTTGTTTCTCCGTTGTGGGGCAGATTTGGCGACCGCAAAGGATATAAGAAAATATTAATGTTTACCGGCTTCGGTATTGCCGCTAGTATATTTTTAATGGGCTACGTCCAATCTGTAGAGCAACTATTTATATTGCGCCTGTTCATGGGTATCGTTACAGGCTTCATACCTACTTCGATCGCGCTCATCTCTTCGCAGACGCCTAAGGAAGTCGCTGGGAAAACGCTAGGAACACTCCAAATGGGTACTGTAGCAGGCGGGTTGTGTGGACCCCTATTAGGCGGAACACTAGCAGATTGGTTAGGATTCTCATACACGTTTCTTTTCACTTCAGTGGCCATTGCACTAGCGACACTGCTTGTTGTCGTGGGTATTAAGGAAGTGAAATTAAAGGAACCTGGTCAGAAGGAAAAACAGTATACGAGAAAAGAAGTGCTAAGCCATATCGTGCATCATCCTGTTCTGCTTACTGTGATGTTCTTATCTCTACTGATACAGATGGCTAATTTCAGTGTCCAGCCTTTATTAGCGTTATATGTGAGTCACCTACAATCAGACGCAGCCAATATCGCATTTCTAGCAGGACTCGCCTTCTCTGCAACAGGGTTTGGTAACTTTGTAGCGACAAGACAATGGGGGAATTTAGGTGATCGGATTGGGCATGAAAAAGTTCTCCTAGGGTTGCTCATTTGTGCTTCTTTTACTTTTATACCACAGGCTTTGGCCGGGTCGCTATGGCAACTGGTTGTATTCCGTTTTATATTTGGTATTTTTCTTGGTGGTCTTATTCCATGTACAACAGGTTATATCCGTCAAGTGGCGCCACTTAACATGCAGGGAGAAGTTTTAGGTTATAATCAGAGTTTCCGCTTTCTCGGGAATGTACTTGGGCCTGTTATGGGCGGGGTATTATCAGGTTACTTTGGCATCTCTGCTGTGTTTATTGTGACAAGTGGGTTATTCCTCCTGAGTGCCGGTTTGATGTGGTATAGTATGAGTCATGCGAACACCCATACGCCTAAGACGCCTTTAGAAACGATCAATCAAACGCAACAGCGTCATTCTAAACACAATGAGCGTGTCAATGTTTAATCCAAGTAAGTACCTTAGTCCTTTACTAGCGTCATCTACTGAGCACTGACACGGCATCATTTATTTGAAGTTAGGACCTTTTCTGAGCCACCCAGATGGTCCAACGATCCATTTCTGTCACTGGCGCTTTTACTCGGTTCTTTATAAATGTACAAAGTGTATCTAGTTCTTGGTCATCTAAGTGGTGCAGAATGGATCGGCCCGTCCTTGCTTTTAACTCCTCTACCATTGCCGGAACTGAGTGATACGTTTTTCGACCTTCCCACAGCTTTTCCTCTTGTATATGTTTGAAACCTGCCGCGCGTAACGCCCTGTGTACATCTTCACTTTCATATCTCCTTCTACACTCCACGCTTGCCAAGTGTGGAAAGCATTCAAATATAAACCCTCTGATATGAGTTTGGCTACTTGGTAACAAGCAATCACCCGGTGTACGATCCTGTATTATGAGCATGCCACGATCTTTTAACAGACGATAAGCCTCAGTAAAGGGTGGTCGGAGTTGTTTGAGGTGATGAATAAGCGCCCGTTGTAGAACAATATCATAGGATTGAGACGGCAGATGTGTATCCGAAGCTTCCGCATGCACATAATGTATCTGCTCGTATCCTTCACAATTGGCTTGCGCACCTTCTAACATTGCTTCTGAAGCGTCCAGAACAGTAACAGAATGGGCGCCATTGTCTATTATTGCTTTGCTGTAAATCCCACCCCCAGCGCCTATATCAAGCACTTCACTCCCTTTCATATTAATAAGCCTAGAGAGGTCTTCCGTCCATGTTGAACTGGCCTCTCGTGTTGTGTAGCTCATGCGGTTTCTAGCATCGTGGAAATCAATCATACAGTCTCCTCCTTTTTTGCTCAAAAATTACAAGTTCCATTAAGTGAAACCACATCTCACCAAACGGAACCCATGCCCCTATTATACGTGTAAAGACGCAGTTGTTCCATCTTTTTTTCAGGTTTTAGTATAAATATTAAATAAAAGTGAAGGTCAAACTTGTACTATATTCACTCCTAGCTAAATATGCTAGAATAAAACTTGTCTTGAAGTTGCTACGTTGGGAGGATACATACCATGAGTTTGATTGAAGCGTTGATTTTGGGGATTGTGCAAGGGATCACAGAATTTCTACCCATTTCGAGTACAGCGCATATCGTCATTACATCCATTGTCTTAGATTTAGAGTTTGAAGGCTTAGCGTTTGAGATATTTTTGCATTTAGCTTCCGTTTTAGCTGTTATCATGTATTTTAGAAAGGATCTCATGACTGTTATCAAGGGATTCTTTGGTTACTTTAAAGATAAATCCACAGAGAATACGATACAGTTTAGATTCGCCATATATCTTATCGTCGCCACAATCATCACCGGTGTCCTAGGCATTGTCTTGAAAGACGTGATAGATGAATCTATGAAAACCCCCCCGTTTATTGCTGGTTCACTGACAATCACAGGCTTATTTCTTATCTTCATTGAACGCTTTCATCAAATTGGGAACAAAGATGAAGAGAGTATGACATGGCTCGATACCATTATTGTTGCGATAGGACAGACTTTAGCTGTTTTACCGGGTATTTCTCGTTCAGGGGCTACTCTTGTCGCAGCATTATGGACTGGACTTACACGAGAAACTGCTGTAAGATTTTCATTTTTATTGTCCATTCCCGTTATTTTAGGGTCTACTGTTCTGATGTTCAAAGATTTATCCATGGACATGGTGCATAGCGTCGGCGTCACGCCACTAGTGATTTCTTTCATTGCCTCTTTCTTATTCTCTATTATTGGGATCATGTGGCTCATTGATTTCCTACAAAAAAGTAAGCTTGTTTATTTCGCCGTTTATTGCTTTGCCCTCGCTTTTATTGTGTTTTTCTTCTTGGATCCTGGTTTAACAATGGATATGGAGTAGAAAATAAAGGGATATTTTCTCGTTTGATGCAGGACGTTCTTTCGGCCTGGTCTTAATCAGGTCCTTCTTTTATAGAGCTAAAAAAAGCACAAGGCTCGTTTGAGTCTTGTGCTTTTTTTTGTCTTTTAGTGATTAATATTGTTAGGAACAGAGCTTACTGAATCAGTTGCTCGTCAACAGGAAGCGGTTCAGACGTACTCACATGTCCAAAAAGTGTTTCCCGGACTTCACCTTCAACAGTAAAAGCGATGAACTCTACACCCTGTATTTGACCATAAGAATGTAGAACAGCTTGAATAGCGTAAGCTTCTCCAGTAGACCCAATGTTGACATCATCAAGTTGTCCTAAATCTAGAGAAAGTATCCCATCCTCAAGTGATGCGTTGAGTAACTCTACATTTTCCCATAAGGACACGTGCTCATCATTTTGAGGGGATTGTAGCGTACGCCAGATGGCAAACCAAGGCTGTCCATCTTGTTCATAAGCAATTTCACGTTCTTCTTGGGTCATTGACAGTAATTCCATATCTGTATAATAGACGGTCAATGTTTCTGAGATCATCTGTGACTCTTCCTCATCCCTATGGTTGTCCTCATGACCCTCGTCATTGTTTGTTTCACTGTCTCCAGCATCACCTGAATCCTGAGACTGTTCTTCCTCGGCCGAGCCTTGCCCATTACTATCCTCAGGACCTTCAGCTTGGTCTTGACCGCAAGCAGCCAATCCGAGGACAAGCAATAATGCGAGGACCGACAACATACCTTTCGTAAACATCTGTTTCATTTACTCATCACTTCCAAATTCATATTCTCTTATCGCGTCGTACATGGCCTTGGCAACTTTGTCTTGAAATGCCGGATCATTTAAAAGCTTCTCCTCGTCTGGATTGCTAAGGAAGGCTATTTCAAGGAGGGCTGCTGGCATTCGAGTTTCTCTTAAGACTTTAAAACCAGCTTCTTTTAGTCCTCTATCATTTAGTTGTGTTGCCTTAATCAGATGCTTATGAACAATGTCGCCAAACGCTTTATTGGAACCGTAATAGATATATGTCTCCGTCCCACCAATCGCCGAACTACCGGCTGCATTTGCATGTACAGAGATAAACATGTCGGCATTGATCTCATTCGCGTAAGCGGCCCGATCCCCAAGTGTGACATACTCATCAGTAGGTCTTGTCGCTTCAACTTCGATGTCAGCATCTTGCTCTAAATAATCAACAATCTGATTAGATATGGCAAGCACAATATCTTTCTCAGAGCTAAAGGAACCGTTTGCTCCAGGGTCGTGCCCACCATGACCCGCATCAATAACGACGATGGGCTTACGTTCAGTGAACGCCAAATATATTTTGTCTCCTTCAATCTCAAAGTCCACTTTAGAACGTTTGTTCAAATCAAAGACAACACGTGCTGTCATTGGCGATGTACTGAACTGGCCTACACGAACGTCATCAACAGTATCGTGGGATAGTGCTGTATCCCACTCTTGATCCTGATCCAGCTCCGTTTGTGGAATATCTAAGACAAAACGATGGGGTGAGCGTAAGAAGAAATGTTCTGTTTCTTCAGCATCGAGCCCCGGCACATGGATCATGTAACGCCCATTCTCAAGAGACACTTCTCTTAGCGTCAAGTAATCTATATCTCTATCCACGGTTACGAGCTGAAGACCTCTGTCATATTCTGTCTTCGTGCCTAATAGCTGGTCAACCCAGCTCAGATTAACCATTTTAACACCGTCAACGTTTACAATCTCTGAAGGGGGCAAATCCATTGTCACTTCTTCCTCGGATTCTTCCTTTGATCCTTGCTTATCAGAAGCCTCTGTACCGTCCCCTTCTTCGGTTCCTAAGTCCTCTTCTGTGTCGCTGTCATCAGAAGTTTGGGTATAAGTAAATTTGTAAACATCATCTTCTAGCCAAAAGGCAACATTAAGTTCTCGTGCCATGTCAAATATCGGAACATATAGATCTCCAGATATGTTAACAGGGGCATGATCATCTTCGAACGTTGTGTGATTGACCACGAGATTGACCTTGGTTGAGATGAAAGCCTGCTTCTCTGCATTATCCCAACCGACACGTAAACCTAGGTACTCACTAACAAAACGAAGTGGCACCATCGTCCGATAGTTTTCTAGGAAGGGAGCAGTGTCCATCTCTTGGGCTTGTCCATTAACATGGATCGTCTCTTCACCAAGGTACATTCTTAGATGCGTTGACCCTTCAAAGATATCGATTCTGCTTTCTGCCTGATTCCAGCTTACTTGGGCACCAATGTTCTCCACGATAAATCGTATCGGAACGAACGTTCTCCCTTGGATGATCTGTGCTGGCACATCAGATTCAACATACTGACCTTCTACCATTAGTTTGACTTCGTTACTCGCTTCAGCGTCAGCATGACTCATCATACCTACAGTTAAGAACGCGAGCGTGAGTACAATGATTAAGGACCATTTTTTTGACATTAAACCTTCTCCTCTCCCAATCAATGCCTCTAAAGCTGCTGGTTTTCTTTTTCATTTTAAGGTTTTAAGCTTTCAATCTTGTTATGTATGTGCTTGTCAACCTCCTTTCAGAGCTAAAATATTCCTTCAATATATTTGACGAATGATGTCGCAAAAAGTTGTCCTCTAATTTGGGCTCTACGTCAGTTGTTGGTCACTAGTGGGTTAAATCCCCTGACATTGCCTCGTCAGTATGGTTTTGACTTCCTCAATTTTTCTCTTAGGAATAAGGATAAACAGAATATCGTTTCCCTGTAGGATCGTATCTCCATTAGGTGTAATCAACTGATTATCTCTTATGACAGCACTGATCAGCACATCTTTAGGCAAAGGTATGTCTTGTAAGGTCTGCCCCACAACCTTGGCTTGCTCATCTATAAAAAATTCAACCATTTCGGTGTTCGTTTGGCCAATAGAAATGAGCTCCAAGCTATGTGTGGGCACTGTTCGCTCTTCCTCAGTTAATTTTAATTTATCGGCCAATGCTCCTATTGTGGAGCCTTGGATGAGAGCAGATGTCAATACGACAAAGAAAACCACATTGAAAAACATTTGGCTATAATCAAGGCCTGCTATCATAGGATAAGTAGCCAATACAATAGGAACTGCGCCTCTTAACCCCGCCCAGGAAATAAAGAGTTTGTCCTTGAACTTATACTTAGAAAGGAGCAAACTTGTATAAACACCTAAGGGTCTAGCCACAAACATTAGAACGATAGATAATAATACACCTTGTAATACAACGTTAGTCACGAGTTGGGAAGGCATAACGAGCAAGCCTAGAACGATAAACATTAGGATCTGCATCATCCATGCAAACCCTTCATTAAACCTTAGAATCGAGTGCCGGTAGGGTATCGTTGCATTTCCCATGACGATAGCCAGTGTATATACAGCTAATAACCCACTGGCCTGTATTAATGCCGTCACACTATAACCTAGAACAGCAAACCCTAATCCAAAGATAGGATATAAGCCACTGGAGTCCAAATTGATACGACTCATGGCCCATACAGCAAACCGACCTAAGAGGTAACCGATGACAAGTGCGACTCCCATTTGCCATATGAAAGCTGGGACCATGAACCAAAAATAGGGTTTGTCCAGTCCAATCAATTCAATAAATGATAAAGTCAGAAATACGGCCATAGGGTCATTTGTCCCTGACTCTGCTTCTAAAGTGGACTGTAGTCGTTGTTTAATATTTTTGCCACTGATCACGGCAAAAACAGCGGCAGCATCCGTTGAACCGACTATGGCACCAAAGAGTAGCCCTTCTAGCCACCCCACTTGGAGAATATACTTAGCGGCTACACCGACAACAATTGTGGTGAGCAACACGCCGAGTGTTGCCAGCGTGAGCGAAGATGTAGCCACCTGTTTGACATGACTCAACTTGGTCTGTAGACCACCCTCAAAAAGGATGACAATCAGTGCCAATATACCTAGTAGCTGGGCGAAGCCGGCACTGGAAAAATCAATAAGACCCATGCCCTCAGACCCGAATATCATCCCCACTGCAATAAACACGACAAGGGTCGGCACACCTACTCTTGCTGAAAACTTGGTGGCCATGACACCGGCTAAAAGTAGGATAGCCGTTAAAAATATGAAGTAATCTGTATGTAGGATATCACTCATGAATACCAACCGCCCTTACTGGAGCGCTCATGAATAAAGAAGCAGTTTTAAAAACTGCTTCTTTATTATTAACTCTATATATAATATGACCCTATATTAGTGTTTTTTACGCTTATTTTGTTCACGTTTTAACTTTTTAGGCGTGACATCTTTGCCTTCTGGGTCAACAACCTTTACACCCATAAGGTTAGCTTTAAGTGAGCTACGAACAGATTGTAGATATTCTTCACGTAAACGTTGTTGCTCGAGCTTCTCCTCCTGCGACAGTGCTTCTTTTTTTGATTTATTCGCCAGTTCATTAATTCTAGCTAATTTTTCTTGAGTGAGCACAGTAATCCCCTTTCTAATATCATCATATGACCTTTGCTCATACTATCAGCATTCCTTTATTATAACACGGGAATACTCACAATGAATAGAAAGGAAAACTTACGCCCCTCCGCTGTCTCACATTCTGTCTCCTAAACTGACCCTATTCTTCTTGGTGATGCACTAGTACCTGAAGTTCCTGTCCCGGATAAATTAAACTCCCCTCTAAACCATTGAGTACTTTCACCTGCTGTATGTATTCTTGAACGGATATACCTAGACCCTGATGGTGTTGTGCAGCAATACGCCAAAGGGTGTCCCCTGTTTCAACTTGTATATACTCATACTGATAATCTTCTGCTGAAGCCATAACGTTAGACATCGTGTAAAAAATGGCACAAAGTACAATAACAAAAACCAAGAGATATGATATGTCTTTTGTGACAAACATGATTAACCTTCCCCTTTCTTTCTTATCACTTTTATTCGAAAGTTGTCGAATAATTATGTACGGTATATGGGTGGAATGTTATACAAAAATAAATCGAGAACTTTTGTTCCCGTTTTTTATTATAATAGGAACAAAGGTTCTGGTCAAGATTTTTTTCGAACTTATGTTTGTACGCTCATTTCTTCTATGCTATAATGACAAGTAAGTAAAAAGTGGCAATTTTTATCATACTGGGTTGAGGTGAACGTTATGAAAGCATTATCAAATCGTCAAAAAGCGATTTTGGATTTTATTAAAACCGAAGTAAAAGAGAAGGGATATCCTCCCTCGGTACGTGAAATTGGGGAAGCGGTTGGGCTAGCCTCTAGTTCTACGGTCCACGGACACCTGGCGAGACTCGAGAAAAAGGGACATATACGGCGAGATCCTACAAAGCCTCGAGCGATTGAAGTGTTAGACGAAGAATTTATTCAAGAGGAGCAAGCATCCTACGAGCCTGTTGTACGTATTCCCGTTATTGGTAAAGTAACTGCAGGGGTCCCTATTACGGCTATTGAGAATGTCGAAGAATACTTTCCACTTCCGGAGAAATTCGGTGGCGATCACGACAACGTGTATATGTTAAAAGTCCAAGGTGATAGTATGATTGAGGCTGGCATCTACGACCAAGACTACGTCATCGTCAGACAGCAAAACACAGCTAACAACGGGGACATCGTCGTCGCTATGACTGAAGAGGAGGAAGCGACGGTTAAGCGATTCTTTAAGGAAAAGAACGTCATTCGTTTACAACCGGAAAACGCATCACTAGAACCTATCATTTTGCGCGAGGTGACCATTTTAGGCAAAGTGATTGGGGTATTCCGTACTATTCACTAGGACATGTTTTGTAACAGGACATTTTTTTAGCCACTGACATTTCAAAAGAAAGTGTTATGATTGAACGAATACGTGATAATAACATACATACGTTACATAAAGACACGTCGTTATAGGATTAATTAATGAATCAGTGCAGATAACACTCTAAAAGTCTAAAGTAGCTGTCAGTATTGTACAAGTTTGATGTACTTCCTGAAAAAAGCTGCCTTAGGCTTTTTTTTAATGCTCACCATCCATTACCCATTGTAAACCTCCTATGCTTATATGCCCTTTTGAAACGTTTTTAATTGATTAATTAACACTTCTTAGAACATTAATGGCTGTCTCGTTTCCAATAAATGTATTAAAAACCTGTATTTTGAGATTATATGTTAAAATATAGGTAGGAGGGATGCTTATGTGTGGACGTTTTACCCTTTATAGTCCTTTACAATTATTATATGATCGGTTCTATATTGATCATGCTGACTTCATGTTTGAATCTCAGTACAACATCGCACCTAGCCAACAAGTTCTAGCCGTTGTTAATGACGGTGAAAAGAACCGTATGGGGTATTTAAAATGGGGACTTATCCCCCGTTGGGCCAAGGACGAAAAAATCGGTAACAAACTTATTAATGCACGTGCAGAAACGATACATGAAAAACCCAGCTTTAAGACCGCTTATAAGAAACGCAGATGCTTAATACCGGCAGATGGATTCTATGAGTGGAAAAAAGAGGGTGGTCAAAAGCTCCCCATGTATGTACGCCTTAAGGAGCAGGCGCCTTTTGCCTTTGCAGGATTATGGGAGCGCTGGACGAGCCACGACGGTCGCCAATTAACTACGTGTACCATTATTACCACGGAACCCAATGACTTGATGCAACCGATTCACAATAGAATGCCTGTCATCCTGGATGCAGATGGCGAAAAGGCATGGTTAGACAAGGATACTGAGCAAGATGAACTTCACACCTTGTTAAGACCTTATCCTGCACCACTTATAGAGGCTTATGAAGTTTCTTCCTTAGTGAATTCACCTCAAAACAACTACCCTCAGCTGATTGAGACATTAGCATAAGATAAATACATTTTAGACATAAGTAACCCCTACGAATTTCGTGTATCCGTAGGGGTTACTTATTTAGAGCATATTTTTTTGAATATTTTTTATGCATATGCCATACGCATACGAACCTATGACAGCGACTTTTCTCAGTAATATAATGAAAAAACGGGCCTACCGTAAAAGCCTTCTATCCTATTCCATGACTATTTTTACTCATCAGATTGATGACCCGTTTGATGAGTCTTAAGACCGAAGCCTTTCCTAAACAACGGGTTAACTTTATCGTGGTTATTGATCTGTTCCATATTTCTTGGCCATGTAAAGGAGAGTTTACCGCTAAATTCATAATGACCAAATAGGACATCTGCAACACCCGCACCTTCACTTCCTGGCAGCCATGAAGCTACAAATGCATCCCAATCTTTAATTTCATCTGTTACCAGCATCGGACGGCCAGATTGAAGCAGCACAACCATTGGGACACCAGAGGCTTTTACTTTATTTAATAAGTTAATATCTTCTTGAAGTAATCCTATATCTTCACGATCTCCAAACATCTCCGCATAAGGGGGTTCACCAATGACAACAACTGCAACATCATGTCCCTCAGCACCAGACCCATCTTCACTATAATTCACTTTTGTATTCGGTCCTGCAACTTCATTTATACCTTCGAGTATTGTTGTTCCTGGAATTAAATCTCTTTCAGGTTCTCCCATCCATGTAGAAGACCCTCCCTGCCAGCTAATCGTCCAACCGCCAGCTTGGTATCCCATATTATCAGCCTTCTTACCAGCGACAAAAATATTTAATCCATCTTTTTGGAGCGGTAAAATGTTGTTTTTATTTTTTAATAAAACTTGAGATTTTCTAACTGCTTCACGGGCAACGGCACGATGCTCACTTTGACCAATACCCTGCGTCACTAGATCTCTGTCGGCATAAGGGGTCTCAAAAAGACCATTTTCAAACTTAACACGCAGGATTCGTGTTACAGCATCATCAATACGACTCTCAGAAACTTCGCCACTTTCAACTAGCTCTTTTGTCGTTGTAAGAAAGTGCTTCCAGTCATCTGGAATCATAAATAAATCAACACCCGCATTCATACTTCGCTTAATGGATTCTCTGAAGTCACCTGGTACAATTTGTTGCGGACCATTATAGTCGGAGATAACAAAACCTGTAAAACCAAGTTCGCCTTTTAATACTTCAGTGATAAGATGATAATCTCCATGTGTTTTAAGGCCATTTATGCTAGAGTAGGTCACCATTACAGTTCGTGCACCAGCCTTAATAGCATCTTTATATGGCTTGATATGCTTTTTAATCTCCTGGTCTGTATATTCAGTTACATCCCCTTGGTCAATACCGTCCTCAGTTAAACTATCCCCAACAAAATGTTTGATGGAAGACACAACTTGGGTACCCTTTAGGAAGTCGCGGTCTTTAGGATCTCCTTGCAAACCTTCTACTAAGGCTGATCCAAGTCTACCAGTTTGTTGAGGATCTTCACTATATCCTTCATAAGTTCTACCCCAACGTATATTTTGTGGAGCGGCAAGAACAGGAGCAAAAGTATAAGAAATGCCTGTTGCTCGCACTTCTTTTGCTGTTATTTCCCCTATACGCTTCACTAAATCTACATCGTTCGCAGCCCCTAAGCCAATGTTATGAGGAAAAACAGTAGCGCCGTAAACATTATTATGACCGTGTACGGCATCCACACCATAAATGATCGGGATACCGAGCCTAGTAGCCAACGCACCGCTTTGGAAATCATCTACCATATCTGCCCAATCCTCTGGTGTATTTCCTGTTGTTGGTAGGGAGCCTCCACCACTTAATATAGATCCAATTTTATAATTTTTAACGTCTTCTGCTGTTAGAGCACTTCGCTCAGGTTGCACCATTTGGCCTATTTTTTCTTCCAATGTCATTCTTGATAATAAATCGGATACACGTTGTTCTACACTTAATTCAGCATTTTGGTAATCTGGAACATCACTCTTTGCACTAATTGATACGCCTCCAAGTGTAGATCCTACAACCATAGAGAACAATGCTATACTCATCAATACCTTTTTCTTAAATTTACGGACGATCATCATTTCTCCTCCCTCTAATAGCTTTATTTACATCATTTACTTTAGGTTAAGTATTTGTATCGACGCTACGTACAGATGAGATACACCCCCTAAAGAGCCTTATATTGAAAACGCTTACATTCAAATTGTACAATACAGTAGCCGTTGATGGGTTAAGTAAGTGATGGACTAATTTGTTATTAACTGGATTATATTGTTGTTATTGGCTGGATTTCCTTTTCTGTCCCTACAAATAGCACCTGCAAATAAAAAACCCCTACGCATACTCGTGTATGCGTAGGGGTTAATCTTTTTAAACGACCGTTTGTAGCGATCGTTAGCCATTAATATTGCGTCAAGTATTGGTCACGCTCCCAAGGGTGTACTTGAGTGCGGAACATATCCCATTCGATTTCTTTGGCTTCTACAAAGTGTGAGGCTGCATGCTCTCCTAAAGCTTTGTAGATCACTTCGTTCTTACTGAACTCGTCAATCGCTTCTTTTAATGTGGCTGGTAAGCTCTCAATACCGTAATCTGCGCGATCTTCCTCATTCATGACATAGATGTTACGGTCTGTCGGCTCGTCAAGTGGAAGCTTGTTCTTGATCCCGTCTAAACCTGCTGCTAGCATTGCTGCTAGTGCCAGGTACGGGTTTGCAACTGGGTCAGGGTTACGTAACTCAATACGCGTGCCTAAACCACGAGAAGCCGGTACACGTACGAGCGGAGAACGGTTCTTTGCAGACCAAGCCACATAACAAGGGGCTTCATATCCTGGTACGAGACGCTTATAGGAGTTGACTGCTGGGTTCGTGATCGCAGCAAAACCTCTGGCATGCTTTAAGATACCAGCAAGGTAATGTTTAGCTGTTTCACTTAGTCCGAGCTCATCACTTTCATCATAAAAAGTGTTTTCTTCGCCTTTGAATAGGGATTGGTGACAGTGCATCCCTGATCCGTTTACACCATATAATGGCTTTGGCATGAATGTGGCATGAAGACCGTACTTTCTCGCTACCGTTTTAACAACGAGCTTAAACGTTTGGATATAGTCCGCAGCCGTTAAAGCATCCGTGTATTTAAAGTCAATCTCATGTTGCCCTGGTGCGACCTCATGGTGAGAGGCCTCAATTTCAAAGCCCATTTTTTCTAATGTTAGGACGATGTCGCGACGGCAGTTTTCACCTAAATCTAGTGGTGCAAGGTCAAAGTATCCACCTTTGTCATTCACATCGAGCGTCGGTTCCCCGTTCTGATCCGTTTTGAATAAGAAGAATTCTGGCTCAGGACCAACATTCATTTTAGAGAATCCTAGGGACTCTGCCTCTTTTAGTACACGCTTGAGTACGCCACGAGGGTCTCCTTCGAAAGGTGTATGATCTGCGTTATATATGTCACAGATAAGACGAGCCACTTTACCTTCATCTGTTGTCCAAGGGAAGACCATCCACGTATCTAGTTCAGGAATCAGATACATATCGGACTCTTCAATACGGACAAACCCTTCGATAGAGGAGCCATCAAACATCATTTTGTTGTCTAGTGCATCTTCTAATCGACTCACAGGAATTTCAACGTTTTTAATCGTGCCTAGTAGATCGGTAAACTGTAAGCGAATAAATCGAACATCTTCTGTTTTCGCAAGATTCAGAATGTCTTCTTTTGTGTAGTTCTTAGCCATAGTATAGTTCCTCCCCAATAATAGTTTATATTTAAAATTAACTTGCTACCGAATAAGGACCCGTTTACGTCATGGTAAACGATGCAACTGAAGCTGAGGGTGCTCGGGACCGGCCTAATGGAAAAACCTTGATAATTCTCCTTGGGTTAAAGCAGCGCGACCTGCAGCCCTAGCCGAGATAAGTTCAGACTTGAGCCATTTATGTAGCTCTCTCTCGCTCAGGTCTTGCTTTCTCTCACTTTTCTCTAATACCTCTCTTTGTTCTTGCTCTCGTTGCTCTCGAAGCTCTTGTTCCCTTAGTTCAAAGATCGTCTTGATGCCAGCTACGTTAATCCCCTGTTCAAGATAATCCTTTATCTCCAAGAGACGATCAATGTCATTAAGTGAAAATATTCTTTGCTTGCCTTTGTTTCGAGATGGATGTATCAGTTCTTGTTTCTCATAGTAACGGATTTGTCTCGCTGATAATTCAGTTAACTGCATCACGATACTCATTGGAAACAGCGCCATATTTCGACGAATGTCGCGACTCATACCATCCCTCCTGTCCTGCTTCATACGTTGTGCGATCTGCTTACATTTATTATTGTAGTAGAATGTTAACTTTAATGTCAAACTTATGTCAGATTATCTGACATACTTTTTAAAAAGTAAAATAGGGACACCCTGTAGACGCGTCCCTATCAGTATGTGATTCAATCTTCGTTTATATGAACGCTTCATGTTTTCAGGGCTTAAGATCTAATAGCTCTTGTTTAAGCATATTATTCAGTGCCGTTAAGATCCCGATTTTCACATGTTCATACGTTAACCCACCTTGGGCAAATCCTAGGTAAGGAGGACGAAGCGGTCCATCCGCTGAGAACTCTATGCTAGCCCCCTGGACAAACGTACCAGCCGCCATGATGACTTCGTCCTCATAGCCTGGCATGGCACTTGGATAAGGCAAGACATGCGCATTAATAGGAGAAGCTTTTTGCACCCCTTGGCAGAATGCGATGAGACGTTCAGGCGTATCAAATTGGATCGCTTGTATTAAGTCTGTACGTGTGTCATCCCATAACGGATCCGTCTTAAATCCAAGGTGCTCTAATAATGCGGAAGAAAATATGGCTCCTTTTAAGGCTTCCCCTACGACATGGGGGGCGAGGAAGAAGCCTTGGTACATCTCTTGTAATGAATACAAGCTAGCCCCCCCTTCTAATCCAATACCAGGCGCAGCAAGGCGCGTACCGGCAAGCGTAATTAAATCCTCTCGTCCAACGATATAGCCTCCCGTCTTTACAATACCGCCACCCGGATTTTTTATCAGAGAGCCGGCCATGATATCGGCCCCTACATGAGTGGGCTCCCGTTCTTCGACGAATTCGCCGTAACAGTTATCGACGAAGATTATAACGTCACGGTTGATCTCTTTGACAAAACGAATGATCGCTTCAATCTGTCGGACCGTAAACGATGGTCTATTATCGTAGCCTCTTGAGCGTTGTATCCCGATGACTTTCGTTTTTGAGGATATGGCCTGAGCAATCGCCTCTCTATCCAATGATCCATCTTTCTTCAACGGGACAAAATTGTAGTCTACACCAAACTCCGCTAAACTGCCCGGTACTTGTTGCGGCTGCTCAGGATTTCCTATGACACGATCGAGGGTATCATACGGTTGCCCTGTAATGTATAAGAGTTCATCACCTGGGCGCAATAAACCGAATAAGCACGTTGCGATCGCATGTGTACCTGAAATGATCTGCTGGCGAACGATGGTTGCTTCCGTCCCAAAAACGTGAGCATAGACCCTCTCAAGTGTATCTCGTCCATTATCATCATAACCATACCCTGTCGTGGGGGTGAAATGGTGATCCCCAACCTGATGACTTCTAAAAGCATCAAGCACCTTCCATTGGTTATGTTCAACCGTTTTTTGCACAGCTTTAAACTGATCAGCAAGCTTGTCCTCCACTTGCGCCACAATCGGTGCAAGCTGTTCTCCATGCTCGAAATGTTGTAACATCTACATTCCCCTCTACTTTCTGTACTGTCGCATCTGCTGATTTTATTGATGACGATGGTAAGGCATTATCTCATGCTCAAGTGAATGTCCCACGGGTAAATACACGGTAAAGTAATAGCCTTCATCCTGATCAGACCATTCTTCTTGAACGACGAAACCTTGCTGCCGTGCCCGGGCCATCAGGCCACTCACTTCGGCTGGTAAAAAGAGTTCATACTTAATCATATGACTTTTACAAGCGTCTTCTATCGTGTGACGAACACGCTGAATATCTTGGTCTGATAGGGTAGATAAATAGAGATCATGCTGATTGACAATCAGTTCATCTGAAGGCGTAAGATCCTTCTTATTATATATCCTCACGGTCGGTATGGCCCCAGCCCCTAGTTCCTCTAAGTGCCTCTCGACGACTTCAATATGTTTGAATAGTTGTGGATCTTGACTGTCAATGACATGTAAAATGAGATCCGCCTGGACCACTTCTTCAAGCGTCGAGCGGAACGCTGCCACGAGTGAGGTAGGAAGATCCTGTATAAAACCAACCGTATCTGTGACTAACACCTGATAGCCTGACGATAGTTTTAAACGTTTGGTCGTTGGGTCTAATGTGGCAAATAACTGATCCTCTACATAGGTATCTGCTTCCGTTAAGCGGTTGAGAAGCGTGGACTTACCCGCGTTGGTATAACCGACTAGAGCCACTTGAAAGACGTCGTTTTTCTTTCTTCTATCTCTGTAACGTTCTCGATGGGAGACGATTTTAGCTAAAGCATCTTTAATTTCTTTCATCCTTCTGCGTATGTGACGCCGTTCCACTTCCAGTTGGGTCTCCCCTGGTCCTCTCGTCCCGATACCGCCTCCGAGACGAGACAAGGCCAATCCCTTCCCCACAATACGAGGCAGTAAGTACTGATACTGTGCTAGCTCTACTTGCAACTTCCCTTCCTTAGATCGGGCACGCATCGCAAATATATCTAAAATGAGTTGAGTGCGGTCAATGACCTTACACGGTAGATATCCTTCTATATTCTTAGCTTGACTCGGTGAGAGCTCATCGTTAAAGATGGCCACATCAATGTCTAGCTCTTCTATCACGGCTTTCATTTCCTCTAGCTTTCCTTTGCCGATATAAAAAGAGGGATCGATACGCTCTCTTTTTTGCGTTACAGTTGTCACGGCCTCAGCTTGCGCCGTTTGCGTTAATAAAGAGAGCTCATGTAACGAGCTCTCTACTTGTGCTTCCGTTTGATTTGGACGTATACATCCAACGAGCATTGCCGTTTCTTTCTCATTCATGACCAAGTGTCCGTCTCCTTTGTCTTTCATATTCTTCTTATCTTACCATAAATTATTTGGATAAAGGAACAAAATCCCCTGCAGACAGGGTCATCAAGTCATTCTTGGTATTATGAGAGTGGTGTAGCAAACGAACGGCATGCTCGCGGATCGCTTTTTCTATTAGATTACGGACCATCCGAGCATTAGAAAAGTTCTTCCCTGGCTTACGCATCTCCTCTGCTATAAACTGACGAATCTTATGTTTCGCCTGGGACGATAACTGATATTCTCTCTCACAAACCATCAATTCGGCGATCGCCAACAGCTCTGACACCGTGTAATTCTTAAAAGAAAGCTGTATAGGAAAACGTGAGGGTAGCCCTGGATTTGACGCTAAAAAATAATCCATTTCATCAGGGTAACCGGCGAGGATGAGCACAAACTCATCTTTGTGGTCTTCCATCGCTTTCACCAAACAATCTATTGCTTCCTTGCCAAAGTCTTTTGTACCTCCACGCGCCAGAGAGTAGGCCTCATCAATAAATAAAATACCGCCCAGCGCCTTTTTTACGAGTTCTCTGGTCTTCTGTGCCGTATGTCCAATATATTCTCCTACTAAATCCGCACGTTCCACCTCTACAAGGTGTCCCTTAGATAAAACATTCATTTCTTGAAAAAGATGACCTAGGATTCTAGCCACCGTCGTTTTCCCTGTACCAGGATTACCTTTGAACACCATGTGCAAGGTTTGCTGAGAGCTTTTTAATCCGAGTTTCTGTCTCTGTTGAGTAATGTGTAGCCAAGCGTATATCTCATAAACAAAATCCTTTACATGCTTAAGTCCGACAAGACGGTCTAATTGATTCATGACCTTATCTAAAGCAAGGTGTTGATGATGGTCGTAATCGAGATGGTGCTGACGGTGAAGGGCGTAAGGGGTGTCTGATGTAGTTTCTGTTGGAAATGTTACGTTAATCTGACCTGATTCACGCTTAATGACAGGTCTAGTCAATGTCTTTCACCTCTCTTGTTCCGATGTACCATTACTATACGCAAGTGCCTAGCGTTTGGTGAAAAGAAGCTCGAAAATAACGAGCCAAAAGAGGCTTACTTTTGACGTTTACCTCATTAATACGCATGGTGACATCATCAGGACACTACTATTTATCTCCCTAAAAAAAGGACCTCCAACAGGGTCCTTTTTGCGTATGAGACATGCATATCAACAACACACTGGGGCTGTCTTTAAACCCACATAAACGCAAGGATGGATGCAATAAGTAAAACGACAAAGACCAGAATTAAAAACACAGCATGGCCGAAACCTTCTCTTCCTTTAATTGCCATAAACGATCCCTCTCTTTTTTTAAGTAGTGTATCCCATATGGGGCCAATTATCAGCCTTAGACGTTATTGCTATATTGGGGTTGATTTTAAGGTAGAAAGGTGAGAAGATAACTCTGGTATAAGGATATTAATCATGATCGATGGTTTTACATCATGAATGATATTAGTGAGCGTTTTGTCAGACTCATATCATTTAAAAAAATCCAGAAGGGAGTGATCATGATGATGCGTTTGAGCACAAAAAGGTTTTGTATGTTTGTTATTGGCATTCTCATACTCACGCTTGGCATCGCATTAACCATATTGTCTGAAATGGGTACGTCACCTTTTGATGCTCTGCTTGTCGGCTTATTCCACACGATCGGGCTCACCGTCGGCAGCTGGGAAATCATTATTGGCCTAATCATGATCTTCTCTAATGCATTAATACAGAAGCAAAGACCTGAATACTTGGCCCTATTAACAGCGTTTATCACAGGGGCAGGTATCGACTTTTGGCTGTTTATACTAGACCAATGGGTACAACCGATCAGCTATGTGAGTCAAATCGCTGTTCTTTTACTAGGGATGGTCATCATGGGAATAGGAACGGCCACTTATCTCAAGTCGGATTTTGCGCCCATTCCTTTAGATCGTATGATGCTCATTCTGCGTCAAATGACAGGGATGACCATCACGGTCTCTCGTACAATGATCAATGTGGCCCTTGTGCTTCTGGCTCTCCTTTTCCAAGGGCCAGTCGGTATCGGCACACTGCTCATTGTCGCCTTTAGTGGTGTCTTGGTTCATCTTTTTATGAATGTGCTAGAACGGTTAGAGCAGTCAAAACAGTTAAATGCGGTACAAGACACCGTGCAGAGGGAGTCCGTCTCCGGTTAGACAATGAAGGCACAAGACGTATTGGTGCAGCCCTCCCCATATAACAGAACGTTCTGTACAGCTGTATCCCCGTATTCATGGACTGTTATTCCCGTTGGATACAGTGGTGGCTTTTAAGTAAAAAGAAGAGGATGTCTCTAAGTTGAACGACCAACTTGAGACATCCTTTTTTTCGTTAGATTCGCTATCAGCGTGATTGTTAGTACTCTTCTTATCTCTTTCGTCTATTTCTTTACTGTACACTGAACATGAGAGCCATGTACCCGGTCACGACAAAGGCAAGCCCAAATCCAAGTGAGAAAAGGGCTGGGAACCGTCTGATAAACCCTGCTATCATGCCGCCTAAGCAGATCAAGGCGAATACGCCTAATCCGAGACTCATCCCGCTCCACCCTAAGCTCAACATCATATTCGGCTCAATATATCCGTTATATACGAGCCAAAAAAGGTTGGAAGGGCCTTCTGTTGAGATCACCATATCAATGTTATGTGGTGGTGATTCCTGACCAAGCGTAGCCGTAACTGAAAATATGAGTAGGATGATCAGACTTTCGACGCGCATCCATGAAAAAGGCTTAAATGTCGCGTCTTGCTCTAGCCTTCTTCTCATTAAGTAACCGTTAATAAAGGCGAATGTTAACAACGGCACGAATAGAATGTGTTTAATCAATAACGCTTGACCATAAGGAATAACCCAAGACTGGATATAAATATCCGTGCTGTTTAGGTCAAGGCTACTCATGAGTGCAAACCCGGCTACAATCGTGACGATCACACAGGTCACTGCCAAAGGGTGAAACCATTTCAAGAATGCCATCATGTTGGCGTTATCCCGAGCCCACCAACCGACAACCAATAAGAGCCCTACCCACACTGAGATGGCCAGTACGTGGGCACTTTGGGCCACAAACCCTAATTCTCCAGCATAAGATGTGGCGTGGCTGGCCCAGCTAAAGGATAATATCAGCAAGAGGCTGAAAAATAAGCCCATAAAAGTCACTATTTCGTTGTTGTCTTGCTTACTAAGAAGCACAGTAAGAAAGAGGGTGACACACAACAAGGCGGTGATAATCCAGGCCTCACCGACTTCAAAAGACGTAAGCACAGACTTAAAAATGGTCCAGAAGCCAAAATCACCCGCATACATGAGGACGATCTGCAATAACGGTGCAAAAGAAAGGAACATCACGCCAGCAATCGTGATCAATTGCACACGTTTAGGGATGTGAATGCTCGGTATTTTGTCTGCTGGAATGACTGGAATGATAAAACTTGCCGTTAGGATAGCAAGACAAAGATACAAGAGTGTATCCAGAACAATATAGATCATGCACGACGACCTCTAAGGGTAAATAGCAATCCAGCAACAATAGCCACGAATACGACAATTCCTACCCACGAAAAGCTAGAGCCTTCTGCATTATTCTCACCTTCAAGTTGTTCTTCTCCAGCTATAGAATCTTCTGCTTCGTCTTCAGGTTGTGCTTGTTCATCATTTTGAGCCGGCTCATCAGTAGACTCTGTTTCCTCACTGTCTTCTGATACCCCTTCTTGATTTGGTGACTCATCCGGCTCTTGTCCCTCTTCCGTTCCTTGAGCCGTGTCATCTTCTGTCTGAGCTTCGTAGTCAACTTCAAAAGGGAAAGATCCCGTCACACGGTGACCATCCAACCCAATGATATCCCATTCGAGAGTATAGGCACCTGAAGATAACGGTTCGGAGAAAGTACCTGTCATCGTGTCATCACCGACGTCAATATTCTCAGGTTCAATGTTGTTGCCTTGCTCATCCACTAAGTAAAAAGTGCTAACATTTTCAATACGTGTTTCGAAGAACAGCTCAATGGTCTCTAATGGCTCCTCAACCACTTCCCCTTCCTGTGGGTTTGATGTATCTAGATACGTATGCGCAGTGGCTTGTTGTGGCAAAATTGAGCCGGCAAGAATCACCGTAAAAAGTGCGGTCATCCAAAAGATTATTTTAATAGGTCTGTTTCGCATCATGTTAATTTCCTCCAATTTCCAAAACATAAAAATTTTCCTACAAATGTCACAATATTTCCTACTTTTTAGAGTACTGTTGTTATACTTAAAACGACCTCTCCTTACCTACGTATCGTCCCCTTTCTACTATGTCAATCTCATCCTCTCATAACATACTAAAAATTGAGATTATCGTAAATGATATTGCTCTAAACAACCTCTATCACTAGGCTAGCATATCATACTCTTCCACGTTGCTATAAAATATGAAAAATGTTAGACACTTCCACACAAAAAACCAGCCGTTTTTCAATATCCACGGCTGGCGTTTTTCCGTTTTTTCGCACATGTTCATACATGTTTAAGCTTCTTGTAAGACTTGTAGGACCTCTTGGCTGTTTTTGGCTTTGTTTAATTTTTCTCTAAACTCTTCATGAATGAGTTTACGTGATAGGGTAGATAGGATCTGTAAGTGCTCGTTACCTGCTTGTGATTCCGGTACGGCAATCAGAAAGACAATAGATACAGGGACACCATCAAGTGACTGCCAGTCAACAGGTTCTTCTAACTGGGCAAAGGCGAGGCCGGGTTCTGTCACGCCACTGGATTTTCCGTGGGGAATGGCCACACCGAAGCCGATGCCTGTCGTCCCCTCGTCCTCTCGCTTCAGTACTGCATTGACGTAGCTTTCTGCGTCGTTTATTTTACCTTGCTTTTTTAACGCATTGGTCAATTCTTTTATACACGCGTCCTTCGCATTTGTTTGTAGTGAAAGTAGGATAGACTCTTCTGTTAAAAGATCAGCTATATTCATGATTCAGTGACTCCTCTCAAATATGTGTTTAAAATGTGTGTTTGGATGGATTGATGGCTAAGCTGCCGCCCGTTTGTTATTTAATTTCTTTAGTACATTGACGACTACCGCTGTGACTACCGTGCCTATGATAATAGCAAGACCATATAAGAGAACATTGCCAACAGCATTAGGGATCGGTAGTACGAATATCCCTCCATGGGGTGCTCTAAGGGTTGCACCGAAAAACATAGATAACGAACCGGTAATGGCTGAGCCGGCAACGGCGGCGGGAATAACACGTAATGGATCTGCTGCTGCAAATGGAATAGCCCCTTCAGTGATAAAGGATACTCCAAGCACACCGGCCGCCTTACCTGCTTCTTTTTCCTCATTTGAGTATAACTTTGGGGCTAATTGAGTGGCTAGCCATAAACCGAGTGGGGGTGTCATCCCTGCTGCCATGACGGCGGCCATCGGCGCATACATCTCACTCCCTAATAATCCCACGGCAAAAGTGTATGCCGCTTTGTTCAATGGCCCCCCCATGTCAAATGACATCATAGCACCTAAAATGAGTCCAAGTAAAATCGCGTTCGTGCCTGTCAGCCCCGTTAACCAACCTGTAAGACCACCCATAATCATTCGGGCCGGTTCACCGATCACGTAAACCATCAGCAGCCCAACGATGAGCGATGATAAGAATGGAATAATGAGTACAGGCTTAAGCCCCTGGAAGTTCTGGGGAACTTTGACGTAATCTCTCACCCATTTTGCCACATAACCTGCCAAGAAACCTGCAATAATCCCACCAAGGAATCCTGACTCGAGCTGTGACGCTAACATCCCTCCAATGAGTCCTGGTGCAAGACCTGGCTTATCTGCAATAGAATAAGCGATAAAACCAGCAAGAACCGGGACCATTAAGGCGAGCGCTGCACCGCTACCGATATCCATTAATGCTGCAGGTAGTGTGCCTTCCTCTTCGAATGCGTCAATACCAAAAATAAAAGAAAGAGCGATAATAAGTCCACCAGCTACGACGAGTGGAATCATGAAAGACACACCGTTCATTAAGTGCTTGTAAGGGCCTTTTCTTTCTTTATTGTTTTTTTCTTTCGTCACCTCTACTTCCTTCACAACATCTTTTTCCTCAGGTTGTGCAGCTAAGGCACGATCAATCAGTTCGTGAGGGTCCTTAATCGCTTCGCTGACAGGTACGGAAACGATGGCTTTCCCTTTGAAGCGCCCCTCGTCGGCATCTGTGTCGGCTGCCACGATGATGGCGTCCGCTTCCTGAATATCCTGTTCGGTGAGCCCATTTTCAACACCGACACTTCCACGTGTCTCCACTTTAATGTCTATGTTTTTTTCTTTTGCTGCTTTTTCGAGAGATTCTGCTGCCATGTAAGTATGGGCGATACCCGTCGGGCATGCAGTCACCGCTAATATTTTTTTCAAGGTCGTCACTCCTCTCTATTATTTGCGCGTTATATTTTCTTCATTTGCACATCACGGAGTCGCGCTCGTGTTTCTTGTAATGTACAAACTTGTGTCCCCGGTTTGGAAGCTGTAAGCGCCCCGGCGCTCGTTGTCCATGCGGCAATGTCTTCCAAAGTCGCACCGTTTTGTATCGCGTACGCTAAAGCCCCAACCATCGCATCTCCTGCCCCTACCGTGCTCACAGGCGTGATAGGAAGTGCCTCTATTTTCAAAGCATAAGAATGATTCAATAAGATCGCCCCTTCTTCCCCTAAGGAGACGAGTACGAGGTTAACCCCGTTAGACAGAATGTCTTGCCCTGCACGGACGATCGCTTCAAATGTTTTTAAAGGTGTGCCAACGAGTTGTTCCAGCTCATATAGGTTAGGTTTAATCGCATATGGTTCCGCTTTCAACCCTTCCACTAAAGCTTGGCCGTCTGCGTCCAATATGGTTCGGACACCCCTTGATTTTGCTTGGTAAATCATTGTGCCATACATCGTATGCGGGACACCTTGCGGCAAGCTCCCTCCTAACACCAACAAGGACGCTTCATTTAATAATTGTTCGAGCTTCTGCTCCAAGGACGTCAGGTCTGCTGTTGTTAAATCACAACCGCTTTCATTTATTTCTGTCGTTAGTCCCTGTGCTTCATCTACAATCTTAAGGTTTGTTCGGGTTTCACCACCTACGCTAACAAAGTCTAAATTGATGTTGGTTTGTTGTAAACGTTGTAATAACTGATCACCATGGGTCCCTGCAATGTACCCTGTTGCTGTCACAGGCGTTTGAAAATGATCGAGCACCCGAGCAACGTTAATGCCTTTACCTCCAGGGTCAATCCTGACGTGCTTCACACGATTCAGCCCCCCCAGTTTAAGTGTGGGTACAGTGACTGTTTTATCCAATGCAGGGTTAAGGGTCACCGTAATCACTTGTTCACTCATGTTGTCCCCTCCCCTATTGCGTTGACGATGTGCATGTCAACGCCTTGTTCCTCTAGTTGTTGCACCATGTGATTTGGTACGCCACTATCTGTGATACAGGCATCAATATCTTGTAAGCCTGCGACCTTAGCAAAACTTACTTTGCCCACTTTGCTATGATCCGTCAGCACCAGGACTTGTTTGGCTGCTTGCATCATGTGGTATTTCGTCTCAGCTTCAATTAAATTAGGCGTCGTCAGTCCTTCTTCCAGATCTAGACCATTGGTGGCGATAAACCCTTTATCCACCCGTATCATATGCAAAGCTTTATTCGTCACGGGACCCACGAGAGATTGGGTTTCTCTCCGTAACGAGCCTCCAAGTACGATGACGTCAATGCCTTCATTCAACTGTAGTTCCTGAGCAATGAGTAAGGAATTTGTTACAACGGTAATGTCTGTAAACGATTTCAACTCGGGTATTAAATGGATCGTTGTTGTTCCTGAATCTATTAAAATCGTATCGCCATCTTCAATAAATGTGGCCGCGAGCTGAGCGATGGCTCTCTTTTCAGACTTATAACGCACTTCTTTTTCAGTGACCGAAGGCTCAAAGTTAACACTCTGCAGTGAAACGGCTCCACCGTGCGCCCGTTTTATTTTTCTTTCTTCCTCAAGCTCTTTCAGATCTCGTCGTATCGTGGATTCGGATACTTGAAAGGATGCACTCAGGTCTTGAACAGACGCCCTACCATTCTGGTTGACCAATTCTATGATTTGTTTCTTCCGTTCTTCTCCGTAAAGCATGGCATCATCCTTCATTATTATCAGAATTATTCGTATTTTTTCTCATTCATGACCGCTTTTTGATTAATCTAATAACATTTATAATCATATGTGGTCATTTGTGATTATTTATGATTATAAATGACCGTTTTCGACACGTCAATGATTGATTGAGCTTTTCCTGCTGTGAACCTTATGGTAATATGCATAGTGAGGAAAACGGTTGTATAGGAATCAGAAATATTTGTACAAGAAATGGGGAGAAAGATGAACAATCAACCACCACAAGAAGAAACCAAAATCGCCTGGATTACAGACAGTACAAGCTCATTAGATGAAGATTTCATTAAAGAGAATGACTTACATGTTGTCCCGCTTCATATTATTTTTGGGGATCAGGTTTACCGTGAGAATATAGATATAACAGCAGATGAGTTCTATGAAAAATTGCGCCACTCCGATGTTTTACCGAAAACTTCCCAGCCGACTTACGGCGACTTTATCAACGTCTATGAAAAAATGAAAGACACATACACACATGCCATCGCTGTACATTGTAGCTCCAAATTAAGTGGTACATATCAGAGCTCCTACTCAGCGGCTCAATCAGTGGAAGATCTTACAGTCGAAGTAATCGATTCTAAAATAGGCTCATTTCCCTTAGCAGAAATGATTAAAACGGGGGTTGAACTCACAAAGCAAGGTGAGTCGTTCCAATCAATCGTTCATCATATATCCGCTATGAGTGATCGGGTCAAAATGTATTTTGTACCAGAGAATATGGAACAATTAAAGCGAAGTGGCAGGGTCACAGGTTTACAGGCTTTTATAGGTAGCCTGCTAAAAATGAAGTTAATGCTTAAATTCGAAGACGGTGCTGTACTCGTGGAAGAAAAAATTCGTACAGCGAAGAAAGCGAAAGCCAAGTTATTTGAGACCTTACAAATGGCCACAGAGGATACATTCATCAAGAAAGTAGGCGTGTTACACGCAGATAACCTCACAAAAGCAAAAGAGTGGAAGACAGAGCTCGAAGCCATGTTTCCGAACATACAGTTTGTGACGATGCCCTTCATCCCTGTTGCAGGCACACACACAGGGGATAAGACAATGGGACTTGCGTGGATTGAAGAGTCCTAATGATGACTAAAAAAATCGCGGGATTCCCGCGATTTTTTGTCAGTCTTTAAGCTTTCATCTCAATATTAGCCTTTTGCTTGCGCTTTATCATCTTATTGATAACTGGAATAAACAACGAAAGAAGCGCTAGACCGAGTAACGTCACAGAAATCGGTTTGTGAATAAAAACCATCCAATCTCCTTGAGAAATCTGTAGAGCCTGACGCATGGACTTTTCCATAATATCTCCCAAAATGAGAGCGAGGATGAGAGGGGCGGCTGGAAATCCATACATCCTCATACCAAACCCTAAAAGCCCAAACCCTAGTAGCAAACCTAAATCGAACAGACTGAAACTCAAGCCATATACACCGATCATACAGAAAACGATGATTAGGGATAATAACATGGCTCTTGGAATCTCCAAGATCTTAGCAAACAACGGAATGAGGGGTAGATTTAATAGTAGCAGGAATATGTTCCCGATATACATGCTGGCAATCACGCCCCAAAAGACATCAGGACGATCCTGGAACATGAGTGGTCCCGGGCTTACGCCCATGATAAGCAAGGCCCCTAGTAATACTGCCGTGGTCCCTGACCCAGGGACACCCAAGGTTAGTAAGGGAACAAACGAGCCACTACAGGCGGCATTGTTCGCCGCTTCAGGAGCCGCTACTCCCTTGACATTGCCTTTTCCAAACGTGTCTCCGTCCTTGGCGATGCGCTTCTCCACAGAATACCCTAAGAAGGACGCGATTGTAGCACCTGCCCCCGGTAACACGCCCGTAAAAAACCCTAACACGGAGCTCCTGATGACGGGTGGTCCCATCTCTTTCACTTCGCGCTTGTTTAACTTTAAAGAGCCTATATGATGTTGGTTTTGTTTTTGACCGCCGTTTACTAGCATGACGAATACCTCTGCAAGGGCAAAAATACCGAGCGCAACGATAAGAAATTCAATGCCTTCATATAATTGAGACACGCCGAACGTATACCTCAGGGTCCCTGTTTGTAAATCAATACCTATTATAGAAATCATCACACCGACAACGGCAGCGATTAATCCTTTGACGAGTGACTTATCTGATAGTGAAACGACAGCGGTTAATCCTAGTACCATCAAGGCGAAATACTCGGCCGGACCAAAACTAACCGCAAACTTAGCTAATAGAGGGGCAATCAACATCAGACCAAAGATACTCACTGTCCCTCCAACAAAGGATGAGTAAGCTGCAATGGCTAAGGCTTTTCCCGCTTGTCCTCGTTTGGCGAGAGGGTACCCATCAAATGATGTGGCCACAGTGCCGGCAACCCCCGGTGCATTGAGGAGAATGGACGAGGTTGACCCACCAAAGATGGCCCCATAATAGACCCCTGCCATAAGAATGAGGGCCGATGCAGGGTTCATCCCAAACGTAATGGGGATCATGATGGCAATGGCACTCACCGGTCCTAAACCTGGTAACATGCCAATTATCGTCCCTGCAAGAACGCCGATAAATACAAAAATGAGATTCTCCCACTGAAGGGCTACACTAAAGCCGTAAAATAAACTGTCTAGTGTTTCCACGTCTCGTACCTCCCCTCCCTACATAATGTGTAATATAAACATGACATGATTGTTTAAATTGTTAACGGGCCTTGTGGTAAATAGATATTAAGCGCCTTGGTGAGTACGAAATAAAAGATAAGGGATACAGATAAGGCCACAGCCAGATTGATGAGATGTCGACGATAGCCAAAGAAGTAAGTCGTACCAAAAAGAAATATACCCGTACTGAGAATAAAACCCAGTCTTTCGAACAAGGCGATGTATAACACCGTGAATAACACTGTACAAATGACTTGCATATAAGGTTGTTGCCAACGGCTAATCGATTCATTGTTAGCATCATGATCGATATGATTCTTTTGCTGCGCTTGATACACACCTTCGTCTGTTGAATCTGTGCTCTTTTGATCTGATTCTGTAATTTTTTGGTCTGTTTGGGGACGACCTTGGTCTTCTTTTAGCGAAACGGTCGCTTTTTCTGTTCGGTCCTTTTCAAAAAATAAGGCGAACGACAGCACCAAAAGCATAAAGCCTAACACTTTTGGAAACAGATCAGAGTCAACAGGAACCGTTAAGTTGAACTGTGGTATATTAAACGCATAAAGTAAATAAGCGATCGATAAAAGAAAGAAAATGATTCCCATCACACGGTTAGGTGTCTTAAGGACCATCATGACTCCCCCCTTTGTAGTGGACCACCCCATTATAGGGGTGATCCTGACTTTACAAGATTAAAATCGAAGAGACTATTCAGTCATACCGATTTCCGCTAATATGTCCTCAAACAATGCGCTCTGCTCATCGAGAAAGGCTTCGAATTCCTCGCTAGTTAAGTAGGCATCCGTCCAGCCAAGCTGATCGCGGGCTTCTTCCCACTCAGGCGTGTCTTGCATTTCTGCAAACAAATTTTCGTAGTATGTCACAGCTTCATCCGGCATATCCTTAGGCGCCATCACACCTCTCCAAAGATCAAAGGTGTAGTCGAAGCCTGACTCTGAAATCGTAGGGGTGTCGGGTAAATGTGGTAGACGCTCAGGGGCTGAAACAGCCAATACTCTCATCTCCCCTGCATCAATATGCTGGGTTGACTCTCCAACACCTGTAATCACCACATCGACATGCCCTCCGAGTAATGAAGTAATCGCTTCTCCACCCCCAGAAAACGGAACATAATTGATTTCCTTGGCCGGAAGTCCAGCAGCATTAACAGCACCTGCAATAGCAATATGGTCCATACTTCCGGGAGCTGATCCCCCTGCTATACTGACGTCTTGTGGATTGTTCTCTAATGCCTCTAGTAAATCGTCAAACGTTTCATACTCTGAATCTTCCTTCACACCAACGATCATGTAATCGGTAATGAGACGAGCAATCGGTGTAAAATCGGTATGATCATATTCAGAATTCCCATTTAGCGGCACTAAGATAATCGGTGGACTTGTGACAAATAATTTGTGAGGGTCTCCTTCGAAACCGGCCATGTATGACCAGCCAACTGCACCGCCTCCACCAGGTTTATTTACCACAGGCAAAGGCTGAGAAGCTAGGCCAGTTGTCTCTAACACTTGTGCAGTTGTACGTGCGAGGGTGTCCCATCCCCCACCCGGATTCGCAGGCGCAATATACTCAACAGGTTTGTCCGGTTCCCATTCCTGTGCCCCTTGTTCAGCCGATTGACCTTGAGTGTCTTCTGTGCTACAAGCGGCTAAGAGTAAGGTCAAACTCAAAAATAAAAGCATGGTTAAAAAATATAAGCGCTTACAAGATATGAATGGCATAAAAAATCCCCCTTTAAGTCTGTTGCTAAAAAGATTAACACCCAGATCTCAAGAGGGAAAGATTATCTCAATAAAAACAATAAGTCGTATAAGCATCATTTTGTTCATTTTGTTCACAGCAGAAAATAACGACGTTCAGGTCGACCTACATCGCCATATATAAGCTCAGCCTTTACCTTCTTAACCCGGACTAAATATTCTAAATATCGTCTCGCTGTCGTTCTGCTCGCGCCAATCTTCTTCCCTACTTCTACAGCGGTTACGCCTCGGTGATGAACAACACTTTTCACTTTTTCTAGTGTCATTGGATCGACGCCCTTTGGTAAATTGTGAGAATGACTTGTAGTTGCCGTTTCTATTCTGGCTTGGTGTAAAATTTGATCCACATCGTCCTGTTCGACCTCTTCTTTTTCGAGCAGCTGTTTCTGTTGGTTAAATCGTTGTAATGTGTCTTTCAGTCGTTCAAACTTAATAGGTTTAATTAAATAATCAAATATCCCTCCTTGAAGTGTCTCTTTGACTGTGTGCACTTCCTTAGACGCGGTTATCATGATGATATCCACTTCACGTTGTTGCTCTTTGATCTGCCAGAATAAGTCCATCCCCGTCACATCCGGGATGTAGACATCTAACAAGATAAGATCAGGTGTATGAGACCGGAGTAATCGTAATGTATCTCGTCCAGTATGTGTCACACCTATGACCTCAAATCCCGGTATTTGTTGGACGAACTGTTCATTAATCTGTCCTACTCTAAAATCATCTTCAACGATTAGCACTTGATACGGAGACATCTTTATCCTCCCTTTTCTTGACGCTCGTTTTTAGGCACAATCACACTAAAGCAAGCGCCGCCTAATTCGCTTTCTTCTAGGATAATATGACCATTTAGCTCGTAAACGGCTTGTTTGACTAGGGCAAGCCCCACCCCTCTGTGGTGGCCTTGCTTGGTTGAGTACCCCCCTGTAAATATCTGTTCCACTTTGTCATCAGGAATGCCAGGACCGGAATCTTCTATCTCGAAGATCAGGTCATGACCTAAGTCTGTGAATGACACCTTAACTCTCGGTTTGCCACGAGTAGATAAAGAGGCTTCAAGGGCATTTTCAATCAGGTTGCCTAAGATTGTTAGCAAGGGTTCTCTCTCCTGTGACTCCGTCTCATAAGTAAGCCGACTTTCTTCATCAATGATCATTTCAACCCCTAATTCATGAGCTCTATTCAGTTTGCCTAATATGATGGCACTGATTAATGGATCAGGTACGTCCCGGACAAGGAAATGCATCCATTGCTGCTGGCACTCACTCTCACGGTTTATAAGGGCGATGGCCTCCTTCTCCTTTTTTAACTGAAGTAAGCCTGATATCGTATAGAGTTTGTTTGTAAACTCATGGGTTTGAGCCCGTAGGGCGTCTGCATACTGTTTAATTCTATTGAGTTCCTGACTGAGACGATCGATTTCAGAACGATCGCGAAAGGAGGACACAACCCCTACAACCTTACCCTCGTAAAAAATAGGAACTCTATTAACGACAACGACGTGATGCCCCAATACCATCTCTGCATGATACTGACTTTGACCTGTTTCCATGACTTCAAGCATTTTCGTTTGGGGCAGGACATCCGTTACATGGCGTCCTAAATAATCATCATATGTAGCGCCATTTTCATGTTTTTGACCCTTGATGAGCTTCTGTGCTGCGTGGTTCATGAGTGTGATTTCACCTTTGTGATTAACAGCCACAATCCCTTCATGTATAGACTGCAGGGTCGCTTCTTTTTGGATATACAGATGGGCAATTTCCTCAGGTTCAAGACCTAAGATCGCTCGCTTAACGTGGGAGGCAATAAAGATGGCGCCCGTTATGGTCAAGACGAGAACCAACAACAGAGTGAACCACAATTCCTTCTTGTAGGTTAGCATCACAGTATCAATATGCTCGATCATGAAACCTACAGATACAATTCCGACGATCTCTCCGTCCATGGAGCGAATAGGTCCCTTGCCCCGTAGCGAGGGACCTAGTGAACCGATTGCGACTGAAGTGTAAAACTCACCCTCTTGTAAAGCGCGCTGATTATCCCCACCCACCATCTGCTTGCCTAATCTATCAGGTAAGGGATGGGCATAACGAATACCATCTGTGTTACCTATGACAATAAACTTTGCACCTGTGGCTTGCCTGATAGGTTCAATAATGTTTTGGATCCTATCTGAGGGGTTTTCCTCCTCAAAAGCCTCCCTAATTTCAGGCATGAGTGCGACAGCATGAGCTAAGTTGAGGGCACGTTTACCGATTTGTTCTTCAATTGTCTCGGTGATAATGAGGTTAACGAAAAGCCCTATTAGTAGCGTTGTTCCGGTTAAGAGTCCACAGATAAGTAAAATCATCTTCAATTTTAGACCGAATCGCAGTTGCCGTTGACGTTTGGGTATCAGTGTGCGCCACCCTTTCGTAAATACTGCCGAGTATGTATTTTCGCACTATTTAAAATTGTACTAGTAAAAGCGCTTTCGCACAACAAGCACTGGAGAAAGTGAACGCTTTGCGTCCAACCTCAAACACAAAAAAACAAACAACGTTGTCCAGTTGAGACATTCGTTGTTTGTTCTCTTAAGGGAGATGCGTATACGCTTAGAGACCTTTTATTTTTTCTACAGCTGTTGCATCTAATTGCTTCGCCACTTGTACGAGAAGCTCTACGGCATGGTCTAAATCGTCTCGATGAACGACCGAAACATGACTGTGGATATACCGTGAAGGCACACTCACAACTAAGGATGGGACACCTTCCAATGTGGTATGGATACGACCTGCGTCTGTCCCCCCGCCTTCCATAATCTCAATTTGGTAAGGTATATCGTTTGATTTTGCAATATCAACGACAAAATCACGCAGCGGTCGGTGCGGGATCATGCTCCGATCTAAGAAACCGATTAACGGTCCGTCTCCTAATTTTGTGTTACTGTCCTTTTCTTTCATGCCTGGCGTGTCGCCCGCGACGCCGACGTCTAACGCGAAACCGATATCTGGGTTGACCTTATGTGTCAAAGTACCAGCTCCACGTAAACCGACTTCTTCTTGCACACTCGCACCGGCAAACACTTGGTTCGGTAACGCGTCTTGTTCCGCTTTTAAACGTTGTAACACTTTAATGGCCACATAACATCCCGCTCTATTATCCCACGTACGCGATAGCAGATGCTTTGGGTTGCCCATCACCTCGAATGGACAGATGGTTGTGATCGGATCTCCCACTTGCACCCCCATTTCCTCCGCTTCTTCTCGACTACCGGCCCCAATATCCACAAACATATGCTCAATTTTAACCACTTCTTTTCTTTCCTCTATGGACAAAGCGTGCGGCGGCTTGGAGCCGATGATACCGATTAAGTCTCCTTTTGACGTCAGGACATGAACCCTTTGGGACAGCATGACGTGCCCCCACCAACCCCCTAACGGTTTTAAGCGCAAAAAGCCATGATCCGTAATGCGACTGACCATAAAGCCCACTTCATCAAGATGGCCAATCATCATGATTTTAGGTCCTTGTTGCCCGACCTTAGCCACAATACTTCCTAGGTTATCTTTGATAACATCATCGGCGTAAGGGGTCATTTCTTGTTGGAATACACGATATATGCGCTCTTCAAAGCCAGGTGGTCCCTGGGTCTCCGTTAGCAATTTCATTAATTGTAAATCTTGATCCATTCTACATCCTCCTATTCATAGTGTGGTCTTTACTCCATCAGGTGACCGAGTAAAAGTGTGGCGATATAAAAGTAAATGAGTAGTCCCAAGATATCATTGATTGTTGTAATAAACGGACCTGAAGCCACAGCAGGGTCAATGTTAAATTTATTGATGATAAGGGGAACGACGGCTCCTGCGAGTGTGGCGATAACCAGTATGAAAAATAGGGAAAGACCGATAACAAAGCCTATTAGCGGCTCCCCTTCTGTGACGACCTGAGATATAATCATGATGACGAAACCGCACACAAGCCCCAATATGACTCCCGTGAACGCTTCTCTTTTAAGCAAGCGCACTTTGGTTTCCTTATTTAGTTTGCCTAATGCTAACCCTCTGACAACGACCGCCAGGGATTGTGTACCCGTATTCCCTGCCATGTCAGCAATCATAGGAATAAACATGGCCAACAGTACCGCACGCTCTAACGTTTCTTCAAAGCTCTTCACTATCGTGGCCGTGATCAGCCCAATAAAAAGTAATAGAATGAGCCATGGAAGTCGTTTTTTAGACGAGTCCCACGCTCCGTTTTCTAAATTGACAGCCCCCTTGGCTGCTGATATTTCCTCGAAGTCTTCTGTCGTTTCTTCTTCGATCACATCGATGACATCATCAACGGTAACGATGCCCACCAGGCGCCCATGTGCAATAACGGGCACAGCTAACAAATCATACTTTTGGATAAGCTGAGCCACTTCCTCTTGATCTTTTCGCACATCAACGGCAATCACTTTTGTTTTCATCATTTCCTGTATCTGCGTGTGCAGAGGGGACGTCATAAGTTCCCTTAGGGACACCACACCTACTAAACGCTTGTGTTGATCTGTCACGTACAGATAATAGATCGTTTCCGCATCCGGTCCCTCTTGGCGTAGCCGGTGTAACACTCTTTCAACCTTATCCTCTACAGATATCGAGATGAATTCGGTGGTCATCATGGCCCCAGCCGTCTCTTCAGGGTAAGTGAGCAACGTGCTGACTTCCTGCGCTGTGGCATCATCCATCCGTTTTAGAAAAAATCGACGCTTTTCCTTCGATAATTCAGATAGAAAATCAACCACATCATCCGTTTGCATATGGTCTATCACATCGAGTGTGTAATGGTCATCTAACTCCACGATGAGACTTTTCTGTTTCTTACGATGGTACTCTTGAAAGATGTCTGCAAATTCAGATGGCGATAAATAATAGTACACCTTTTGCCTTAGTTCAGAAGGAAAGCGAGACAGGTTGTCCATCTGGTCAGTGGGATGCATATGTAGAAACGCTTGCCGAAATGATTCAATATCTCCTCGGACTAATGCTGCTTGTAATCTATCTCTAACGGACGTGTCATTAGGCTCGTGAGTACTCATGGATTGCCTCCCAGTGTGATCTACGCCTCATCAAATCCCTTCTTCTAATTTACCCTTGTCGCGGTATCCTTATGTAATAAAAAATAAAAGAAAAGCCTATTGCTCAGGGAACAATAGACCAAAGAAACAAGATATGACAATGATGAAATTTAAATCATGAGTCCCAAGTAATAAGCTGTTAAGAAAGCGACGACACTTCCGCCGACACTCAACGTCACATATATTAAAAAAACAACACGACGACGTCGCCGCCACAACGTAAGGGCTTCGACACTAAAGGTTGAAAACGTCGTGAATGCCCCTAAAAAGCCAATACCAAACAGGGCATAAATCATCCTTTCATCGCTAAGCGTGTCTAGTGGAGATATGATACCAACAAAACCCCCTAGCACCAATGACCCGAACACATTCACGGCAATCATTGCTGTGGGAATGGGTGCATGTTGAAAGGACTTCATCCACATCAGACCTAGCGTGTAGCGTGCTATGGCCCCCAAGGCACCGCCGATCATAACCATCATATTCACAGGCACCCCTCCAATTCTTTCTTTAATTAGAACTGTCACTCCGTTCGAGCGTCCTTGGGGGCTCGGTTATGGCCAATCCACTCACCCAGGATCAGACCCATAAGGGCACAGGCGATCCCACCAAAAATAGAAAGGACCACATAGATCATCCCCAGGATCACTGTCTGTTGTGTCAACGCGACAACGTCCAAAGCGAAGGTGGACATGGTCGTAAAGCCGCCACAAAAACCGACGCCGATACTCGCTTTCAGCCACTCTTGCATCTGTCTTGCTAGCACAAAACCTGTTAGGCCACCGAGGATTAAACTTCCCAGAAGATTAACGAGGAGTGTACTATAGAACATGACAGACTCCATAAACATGTTAGAGATCATATAACGCAATAGGGCGCCCACTGCTCCTCCAGTCCCTACACCGATCAAGACTTTGCTATTCAAAAGCACTCCCTCTTTCCATAACGAATGACGGTGCATCTATGTACCGCATACCACCCCACGGTGTTACCAATCATCATTCAGGATTATATCAAAAAAAGAATGTACCTGCCTATGTCATAACGGTGTGACTCATTAATGGAAAATCTTTTAAATTTGTAGCGTTATGATTGTAAGTATGACCAATTCTCCTTATAATGAGAACAATAGAGTAGAGAAGAGGTTGTAGAGAGAGGGAGAGACCATGCCGATTAATATACCTAATACTTTACCTGCCAAAGATATTTTAAGAAAAGAAAACATCTTTGTTATGGAAGAAAGCCGTGCCGTGACACAGGATATCCGACCATTAAACATTGTCATCCTTAATCTGATGCCTGAGAAAATCAAAACTGAAACGCAACTCCTACGCTTGCTTAGTAATAATCCCATACAGATTAATTTCACGTTATTAAGACCTGGGACTCACCAATCTAAAACGACGTCACAAGCTCATCTGGAACAGTTTTACCATACGTTCAGCGATATTAAGCAGAATAAATATGATGGCATGATTATCACCGGTGCACCGATCGAACGCCTCGCTTTTGAAGAGGTCACGTACTGGGAAGAGCTCACGGAGATTATGTCATGGGGTTTAGATCACGTGACGTCAACGTTACATATATGCTGGGGCGCCCAAGCCGGCATGTACTATCATTATGGTATTCCTAAAGTCGAAAGGAAGCAAAAATTATCCGGGGTGTTCGAACATCGTGTGTTAAAACCGACTGTAGAGTTGCTAAGAGGGTTTGATGACACGTTTACTGCGCCTCATTCCCGTTTTACAGAAAATCTGAGAGAGGACATTGAGCAAGCAGAGGGACTAGACTTACTGGCACAATCGGATGAAGCTGGTGTTTACCTAGCCGCAAGTCAAGACGGTAAGCATATCTTTCTAACCGGTCATCCTGAATATGACTGCCTCACGTTACACAATGAGTATGTCCGAGACATCAAAAAAGGAGACAACGTTCAAATGCCCGTTCATTATTATCCCGATGATGACGTGAACCAAAAACCCGCGTATACTTGGCGCGCTCATTCACATCTCCTGTTCATGAATTGGCTCAATTATTATGTCTATCAACAAACCCCCTTCCATTGGAGATAAAAAGTTGGAAGTGAGTGTATACACGAAAACCACCACACTGTGACCACATACTTGTAAACTCGTATACTGGTCCTAGATTGGTGGTTTTTTATTACGCCCTCAACACCTAACACGTCTACTTTCCTTTTAGGAGATGATAACATCATCGGTTGTCCCTGTACTCGTTGGCCTCACCTTTATACAGACTTACCCCGACGTTAATAATACTTCACGTTCTCGGTATGAGGCTGCATGGTAAGCGTCTGCCAAACCGTGTTGCTCAATCTCTGAGGCTGTTAATATTTTTTCCTTAACCGTCACCCGTGTCGGTTCATGTAAGGGAAAAGGCGTGAGCGCAATGGTACTTTCGTCTACCCAACGAGGCATGATATGCTCAAAATCTAGGTGTTCGAACCGCTGACGGAAGCCATTATCCTGCCATCTGAAGTTTTCCTCCTCTTTGTCTACGGTACTCAGGCATATGAATAATGAAAGATGATCACAGAATTGTAATAGGTCATAAAAGGTGTCGATCGCTTCATGGTCATCCTCTTCCCATAACGCTAGCTGTTGGAGTAATCTCCGCTGTCTGGTCCGCTCCTGCTCATAGAAAGCCAGTGCCTTCGAATCCTGTACATCTTCGAAAAATGAAGCGTAGTGCAAACTACATAATAATGCAGCGTATGGGCTTTGTACCTCCACTTCATCTAGCCCCAGACGATAGAATTGAAGCTTCGGGTATAACGGATAGTCCTCAAAAGAGAACGGCGTCTGCGTCTTATCATTCCAAATTGGGGTTTCATCTAGATCAATCCACCCGCGATCGTGCTCGTCAACCGCAATATAAACGTCATCCGTTCGTGAGTCAAACGTCAGTCGTGGGATGTTCATCTGCCTGGCGATTTGTCCCGACGCCTGCGCATGGTCATGTTGTTTGACCAAGTGAAATTGCTGATCATGCTCTAAGATAATCACACTATGACCTCTTTCCTAAATTAAATTAATCCGTTTCAGTATGATGCACTTCTCGTGCAATGTCATGGACCATCGTTCTTAGCTCTTCATCTACAATATCAATCGTGAGATCGTAAAATTCAAAGGGATGGGTCTTCAGATAGTAGAGCTTCTGTAAATAGTCATGTGCTTCGGCCCTTATTTTACCCACGTTAATGCCTCTTTTAATCTCTTCATATGGGGCAAGTTTCTCCACTGCACCTTCTAATAGCAAAATAGCGCCTTGGGGATTATGCCAGCGAAAATGATACAATCCCACTGCCACTTGAAGTAACCCCTGGTAAAAACGGTCACGTTGGGTCTCGAACCATAATTCTTCTAAGACATCGTGACATTCATAATAGTCTCTCGTGATATTAAAATGATAAAGAAACAATAAGTACAAATAATGGTAAGCCATTCGCTCACACCCCATCCTCATAAAAGAAGACTCACGACTCAGACGTATATTACCTATATTCTGTGTCTCATGTCATGGTGCATTAAGCATCATCGTTAAAGTTGGACAACAGTTCCCGAGCCTTGTTGACCTCTTTTTTGTGGACATCGACTCGAACGGTCGTCATCATCACAGGATTCGCTTGGGCTCCCCTAGACATGCCTCTAGGTGATAAGGTCTTCATTCGGCACTTGACCCCATTGTTACGTAGGAAGGCAAACCTTGCTTGTGCACGTTGAATGGTCCTACTAGACGCCTCATATACAGTCACCCACTCTTTTTGATCTTGACGGACTAGAAAAATGCCGACAATGACAAGGGCCACGAGCAATAGTCCACTATAATCCTGTAGATACGAATCTAGCCCAAACATCCTATACGCCTCCCTCTATTTCACTTATGCCGTTTGTATGTAACATATAACAAGGTTGCCAAGCACGACAACGAGTGACCCCTGTTGCTATGAACGTGACCGACTTCCACATCTTACCTACATTTTAACGCAGACATTAAAGGAATGCTACCGACTCCGACCACTTATACCAGATTAAGCCAACAAAAAACACCCTCAATGGACATTAAGAACATCGTCTCCCATTGAAGGTGTTAAAAACCTTAAAATTAAGGTGTAAAGGCTATACAAATAAGGCAATATCTAAGTAAAGAATACCCGTCACCAATTTTCAAACGGGCGCCAGTGTCCTTCTAGCATTCCTCTGGCTTGCCTTCAGCCTCATTAGTGCGGAAAGAACTTCCGCAACCACAAGATACCGTTGCGTTAGGGTTGTCGATCGTAAACCCGCCACCCATCATGTTCTCTTTGTAATCAATGACAGTACCTGATAGGAACCGTTTGCTGTTCTCATCAACAATAACAGGTATGCCATGTTGCTCTAATTCAGTATCCGTATCATGTCTATCAACATCAAAGCCCATGCCATACGTAAACCCACTGCAGCCTCCTTCTTGGACACCGACACGTAGATAAGGGTTTCCCTCTTCACCTGCTAGCATTTCTTTGATTTTCACACTTGCACTTTCAGTAATCGTTAACATTGTATCTCACCCTCCTCGGGAAAATGAAAATGGTTCAGCTGTGATCATGCTATCAACTTAGCAGCATCTATCAGCTTACGCTACTCATACCCATTCGGTACAATAGTGTAACCCTGACTTGCTATGTGTTTGTACTCATTATAACAAGAGTTGTTTCATCGTTACAAGTCACAAAGCCATTCGTATTGATCGTTTCTCCACCATGCATTTCGGCTTATAATATGGTATGATCGAAATACAATGAAGGTACACGGGAAAGGATGAACGGCGAACATGTTTAACAATAATAGCCAAAAAGGCAATAAAAAAAATAACCAATTTACCATTGTGAGTAGTGATTCCACGGGCGGTCACGGTGGATTCGGTGTTGGCACGCTTAATTTAAATAACTTATCGCCAGTGATCGTAGACGTAGAGGATAAAGAAGCCTACGTTGATTTAGGCGCACTACATGCCAAAAGTGCGATTGAAAAAAGAATTAAGTTCCTACCAAATAAAGATGATGTACCTAATGGCAGACCGTATTGGCTCGTGTGGGTAGCCATTGACAATGGGCCTGAGGGACCCTATTACGCTGGCATCACGGCATGCGAAATGTCCGTTGACACAGAGATCAGACGTGGTTATAAAAATCTGCCTGAACATGTGAATAAGATGGATAAAGCTTTAAAACGTTATATCATGGTGGAACATATGGATGAGTCTTCTAAGAAAGTCTTAGGTGAATTCTTGAAGTCACATGATGAAAACATGTGGGCTCACTCCACCAACGAGCTTAAGGAAGCCCTTATCTCAGAGTAAAGGACACGCATTTTAAAAGGACACGCACTTTAAATGGATACACATTTTAATATAAGTAGAACCAGATTATTAATTATTATCCCTTACCCTTCTATAAACGCTCATCAATTCTAAGATAGATCAGAACAGGCGCCAACCTATGTTGCGCCTTTTTTTATTTTCAGATAACTGACCGATAATTTAACACCCACTTTAAACCTTTAAAATTAGAGACTCGTAATCTTGTGATAATCATGTAAACGTGGCACATAAAAAAACGAGCCTGGTTTGTCCAAGCTCGCTGTAAATTGTGTTACACAGGATAAAAAGGATATCACATCTTTTTTCCCTGTAACCTGTGTGTTTTAGCCACAATACTCATCATATAGAGTCGTTAATTTACCGACGATGTTCTCTGGGTCATTGTCCTCAATGTCATGACGCTCTACCATGCCCACAATCTTGCCGTCTTTCATTAGAGCGAATGAAGGTGAAGAAGGAGGGTACCCTTCAAAATATTCTCTTGCTTTAGCGGTTGCTTCTTTCTCCTGTCCGGCAAAGACAGTAAAGAGATGATCTGGCTTTTTGTCATGTTTAAGAGAAGCAATAGCAGACGGACGAGCAAGCCCAGCCGCACATCCACAAACAGAGTTGACCACCACGAGAGCCGTTCCTTTCGTTTGCTCAAACGTCTCTGCTACCTCTTCCGGTGTCATGAGTTCTTTAAACCCCGCATTCGTAAGCTCTTCTCTCATGGGCTTAATCATATCGTCCATATACTGATTAAAAAACATGTTCATGTTTATTCCTCCTAAGATGATAAATCTCTTTCATTTGGATTACCTAACAGAACATTGTATCTGCTCTATCCAATCATCCTATATTTTATCATGAACTCATTCAAATATCATGGTCTGCGCTCGGTAAATGAATATCAAATTTGGTGCCTTTGTTTAATTCGCTCTCAACATTGATGGTGCCTTGGTGATTCTTGATAATTTTATAGCTGACCATGAGCCCGAGGCCTGTCCCTTTTTCCTTCGTCGTATAATACGGTTCTCCAAGTCTTTTTATCCTTTCAGGCGGTATACCTATCCCGCTGTCAATGAAACTGATCTGAACCCAGTCTGTATGCGGATGTGTCATTTTAATATGGATAGAACCCCCCTGTGGCATCGCTTCGGTTGCATTTTTTAAAAGGTTAAGAAAGACCTGCCTAAGTTGACTTTGCTCACCATAAACTAGTGGAAGTTCCGATTCTGACTCGACAAAGATTTGAACGTTACTTAAGATCGCTTGAGTCTCAAATAGTGTCACCGTATTATTCACGAGTGTCGCAATGCTCAGTTTCTCATAGCTAAGGCTCTGTGGTTTAGCTAGGACTAGAAATTCATTGATAATAAACTCTATACGTTCAATTTCTGAGTGCATGATATCGAGATAGCGCTGATCCATTTGATCCTGATTGATTTCAAGTAACTGCACAAACCCTTTGAGCGCTGTTAATGGGTTGCGTATTTCATGTGCGACGCCTGCTGCAAGCTCGCCTACCACATTCATGGTCTCTGCTTTGCGCAGGGCCTCCTCTGCCATCATACGGTCAGTAATGTCGCGACCGACGACAACTAATCCCTTGCGCTCCCCACTTGTATAGTATATTGGGACTTTGACCACATCAAAAATTGAGGACGTACCATCCGGCTGGTTAATGACTTCCTCTACTCTCGTAGGGACCCCTTGTTGCCAGGCTAGTTCGTCCGAATCAATACATGTGCGCAGGGCCTCCGCATAATCCTGACTATGATGCGCCAGTTGATCGTCCTTTTTACCCCTATAATCCACATCTTCTAGCTTAAAGAAATGGAGGGCTTTGTGATTGGTTTCTAACCAGCGCCCTTCTCCATCTTTGAGAAACACGACATCCGGTATAGCATTTATCAAGGTCCGAAGCTGTTCTTCACTCTCACGTAAACGATCCCGATCCTGTTTCTGTCTTGTAATATCGGATACAAAACCAACAACCTCTTTGACGATCGTTTGGCCTTGATGTTCCTCTTTCACTGGCTTGGCAAAGGTGTGAAAAACACGGTTGGCGTACTTGAACTCAAAATCGACGGTGTCCCCTTCAAATACACGGGTGAAAGCGTCTTTCCATTGTGCTAATACTCGCTTATTAAGGACAGTGTTGATAAACTGGCCTTGCACTTTTTCCGTTGTTAACTGGAATTCTTCGGCTAAAGCACCCTCATGGAAGGTCATCATAGGTGTACCTTTGTCACTCAACTTACATTTAAAGATGCTGTTAGGTAGTATTTGAATCGTTTGCTTTAACTCTTGGGCTACAGGGTCTGAATCATAACTGTGACTCATATCTCCTTCACCGCGCAAATGATCACTCCTGATCTGGCATGAGTGAAACAGGACGAGCTGGTGTAAATGTCGAGATTGCGTGTTTGTATACCAGTTGTTGTTTTCCTTCACTGTCAATGACAATGGTAAAGTTATCAAATGCTTTTATAAATCCTCTTAATTGAAATCCATTTAATAGATAGACGGTAACGGGGATATTTTCTTTACGTAATTGGTTCAAAAATGTGTCTTGAATATTAATACTCTGTTTCATGGATAGCTGCCTCCCTTATACTTGACTATTATAACTATATTCGATGCTTAACAAAACTTTCCTGCCACATATTCTGCAATTATTTGTTCATGTTCTTCCCAACGATCGAGCGCTGTAACGTCAAACCATTGGATGTCTTTCATTCTTCGAAACCACGTATGTTGACGTTTAGCAAAACGTCGAGTGTTTCGTTTTAGGAGCGCTATCGCTTCCTCACGTTCTAATTCCCCAGTCAAATACCCTAATATTTCTTTGTAACCGATGCCAGAAAAAGACTGACAATCAACAGGTACACCTTCGTCAAGTAAGCGTTGCACTTCTTCTATCAATCCGTCCTGAATCATGAGATCCACACGATGATTGATCCGCTCATAAAGTTTTTGACGTTCCATGGTCAGTCCAACCATAGCCAGCTCATAAGGGGATGACTTTTCCCACTCTCCTTGATATTCGGCCATGCTCTGACCTGTCGTTTCAATGATCTCTAGGGCTCTTATCACCCGCCGTGTGTTATTAGGATGCAACTGCTCGGCGTATATGGGATCTTTTTGTGCTAGCGCTTGGTGCAAAGCTTCCCGCCCATGCTTTTGGAGATAAGTTTCCCATTTCTGCCGGACTTCTTCGTCCCTACTGTCCTCAGCGAATTGAAACTGATGGGTGACAGACTGAACATACAGCCCTGTTCCTCCCACTAACAGAGGCAATCGTCCTCGTTGATTAATCTGAGTGATATGATCGGTGGCCAGTGTCTGAAATTCATTAACAGAGAAAGATTCCCACGGTTCTCTAAGATCAATCAAGTGGTGAGGGACCCCCTGCATTTCATCAGGTGTTATTTTGGCTGTCCCGATATCCATGCCACGATAGATCTGCATAGAATCACCAGAGATGACTTCTCCATTGAATCGTTGTGCGAGCGATACACTTAATTTTGTTTTACCTACTGCGGTCGGACCTATAATGACCAGTAACTTTTCTTTGTTCATGTTGCATCAATGCTCCAATTCTATCGTACCGTACCAGTGGGAAGCGTGCTTACGTACAATTGGCTGAAAGGCTAAATTCTCAAAATAGGCACTTTCACGTGAGGCTTTTAGTACCACTCTTTGCTTGGCCACGCGCTTGGCTTCTTGAATCGCTTCCTTGGTTAATGGTTCGTAATTTGCCACTGTTTTCAGTGGGGCAATCCCTACTGATTCAGAGACTGAGAGATCAAACATGGGATCAAAATAGACCACATCAAATGCATCCGTTGGCGTTTCTTTTAATACTGCTACGTGTGATCCGATCTGAAGTGTGATACGCCTCATCGCTTCGTTGAGAGGATCAAGTTTGGTCTGCCACCGTTGAAGCCCTTTTTGCACAATCAGGCCAAGGACAGGCACAGATTCCACTCCCACGACTTGACCTGTAGCCCCCGTGATGAAAGAAGCGACGATGCCATCGGAGCCAAGCCCAAAGGTCCCGTCGAATAACGTCATGCCCTCTTTTAATTGGCAGGCCTCAACGAAAGGGTCTCTCTCTTGTCTCAGTAAGCGTTTGACCCGAAACATAGCCGAAGATGGATGGAAAAAGAACGGTTCGTGCTCATGTCCCTGCAACACGTATTTCATTCTGTCCTGAGCAATGACGATTACCTTATCGGTGTTCTGCTCTTCGAATATTTGTCCCACAGATTTTCTATATCGAGTGACATATTCACACTGTAATGTATGAGCAACCTGACGTGCTTCTTCTTCAAGACGCTCCTGCCCTTTCATGCTCGTTGTCACAATCATGACATCACTCTTTTGAACATTTTTTCTATATCATAAGTCGTTAGCAAGACCGTAATGGGACGACCGTGCGGACACGTGAATGGGTTACTCGTGGTTCGCAGCTTCTCTAAGAGTGCTTCCATCTCTTCCTTTTTCAGATAACGGTTCGCTTTAATGGCTGCTTTACAGGACATCATAATGGCCACTTTTTCTCTAAAATGAATCCATTCTAAGGCCCCTTTTTTCTCGATGACGAAGGCCACAATTTCTCGAATGAGCGCTTCTTCTTCACCTTCAGGGAACCACTGGGGATGGGAACGTACCATGTAAGAATGATGGCCAAACGATTCTAAAAATAACCCCACTTTCTCTAGATCTGCTTTGCACTGTTCTATCAAGGCATACTCTCCCGCACTGAACTCCAGTAGGATGGGGACCAGCAGGTCTTGATTCACATTCTCATGCTGATTGAGTTTATCGTAAAAGTACTCATACCAGATACGTTCTTGCGCTGCGTGCTGATCGATCATATACAGTCCCTGCTCGTTCTGAGCGAGAATGTAAGTGCCATGGAGTTGTCCCATGGGAGAGAGCAGTGGAATCTTAGGTTGAGGTGAATCGCTTTGCTCCTGTATGGACTCGGGCGCTGCTGCTTGTTTGGGTGCTTGGTTCCGATCTAAATGGTCCTGTTCGTTCAGCTGTGGTACTGGATTTTGCTCTTGATCTGACCCCTTTTTCAATTCTAGAGGTCCTTCTCTTTCAGCGGGTACGTTCATTTGTGGAGATCGGGGCTCCCTCTGTGTCTCTGTTTCTCTCTGCCTCTCTGTGTCTCTCTGTCCTTCTGTCAGAGGCGGAACCTGACCTCCCACAGCGTCACGCAAGCTCGAGCTAGCCGTGTCCCTTTGCTCTCTCAACTGTAAACGCAAGTCAAACTGATCCTGCTTATAAAACGGTTTGTTATCCGCGTCTGAATCTGATGATATACGTTGCTCTGCACCGAGTGGTTGGGACTGTTTCTGGTCAGCCAGAGGTTGTGGTATCAATGATTGTTGACTTAAAGCCACCTTTAATTCCTGTTCTAACCAGTCGACTAACTCCTTCTCCTTGCTGATACGCGCTTCTAACTTAGACGGATGCACGTTAATGTCCATGAGACTGGCATCCATCTGCAAAGAAATAAGGGCCAAGGGATAACGGTTAATCGGTAACAGGGTATGATACGCTCTCATCACCGCTTGATTAATACTATGGTTGCGAATGTATCGGCCATTAACGATGACAGAAATATACCCGCGGTTAGATCGTGTCACCTCAGGCAAACCGATATATGCTTCTAGTTCAAAGTCAATGTGGCTAGCTTTAACTGGCACCGTTTGTTTCGCTATACGGTGTCCATAAACGGACGCTAGCACGTGACGCACATGGCCGTTTCCACTCGTCTTTAATAATTGTCGACCATTATGGTTTAAAACAAACGCGATATCCGGTCTCGCCATGGCTAAACGATTCATATAGTCAGAGATATGACTCAGTTCAGTATGAATGGTTTTTAGATATTTGTACCTTGCTGGCGTGTTGTAGAACAGGTCTGTCACTTCAATCGTTGTTCCCTGTCTTAATGGCGCTGCTTGAATTTCTTTGATCTGACCGCCTTCTAGACTGATGGAGGTCCCTGTTTCTTCTCGCCCATTCCATGTTTGGAGACTCAATTTTGACACGGCTGCAATACTGGGCAAAGCTTCTCCCCGGAACCCTAGTGTGGAGATGTGAAACAATTGCTTTTCATCCTTTAACTTACTTGTAGCATGGCGCTCAAAAGCCCGCTCAGCATCCTCTCGTTCCATTCCTTGTCCATTATCTATGACTTTGATTTGTTCCAAACCACCTTCTTGCACATGAACTTCAATTTTTGTACTAGAAGCGTCTATCGCATTCTCGACAAGTTCTTTGACAACAGAGGCCGGGCGTTCAACCACCTCTCCAGCGGCTATTTTATTAGAAAGATGGGCATCCATCACAACGATATTTGCCATTTGCTCACCTCCTCACCCTCGGTCATTTACTCATCCCCGGTTTCGTTTTTCTTTAAACCTTCTTGCATCTCGTAAAGCATGTTCAACGCCTCTAACGGGGTCATCTTCACTAGATTAAGCCCTTCAATTTGCGAGATGACAGCCTGCTGTCCTTCTGTGAGACTCACATGAGGCTCCTTAGTCACAGCAACCTGTGATGACGCCGTTTCCTGCCGTAAAGTTTCCTGTGATGGCTGAGCTTCTTGAACCATCATAGGCTGACTCTCAAATAAGGATAATTGTTCTTCTTGCTGATGATTGAAAGATGGGCCTTCCACGTCATCGGTTTCTAAGTGGGCCAGTATTTGATGGGCACGTTCAATCACATCATCAGGCATTTGCGCCAATTGGGCCACGTGAATCCCGTAGCTTCTATCCGCTTTCCCTTCTAGCACCTTGTGCAGAAACACCACTTTTCCGTCCTGTTCGGAGCAAGCCACATGGACATTCACCACTCCCCTTAACTTCTGTTCTAGCTCCGTTAATTCATGGTAATGTGTTGAAAATAACGTGTAAGCCTTCACTCGGTCATGAATATATTCTACAACAGCTTGGGCTAAGGACATGCCATCGTAGGTCGAGGTCCCCCGACCAATTTCATCTAGTAGGATAAGGCTATTTTCGGTGGCCTGTGTGATCGCTCTCTTGGTTTCTATCATCTCAACCATGAATGTACTTTGTCCCCCTACAAGGTCATCAGCCGCACCAATCCGGGTAAAAATCTGATCAAAAACAGGGAGTACAGCCACTTCGGCAGGAACGAAGCATCCTATCTGACCCATCACTGCTATTAGGGCTGTTTGTCTCATATAGGTGCTTTTACCGGCCATGTTCGGGCCTGTAATAAGCAGGGTTTGGCGATGATGGCGATCCATATTGATGTCATTAGCGACGAAGCGACTTTCGCCCATGACTTTTTCTATTACGGGATGACGTCCTTCTTTGATGTTTAATGTCCCTTTTTCAAAAGAAGGTCTTGTATAGCCATACGTTTCACTCACTTTAGCAAAGGCACATAAAACGTCTAGCTGCGCGATCATCTGAGCCAATTGTTGCAGTCGGGGAAGATACTGATTAATGGTTTCTCTTAACGCTAGAAACAACTCATACTCGAGGTCCATGAGCCGATCATTCGCTTCTAGGATTAACGCTTCTTTCTCTTTCAGCTCAGGTGTAATGTAGCGTTCGGCGTTCGCTAAAGTTTGTTTACGCTCATAGCGGTCATCTGTTAGCAGGTGCAAATTAGCTTTCGTCACTTCAATATAATAGCCGAACACTTTGTTATAGCCCACTTTCAGTGACTTTATCCCTGTACGCTGTCTCTCAGTTTGCTCAAGATCGGCTATCCATTGCTTCCCATTACGACTGGCTTCAAGTAAACGATCTAGCTCTTGGTGATAGCCATTATTAAAAATACCGCCTTCTTTGACGGACAATGGTGCATCTTCATGTATCGCATCCATCAGCAGCTTCAGTAAGTCTTGACAAGGGTCTATACGGTCAGCAAGCTCCTGTATGTACGAAGGAGGGAGTTTGTGCAGTTCATTTAGAATGTCGGGTATCTTAGCGAGTGATTTTCTCAGTTGCAGTAGGTCTCTAGGATTTACGTTTCCATAGGACACTCTTCCAGCTAGACGTTCTAAATCATAGACGTCTTCTAGCATGCCAATGATCTCATCTCTTTCCCACGCTTCCTGCAGCAGGACGTCTACGGCGTCAAGCCGTTGATTGATCTTCTTCGTGTCCATTAAGGGTCGCAGAACCCAATTTTTCAGCAGACGGCTCCCCATGGCCGTTGACGTCTCATCTAGTAACCATAGAAGCGTCCCTTTTTTAGAGTGATCACGGATGGTTTCTGTTAATTCAAGGTTTCGTCTTGAATGAACATCCATCATGAGATACTGTGTGCTCGTATACGTTCTAACGGGTTGTAAATGGTCCACCGTGCGCTTCTGCGTTTCTTTGAGGTACACCAGCATAAGGATCAGAGCGCCCTTGATGGGGCCACTGAAGGGTTGCCCAGACTTGTTTAAACGCATCGAAGATGGCATTTCAACTTGCGTGCTCATGGTCTGCTCGTCCACTTGATAGACGTTCGTGCGTGTCACTTGTTTGATCTGCTCTACTTCATTAGGGTTAAAAGTGGCCGATACCACAATTTCTGCTGACTGATAAGGCACCACTTCATCTAAAACAGCCTGTAGGCTATTGACCTGCGTTGCCAGAACTTCGCCTGTAGATAAATCTGTCGCTACGAGCGCATACTGATCATCGCTATCCTCGTCCTGCTTTTGCTCTGAGAGGAACAAAATATAATTGTTTTCTCTGTCCGATAGCATATGTTCTTCCATCAAGGTCCCCGGGGTGATTACACGGATCACTTCTCGTTTGACAACCCCTTTGGCAGCCTTTGGATCCTCCACTTGTTCACAGATGGCCACCTTGTAGCCTTTGTCAATTAATTTTTTTATGTATTGCATAGAAGAGTGGTAAGGGACGCCGCACATAGGAATGCGTTCATCGCCCCCTCCTGCTCTTCCGGTTAGTGTTATCTCAAGTTCTTTCGCTGCGGTTGTGGCATCTTCAAAAAATAGTTCATAGAAATCACCTAGACGAAAGAACAAAAAGGCGTCAGGATATTGCTCTTTTATTTCGAGGTATTGTTCTATCATCGGCGTGTGCTTAGCCATTTATCTCTTCCTCCAAAACGTGCGTAATATAGTATATGTTGACTCCATTTTATTCAAGTTCGTCCTTTATGCAAATGCTATTTACGAGTACGATTATAACACGTTTCTCCCTTATCGCACATATGATTCACCTGTCATGTCACTAGTATGGTGGTAGTTGCCAAGCCTTCCGAATATCTTCAAATTCATTCCATACGTAGCGCCTTTCAATGAGTTCATAAAACCGATCTAATTCCGTTTTATATTTAGCGTATGTTGGACAATTTTTCAAATGAGACCATACCGTTCTAACGTATGAGTAAAGAGATTCTCGATTTCCAGTATAAAACTGTTGGTGTACATCATAGTTATCAAATGGAAAGTACGAAAGTTTATGATAGTCTTGAACGATGACCTTGGCTAGGCATAGCACACCTTTGGCAACCGTTGGTGATACGATCCAGCTGGGAGGGGTTCTATATTCAAAGCCACCGTGATACTGATTACGATAGTCCCCAATGAAGCCGTATTTTGGTCTGCGTGATCTCGATTCATCACTTTCCATCACACTGAGAGGTAAGGTCAAATAGTTGTCTAAGGCACGTACGAGCTTAGGCGTTAGGTAGATCTGACTAAAATGGATATGACCGCCAATAGGATATCGTGTGAGCGGTGCCCCACCCGCTAACCATTGCACTTGACTGTTGTTTATCTTTCTCACAGCTTGAGTCATACAGCGATACAAGTTGTTATATAATTGACGAGGATTTTTAGTCGGAGATGGTCGCAATTCAACGAGAGGGTGTTTGTTTCTATTGCCTCGCAGCCATATGGCGTCGTAGCCTACTTTTCCTCGTTTTGAAAAGTAACGAGAGGCAAGCACATATTTACCGTTGTTGTGTTTAAGCACGAATTCAACGTCAGCACCTAATAAAGGGGTTTTGTTTTCGTTCGATTTTTCTCTAGTCTGGGAACGTTGCACCAGTTGTTTAAGTGTACGGTCGGCTTGGTCGGCAAGCCGAGAATGGTTAAAAATTTGTGAGACTGTATATTTTGGAGCACTGGTGTGGGTACAAACCTCAACCATACCTAAATCATATCCGAGTAGATATAAGCAGCGTATAGCCACTTTTTTAGCTTTGAGTACTTCTCGCGAAAGATTTTGTGTTTCGATTTGTTTCCATAACTCTTTCTGGTGTTTACTAGAATATATCCATGGTTGCCCATTGGCCTGGTTACGAGTCGTTTCGAATAAGGCAACGACATCAAACTGATAGATAAAAAACCGAAATTTTTTTCGCGTTTTTCTTTTACCTGTATGTTTTGAAATGCCATTATACTTGAGTAGTTGAAATTCTCTCTCTCTTTCGGTGTGAGTCTCTGGTTGTTGGTATTTATTCATATCGTAACGAGCTCCCATCTGCCAAGAAAATCGCTTGTGCTCCTATCAAGATATGCGTCAGGGAAAAGTTAAGTGCACGCCTAGAAAGCAAGACAAAAAGAAAAAAGGAGGCTAGAACCTCCATCAAATGTCGTGCATTAATCTAGATCATCAATTAAAAATTCAGGATCAAGGTCTTCAAACTCTTCATCTAGGTCATCTTCAAAGCTTAAATCCTTGTCGTCATCATCACACCCATGAGGATTCACTGCGACGCAAACCTTGGTTTCTCCGATGACTTCAACATGGAAGTCGCGTTCAACCTGAACAAGGACGGAGTTTCCGGAATTGGATATGGTTGCTTCACACGCAGTGGGTTGCTGCATTGCCTTGCCATTCACCTCTATACCGTCATCCAAGCAGTTTTTATCTACGACGGTCAGTGGGATACTATCGACGTACGTCACAGTCTCCGTTGCAACTTCTGTTTTTGTATTGTTATTAAAGGAGTACCAAACGTTAATATCGTATGACCCACTTACTTCTACAGAGTCACCCACCTTATCGGTTGTAAAAGAATGGTTGATAATCCAGCATCCTAAGATACTTGTTGGGGAGTGTGATGGAGTAATCGTGTGAGTAGCTTGAGTAAATTTACGCCCTTTACCACAAACGGCTTTGGTGATAATCTCACGGAAATGAATGTCTTTTTCTGTATAAGACATATAGTTGCTACCTCCTCCAAACATCGCGTTCAATTAATTGTATGCAGGACATACGTCTAGGGTGCAAAAAAGCGCTGAATTTCATCTGAAATCCAGCGCTTTTTCTAAGAAAAGAAGGGCGATAACCTGACTTTGTTCCTAGGCACGGGATCCTGATACTGCATGCTATGCACCAAATGCCTATACGGTGAATGGAGGATATCAATTACTTATTAGGAGGAACTGTACATGTGATCGGGTTATCTCCACCCGTTTGACCACTTAGAGGGTCTCCTCCAGTTGAAAGGATAATTTCGTCCGTTACTTTGTTAGAAATAATGTTAGTCATCATTTGTAATAGATCGTTGACTTCTACTTGTGACTGCTTAAATTCTTGGACGACAGGAATTTCGTCTAGTTCACGATTTAGCTCATCTAACGATTTCTCAAAATCTTGTAACGCTTTGTTTTTATCATAGTGTTCTGCGTGGACAGCCTGTTTCTGTTTAAACTTAATGGCGTTAATGAGGTTCTGTACCTTCTGGTTTTTTTTGATCTGCTGTTCGGCCTGCTTAAAGAATTCAACTTCTTTAGACTGAGCAATCAATTTTGCTAACTTTTCCGCCTGGTCGATAATTTCTTTGCGTGATACTGTTTCTGACATGCTTTTATACCTCCACTGTTTGTACTTGTTCACCTTTTAATGTCCAAGTCTGAGGTTCGTTAATACGGACATGAACAAGCTTACCAATCGCATCCTTAGAACCTTTGAAGTTCACAAGTTTATTTGTTCTTGTACGTCCTGATAAAATGTCAGGGTTGTTCTTACTTTCTCCTTCAACTAAAACTTCTACGACTTCATCACGTAGCGCCTCGTTTTTGTGACGGCTAATCTCGTTTTGTAACGCATTTAGGCGGTACAAACGATCTTTCTTTTGTTTTTCAGACACGTCGTCTTCCATCTCCGCCGCTGGCGTACCATGGCGAGGAGAATAGATAAACGTAAAGGCAGAATCGTACTCTACTTCTTTTACTAATGCCAATGTTTCTTGGAATTGTTCTTCTGTTTCCCCAGGGAATCCCACAATAATATCCGTTGTTAGCACCACATTGGGAATCGCTTTTTTAATTTTGCGGACTAACTCTAAATACTCCGCACTCGTATACTTACGCCCCATACGCTTCAAGACTTCATTATTACCTGACTGTACAGGCAAGTGAATGTGTTCGACTAAATTACCGCCTTTCGCCAACACTTCAATGAGCTCATCACTAAAGTCCCAAGGGTGACTCGTTGTGAAGCGTACTCTTGGTATGTCAATCTTATTGATATCGTCTAAAAGGTTCGCTAAACGGTAATCACGGTCTTCAAAATCTTTTCCGTAGGAGTTAACGTTCTGACCTAAAACGGTAATTTCTTGATAACCTTTACGCGCTAATTCTCGTACTTCTGCCAGAATATCTTCTGGGCGACGGCTCCGTTCTTTACCTCGGGTGAATGGCACGATACAATACGTACAAAACTTGTCACAACCGTACATAATGTTGACCCAAGCTTTGAGTCCGTCAGCCCGTTTTTGTGGCATATCCTCGATAATGTCTCCCTCTTTGGACCACACTTCGATGACCATCTCTTTGGCCATTAAAGCGTCCCGTAATAGGACAGGGAGACGATGAATGTTATGGGTACCAAAAATAAGGTCGACTTGGTGATAGCTTTTTAGAATTTTATTGACGACAGCCTCTTCTTGAGACATACAACCGCAAACGCCAATAACAAGCTCTGGGTTCTCCATCTTACGCTGTTTGAAGCGCCCGATTTCACCAAACACCTTATCCTCTGCATTTTCACGTATAGCACACGTGTTGAAGAGGACCACGTCTGCTTCATTTTCGTCGTCTGTCGCCGTGTAGCCCATGCTCTCTAACAAACCTGAAATATGTTCACTATCATGCTCGTTCATTTGACAACCATAGGTTTTGACCATATACCGTTTATGCTTACCGATACCTTGCATTTCGTCTGGAATCTCTGCACGAAGGTGGACAACTTCTTCCTTCCCTCTTTTCTTCCCGACTTTGTAATCAGGCTCAGAGTATATAATGGCTTCCCGACCGTCTACTCTCACTTTACGGCGGTTGTCTTCTTGTTCTAACACTTTATAACTGTTGAAATACTGACTATAATCTTTGTAATTTTTTTCACGCTCATACTTTGCCTTAGCAGGATTAAATGTATCTAGATTAACGGATTGTTGCTCGTTCTTTTTATTATTATCTGACACGTGCAATCCCTTCCTTTCAATGTCAAATCAACGTTATCATAACGTAATCAAATCGACTCAATCAATCATTGATTATAACACATTTTACGTTGGATTTGAAATATTGAAAGGCACATCAAAAAAGGACGTCCGAAAACGTCCCGTCGTTTCACTTTAAAAACATTGGTGACAATATAAAATGTCATTTACCACCACAGCCACTCATTGATCCCGTAGATGGCCACAATGGCAACAAAAATGGAAGAAAAAATGAATAAGTTGGGCATACGATGGCCTTTATCCTTCAAGTGCATGAAGTAAAATAATTGGATAATGGCCTGCAGCATCGCCAGCATAACAATAAATAAAAATAAGGTTATCTGTTCCTCCACAATATTTGTTCCTACTGCAATAAAAGATATCACCGTTAACAACAAAGATAGTATGAAAGCCCAAATAAGTGCAATTCTTTCACGTTTATGCTTTTTTTGAGCTCGTTTTTGCTTTGGATCCATGACTAAACCCCTTTCTAAAGTAGCGTCCTTAGGCGACCTTATCTTCAATAAAGTGTCCTTATCCTAAGTTAAAGTCCGTCACATTCACTCATTGGGGTTAGTATGTCCACTGTTGACGTTATTCAACAGACAAAATCAATCTTAGTTTAATACTAAATTTTTCAAAACGTTAACGGTTGCCTTTATTCTGTAGCCCCTTGCTTACGAGCATAGACTAATGTCATGTCATCCATCTTTTCTTTTTGACGCTCTTCCTTGGCCCATTTAAAGAAAATAATGGCGATGGCGGTCATGTAAGTCAGTTCTTGAATCACTTTCATAATCACGCCGCCGAGCTGTTGATCATCTAACACCGGTAAAATATTAAACAATTGAGGTGCATCACGGTAAGCATCATAAATGACATTCGGAGCAAAGATAATGAGCGCACATACGGGCGTAATCAACACACCGTTACCAAAGATATAGGCGATCTTACGTAGTCCTCTCATCTTGTGATATTCTACCAGCAAATTCATAAGTGGCCACCACATGAGCATGGCTCCCATAAACATCATGGAGTGAAAGACCGTGTGGAGCATGGGCGTGGCCATGACCTTGTCAAAAACAAGCGGCAGATGATACAGGGAAAACAGTGTGTTAAATATGACAATCGAAGCCAAAGGATGGGTAAAAAATAAGAAACACGATTTTCTCAAGGGAATTCGTACAAAAGGACGTACCATACTGTCGCTTAAACCGAGTAACAACAAAGGCGGAACGACTAAGTAAATAACGGCCATTTGAAGCATATGTGCACTAAATAAATAGTGATGACCATAATAGTCGAGGGGCGATCCCTTCACGAGTGCGAATAACACGATTCCAGTGACAAATGCTGTCATTTTTGAAGGGGTCACTCGGTCCATTCCTTTATATCGCTGACCTATGACACCGGCCCACCATAAATACCCTAAGAGCGTAATAATAGATACAAGAGTGACGTCTAAACGCCATAGGTCAAAAAAGCCAGGGTCATGTACCATGTGATGCTGCATTGCTTTTCCTTCCTTTCTAAAAGAAGGACTGCAAAAGACAAATCTATGCCCATTGCAGCCCTTCCTCACTTTTCAAATATCAGAACTTATATCTTGTTAGATTACCACCAAATGAGTAACCATAAAGCGGCTACCGTAATAATGGCAACAAACACGCCTGATAGGATAAACATCGTAGGAAACTCATGTCCTTTTTGATTCATGTGCATCCATATTAACATTTGGAATGTCGCTTGAATCGCGGCTAAGAGTAGGATAAACATTCCTAACAGAACAGTATTTTCAATGAGTTCTAACCCCACTGCAGCAAAAGCAAAAACAGTCAACAAAATCGATAACGCAAATGACCATAAATGGTGTGTGACCTCACGCGCATGCTCTGTTTTTTTACGTTGAACCGTAACAGGGGTGACATTGGTTTCATTATTTAACTTTGGTTCCATTAGTGTCCTCCACCTCCAACAATCCCCATAAGATAAACAACCGTGAAGATAAAGACCCATACAACATCGACAAAGTGCCAGTACAAGCCAGCTAGGTAAAACTTAGGCGCTGTCGTTAGGTTAATCCGCTTTTTCGTGGCCTGTAACATGAGTGTTGTAATCCATAAGATCCCAAAGAGTACGTGAGCGCCGTGAAAGCCTACAAGGGCATAGAACGCTGAAGAAAAACCGCTCGTCGTAAACCCTAAACCTTGATCTACGTAAGCCACGAATTCATATATCTCAAAGCCTAAAAAAGCAAGCCCTAAGAGTACAGTGATGCCAAACCACAGTTGCATCTTCACATATTCATTACTCTTCATGGCCATGGTGGCGAATACACTCGTCAAACTACTCGTGAGTAGAATAAAAGTCATAATCGCCACGAGGTCTAAGTGAAACAGATCTCCCGGTCCAGGTCCATCTGCAACAGACCGATTTAGGCCAAGATAGGTTCCAAATAGTGTGGCGAATAAGACAGTTTCGCCACCAAGGAATAGCCAAAATCCAATGAATTTATTTTTTCCTTCTAACGTTGCACGTTCAGGATCTGGAGGTAACGTTTGAACATCATGATTTGCGGACATTATGCCTTAACCCCCTTATCACCATCGTCTTCTAGTTCATCAACGTGGATATGATATCCATGGTCATCATATAGTGAACGGATCAGCATACAGATCAGTGTAATGCCAATACCAACGCCTGCACCAACGTAAACCACGGTCGTTGCAGATGCTTCAATACCCGCATTCTGGAACACGTCTGGTAACCAGTTCCGTAACGCTAGTGAAAGGCCAGCGATAAATAACCCAATAGACATAAACAACGGCACAATCGTAGGTGAAGGCATATGAATGTCTGATAATGGCTCTGCAGGGGTTACATTCTTGTTACCAGCCATTTTTTCCAACCAAAGTGTGTCAATACCACGTACCAAAGGCGATTGCTTAAAGTTATACTCTGGTGGTGGTGAAGAAATAGACCATTCAAGTGTACGTCCATCCCATGGATCTGCTGGTGCCTGCTCTGCCCCTTTACGATGAGAAACAATAATGTTCCAGATAAATAGGAAAGAACCGACTGCCATTCCGATGGCCCCAATCGTACTAATCATGTTACCAAGTTCTAAGCCTTGGCCCGGCATATAAGTAAAGTAACGACGTGGCATTCCCAACAGGCCTAAGAAGTGCTGCGGGAAGAACGTGAAATGGAAACCGAAAAAGAACGTCCAGAAAGTCCATTTCCCTAACCTTTCGCTAAGCATACGCCCAAAGATTTTCGGCCACCAGTAAAATGCAGCTGCAAATAGTCCGAACGCTAAACCACCGACAATAACGTAGTGGAAGTGTGCCACAACAAAGTAAGTATCGTGATACTGATAGTCGGCAGGAGGAACACTCAGCATGACCCCGGTTACACCACCCATGACGAAGGTAGGTATAAATCCGATGGCGAATAAGCTTGCTGTATTAAATCTGATTTGTCCTCCCCACATCGTAAAGAGCCAGTTAAAGATCTTAATCCCTGTTGGAACGGCTATGGCCATTGTTAACACGGCGAATATCGCGTTAGCAACTGGACCAAGCCCAACTGTGAACATGTGGTGTACCCACACCATGAAGCCTAGGAATCCGATCAGTAGTGTCGCGAATACCATCGCTGTATAACCAAACAAACGCTTTCTACTGAAAGTGGCAATCACTTCAGATATAATACCGAAAGCTGGCAGAATTAATATATAAACTTCCGGGTGTCCGAAAATCCAGAAGATATGCTGCCATAGTATCACGTTTCCACCTAACCCCGGATCAAAGAATGCCGTTCCAAATACACGGTCAAACATCAGCAGGGCTAAACCAACCGTTAAGGCAGGGAAAGCGAACAAGATAAGACCAGAGGCAATAAAAGAAGACCAAGTAAATAATGGCATTCTCATAAATGTCATACCGGGCGCACGCATGTTTATGATCGTCACGAGGAAGTTAATGCCCCCAATAAGGGTCCCGATCCCCGAAACCTGGAGCCCTAGTACATAGAAATCTACGCCGGATCCAGAGAAGTCAGTAGAAAGTGGCACATACGCTGTCCAACCCGCGTCAGGCGCACCTCCCATGAACCAACTGACGTTAAGGATAATTCCCCCGGCCAAAAAGAGCCAGAAACCTAATGCGTTTACAAATGGATACGCTACATCCCTCGCCCCGATCTGTAAGGGAATAATCACATTCATAAAACCGAACAGTATAGGCATCGCTGCTAAAAATATCATCGTTGTACCGTGCATAGTGAGAATTTGGTTGTACGCTTCCCCACCGATGAGGTCATTCATTGGAAACATTAACTGAAAGCGAATTAACATCGCCTCTATACCACCCAGCAGGAAGAAGAACGCACCCGCTACGAGGTATAATATACCGATCTTCTTGTGGTCTACAGTCGTTAGCCAATCCATGACCCCTGTATATTTCTTCGCTTGAGACATCGATTTTACCCCCTTTAAGCTTCAGTTCTTAGTCGATTTTACTCAAGAGTAAGCGAATGAAGATACTCAACTAGTGCGTCCAATTCTTCATCTGATATTTGACTTTCTGGAAATTCAGGCATGTTGTTATCAGGCTTATACTTATAAGGTTCCCGTATCCAGCTTTTTAGCTCTTCATTCGCACTTTCAGGATCATCACTTGGCTTCATAAATAGACCTGCAAAAAATTCGCGATCTCCAAACCCTGCAAGGTTAGGGCCGATGCCGCCTTCCTGAGTTGAGTCAATAGCGTGACAACTGATACAATTCGTCGCATAAACTTCGCGTCCTAACGCAACCGCTTCGGATTCAACCTCTTCTTCAGCGACATCTTCAAAGTTTTGCATTGATTCCACCCATGATTCAAATTCATCCGGTTCCTGAGCTACGACCTTAAAGTTCATTAACGCGTGTGAAGGTCCGCATAATTCTGTACAACGACCGTCATACGTCATCGCTTGGTCTGCTTGTAACCAGAAGTTATTCGTTAAACCAGGGTTATTATCCATCTTCCCGGCGATAGCTGGCACCCAGAAAGAGTGTATCACGTCATTAGAATCTAACGTTACATAAACCTTTTCTCCTGTAGGAATATGAAGTTCCTGAGCCGTAACGATCCCGTGATCAGGATATCTAAACTCCCACCAGTATTGATTTGCCACAACCTCAACTCTCATCGCATCTCCCTCTTCAGGTGCTTCCTCTGCTAGAGTGAAGGTTGTCATTACAGTCGGAATGGCTAAGACGATTAACAGTAGAATTGGAATCACAGTCCATATAATTTCTAACTTGTGGTTACCTTCTACCTGCTCTGGAATTTCATCTTCTTGTCCCGGTTTTGCTCGGTATCGTATCAAAACATATGTAAATATCACGATAACGACAAGAAAGACAAAGACCATAATCGCTAAGCTAAGTATAATTAGAGATAATTGCTTCTCGGCTACTACACCGCTTGGGTCCAATGCTGATAGCTCAGGCGCACCGCACCCAGCGAGTAATAGCATGACTGTAAGGATAGGCAAGAAGCGTTGTACGATTTGCCACTTTCTCATCACACATTTACCCCACTTTCTATGTTGATTCCTCTACCATATCTTATCTCAGATCCTCTCAAACAAACCTCAGAGAAATCGGTAGAATACAAAAAAAAACGAAAATTGGTACATAACTAATTATACCAATTTTGCATGAAGTACATACATAGAATAGCATATTAGAAATACCTACGACAAGCTGTTCACACTTTTGTCACAGGGTTTTCGAATCTTCATTGTTAATTTAAGAAAGTATATTTAACTTTCGACCCACTTTTTCAAATGCGTCTAACGCTTGCTCTAGCTCTTCCTTTGTATGGCGTGCGGTAACGATGGTGCGGATACGGGCATTCCCTTTAGCTACAGTAGGGTATGCGATCCCTTGGGCATATACACCTTCCTCAAATAACGCATCTGAGAACTTCATACAGGCCGCTTCATCACCAATCATAACAGGTGTGATAGGCGTTTCGCTCTTCCCTGTCTCATACCCAAGTGATTGTAAACCTTCTTTAAAGAATCTCGTGTTTTCCCACAAACGATCTATGAGCTCTGGCTCATCTTCAAGCACGTCAATCGCTGCATGACAAGCTGCCGTTACAGCTGGAGGATGAGACGTACTGAATAAGAAAGGTCTCGCTTTGTGAATAAGATAATCTCTAACGGTCTGGGTACTGGCAATATAACCGCCGAGCACGCCAATCGCTTTACTTAAAGTCCCCACCTGAATGTGGACACGACCGTTAAGTCCAAAGTGATCAACTGTCCCTCTCCCATTCGCACCGAGCACACCACTCGCATGGGCATCGTCAACCATCACAAGTGCATCGTATTTCTCGCAGAGTTCTACGATTTCAGGTAGAGGAGCAATATCACCATCCATACTAAATACGCCGTCGGTTACGACCAATCTTTTTCTGTAGGACTGGGTTTCTTGCAACGCTTGTTCAAGATCTTGCATATCACTATGCTTGTATATACGACGTCCTGCTTTTGTTAAACGAATACCGTCAATGATTGAGGCATGATTGAGCTCGTCGCTAATGACCACATCTTCTTTTGTCAATATTGAAGATAGCACACCAACATTAGCTGTAAAACCAGATTGAAAAACAAGTGCAGCCTCTGTATGTTTAAACTTTGCTAGTCTTCTCTCAAAATCTTCATGCATTGAAAATGTCCCAGCAATCGTTCTAACTGAACCTGTCCCAGCCCCAAAGTCTTCCACTGCTTTTAAGGCTGCTTGGCGCAAGGACTCGTGTGTCGTCAGACCTAAGTAATTGTTAGAAGATAGTTGGATCACTTCTTTGCCGTTGATGGTCACCTTTGAGCCTTGATCACTTTCTAGGGCTGTAAGGGGACGAAAAACACCTTTGTCCTTCATCTCATCTAGTTCTTTTTGTAGATACTCAAAACCTTCCATTTTTCATTCCTCCTTATATATCACGATCAGCATACATTGGATTGCATCTGTTTTAATTAAAGCGTTAATACAATTTTACCAGATTTTCCACTTCGCATTAACTCGAATCCTTTTTCAAACTCCTCTAGTTTAAACGTATGTGTAAGGATTGAGCTTAAGTCCACTGAGCCAGACTTTAGTAGACCGGCTGTTTGTACCCAAGTTTCAAACATCTTACGCCCTGTTATCCCGTGTACCTGTATCCCTTTAAACACGATATCGTTGGTAATATCGACCTCTACATTTCGCGTCGGTAATCCCAGCATGGACACACGACCACCATTTGTGACCATCTTAAACCCTTGATCAATGGCCACAGGGTGTCCTGACATTTCTAGCACGACATCTACCCCGTTATCATGCGTTAAAGCACGCACTTTCTCGACCGGGTCCTCAGTACCGGGATTAATGACCTGTGTGGCACCTAGTTTTTGTGCTAGCTCTAAACGGTAGGTGTTAAGGTCGAGTGCTATGACTTCTGCTGCCCCTGAAGCTTTGGCTATAGATACGGCCATCAGCCCTATAGGTCCACAACCGATCACAGCCACCTTCTTACCTACAACAGGTCCTGAAAGAACGGTTTGAACTGCATTCCCCATAGGCTCTTGCATTGATGCTAACTCAAACGGTAAGCTCGGATCATTCTTCCACAGATTCTTAGCAGGTAAAGCGACATATTCAGCAAAACATCCTTGTGTATCAACACCGATAATCTTGGTGTCTTTACAGATATGATAGTCACCCGTTAAACATTGGGGGCAGCTGCCACAGACGATATGTGTTTCAGCAGACACGTGCTCCCCTACACTGACATTTGATACTTGGCTTCCAACCTCTACGACCTTACCGGCAAATTCATGCCCAAAAACGTAGGGAGGGTTAACGCGCGCGGCAGACCACTCATCCCATTCATATATGTGCACATCCGTACCGCATATGGAGGTGGCTTTTACTTGTATTAGTACTTCATCAGGTTTGATCGTGGGGATATCGACCATCTGCATCTCGGCACCGAAACCCGCATGATGTTTGACAATCGCCCTCATTTTTCCACCCAAGATGAACTCCCCTTTCAGTCTCTCCTATAATTGAAAATATGATTATAAATACATTATATCACTCTTTACAATACAGCCACAACTCCATTGTCTACAGGACGCGCACAAAATATGATATAAGATAGAATTTCAATTTTTTTTATTAGTTCTGTTATCGAACATAAAAAAAGAGAGTGAGTTTATCTCACCCTCTTCTAAATATGGCAGTATTACATGAACTGTTGACAGAGCTGATCAAACTTCTCTTCCCCGATTTCTAGTGGCTGCTTCACTAATCCTTCTTCTTTAAATCCTTGAACCTGATCTTCATAAGAAGGTTTATCTTTATCATGATAAATCAGGCCTGTGACAAGACCTTCATGTTCCATTAGAGTCTGCATCGCTTGCATCCGGTTATGAGGATCATAATTTTCAACGCTGGATAGGTCCGTTAAATTCTCTTTGAACCAATCATACGTATTCACTTTATTAAAGGTGACACAAGGACTAAATACATTAATGAGCGAGAAGCCTTTGTGTTCTAAACCTTGCTCAATCAGTTTTGTTAAACCTTTTAGATCACTTGAAAAGCTTTGAGCGACGAATGAAGCACCAGCTGTTAAAGCCATCTCCATGATGTTAAGAGAAGATTCAATTGATCCCGCAGGTGTACTCTTCGTTTTAAAGCCCGTTGAGGAGCGAGGCGATGTCTGACCCTTGGTTAGCCCATAAATCTGGTTATCCATGACGATATAGGTGACATCTATATTACGGCGGATAGCGTGAACGGTGTGTCCCATCCCGATGGCGAATCCGTCTCCATCACCACCAGAAGCGATCACTTTTAAATCACGATTGGCCATTTTAATCCCTTGGGCTATGGGAAGGACACGACCATGAATACCATGATAACCATAGGCGTTAATATAACCTGAAATACGGCCAGAGCAGCCAATACCAGAGGCTACGACGAGGTCTTCAGGCTCTAAACCAATATTGGCAGAAGCCCGTTGTATAGCCGCCTGAACAGAGAAGTCACCGCATCCTGGGCACCAGTTTGGTTTTACTTTGTTTCGGAAATCTTTAAACGTAGCCATCTAGACCAGCTCCTTCACTTTTTGATGAATTTCGAATGGCAAAAATGGATTTCCATCATACTTCAATACACTGTGAATCTTTTCTTTGTCGTCAAGATGAAGCTTCATAAGATCAGCTAATTGCCCAGACGCGTTATTCTCAACAACAACCACTTTTTTCGCTGATTGAATGTATGGTGAAAATGCTTCCGTAGGGAAAGGTAAAATGAGACGAGGGTGCACATGATTGACTTTCACGCCTTCAGCCTCAAGCCTTGATTTTGCTTCACTAATCGTGCCGTACGTGGAGCCAATGCCTACAATGAGAACATCAGGTGTTTCGTGTTCACAGTCTGTTTGTAAGGCATTAGGATACTCGAAGTTCTCTAGCTTACGGAGTCGTTTATCCATTTGGTCTTTACGATTTTGATTATCTTCAGACGGGCGTCCCACTTCGTTATGTTCTACACCAGTGACATGGTGAATCCCGTTTTTCTGTCCTGGAATTGACCGTGGCGATATACCATCCTCCGTGACCTCATAACGTTTGAATAAATCCCCTTCGTGTTCGGGAACTTCGTCTAGTAATTTTCCGCGTCGTATGTCAACTTTACTATAATCTAAAGGTTCAACGGATTGTTTACCTAGAGATAAGGCTAAATCCGTTGCTATAATAACAGGGCACTGGTATTCTTCTGCCAGGTTAAAAGCTTCTACCGTATCATAGAAACAATCTTCAACTGTGCTTGGTGTCAACACAATCTTAGGTATTTCACCTGGAGAACCATAAACTAAAGCATTCATGTCCCCTTGTTCTTGCTTGGTTGGTAAACCAGTACTAGGTCCGCCGCGTTGTGTATCAACAATGACCAAAGGCGTTTCAGTAATTCCTGACAAGCCGATGGCCTCCGTCATGAGTGCAAGCCCTGGGCCGGCAGAGGCAGTAAACGATCTCGCGCCACCATAATTCGCTCCAATGGCCATCGTCACGGCTGCAATCTCATCTTCCGTTTGGATAACTGTTCCGCCAAAATCGGGTAGCTTTTTAATTAGATACTCCATAATTTCAGATGCGGGCGTGATTGGATAAGCGGCCATAAAGCGACATCCAGCTGCAATAGCGCCTAAACCAATCGCGTCATTTCCGATCATGAACATACGCTGTTTTCCGTCCCCTTGCTCAAGACGTAGCGTTTCGATGACACCATTGGCCTGGTCATTAAAATACTTCGCCCCTTCATTTACAGCATTGACATTCATGTCGATAATTTTTTGTCCCTTCTTAGCAAAGACTTCGGCAACGACATTTTGGAACGGTTCTGTATCAAGACCTAATGCTGCACTCGATGCCCCAACGGCCACCATGTTTTTCATGAGAGAAGTACCAAGCTCATCCGCTATTTTAGTGAACGGAATAGAGTATAGGTCTCCGTTAAACCCTTCTGGTATGAAAGGCTCAAATTTGCTATCGGCGATGACGATCCCTTTATCGGATAATTCATGTATATTCACATCGATCGTTTCTTGGTCAAATGCAACTAAAATATCTAAATCGTCGGAAATTGAACGTGATGCTTCTGTACTTACGCGAATTTTGTTATTCGTATGTCCGCCCTTAATTCTGGAGGAGAAGTGACGATATCCATACAAATGATAGCCCAATCGATTTAAGGCTGTTGCAAATATTTCTCCAGTACTTTCAATACCTTCCCCTTGCTGTCCGCCAACTTTCCATGAAAGTTGATTGATCATATACTCCACTCCCTTTTAACATGTCCGCTGTGATGGGTTTCCTCAATAACTGCTAGAATGAAATCAAAAAAAATCATAATTCTTCAAAACTATGAATCTAAAAGGTTCTCAAACTTTCTCAATTGTAGTCCTATTTATATAGAATTGCAACCCCTTTCAACACCGTATGAGCCTAGTCTTTCCACAATCTCATATAATATTGTTTCCAGTTATCAAAACACAACTTTTGGACAATAGATTCAGAATAATGCTTGAGACACTCTTCAATCAGATCACTGAATTTCTGGCTATGCTCCATCCCTGTGACCGTTTGAGAGATGCCATCAAAATCTGAACCGAATCCTATGTAGTTTTCTCCTCCTAATGATAACATATATTCGACATGATTTAATATATCTTTTATATCGACTTGTTCTCTTTTTGCTAGAAAATAGGGAACAAAATTAATGCCAATAACCCCTTGTTGACTAAATATAGCTTTAATCTGTTCATCATATAGGTTGCGCGGATGGTCACATAGCGTCCTTGCATTGCAGTGTGAGGCCATAATAGGTTGTGAAGTATGATCGAGACAATCCCAAAAGCCGTGTTCAGATAAGTGAGATATATCAACGGCCATGTTGAGCCTATTCATCTCTTTTAGTAAGGCCAGTCCAAAGTGAGATAACCCACTAGGCGATCTTTCCTTCACTCCGTCTCCAGCCTCATTACGATAATTCCAAGTAAAACCTAAGCTTCGGACCCCTAAGCGGTGAAATGTTCTTAGTTGCGTTAAGTCTCCCTTTAAAGGCTCTGCTCCTTCTATATGTAGTAAAATATAAAGCTTGTCTTCATTGTGCTCAAGCTGATTTAGTTCTTCCACTCCCTTTATTAACACGATATCCTCTCGTTGAGACAGTATGTTCTCGTAAAAGATATCCACCATATGTAGACCAGCAGAGAGTCTAGACTCAACCGGGACCTTATGCGGGACATAGATCGCCATCGTTTGAACCTTAACACCGCCGTTCTTTAACCTGCCAAAAGAACTGTGTAATTCATCCGCTTTTTCATGGAACAGTGTATGCTCCCCTCGATCCCACATTTTATACAACACGTCACAGTGCCCATCAAATATTCTCACCTTGTTTCACCCCGAATTGTCTATTTTATGAAAAAGCTCAATTCATCACTGTGGTTATACCGAAGTAAAAAAACAGAAAACCCGTCTGCCATCGTGGTAGCAAACAGGTTCCTATCATCATTTATCTTCGCTGAATTATCGTGGTTCTACAATCAACTTAATTGCAGTCCGCTCCTCACCTTCAATTAAGATGTCGGTGAAGGCAGGAATACAAATGAGGTCAACACCACTTGGTGCTACAAATCCTCTTGCAATGGCTACGGCCTTTACCGCTTGGTTAAGTGCACCAGCACCAATTGCTTGTATTTCCGCAGCGCCACGTTCCCTTAACACGCCAGCGAGTGCACCAGCTACAGAGTTGGGATTGGACTTTGCTGAAACTTTTAATACCTCCATGAATTTGAACCTCCTCGTTTGATGATTGTTACCACTTTAACTATATTCGTTAGGTACTCATAAAATTCCTTCCAAAAGCAAATAAAATTCGCAAAATTCAACATATTTATTTTTATTACGTGATGATTTGTTAAGATTAATCGTGCATAGGGTGATCTTCATCGATACATATCCGTTCAATGTGTTTTGCCTGCCCCGTTTTTTCATCAATGTCAATGACTACACCGTTTAACTGCGCGCTCCCCTCCTTAGTCACTTCAAAACGACTAGGCATGGCCGTAAGGAAACGAGTCAGGACGGCTTCTCGATTCATTCCCAAGACCCCATCACGTGGCCCCGTCATCCCTACGTCAGAGATATATGCGGTTCCTTGAGGTAATATTCTTTCATCCGCGGTCTGAACATGGGTGTGCGTACCGACAATAGCAGAAACCCTTCCGTCTAGATACCATCCCAAGGCTTGCTTCTCACTGGTTGCCTCCGCATGAAAATCAACGAATATATTTGGGGTGATGTTTTTCACTTCGTTAATGATACGATCCGCTTTGGTAAAAGGGCAGTCGATCGGTGGAAGAAACGTTCGACCTTGTAAATTAATGACAGCCAATTTAAGCTCATTTATTTTAATCACGGTGAACCCTCTGCCAGGCACACCTTCTGGAAAATTCGCTGGACGAACGATCGCATTCGTGTCATCAAGATAATCACCAATGTCTCTTTGATCCCACGTATGATTACCAAGTGTAATCGCTTGCGCCCCCGCTTCAAAAAAAGACTTAGCGATGTTTTCTGTAATCCCTTTACCTCCTGCCGCATTTTCACCATTAATAATAGTGACCGCCGGTCGATAAATTGACTTCAGCTTCGATAAATATGTATGAATCATGTTTCGGCCTGGTGAGCCTACAACGTCTCCAATGAATAAAATTCTCATGTATACCCTCCAAATGATGTTACTGTTTTTCTATCATAGCATATCCAACATAAAATGAAAAAAGTGACCCTTTAGGCCACTTTTTTTCTCATCCTGTTTGACCAAACATCGTCGTAAACAGAATGGACTTTCCATGTTATAAGTTTATAGTTTTTGACTTATTTGGCATACTCTACTGCCCTTGTTTCTCGGATTACCGTCACCTTAATATGTCCCGGATAATCCAAGTCTGCTTCAATTTGCTTTGTTATATCACGTGCTAAGCGATATGATTCTACATCATCAATGAGATCTGGTTTAACCATGATTCTAATCTCACGACCCGCTTGGATAGCGTATGATTTTTCTACACCGTCGAAGGACTCGGAGATTTCTTCAAGTTTCTCCAAACGCTTAATGTACGTTTCAAGCGTTTCTCTTCTCGCTCCTGGTCTAGCCGCAGAAAGTGCGTCTGCCGCCCCTACTAGAAGTGAGATAATGGAGGTCGCTTCCTCATCCCCATGGTGAGATGCTATACCATTGATGACGACTGGGTGTTCCTTGTATTTCTTCGCTAACTCAATTCCAATTTCGACGTGACTACCTTCAACCTCATGGTCAATCGCTTTACCGATATCATGCAGTAAGCCGGCGCGCTTCGCTAACGTCACATCTTCGCCAAGCTCTGCTGCCATAAGACCTGTCAAATGAGCGACTTCCATAGAGTGTTTCAGTACGTTCTGTCCGTAGCTTGTTCTGAATTTCAAACGACCTAAAATCTTAATTAAATCAGGATGTAACCCATGAACGCCAGTTTCAAAAGTGGCTTGCTCACCGTACTCTCGAATTCTTTCGTCCACTTCACGACGGGCTTTTTCCACCATCTCTTCAATTCGCGCAGGGTGGATTCTGCCGTCAGCCACGAGCTTTTCTAGTGCTGTTTTGGCAATCTCGCGTCTAATTGGGTCAAAACCGGACAGAATAACCGCTTCTGGTGTATCGTCTATAATGAGATCTATCCCTGTCAATGTCTCAAGAGCACGAATATTACGCCCCTCACGACCAATAATTCTACCTTTCATCTCATCATTCGGTAAGGCAACCACCGATACGGTTGTTTCTGCTACGTGGTCGGCTGCACAACGTTGTATTGCCAAGGAAATGATTTCCCGGGCTTTCTTATCGCCCTCTTCTTTGGCTCTTGTTTCCATATCTTTAATCATTAAGGCTGTTTCATGGCGTACTTCCGATTCAACACTTTCTAGGATCGTTTGTTTTGCTTCTTCTGTTGTTAGGTTAGAAATACGTTCTAATTCAGCTACTTGGGCTTGTACTAATTTCTCCGCTTTGCTTTCCATCTCTTCAATATGTCGTTCTTTTTGAACGAGTGAATCTTCCTTCTTTTCAAGAGACTCCATTTTTCGATCTAGTGATTCTTCTTTTTGAATCAGTCGACGTTCATGACGTTGAACTTCATTTCTTCTATCGCGAATTTCTCCTTCAGCTTCTGTACGCAGTTTGTGAACCTCTTCTTTCGCCTCTAAGAGGGTTTCTTTACGGAGCGCTTCAACATCCTTCTCCGCTTGATCACGTATTTGCGTAGCAGCCTCTTCTGCACTTGAAATCTTGGCTTCCGCTATAGATTTACGAATAAAGTATCCAACACCTAGACAGACAATTGAGGAGACTAGCAAAATGAAGATAAATAAAATCGGGTTATCCATATCTTCACCTCCTCTTACTATCATGTTGGCTGCGTTTCATTTCACTTTTAAACCATCTTTACATTCGTACTTTCGTTTGTGTTTCTGTTTCATTTCGTTTTCATTACATACTCATTGTTCGGCTATACCCTTGGAATGAGCTGATGAAATCACCCATTCATCAATCACTTAGCAAAAGCAGAATAACAGAATGTCACAATCTAACAAAGGATGTAAAAAGATAAACGTGCAATTTAATTGTATAGTTGTGCCAATAGCATGTCAAGACTCTATCACATTCGGTAGAATGGATTGAATGATATCATAAGTATAGCCACGTCGTTGTAAATATAAAATGAGTTTTTGCTTCCTCTTGCGCTCATCCTTCTCCTGCGCCAGTGTACGCCATTTCTTCTCCGCTAACGCTAAACAGCTTGTACGTTGGGTTTCTTCCTCTATTTGGGCTAACGCTCGCTCAATGTAGATGGTCGCTATCCCCTTCTGACGTAGTTCCTCCTGAAGTACATACGGGCCTTTCCTTTTTGTCCTGAGACGTTCAGTTACCCATTGCATGGCAAATTTTTCATCATCGAGATAGCCTTGTTTTTTCCATTGATCAATGAGCGCTTCTATCAGCTCTTGCTCATATCCTTTCTGTAACAGGTATTGGTTCATTTCTTGCGTTGTTCGAGGACGGTATCCTAGGTACCTTAATCCTGATAACTCGGCTTTTTTACTTTCTTCCGCCTTGAGAATCCCTTTCATCTCGTCTACATCAATTTCTCTTCCTTTCAGCAACCGATGTGAGACGATGACATCTTCATGTACACTAAAAGCATACTCATCATCGATGTATATGTTATAGCGTTGTGCATGTCTTTTTTGTTTCTGTATTTTGGAAATGATGGTCGGCTTACTCACAACCCCAACTCCTCTTATCCTCATAATTTCCTTTAAAAAAGAACATCCCGCTATTTGTCAGCGGGATGGTGTGGTACAACTTAATTTTATAATAGAACACGTCTAAACGAAACACATAGATGGTTAAAGTGATGTTATAATGCTCTTGTTTATTCTAAGTCTAGAGCAAGCTCTTCGTCAGCCTGATCATCCCCTGAAAAAGCGTCACCTGACTCTCCAACTTGATCAAGTTCATGTTTTTCACGGATTTGATTTTCGATTTCGAGGCAAACCTCAGGGTTTTCTTTCAAGAACTGTTTGGCGTTCTCACGACCTTGGCCTAAGCGTTCATCATTAAAGGAGTACCAGGCTCCACTCTTCTGCACAATATCGAGATCACTGCCAATATCCAGGATACTACCTTCACGGGAAATCCCTTCTCCATACATGATGTCCACTTCACATTGTTTGAACGGTGGTGCCACTTTGTTCTTCACAATTTTAATCTTCGTCTTGTTTCCAACCATATCGTTACCTTGTTTGATCGTTTCAGCACGTCTCACTTCTAAACGAATGCTAGAGTAGAACTTAAGGGCACGTCCCCCAGGTGTTGTTTCAGGGTTTCCGAACATCACACCCACTTTTTCACGAATTTGGTTGATGAAAACAGCGATTGTTTTGGACTTGTTAATGGCACCAGATAGCTTACGAAGGGCCTGTGACATTAATCTCGCTTGAAGCCCTACATGGGAGTCTCCCATTTCTCCTTCAATCTCAGCCTTCGGTACAAGCGCAGCGACGGAATCGACTACGATCATGTCAACGGCGCCACTACGTACAAGCGCTTCTGCAATCTCTAATGCTTGTTCTCCCGTATCAGGCTGGGACAAAAGAAGTTCATCAATGTTAACCCCCAGTTTTTGAGCATAAACTGGATCTAAGGCGTGCTCTGCGTCAATAAATGCCGCTTGTCCACCGTTACGTTGGACTTCAGCTATCGCATGTAGCGCGACCGTTGTTTTACCCGATGATTCCGGTCCATAAATCTCGACTACTCTTCCCCGTGGATATCCTCCTATACCTAAAGCAATATCCAATGCTAATGCACCACTAGAAACTGTTGAAACCTGGTTATTTGCAACAGCATCACCCATCTTCATTACAGACCCTTTACCAAATTGCTTTTCGATTTGGCGAAGGGCCATATCAAGCGCTGCTCGACGATCTGACATTCTTCAACTCTCCCTTGTTCATGATATCTTAGAACCATTGTACCCTTTTTTCAATCATTTGCCAATACATTTTGCGAACATTTATTCGCTTTTTTTTAAATGAAGAGCGTTTGCCCGGTCTTTGTGTCTTTTCAAGCCGTCAAGACAGCTTGATGAACTATCCTTTATGATTAGGGCGAGAGTATTGTCGTTTTCCCCTCTCATTTGACTTTCTGTTCTCTTCTGATCTTCTGTTATGATTGGAACGTCCTGCCTGTCTTGATGAACGAGAGGTATCTCTTTCCCTCGGTTTCGCTGGCTCTAATACCACACGTGCACCGTGAATTCTAGAGTGGCGTAACGCTTCGTAGACAAACGGCGCCACGTCCTCCGGTACTTCAACAAAGGTGAATTTTTCAAAGATATCGATGCGTCCAATCACCTTCGGCGAAATGCCGACGAGGTCTGACACTTCCTCTAGTAACGTTTTCGGATTCATGTTTACGTTGCGTCCAACATTCATGAAGAAACGCACCATGCCTTTAGATGCTCCTGTTTCACCAAAGTTATATTGGGCATCTTTGGATGGGAGGGAATCGTTAAAGGCTAATTTTAGAGCGGCCGTGGCTACTTTGTCGGCAGGATAATGCTGGACCAGCTCGTCTATCACTTCAGAAAAAACGGAGAGATCTTCATTCTTATCTAGAAGCTCAATGATTTGCTTTTTCCATAGGCTTTGTTGTCTCTCAGTCACTTCTTCTAAAGATGGTAAATCCTTCGCTTCTAACGGATGTTTGAATTTCTGTTCGATTGAACGCAAGTGAGTCATTTCTCTCGGAGTCACAAGCGTGAGCGCCAACCCTTTACGCCCCGCTCTCCCCGTTCTTCCTATACGGTGAACATAGCTTTCCGGATCCTGCGGGATATCATAGTTAATAACATGAGAAACGTTCTCCACGTCAATCCCTCTGGCGGCCACATCCGTTGCGATTAGAAACTCAAGCTCACCGTCACGAAAAGCATTCATGACTTTGTCACGTTGAGCCTGTGACAGATCCCCATGCAGGGCATCCGTCATGTAACCTCTCGTTTGGAGAGCTTCAGAAAGTTCATCAACACCACGCTTGGTGCGACAGAAAATAATACCTAGTTCAATATCCTGCTGGTCGAGTATACGGCACAGGGATTCAAGCTTATTTTTTTCCAGTACCTTGTAGTAAAATTGATCAATGAGTGGGGCCACGACTTCATTGTGGCTAATACTAATCCACTTAGGTTTGTCCATGTAACGATGAGTAAGTTTTTTTATCTCTGGGGGCATCGTCGCTGAAAATAGTAACGTTTGCCTATCTTTGTTGACTTCTTTTAGAATTTGCTCTATGTCATCAACAAACCCCATATCAAGCATCTCATCCGCTTCATCTAATACGGCTAGTTTAACATCCTGCAAGCGAAGGGTTTTGCGACGAATATGGTCTAAAATGCGCCCTGGGGTCCCGATGACCACTTGCACCCCTTGCTTTAAGGCACGAATTTGATGGCCTATCTGTTGGCCCCCATAGATTGGCAGTGTTTTGATTCGTTTATACTTTGCAATCTTCTTTAATTCACCCGACACTTGGATAGCCAATTCTCTCGTCGGCGTTAATATAAGAGCCTGAATCTTCGGTTGTGATGTCACTCTCTCGGCGACTGGGATACCGAAGGCTGCGGTTTTACCCGTTCCTGTTTGCGCTTGCCCCACAACATCAACACCTTCTAAAATGGTAGGGATACAAGCCTCTTGTATTGGTGAGGGTTCTTCAAACCCCATATCATGAATGGCGTTAATAATGTCGGGATTTAACTGATAATCTTTGAAGTTTCCCATGTATTTGGTTCATCCTTCCCATGTTAATCTCTTGTGTAAAAATACAACTGCCCACAATTTTGCGGTTTATGCTGCTACTCGTTTTCACTCATCCTGTAATTGCTGGAAGAGGTAAAACAGGGCTAACTTGGATGCGCGGTGTTGTATGGCTTCACGTTGTCCGCCTACACGCACCTCTTTGACCACCGTTTGCTGTGGCAGTGCGATGCCTATGTATACTAATCCAACGGGCTGATCCTCCTGTGAGGACGGACCTGCTACCCCAGTGATCGACAAACCAACAGAAGATTGACACGCTTCCTGCACCCCTTGAGCCATCTCTTTCGCTGTCTGTTCACTGATAGCGCCATATTCTTCAATAGTTTCACGAGACACCCCTAAGTGATGGGATTTCATCTCATTGGTATAAGTGACTATAGCCCCTCGGAAAACATCTGAAATGCCTGGCAAACGAGTTAAAAATGAGCTCAACAGACCCCCAGTACAGCTTTCAGCGATAGCGACTGTGAGGCCTAATGACGCCAAACGCTGGTACAAAACATGCTCTAACGTATCTTCATCCCAGCCGTAAAGATATTGACCTACTCGCGATTGAATGTCATTGACAACGGCTGACATCTCTTGTTCAGCCTGTCCTTGATTCGTGGCAAAGCTCGTCAGTCGAAGCGTCACCTCTCCTTCTTTGGCTAGAGGGGCAATGGTAGGACTGGTCTGTTGATCAATAAGGTCCTCCAAAGCTGCTTCCAACGTAGACTCACCAATACCACAGAACCTCATTACCTTTGAAAAGACCGTTTTCTGATCAGGCCGTATATGTTGGAGATAAGGCGTGACGCTCTGCTGAACCATCGGCTTGACTTCCTTAGGTGGGCCAGGAAGGAGGATATAGCAAATCTCGTTTACTGTTACAGCCATACCAGGCGCTAATCCATTCGTATTTTGAAAGACTTCAGCCCCTTCTATGACTTCAGCTTGTCGCTTATTATTATCTGTCATTGATTTCCCATGTTGTTTAAAAAACTGAAGGACTTGTTCTAACGCTTGTTCATCCGTTACAATATCGCGGTTCAAAAAGTCGGCCACCGTTTGTTTTGTCAGGTCATCCTTGGTCGGTCCTAGACCGCCTGTCATGATAATCAGATTAGAACGCTGGCTTGAAATCTCAAGCTGCTGACGGAGGCGTTGGGGGTTATCCCCTACGGCTCCATGGTAATAAACAGGAATTCCTATTAAGGCTAATTGTTCAGAGATAAACTGAGCATTTGTGTTCGCAATTTGACCTAGTAATAGTTCCGTACCAATTCCTATGATTTCAGCTTTTATCATTATATATCCTTTCTTTCAAAAAGAGCAGAAAGTATCCTTTCTGCTCTGCTCTCCTCATTTTTGAACAGATTTTTTAAACTGGATCACACTTTTATTTTTCATGAAGTAGTCAACGCCTGAGACAATCGTCACAATCACAGCTACCCACATGGACAGCGTTGCAAATGGAATACCTATCGTTCCAAAAGGAAAGTTATTGAGCATCACTGCAACAATCGCCACAATCTGAACGATGGTTTTGAGTTTCCCTAGCTTGCTGGCGGCTATCACCTGTCCGTCAGCTGCCGCCACTAAACGTAGCCCTGTCACAGCAAATTCACGGCTAATAATCACGATGACCATCCATGCTTCTACGCTTCCGCGGTCCACTAGAGAAATAAGTGCAGCTGTAATCAAAAGTTTGTCGGCCAAGGGATCTAAAAACTTACCTAGGTTCGTGACAAGCTTTCTCTTGCGGGCAATATAACCATCTAGTCCATCCGTGCTAGCGGCGATAATAAAAATAATCGCTGCAATCATTTCAGAGTATGTAATGGTGACTTCAGCAAACGCCACTTCGCCCATATCGAATCTCACGAGCAAAAAAAGCATGATGATAGGGACTAGAAATATTCTCGCCAAAGTAATTTTGTTTGCTAGGTTCATTCAATTTTCCTCCAAGTATAAAGCTCGCCCACATTCCTTTATAAGTATAATATAAGCCATATTGAGTGTCAAAAGACTGCGGGCAGTCGTGATCTCAAAAGAAAAAGAAAAGAGAAGCAATGCCCCGCTTTTCTTTTTCATATATTCTGTGTTTAATGGTTTAAGATGATTCTTCTAAAGGTTCATATTGGATGATAATGTTGTGCGATTGGAGATCATCTTCCACTTCGGAAAGGTCAACAGCTGTCCCGTTAATAAGTATTTTCTTTCCTCTTAAGTGGCCAAACCGAATTTTAATATTTCGTTTATCTGATAAATCCCAAGTACGCTCATCACCCTCTTCAATAGTTGGCTGGTCAATCATTGTATCGGCATCAAGATCACTGAGTCTCACCCATACATCACCCACGTTGGCCTGAATTGTCAATTCAAACTGGTCTGCATGACGAAAAGCGTATGTGAGGTTTTGGCCAGATGTTTCAACGTGAACCCATTCAGGTTTCAACTCGTTCTCTGAGGACTGTTGAGCATCGTCTTCCTCTGGTGATCCCGTTTCATCAGGGTCCGGCTCTGATGCTTGGTCCTCCTCTGAAGGGTCAAGCTCACCCGGTTCGCCGTGTCCAATCGGTCCATCGCCTGAGCCAGGGTCAACCGCTTCACCATCGTCACCACCCATATAGTGCACAATCGCGAGGTATAAAATAAAAGCAATAACAAGTAAAAATAAGTACAATACAATCCTAGAAGCCCATTTGCCCACTTTTGGTGAACGTGCCCGAACATTTTTGGTCTTCCTAGGAGGTATGGGACTGTCTGCTGGATTTTTAGGGATGGCAGGCAACTCACTCTCAAACTGTTCAATAATGTCATCACCTTTTAATCCTATCGCCTCAGCGTAGCTCTTAATAAAAGCGCGAGTATAAAAGGGCCCAGGTAAAATATGATATTCGCCGTTTTCAATCGCTTGTATATAACGTTTACGTATCTTTGTCTTTTCTTGGAGTGTTTCGATTGGCATTTTCTTTTCATTGCGTTTCTCTTTCAGAAATTGACCAAGCTCAGACAAGAGGTTCACCTCCTTAGTTCATACCAAATGATGAGAATCCTTGATCAATGACCTCATATTTGATTTCCTCGTCCTGCTCGTTTCTTAACTCAATAATATAGTCGAAATCGTCTAATGTATATTCTGTTTCACGCACAAATATATCTGGGTGTTCAACCACCTTAGAAGCAGGCAAACGTAAAATTTCGCGTAGAAGCATATGATGTCGTTCAGATGCTCTTAAGGTCGAGACGATGCCATCAACGATAAACACGTGGTCAGGGGACATTTCATCCTCTGCCATTTGACTCCTTACCGTTTGGCGCAGAAGTGTAGAAGAGACGAAGGACCAGCGTTTGTTGGCACACACACTCGAAGCTACAATCGACTCTGTTTTGCCCACGCGTGGCATCCCTCTTATGCCAATCAGTTGATGCCCCTCTTTTTTAAAGATTTCAGCTAAGAAATCGACAAGCAACCCCAGTTCATCACGCACAAAGCGAAATGTTTTTTTATCATCCGCATCTCTCTCTATATATCGCCCGTGACGGACAGCAAGGCGGTCCCTAATCTTAGGGTGCCTCATTTTTGTTACTGTAATATTATCCACTCTTTCAAGGAGTTGCTTCAAAAGTGCGATGCGTTCATCGTCTTCGCTCTCAAGCAGCATCCCTCTCCGGTTGACATCAACACCGTTAATAGCAATGATATTGACTTGTAACATCCCGAGTAAAGAAGAAATATCTCCCAACAAACCAGGACGATTCTTATGTATCTGATATTCGAGGTACCAATCTTTTTTATGTGGATGTGTGTCTACTTGATTTGTCATATTTTAAAGTTCCCTTTCAATCACTTTATGTCTGGTCCCTTTACATACCCAAAATACTTTCTACATAACAATAATCTCTCATCGACAGTATTCTACATGACCAATCAAGTTCCTTCCTATATTTTATGGTTTTTTTTAAAAAATGAGAAAATGACTTGTGATCGAAAGTCCATAAAGTCATGTTTACAGGGGAAAAACGCCCAATCTAATTGAAAGGGCGTTTTTAGTGATTACACTTATTAATGGTTAGTCCCTTCATCATGAACCAATTTCACCATTAGGTTTGCAATCGCGTGTCTTTCTTTTTCGTCACCAACATCCCACAGTTGTTTTAACAGTCGTTCCTCATCATTTTGTGGATCGACTTGATCCGCTAGGTAATCTCCTATCTGGAAAGCGATTTCATTGATTGAATGTTCGTCTAAACCACTATGTTCACCTTGATCTAAACGATCTCCTAAAAAGTCTTTCCAATGATCGAAGTTGTCTAGTACAGACATGCGCATATCCTCCTCTTATCGTAATTGATGTATTAATTACACCCAATAGCTTTCAATTTTTAATATGGTTAATATTGACGTGAATTATGCACGATACCGAATATCTGTAAAAGATTTTAAGTGTGCCAACCGCCATTGACCCTTAAGGTTTGTCCAGTGACATATGTGGTCTTCTCTTGGACTAAAAATTGAATTGCATGGGCCACTTCATCTGGTGTCCCAAAGCGCCCATAGGGGATATCCTCTTTTAAAACGGACTGCTCTTCAGGACTTAAGGTTGCATTCATATCTGTATCAATCACACCTGGTGAGACGGCATTGACCATAATATTGGAGGGAGCAAATTCTAAAGCGAGTGACTTCATTAAAGCAGTCGCCCCCCCTTTAACCATAGCGTACAGTGATTCACAAGCAGCCCCTGTTTCTCCCCATATAGAGGTGACAAAGATAATACGCCCAGACCTGTTTGCCACCATATGAGGGACAATCGCTTGGGTAAGTTGGAACGGAGATGTAAGATGAAGCTGGACGAAAGCCTGGTAATCGGTGGAAGAGATGTCTGTAAATAAGCGCTGCTGAGCCTGCCCAGCGTTATGGATCAGTATGTCTGGAAGAGGTAAAAGCGTGGACAGTAAATGATCCACGCCTTGTTCCTCTGCTAAATTGGCTTGATGCACGGTTACATCGATATTGTAGCGCGCCATGAGTTCCGTTTGTAACGTGAGTGCCTTTGCCTCGTTAGCATGGTAATGTAACTGTAATGTTATACCCTCACGTGCCAAGTGATGTGCGATTGCTTGGCCGATACCACCTGATGCACCTGTGATTAAAGCAACCCTTTTAGACAAGCGTATTCCTCTCCTCTATATCATTTAGCGCACAATACATGTTGCAAACTGCTCATCCTTGAAGTGATCCTGTAACCTTTGCTGCACTTGGTCTAGGGTAATCGATTCTAGTGTAGGAATCACATCAAACAGATTCATGTTATTAAACTCAAAGCGTGTGAATTGGTTGGCGATAAACTCTGGAGAATTGAGTTGACGTAAAAATGACCCTATCTTCTTTTTCTTATTACGCTCAAAATGATTCGCATCGATCCCTTTTTCCTTTGTTTCTTGAACATGCGCTTTTATTCTAGAGATAAACGCATCAGGATCCTTGGTGTTACTCCCAATCACAGAGAAACCGTACTCCTTCTCCAAGTTATAATCCGTTCCAAAGGAGTCATCGATTAATCCCTCTTCAAGTATGGATTGGTAAAAGTCAGTACTTTGCCCAAACAAAAGATCCATGAGCAAAGATGTAGCCAGTTCTTGTTCCAGAAGTTCTGGTCCTTGCAAGCCTAGTGCGAGCTCTTTATAGCCCATCATACACTTGGACTGACCGATTGATAAGTCAATCTCATGTCTAGGGATTGAAACTTGGTTTGGCTCTTCATCGAAAAGGCGTTGAATCTCCGGTTGCTCTTGGTAGTCCTTTGCTGCTTGGTTCTCTCTTACCAAGGACATGATGTCTTCAGGGTCTACGGGTCCAATAACGAATAGTAACATGTTACTTGGATGATAAAACGTATTGTAGCACGTGTATAACATATCTTTGTTAATCTCATAGATAGATTCAACCGTACCGGCGATGTCAATTTTGACAGGGTTGTTATGGTAAAAGGCTTCAATCAATCCAAAAAAGACTCTCCAGTCCGGGTTATCCTGGTACATACGAATCTCTTGTTCGATGATGCCCTTTTCTTTTTCAACATTTTCATCCGTAAAGTATGGATTTTGAACAAAATTGATTAAGGTCGTTAGATTTTCTTTCACATTCTTTGTCGATGAAAAGAGGTAGGCTGTACGATCGAAGCTTGTGAATGCATTAGCATTGGCACCATGCTTACTAAAATCGTTAAAAACGTCCCCTTCTTCTTCTTCGAACATTTTATGCTCTAAGAAGTGGGCAATCCCGTCTGGCACCTTCGTTGCTTCCTGTCCTGGTGGGGCAAAATGATTATCCATGGACCCATACTTCGTTGTAAAAGTGGCGTACGTTTTGTTAAATCCATTTTTCGGTAATATAAACACGTCTAAACCATTAGCCAACTTTTCGTGGAATAGGACCTCATCTAACTGTTCAAAAGGAATACTTTGTAAACTCATGCTATTCACCCTCCTCTTCGCTCGTAAGGAAGTAAATGGTGTCTACCTTAATTTTCTTAGCCACTTTTTGGATATCTTCTTTCGTCACTTGGTTTATTTTCTCTATGAGTTCCTCCGAAGGGCGCTGTTGTCGACCAATAATCCCGTGCATGTAACGCTCCATCTGTTGGAAAGGCTGATCCTCGGATTCTAGGATCTGATTGACTAATACTGCTTTGGTTTGATTCAGCTCTTCGTCAGTTATATTACCGTTTGCCGTCTCTTTTAACTGTTGTTTGATAATATCAACGGTCTTCTGGTAATTTTTAAATTCTATTCCCGACATAATCATCATGAAACCTTTGTGACTCTCAACACTGGAGGAGACATAGTAGGCAAGGGATTCTTTTTCCCGTACGTGTTGGAATAGTTTGGAGTGACTAAAGCCACCGAAAACACCGTTACACACTTGTAGCGCAACATAATCATCGTCATTATAGACGGTAGCGGTCCGACAACCGATATGTAGCTTCCCTTGTGAGATTTTTGTCCGTTCAACAACCTCACGTTCCTCAACGACTTCTTTTTTGATTTCAGTCCCGTGCATCTTAATTTGTTCGCCTCGTGGTAGTTGGAGGTGCTGTTGGACGGTATTCTTCACTTGATCCTTATCAACATCACCTGCCACAAACAGCTCAATCGGATGTGACTCGATCATCTGACGGTAGTACTGATATAGCTGCTTCGGAGACAAATCGATAATTTGATCTAAGCTTCCGTTCGAGAACAAGCGAAAGCGCTCTTCTGCAAACATTTCTTCTACACATCTCTTATTTGCATAGCGCATCTTGTCATCTTTGATCTGCTCTAACCTACGTTTGAGCAACTCTTTTTCAATGTCCACATGGCGCTCAACGAAGCTATCGTTCTCAGTCAGCGGACGCAGGAGCACCTCACTTAGGAGTTCGATCCCTTTTTCTAGCAACGGCGTCTGATCTGATAGGAATTTTTCATTGGCCATTTGCATACGGAAAACGATGATCTGTTCTTCTCCACGCTTCATAACGTCGGCGTTTAGAGAGGCACCGTATAATTCTTCTAACGCTTGTTTGAACTGACCCGCAGTTGGGTACTTTTCTGTTCCACGATTCAGGATTTGAGGAATCAGAGCCACCTTAGTATGGTGTTCGTCAGCGAGTGGCTGGCGAATATACAGGGAGATGAAATTGGTTTTATATTTGTCCGTAGGGTATATATGTACGGGGATATCATTGACTTTCTCCGTGAGAAAAGGAAGCGTCATATACATAACTCCTTTCAATCGTAAAATAAAATGTGGTGTTGATTGATGACAGTGAAAGCATCTATCCGTATTGTAACCATTTCTTTCTAAAAAACGCAAAAAATACACCATAAAATTTTAAATTTAAAAAACCCCTATTCCTAGTATGATTATGCCTATGACAGGATACGCATGCATGATGTCATCCGTGCGCCTGTCATTTGTCGTCATACTAGGTCAAGGGAGGTATAAGTCATTCATCGCTCATGGAATATAGTCAGGTATCTGTTTATGAATGAGATATCGTCCCGTTAGGACGTTTTATTTCCTTTGCATACGTCTTGTTGTGACATAGTCTGTTTCATAATACATGAGATCTTCTCTCAGTTCTTCAAAGAGCTTTGAAAGGGATAAAGTGACGTTCTTTAACTTAGGGTCAATCTCTCTTTTAAACAGGATTGCGTCTCTTCCTGTATAAGAATGGCGTCCATCCTCTTCATATGATTCATTTATCGGATAGAAAAAGAGGTTAACGCAAGAGTGATACACTTGGTATAAAGCGTCTTCAGCAAAAGCGCGATTAAATTGCGCTCTTCTTAAGCAGATGCCAAGCTTTTCATAAGCGTTTTCACAATTGACCAACAAATGCCTGAGATCCTGTAAATACCCTTTATAATATTCGTGTACATCCTCAGGGTTCTCATCGGTCTCAACTAACCCATTAAGGGTGGTTTCGTTTAAGTATGTTTCTAATTGTGCAGCGATTTGCTTTAAACGTTGGTGTGTCCATTCACATGTTTCTTTCAAGTGGAAATCGGGCATATGAAAGAATCTCCTTCCCATACAAGTGTATAGATAACGACACTTTTATTTTAACACACCGTCATAAGGTTGTGTGAGGTTAAGAGATATGACTTTCGTCTTTGGTTAGTAGAACCTCACGAGGTTTGCTGCCTTCATAAGGCCCTACGACGCCCTTTGCCTCCATAGCATCAATTAACCTTGCTGCTCGTGTATATCCAATACGGAAACGACGTTGGAGCATAGACACGGATGCTGTCCCTTGATTCACCACGAGGTCGACCGCATCTTGGTAAAGATCATCTTCAATTTCACTAGGGTCATTATTTTTTTCTTCCGATTCGCTTGGCGTCATTTCCTCATGATACTCTGCTTTTTGTTGTCCGATACAGTAACTGACAATCTCGTCCACTTCCTCATCTGATAAGAAAGCACCTTGAACCCGCATAGGCTTAGAGGCTCCCACAGGCATGAATAACATATCCCCTCGGCCGAGAAGCTTCTCTGCCCCACCCATGTCTAATATGGTTCTTGAATCCGCTTGGGAAGACACGCCAAACGCTATTCTTGATGGGATATTCGCTTTGATCACTCCTGTAATCACATCCACTGACGGACGCTGTGTAGCGATAATGAGATGAATGCCTGCCGCTCTAGCCATTTGTGCCAAGCGACATATCGCATCTTCTACATCACCAGGCGCCACCATCATGAGGTCAGCAAGTTCATCGACAATCACGACAATGTATGGCAGCAGAGGTTGTTTGTTCTCTGGATTTTTGGCATTTTGTTTTTGGATCACTTCGTTGTATCTCTCTATGTCTCGTGTGCCCATCTGTGAGAACTGGTCATAACGTCGTTCCATTTCTCCCACAACCTTCTTAAGCGCAACAGCTGCTTTTCTAGTGTCAGTCACAACAGGTGTGAGGAGGTGTGGGATACCATTATACGTATTGAGCTCCACCATCTTAGGGTCGATAAGCATAAGCTTCACTTCTTGCGGTTTGGCTTTGTACAGGACACTGGATATAATGCCGTTGATACACACACTTTTCCCACTCCCCGTTGCCCCTGCTACCAGGAGATGGGGCATTTTGTTCAGATGGGCCACGATGGGTTCACCAGATATGTCTCTCCCTAAGGCGATCGTCAGCTTTGAAGGGGATTCATGATACTGCGAACTCTCAAGGACCTCCCTCAATGTCACCATGGAGACGTCTTCATTGGGCACCTCTATCCCTATAGCTGACTTCCCTGGTATCGGGGCCTCCAGCCTGATGCCTTTTGCAGCCAATGCAAGAGCAATATCATCCGTTAAGCTTACAATTCTACTTACTTTTACACCGACATCTGGCAGTACCTCATACCTAGTCACTGCCGGCCCTCTATGTACATTCGTTACCTTAACGTTCACACCAAAGCTCTGTAAGGTTTGTTCAAGTTTTGCCGCATTGCTGGCAAGACCTTTTTTCTCTGTGATATTTTTTCGTGACTGCTTCTTCAGTATGGAGAATGGTGGTAACTGATAGTTTTGTTCCTCGTCAGCGTAAGCCACAAGCCCCCCTGAGGAATCCTTATCACCTTCAAATCCAGTTGTGTCTGATGTACCCTGTTCTGTATGTAAGATGAAGGCTTCATTGGTATTCTTGGTATCCTGACCCGCTTCTAGTGACACATCGTGAGCCTCAGGGTCTTCCTGATCGGTCTGATAGGCCACATCGGTAAAATCATGGATGACAGGACTGGGTTCTTGATCGTTTGATGGTACGCTCTCAGGTTGTAACGTTTCAGTATGGGTGTCTACCGTCGGCGCTTCTTCTTTGACCTGTACCGTATCACCCTCAGCCGTTGTTGGTGTGGCTGTCTGCTCGTGTTCTTTTTCTCGTTCTTTTTCCTCTTCTTCTTTTAACTGATCCCACATCTCTCTGGTCGCTTCACGTTTTGAAGAAACCCATGCGATGGTGCTTCCAATCCTCTTCTTCACCCCAAGGATAATATCCATATATGATCGACCTGTCGTGAGGAGAATACCGATCAATAAGATAATGCTCAGCAAGAGCAACGTGCCCACTTGTCCAAACATGGTATGTAAAAAACCAAACAAGATGGCGCCAATCATGCCACCCCCAAGGTCGGGTTTTCCTTCATCAATCCCTTGGGCTGAATCGTCTGAGGACATACTCATGTCTTCCTTATAAAGCTCCCAAGTTAGCCCCAACGTACTCAATTCTTGGATTTGACCTCCGTTAGAAGCATTATAAACGAGTTTGTAGTGACTCATCGCGAGCATAAATAAGCACAATATGACGATACCGGCTGAGCGATGACTCCAACTGATTTCCCATGTACGTTTCCACATGATGTACACCGCTAAAACAAGGAGCGATAAAGGGATGAGAAAGTCCCAGTTGCCAGCAAAAAAGCGAAAAACACCATTAAGTGCCCGCCCCACAGCACCTGGTCGCACTAGCCCAATGAGAGCAACTGCGAGGAGTATTAACCCATATAATTCAAAAACGAGGGATTTTTTTAGTTGTGCTTTACGTCGTTTTCTTTTTCTCCCCACTGGGAACCCTCCTGTCTTAACTCCTTATTTAGGAGAAAAAGCCGACGGTGCATCGGCTTTAAAGTTTTCTTGTATTATAGCATATCTTGGTAATGGGAACTAGTGTTTCTCAGAGTGGAGTCGGGCCATGCGACTTCTAGGAGGAACGAAAGTGAATCACTTGGCCAGGTGAATAATCAGGATTTAAAAAGTCTTGAGGATCGGTGCTTAGTAAACGAACAATACGTCCTTGATATACCCCACAAGGTTCGATTAACATATTTACACCCTGATGAACAATTTCCTCATAATCTGGGTTAAAGGTATCATAACCATCAAAGACATGTTCTAAGGGCATTGAGGTATAAATAATCACTGCAACATTCCTCCTTGATCCTGGTCACGTCCTTCATTGCCCTGGACGACGTTATCTTCCTCTTCATTCGGTGGATAGTGACCCTCGGTTTGTTCAGGTTTACGCTCTTCAATAAGGTCATTTAATTTTTTTAATCCGTCACCTAGTCCGCCAACGTTATCGATAAGCCCATACTTCACCGCATCTGTTCCCACAACATTCGTCCCGATATCTCTTGTCAGTTCGCCCGTTTGAAACATCAGTTTCTTAAATAATTCCTCTTTGATATTAGAGTGGCGTGTGACGAAGCTGACGACACGATCTTGCATTTTATCTAGGTATTCAAAGGATTGAGGCACACCGATCACAAGTCCCGTTAATCGTACCGGATGTATGGTCATGGTCGCTGTCTCGGCAATATAGGAGTAGTCAGCGGCTACCGCTATAGGTACTCCAATGCTATGTCCACCGCCTAGGACAATGGCGACACTTGGTTTAGACAAGCTCGCAATCATTTCTGCAATGGCAAGACCTGCTTCTACATCGCCACCCACAGTGTTTAAAATGATTAATATTCCTTCCACCTTCGGGTTTTGTTCCGCAGCCACAAGCTGAGGGATAATATGTTCATACTTAGTAGTTTTATTTTGTGGGGGTAGTTGTAGGTGCCCTTCTATTTGACCCACGATCGTTAAACAATGGACTGAATTGTCGGGAGCGGGTACTTGTGTTGTTCCTAATTGTTTTATCTTCTCCATCATACCCCCACCTCCTCCTTTTCCCGGATTTTGTTTGGGCTGTTTGGTTGAAGGCTGAGGTTGGGCGGGATTAGCCGGGGTGGTTGCTCCGGGTCTATATTGGTTGACTTCATCATAATGCATCACAGGTTCATGTCCTCCTTTTAATCATCTTGGTCTGGCAGTGTCGATGGCCCTAGTGAACATCGCGTGTATGGTGGGTACACAATGACTAACTTTTTTTGCCTGAATTCATAAGCCTGATGCTTTGGATAGTATTTGTCACTTATAAAAAAGCATACAAAAAGAGTCACTGATAATAGTGACTCTTTAGTGGCTCGTATGATTAAGATTCCATAATAATCGGGAGTATCATCGGTCTTCTTCTCGTCTGATCATATAGAAAGCGTCCTAACGCATCGCGTATGCTCGTTTTGAGCGCAGCCCATTCATTGGTGTTTTCGTTCACACAGCGTTGTAACGTTTCTCTTACGAGTTGTAAAGCCTCTTCCATGAGTTCTTCGGATTCTCTCACGTACACGAATCCGCGTGAGATGATATCCGGTCCCGATAACATGATCCCTTTTTGTTTACTTAGTGTAACTACAACGATTAATATTCCATCTTGAGATAGTAATTTGCGGTCTCTCAGTACGATGTTGCCTACATCTCCTACTCCTAATCCGTCAATGAGAACATTTCCAGCCGGTAGTTTATTCCCACGTCTGGCAATGCCTTGTTGTATGTCAACGACGTCTCCACTTTCAATCAAGAAAACGTCGTCAGGGTCTACCCCTGTTTCTTCGGCAAGCTTACCATGTTGACGAAGCATACGATACTCCCCGTGTACAGGGATAAAATACTTCGGTTTCATGAGATTTAACATCAGTTTAAGTTCTTCTTGACTACCGTGACCTGAGACGTGTACACCTTCAAGGCCGTAAACAACATTCGCGCCTAATCGGTATAACTGGTCGACGGTTCTCGATACGATTTTCTCATTTCCAGGTATTGGTGTTGCGGCAAAGATCACCAAATCTCCTGGGATAATGTCAAGGTGCCGATGAGTAGACTTGGCCATGCGTGTCAGTGCACTCATAGGTTCGCCTTGACTACCTGTCGTTAAAATAACGATGTCACTAGCGTTTTGTTTCGATATCTGGTCAGGATCAATCAGTAAATCTTCCTCTGCTTTTAAATACCCCATATTCATTGCTATTTGCACAATATTAAACATACTCTTACCAATAATAGACACTTTACGTCCGTGTTCGGTCGCAGCATCAAACACATTCTGTATTCGGTGTATGTTGGAAGCGAATGTCGTTACGATAATACGACCGTCCGCTTTAGCGAATTGATCGGATATCTCTCGACCGACTTCTCGTTCAGAACGAGTGTAACCGGGTTTTTCAGCATTCGTACTATCTGATAAAAGAGCCAGTACACCTTTTTCTCCAATCTTAGCCATCTTAGAAAGATCTGCGTAGTCACCGTTAACGGGTGTATAATCGAACTTAAAATCCCCAGTGTGTACGACATTCCCCTCTGGGGTCTGTGCACAAATCCCGACTGAATCTGGGATACTATGATTCGTTCGAAAGAATGTCAGTGTAAACGTTCCTAAGTGAATTTTACTATTGGCGTGTATCGTTGTACGTTTTGTATGTTTGAGCAGATGTGCTTCTTTTAGTTTATGTTCAATAATGCCCATGGTGAGTTTAGTTGCATACACAGGCGCATGAATATGTTTAAGCAGATAAGGAAGTCCTCCAATATGATCCTCGTGGCCATGGGTTATGACAATCCCTCTCACTCGTTCCTTATTCTCTATGAGATAGGTAATATCGGGAGTAACGATATCAATACCGAGCATGTCTTCCTCTGGAAATTTTGATCCAACGTCAATCACGATGATATCGTTTCCATACTCCATGACATACATGTTCTTTCCAATTTCGCCTACGCCGCCCAAGGCGAATATGGATAATTTATGATTGCTTCCTTTTGACAATGACGATTTCCTCCTATATTCAGTTGTAGCTACACTAATACCGCACAAATCACTTATTATTAATTATACATGAACGAAAACAACAAAAACAAGTTTTCAAAAAAATATTTTATCGACGTGATCCGCCATCATCAACGTCATTTCAACAATCTTGCTATCTCACTGACGTTTGAGTGCATATAAGCCGAACATTGGGCAGTGCAAAATATTGATACTGAAAGACTCATTGTACTTTAAAACAAAAAAAAGTACAACGCTGTTTATCACGTTGTACTTATATTTTACTTGTATCGGGTTGTTTATCCCCTGAGTATTAAAAGGAAAAGTGAGAGAGTACCTGTGCTTCCTCTGTTTTATTTAATGCCACTAAAGGCAGCCTCACAGGACCCGCTGAAACGCCAATTTCTTCAAGTACTCTCTTCAATGGAGCTGGAGATGGTGCGGCAAATAGTGCTCTCATTTTGGGATATAATTCACGGTGAAGGCGGCTCGCCTTACTGACGTCACCTTCATCATAGGCATTGATCATTTGTTTCATTTCCTTACCAATGACGTGTGATGCGACACTGACGACCCCTTTTCCTCCCACAGCGAGGATGGGAAGCGTGAGATTATCATCGCCACTATATAGTTGAAAATCTTGTGATGTTGCATTGAGAATCTCTGTGACTTGACCCAAGTCCCCGCTCGCTTCCTTTATCATCTTAATGTTCGGTATCTTGGATAGACGAACCACCGTATCGACACTCATATTAACAGCTGATCTTCCTGGGATATTGTAAAGCATAATGGGAAGCATGGTACTTTCTGCTACGGCTTTAAAATGTTGATATAACCCTTCCTGACTCGGACGATTGTAGTATGGGTTCACCAGCATAATCCCATCGACACCTAACGCTGTAACTTTTTCAGTTAGCTCCACTGTTTCCTTCGTGTTATTAGATCCCGTACCAACGATAACTTTCCCTCGTCCCTTAGACTGCTGTACGGTATGCTTTATCAGTTGAATTTTCTCGTCTTTCGTTAAGGTGGGGGACTCTCCCGTTGTACCCGCTACTACAATGGCGTCCGTACCCGTTGAGTATAAGTGATCAATGACGTTAGTTTGCCGTTGTAAATCTAGTTGTCCTTTAACGTCAAACGCCGTCACCATTGCTGTTAATAGACGACCAAACTCCACTTTACGTTTACCCCTTTCGTTCTCAACTGTTAATGTTGTGTAATTCAAATTTGCGATGCAAGGCTTGAACGGCTCTGGCCATATCTTCTTCTTTGACAAGCACCCATATTGTGGCATGAGAATCCGCTGATTGGAGAATTTGAATGTCCTCAGAGGTTAGGGCTTCAACAATATGAGCCATGACTCCGGGTACACCGGCCATCCCCGCACCGACAGTAGAAACTTTGGCACAGTTTGACTGAACCACAGGATCATATCCCATGCTCTTGAGTATATCGATGGCCTTTTGAGCGACAGAGTCGTATACCGTGTAAACGACGCCTAACGGGTTAACGTTAATAAAATCGATACTTATCTTGTTTTCCGCCATCGCCTTAAAGACTTTAAGTTGTAAGTCATATTCGTTCTCTTTGGCTAATACCTTTAATTGTGTAAGATGTGGGACTTGCGCAATACCGGTAATCAAGCGATCATTGACGGTGCCTTCAAGTTGCTCAATATGCTGCACAGACGTTACCAGTGTCCCTTCGTCTTCTCTCGTCGTTGATCTGACTCGAATTGGAACTTGATGTTGCATCGCAATTTCCACAGCACGTGGGTGTATCACCTTTGCGCCATGATGCGCAAGGTTACATATTTCAGTATATGTGATACGTTTCAAAGCGGAAGCGTCGTCTACAATTCTAGGGTCCGCAGTCATAATGCCTTCCACATCAGTGAAAATATCTACGTATTCTGCCTTCAAAGCGACACCTAAGGCCGTTGCAGACGTATCACTCCCACCACGTCCTAAGGTGGTTAAGTGCCCTTCTTGGCTTACACCCTGGAACCCACACACGACAACCACTTTGCCCTGACGTAGCTCATTAAAAATGCCCTGAGGCTGAACGGATACAATTTGGGCTTGCCCATGTTCATCGTTCGTTAAGATTCCCGCATCTCTTCCTGTATATGCGACCGCTTCAAGTCCTTCATCCACTAACATACTAGACATAACCATACTCGATATAATTTCTCCGCTGCCGACGAGAAGGTCGCGTTCTCGAGCAGAAAGATGATCCACTGAGTGTGGCAGACTCAGAAGGGTATCTGTGGCATAAGGGTCACCTTCACGTCCCATTGCGGATACAACAACAACGACATGATAACCTTCCGCCTTAGCTTTCTTTATATGCGCCACGGCTTGTTGTCTGACGTTTTCATTCTTAAGCGAAGTGCCTCCAAATTTTTGGACGACAATGCTCATATTGCCCTCTTCATATTCCATATGGGGTCACCTCTATGCTTTTTCGATGTACGTTTCAGCTATTTGTACGCTATTCCAAGCAGCACCTTTTAGCAAGTTATCTGAAACGACCCACAAGTGTAATCCATTCGGTTGGTCGAGATCTTTACGTATACGCCCCACGAATACTTCGTTCTTGCCTTCTGAAGTTGTGGCTAATGGGTAATGCTGTGTTTGAGGGTCATCTTCCACGACTACACCCGGTGCTTGGGCTAATAGCTGCCGTGCTTCTTGGACATCTGCATCTTTTTCGAATTCGACGTATACAGCCTCTGAATGGCCGGTGAATACTGGCACACGTACACACGTCACTGATACTTGAATACCATCATCATGCATGATTTTCTTCGTCTCGTTAATCATTTTCATTTCTTCAAACGTAAAACCGTTGTCTTGGAAAACATCGATTTGAGGCACAACGTTAAAAGCCATTTGATGCTTCTTCTCTAAGGATCCTACAGGTAAGATATCAGGGGTGAAAGACTCCTCTTCAAGAACGGCTTTTGATTGTTTCTTAAGCTCATCGACGGCAGAATGTCCTGCTCCAGAAACGGCTTGATAAGTAGACGTAATGACACGCTTCAAACCAAAACGTTCTCTGAGTGGTTGAAGGGCAACGACCATCTGAATCGTCGAACAGTTCGGGTTTGCAATGATGCCTTTATGTTTGAAAATATCTTCTGGATTGACTTCTGGTACCACGAGTGGAACCTCTGGATCCATACGAAACGCACTTGTATTATCAATGACGAGGGCGCCTCTTTCAACCGCCTCATGTGCAAGTTTACGACTAACCGAACCTCCAGCGCTGAATAGGGCGATATCTATGCCTTCGAAAGCTTCAGGTTTCGCTTCTTGAATGGTTAACGTTTCCCCTTTAAAAGATACTTCTTTGCCTGCTGAACGGGCAGAAGCAAGTAAAGTAAGCTTGCTGATTGGTAAGTCTCTTTCTTCTAATGTTTTAATCATTTGTTGCCCTACGGCACCTGTAGCACCGACAACCGCGATGTGGTATTGTTTTTGTTCAGCCATGAATCCTTCTCCTTCCCAAGTTACAAAAATACTGACTCAGCTACATTAAGTTAATAGGTACGATGTCTCCATTTTACTGTAAATACTTATATTTTTCTACCACCATCGGTTGTATTTGCTTGCCTTCTAACGCCTGTTCACAAGTTTCCTTAATGAGTTCCATTCGTGAGACAAGGGAGTTGGGCTTCTTCTCGGGGGCATCCTGGCCGAAGGGAACAAAATAAATATTTTTTGTGTTCATCAACTTTGCCACATTCGCTGCATTAAGTCCTAAGGCATCGTTTGTCGAAATGCCAAGCACAACAGGGCGTTGATTACGTAAAGTCGCTTTCGTTGCCATGAGGACTGGACTATCTGTTAACGCATTAGCAAGTTTTGATGTTGAATTTCCCGTCATAGGCGCTATAACCATCACGTCTAATAATTTGGAAGGGCCTATTGGCTCGGCTTTTACTATGGAATCTATTATGTCTTCGTTGGTGATAGCTTTAATTTGAGCCAACCAATCCTCGGACTTGCCAAATTTAGTGTCCGTTGTCATTAAGGTGTGTGTCACGATGGGGATGACTCGAGCACCCGCGTCTTTTAATTTTTGCATTTCTGGCATGACCTCTTCAAACGTACAGTGCGAGCCGGTTAATCCAAAGCCTATGGTCTTCCCTTTCAGGTTCATATCGAAGATCCCTCCTGGTTTTCTTCAAATTGTTCCATCATCAATTGCGTCACAACATTAGCAATGATGACGCCTGCCGTCTTTGGCGCAACAATACCAGGTAATCCAGGAGCCAACTTAGCTTTTATACCGCGTTTATCTGCGAAGCGAAAATCGACTCCTCCAGGCTTCGAGGCTAAATCTAGTATGAAAGTATGATGAGGCATTTTAGCAATAATATGAGAAGTCACCACCATTTTGGGAATCGTGTTAAACAAAATGTCGCAATCATCCACATGGTATCTAAGTTGATTCATGTGAAACGGGACTAACCCCATCTCGTAGATTCTAGCTAAATCAGCTGGCTTTCGTGCGCCAACACGTACGTGTGCCCCCATGGCACTTAGGGATCGTGCGAGTGACATTCCCACCCGGCCAAGACCAAGAATGACAACGTTGGCACCATGCAGCGTCACATCTGTGTTTTGAATAGCCATCATAATGGCGCCTTCAACCGTCGGTATAGAATTATAAATAGCGACGTCATCCCGCTCTAGGAGCTGAACAAGTTTTTTGGCATGTCGCGAACAGAGTTCTTTCAAATAGTTCTTGGCCATACCAGTATAGATGACACAGTCGTCTGGCAGATTTTTAATGTGCTCTTCTCGGAATATGATCGGTTTGTCGGAAAAAATACTCTCAACCTTACCTTCTTCACTTGTACCGACGATAGGGAGTATAAGGGCATCTAAACGCTGTAAAACATCCTCTGATAGACTCGCTTTTGAAGCGCCTGCGTATTCACTCTGTAATTGATTAAAACCAATAAGAGAGATGTTCGCGTCAAGTTCACTACATTTCTTAATGACCTCTATTTGACGCGCATCTCCCCCGATGAAGGCAACATTTACTCCAGTCAGCATATCTTCAGCTGCTCCTTTCTTTCTTGTTCGTGGAGGATTAACCTGGCATTGTGTCTCTCTACCCTCATCGTATGTTAAGTCCCCATTCTAAGTGCAAGGTCACAAAAATTATTCTCCGACATACCCCCGTTGTCTTAGCTCAATGATCATCATTTCCGGTCCTATTTTACGGATCGCATCCCAAGGGATCACAATTTCCTCTCTTTTTTTACCCATACCTAAAAAGGATGATGTCGGAAGGATCATAGATTCGATCATGCCTGTGTGTTCACTGATGACGAGATCTGCTTGACCCACTAGCCCCATTCTCTCGCCGTTCTCAAGATCTATAATTTCTTTACCACTCAACTGACTCAGTCTCATTAAACTCACCCTTTCTGATTGTCCTATCTAGTTTTGTTCTATTCAAATGCCTTGCTTGGCAGAACAAAAAATGAAAACCCACCTTCAGGTCTGTCCTAAAGAATGGGTTTATTCATTAAAAGGTTTATGTTATAAGTCTGTCAGACCGTATGTTAGTGGGTATAGACGTCAATGGGCTAATCAGTGCAAAACTATGTCTCTGTTTAAAAATATTCTCTGCCATGTGATTCACATCTGTCAATGTCAGGGCTTCAATTTTTCCTAACATATCATCTAGAGTGACGTGTTTATTTAACAGGAGCTCATTTTTTCCTATCCTGGACATGCGACTATTCGTGCTTTCAAGACTTAACATAAGATTGCCTTTGAGTTGTTCTTTTCCATTGGCTAATTCCTTTTCTGTGATACCACGTACAATCATATCATATAGGATGTCCATGGTAATGTCATAAACTTCCTCTAGTTGGTTAGGGGTCGTCCCAGCGTACACGTGTAACGCACCTGTGTCACGAAAAGAGGTATGATAGGAAAAGACCGAGTAAGCCATGCCTCGTTCTTCCCTTATCTCTTGAAAAAGACGAGAGCTCATACTCCCCCCGAGGATATTATTCATCAAGATAAGCGGGTAGATTTGCTCATCTCCTAGTTGCACGCCGCTAAATCCTAAGCAAAAATGGGCTTGTTCTGTCTCCTTGGATCGGTGCAAATGATGATAAGTGTTCTGAGGTACTGAGACGTCCGCATGGTCTTGGGTTGCTGGAAAAGCATTGAAATATTCCTCCGTCATGGCGATAAGTTCTTGTTCATTAATGTTACCTGCCACGGCAATGACCGTATTTTTCGGCGTATAATGAGAGGATATGTAAGTCCGTAAATCTTCTGATGTGAGATCGTGGAGGATCTGCTCCTCACCCAATATCGGGAAGCCGAGGGCATGGTCATAAAAGGTCGCCTTGGCAATCAAATCATGAACGATGTCATCAGGTGTATCCTCGTACATTTTTAACTCTTCGAGGACGACATTCTTTTCTTTCTGTAACTCTTTCTCATCAAACTGTGAATTAAAGAACATGTCCGATAAGATATCATATGCGATGGGCAAGTGCTGGTCGAGCACTTTCGCATAGTAACACGTGCACTCCTTTGAAGTGAAAGCGTTGAGGTGACCCCCAATACTGTCAAAAGCTTCAGCAATGTCTCGTGCTGTACGCTTCTGTGTCCCTTTGAATAACATATGCTCAATAAAATGTGAAATACCGTTGTTATGGGTGTCTTCGTATCTAGAACCTGTTCCAACCCATATCCCTAAGGATACGGAGCGGACAGACGGTATTTTTTCCATGACGAGGCGCAGTCCGCTGGGAAAAGTATGTGTCTTGATCAAATGAATGCTCCTTTCTGTTTTCACTTAGCTGTATCTATTCGTATTTATATATGCGATACATGGTATATTCTCTTATATAAATATCGTGAAACGATGGATACTGTTGTGTTCCGAACATCTCTCATCGTATCATATCAAGCATGTCTTTACTTTCATGAGTTTATCAAAGTTCATCCATACTCACAACTGATAGGGTTCGTGAAGGACTTATGAGTTGTGAGACGGTGCCAACCATAAATTCTTTTTCCATGGCACTTTCTATTATTTGTGGCAGGGCTTCAACTGTAGACGCTGTTGGGTGGGAGAGAATGAGAGCGCCATTCTCTAATCTCGGGACAATGCGGTCCACGATGACATGAGCAGGGGGCTTTTGCCAATCGATGGTGTCTAGTGTCCATAGGATGGTTTTCATATTCAGTTCATGAGCCTCTTTAACCACACGCTCGTCGTACGCACCGGAGGGTGGGGCAAATACGTAAGCCGACGTTCCTAGCTCTTCTATAAGCTCGTTGGTTTTAACCAATTCCTCTCTTATACGCGAGATGCTTAATTGACTCATATCCGGATGAGAGTAAGCATGGTTTCCAACTTCATGACCACCTTCTACGATACGCTTCCCAACTTCAGGATTTTTTTTGAGCCACGAACCGTCCAAGAAAAAAGTGGCCCTTACATTATACTGTTCAAAGACTTCTAACATCTGCAGGACATACTCCGTTCCCCACGCGACATTAACCATAATGGAGACCATCGGTTTCTTGGCATTACCACGATAGATTGGAGAGACGGGTAAATCGTCCAATGTAACGTCAGGTTCAATTTCATTCACGTATAGATCCTGTAGTTGTATTTCCCCTAGTTGTTGTGCTAAACGGTACGTTTTATCAACATCAACTTCCAAACCATTATAACCAGGGATCCCTTTCCATACTTTGTCTATCCTAGCATTGACAGGTGCTTCGGTGACTTGCTGGGCTAAACTTTCGACTTCACGATATAATGTGTCATTTTGTTTTTGGCTCACCCCGACACTTTCCATCTTGACAGCCGAAATATAAGTGTCGATAGGTGATTGATTGATGATCGTGAGAATAAAGGCAAAGATAAGAATATAGCCCATTAAAAAAATCACTTTTAGTCGCATGAAAGTCCCCCTTATCGCTCCATTTCTTTCTTTTTCGACCCACCGTTTCTTGATACGGTTAGATTTTGGACAGCCTACTTCATATGTATTTAGGGAAAAAGAGATTCATGCTAGAAAAACGGAATAAATAAAATAAGTCAATCATCTACTCCGTTTTTAAGAAAAGCATCAAAAACTAAATCAAATTCTTACTTAGCTCTTGGCAGCAATTTTTGCAGTATCCTTTGCTGAATTCCAGTTGACAAGAAAAATCCCGATAAAAATGAATAATCCCCCTAAATACACATACCATTGGACTACTTCATCAAGCAGAACCCATCCAGACAAAACACCGAAAAATGGAGCTAAAAACAGGAAAGCACTTGTTTTTCCAGGGTCGCCTTGACTCAATAAGTAGAACCAAGTCGCAAACTGTACAATAGAGGCCATAATAGTGAGATAGAGAATAATCATGATGGACGAAGTATTGATTATCATTTTCGGGGTTTCTAAGGTTATACTCAGCAACAATAGGAATAAACCACCAAATAACATCTGGTAAGCTGTTAACACCCATATATTAAATCGTGACCTCCATCTTTTTACCAAGATGGTGGCAACTGCCCAGGAAAACGCCGATCCAAGCCCCAAGAGAGAACCGGTTTGTAATTGCAGATGAAAACCAAGGGTTATAACAACACCTAGAAAACCAATAACCACCCCTAACCATTGAGAAAAATTATATCTAGTTCCAAGAAACCAAGTACCTAAGATGATAACAATAAGGGGGTTGATAAATGTAAGGATGGACGATTCAGCTGCTGTAATTGTACGTAAACTTAAAAAAATACATCCCATTACACCCGCTGTCTGGAAAAGTCCGATCATAAGCACTCTAAGCCAATCCAGAGCAGAAACAGGAAGGGTCTTTTTCTTCACCCATAGAGCCATAAGCAGACCGGCAAGCGTAAAACGTAGCCCTGCCAGCAGAAGCGGTGAAAAGTACGCTAAACCAATTTTTCCTATCGTAAAAGAAGAACCCATCAGGGAAGTGGCAAGTACAACAAGGATCCCGTAAACAACAATATTCATTTTCTCCTCCTTGACCTATATTTTCAAATACAATACGATTTTAACATGGTTATAATTCGGTCAAGATCGAAGTATGATTGTTGTTTTCAATTTTTTGTTTTTTAATGAGGTTGTTTAAGAAGGAGTTGAGAGTGATGAGTTCAAACCCTAATATTGGGAAGATTGCAGCTCTTATTGGTCATCCATCTCGTGTTGAGATGCTGTTGAGCTTGTCGGGAGGAAAATCGTTGCCCGCCAGTGAGTTAGCCCGCTCTGCTCGAATCTCGCCACAGACGGCCAGTTCACATTTATCCAAAATGGTTGAAGGGGGTCTGCTAATCCATGAGTCCTACGGGCGGCATAAATATTTCCGTCTGGCCAGTGCAGAGGTTGGACACGCCTTGGAAGCGCTTCTAACTATTGCCCAGCCAAAAACGATTTGCTCCCTCCGAGAATCGAATCAACTAATTGCTTTACGCCATGCTCGTACGTGCTATGATCATCTAGCTGGTGAAATCGGCGTGGCACTAACTGATAGGCTACTCGAATTACAATTTATAGAAGAATCAGGTAAAGATTTTATGTTGACTGAGGAAGGGAAGCAAAGATTAATTGATTTTGGTGTAGAAGTCGAAGAATGTCTCAAGAGTCGTCGGTATTTAGCCCGTCAATGTCTGGACTGGAGCGAGCGGCGGCATCATTTGGCTGGAAGCCTCGGCGCAGCACTAACAAAAAGGCTATTCAATTTGGAGTGGATTGAGCGACTTCCCGACGACCGGGCTGTACGTGTAACTGAGATCGGCATAAAAGGATTGTTCGACGAATTTGGCCTACAAATAAAAGAATAACAAAAAAAAAGCTATAACAGATTATAGCTTTTTTACGAGTTAGACTTTTGGGCTTGTTTTTGTTCCTTGAGTACAGCTTTTCTAGAAAGATTGATTCTCCCTTGGTTATCAATTTCAGTGACTTTGACCATAATGGAGTCACCGATTGATACGACGTTTTCGACTTTATCAATGCGTTCCTCAGCAAACTGAGAGATGTGACATAGTCCTTCTTTGCCATTAAAGATTTCTATAAAGGCACCGAATTTCTCAATACGTTTGACCGTTCCAAGGTACGTCTCTCCTACTTCAACTTCTCTGACGATATCTTCTATCATCTGTTGTGCTTTATCGATCAGATCAACATCTGTGGAACCGATGTACACGCGTCCGTCTTGTTCAATATCTACCTTAACCCCTGTTTCCTCAATAATCTTATTGATCACTTTTCCGCTTGGCCCGATGACATCTCGAATCTTATCTGGGTTGATTCGCATCGTGCGGATTTTCGGTGCGTAAGGTGACATTTCTTTACGAGGCTCAGGGATTGCCGTCAGCATCTTGTTTAGGATATGCATTCGTCCCTCTTTGGCCTGTTGTAAGGCTTGTTCAAGAATCTCCCGTGTGAGCTGATCAATTTTGATATCCATTTGTAATGCGGTGACGCCTTTTTCTGTACCGGCGACTTTGAAGTCCATGTCTCCTAAATGATCTTCCATTCCCTGAATATCAGATAGTACCGTGACGTGCTCACCATCTTTGACAAGTCCCATAGCAATACCGGCGACTGGTGCTTTAATCGGGACACCCGCGTCCATCATCGCTAAAACACTGGCACAAATACTCGCTTGTGAGGTGGAACCGTTTGACTCTAATACTTCAGATACGAGTCGAATGGTATATGGGAAGTCTTCCTCTGAAGGAATGATTTTTTCAAGGGCACGCTCGCCTAAAGCACCATGACCAATTTCTCTTCTTCCCGGTGGTCTTGGGGCTCTCGCTTCACCGACACTGTATGCAGGGAAGTTATAATGATGCATGAACCGCTTAGACTCCTCTACACCGAGACCGTCTAGTATCTGTACATCCCCAAGTGCGCCTAAGGTACATACGCTAAGAGCTTGGGTTTGTCCACGTGTAAATAAACCTGAACCGTGTGTACGTGGTAATGTGGCTACTTCAGAAGTGATTGGACGTATCTCTTCTATTTGGCGACCATCAGGACGAACCTTGTCATGCGTGATGAGACGACGAACCTCTTCCTTCATAATACGATCAAGGGTAATATGAAGATCCTTCATCTTCTTCTCATCTTCAGCGTACGCCTCTTCAAATTCAGCGACGGTTTTTTCTTTGACGGCATCAATGGCTTCTTGTCTGGCTTGCTTTTCTCCAATTCTGATGGCTTCAATCATCTCGTCCTTAGCGAATTGTGTGACCGCTTGTTCAACGTCTTCTTCGACTCGGTACAATTCAATTTCCATTTTTTCCTTGCCCACTTCAGCGGCAATTTCCTCTTGAAACGCTACGATACGCTTGATTTCTTCATGGCCAAACATAATAGCGTCGAGCATCACTTCCTCTGGTACTTCATTCGCACCGGCTTCAACCATGTTGACCCCTTGTTTGGTACCCGCAACCGTTAGCTGAATATCACTTTTTTCTAGCTGGTCAAGTGTGGGATTAATAATCAACTGGTTGTCCACTCGTCCAACGTTCACCCCTGAAATTGGGCCGTTGAAAGGTATATCAGACACCATTAATGCTAATGAAGACCCCATCATGGCAGCCATTTCAGGTGAACAGTCTTGGTCTACGGACATGACTGTACTGACAACATGAACTTCATTTCTAAACCCGTCTGCAAACAGTGGACGAATGGGACGGTCAATCAGACGGCTTGCTAAAATGGCCTTCTCACTGGGTCGCCCTTCCCGTTTAATAAATCCGCCTGGAATCTTACCTACTGCATATAACCTCTCTTCGTAGTTAATGGTTAGGGGAAAGAAATCCAGGTCTTTTGGTTCTCTGGATGCTGTTGCTGTGGACAAAACGACGGTGTCGCCGTAACGAACCATGACAGCACCGTTGGCTTGCTTTGCTAGCTTGCCAATTTCGAAACTTAAAGGTCTACCCGCTAACTCGGTTGTATAGCGTTTGACTTCTTGTTCCATTCTTATGGCCTCCTCTCAATGAAGATCTTTTTGTTTTGATTACGGTATATGTATTATTAACCGTTAACCCTATTATTCCCTTTTTTTTCAAAGAATAAAATGCACCTTTTTTAACGTACAAAAAGCGGGAAATGAATTCCCCGCTTTTGATACAATGCTATCGACGTAAACCTAACTTATTGATTAAGTTACGGTAACGAGACACGTCATTGTTACGAAGATAAGCAAGTAAGTTACGACGTTGCCCGACCATCTTCATGAGACCACGACGAGAGTGGTGGTCTTTCTTGTGTTCACGTAGATGTTCGTTCAAGTAATTGATCTTCTCAGTCAGGATAGCAATTTGTACCTCTGGAGATCCTGTGTCTTGGTCGTGAACCTTAAACTCATTGATTAATTCGTTTTTACGTTCTTGTGTTAATGCCATCCTATTCACCTCCTTTTTTTCAATCCCCTTAAGCCCAGCTCCTCGTTGGTGAATCGATAAGCCATGCTAAAGGTTGAACTACTTATTATTGTTTACCAATAATAGTAATCACTAGACGTCCATTTGGAATGTCCTTTGCTACAATATCATATATTTTGCCGTTTGTCGAGATGAACCCTCGAAATCGAGTAGCTGATGAGATTTGGCCTGGTATTTTTTCAACAGCTCGAGTAATATCCGAGATGGTGATCCCCCGTTGTCTTCCTTCAAGTAACCTCTTTTTGGCATGGGCGGTAATGATTACTTTCATAACCGCGACCTATGTCAAAAGGATTGAATCTGTGAGGTTTTCTCACGCTGCTTTTTTTCCATATACATCGTAAATAAAGCGTCTTGAAATGCGAGGACCTTAAAATCGTCAACGCCGTTTTTTTTATAAAGCTTCCTCACTTCTTTGTTGAGCTGTTTGAATTCTTTCGAGTGACAAATGACAGCGACATGTTGACAAATGGTCAGGATGCGATGGTCCATTGAGATATCGGCATTCGTCTTCATACTGGCAACCTCCTTAGATGAGGAGAATATGGGTATTCACATATTTATGTGCCAGTTGTACGATTTATGTCGTTCAATTTCTGCCTTGCCACCTCAACATCTTGATTGATTTGGGCAATAAGGTCATCAACAGATTCGAATTTCAGTTCAGGTCGTATAAAATCGAGCCATTCGATACTCACAACCTCACCATATAGTTCTAGTTGTTTGTCTAGGACGTGCACTTCAATTGAAGGCATACCGTCCTGATGGAATGTCGGTCTCGTTCCGAGGTTAAGGACGCCAGGGTAGACGTGGCCCTTGTAGTGAAGATAGACCACATATACACCTAGTCGCGGCAAAACATAGCGAGTATCAGGTTCTATATTCGCGGTTGGAAAACCGATTTGCCGGCCTCTTTTCTCGCCGTGTATCACTTTACCCTGAATGGTATAGCGCCTTCCAAGTAAGCGGGGGATATCCGATATATCCCCTTCAGATAGTATCGCTCTAATCCTAGAAGAGCTAATTTTCTCATTCTCTTCATCAATGGAAGACACAACATCTACACTAAAGTCTTGTTTTTCTTCACTCCATGCGATGAGCGTATCCTTGTTACCTTCTCCTTTATGACCGAAACAAAAATCAAAGCCACAGACCACGTGTTTAATGTTCTGATCTATAATATACTTTTGAATGAACGTTTGAGGTCTTAGCAGAGCAAAAGCGGGCGTGAAAGCGACCAGCATGACAAAATCGACACCGAGCTGTTCAAGTTGGTGCAACTTCTCATCCAATGATGTGAGATATGAAGCATGACTAACTTTACCAAGCACTTCTTTGGGATGGGGGTGGAAGGTCATCACCCCAGATTCCATTCCCTTCTCTTTCGCACGGTGAATCGCTGTGCCTATCACTTTCTGATGCCCTATATGAACCCCATCAAATGTGCCCAGCGCCACACAGGATGGCTTCTCTCTTGTAAGGGGCTCTCTATCTGGATGAATGTGTAAAATCTCCATGGCATCTCCTCTATTTCTTTCAATTCTATCACTATGTATGCTCGTTCTCATGACATTCATTATCCTCACTATCTTCATATAGACGATGACGAATTTGGGGATGTCATCCATACTTTTACTTAAATACTTTTACTTAAATACTTTTTTCGGCTTAATATGTCGAGGTCCAACAGCTTGGCAAACAGCGATAAATCCTTGGTTTTCAACATAAACACGATATAGTTCCCGAGGGGTGACTTGTTCCTCAAGGACGAGGGTTTGTCCATTGATGAGTCGTTGTCCCATCGTCTGATCAACTGTTATTGGTTTTAAATGTTGTAATCCATTGTCTATCGCATGTAAGCTCACTTGCCACTGCTCTTTCGACCACGCCTCAATGTCCTCAAAAGTAACAGCATCATCTAAGGTGAAGGGGCCACTTTTAGTGCGGATTAAATGATTAAGGTGCCCGGGGTAGCCCAGTGAATGTGCGAGATCGACCCCTAAGGTGCGAATATATGTCCCTTTTGAGCAGCGCACCCTTATTTTAAACTTTGGATAAGGGCAAGTTGGATCATAAGCGAGCAGATCAATATCATAAATGCGGACGCGCCTTGACTGACGCTCAACATGCTTACCTTCGCGTGCATATCGATATAAAGGTACACCGTTAACCTTAACGGCTGAGTACATCGGTGGCACCTGATCAATATCGCCTAGAAAACTTTGTAACGCCTGGCGTACCTGCTGCTCTGTTGGTGCTACATCTAAAGGACGATCTTCAATCACGTCTCCGGCTTGATCTTCCGTTTCGGTCGATTGCCCTAATGTGACCTCTGCAATGTACTCTTTATCGTAATCCAACAAATATTCCGCTACACGAGTGGCCTGACCTAAGCATATAGGTAGAACGCCCGTGACGTCCGGATCTAGTGTGCCAGTATGTCCGACCTTCTTCATACCTGCTAGTTTCCTTACACGGTAAATACAATCATGTGAGGTCATGCCACTCGGTTTATTTAAGACGAGTATGCCTTTGAGTGTTTCAGTTTGTTTTGCCATTATCATCACCCAAAGCATCCTGTAACTGGTCTAGTAGTGTTGTTTTGGCATCCTCTAGCGACCCGTTGAACGTGTAACCGGCCGCCTTCGCATGTCCACCGCCACCGTTTTCCTGCGCTATGACAGCAACATCAATATCGCGCTTAGAACGCAGGGAAACTTTAACTTCCCCCTCGGACCACTCTTTTAATAATGCACCTACTTCAACACCCTCAATGTTTTTTGGATAGGATACAAGACCATCAATATCGTCTTTTGTAGCCCCTGTTTCTAGCATATCTTCCTTCGTGACAGTAAAAATGGCGACTCTTTTCCCATTAGCGAAGGTCAGTGAGTTTAAAGCTTTTTTTAATACGTTTAAATGAGAAGGTGAAGTTGTGTCTATGGCTTGCTCTGCCACTTCATTCGGGTCGACGCCAAAGGTTAGCAAGTGAGAGGCCATGTCAAATACCTCTTTTGTCGTATTAGAATGGCGGAATCCACCAGTGTCAGTGAGTAAACCGGTATACAGTGCTGTGGCTAAGGCATGATCAAAAGCGTCTTGGAAATGTTCTTTTATCAGATCATATAAAATTTGCGTTGTTGAAGCCGCTCGAGGCTGTATGAGATTCACATCCCCAAACATCGTATTGGTTGGATGGTGATCTATATTAAGTATATTTGTTTCTTTGGCAAGGTACGCTTGCACGTTCCCCATTCGAGATTCATCTGCTACATCGACAGTAATCACATGTTGAAATGTCTTATTCAATTTGGAAACTGACAAATCTTCAATGGGTTTGTAGCGACTTAGAAAAGCAAAGCGTGAAGGTGTTTCCCCCTCATTTGCTATCGTAACAGATTTACCGAGATGGTGTAGGAGTAATCCCATGGCTACTGTACTCCCTATGGCATCTCCGTCTGGATGAAGATGAGCGAGTACGAGAAAATCATCATGAGAACGAATATAATGGGCAGCTTGTTCTAATTGTATGTCGTAACGCATTTTTAACGTCCTCTCAATCCTCTTTGCGGTTGAGATCGCTGAGTAATTTTTCAATTTTGCTTCCATATTCGATGGATTCATCGAACTTGAATATGAGTTCCGGAGTGTGACGAAGACGGATTCGTCGACCCACTTCTGAACGGATAAACCCAGACGCTTTTTCGATCGCTTCAAGGCTCTCTTCCTTTTGCCCTTCATTCCCTAGTACGGTTAAGTATACTTTCGCTTGCTGCAGATCCCCGGTCACTTCGACGGCTGTCACAGTCACAAACCCGATCCGTGGGTCTTTGAGATCACGTTGAAAAATGGCACTTAATTCTTTCTTCAGTTGTTCTCCGACACGATGTACACGAACATTACTCATGACATTTTCACTCCTTCTTATGGTGAAAAACACCAAGGCTAGCAACCCCACCTTGGTGTTTCGTTCCGTTTACACTTAGCGAGGAACTTCCTCCATCACATAAGCCTCTATGATATCTCCTTCTTTGATATCATTAAAGTTTTCAATCGTAATACCACATTCGTAATTCGTTGCCACTTCTTTGACATCGTCCTTAAATCGTTTGAGGACATCCACTTTTCCTTCGTGGATCACAATACCATCGCGTATGAGGCGGACATGGGAATCTCGAGTGATTTTTCCTTCTGTCACATAAGATCCTGCAATCGTCCCAATTCGAGATACTTTAAAGATTTGGCGGACTTCAACCGATCCGATAACTTTTTCTTGGTATTCTGGGTCAAGGAGTCCTTTCATGGCACTTTCAATCTCATCGATGGCATTATAGATGATTCTATGCAAACGAATGTCGACATTTTCCTGCTCTGCTGTCGTTCTTGCACTTGGTTCAGGTCGAACGTTAAAACCAATGATGATAGCATTGGACGCTGACGCCAAGATGACATCAGATTCACTGATGGCGCCAACTCCTGTATGAATAATCTTAATTTGAGCGCCTTCTACGTCAATCTTTTCAAGTGAGCCTTTTAACGCCTCTACAGATCCTTGTACGTCACCCTTAATGATGATGTTGAGGTCTTTGATGTCCCCTTCTTGTATTTGTTGGAAGAGTTCATCTAGATTCACTCTTTGGTTCGCACCAATATCTTGCTCACGCTGTTTCATCGCCCGTTTTTCACCGATGACACGTGCTTTCTTTTCATCTTCAAAGGTTTTAAAAGGATCGCCTGCTTGAGGGACATCGTGGATACCGGTGATCTCAACAGGTGTAGAAGGTCCTGCCTTCTTAATACGTCTACCTCGATCGTTGACCATGGCACGTATTTTTCCGTACGTATTACCAACGACGATCGGGTCGCTAACGTTTAACGTTCCGCGTTGTACGAGTATCGTAGCAACGGCCCCTTTCCCTTTGTCTAACTCCGCTTCAATTACAGTTCCTTCTGCCAATCGGTTAGGGTTCGCTTTTAGCTCTTGCATTTCAGCCACGAGAATAATCATTTCCATGAGGTCTTCTAGTCCCTCACCTTGCAATGCGGAGACGTTGACGAATATCGTATCTCCTCCCCAATCCTCTGGTACAAGATTTAGTTCGGTCAGCTCTTGCATGACACGATCAGGGTTTGCCTCCGGTTTATCCATTTTGTTAACCGCTACAATAATAGGAACCTCTGCCGCTTGCGCATGCGCTACAGCTTCTTTCGTCTGAGGCATGACGCCATCGTCAGCCGCAACGACGATAATGGCAATATCAGTCACTTGTGCTCCTCTTGCACGCATCGTGGTAAAAGCTGCGTGTCCCGGCGTGTCTAAGAAAGTAATCGGCTTGTTATCGTGCTCTATTTGGTAAGCCCCAATGTGCTGAGTGATACCCCCAGCCTCACTCTCTGTGACCTTCGTTTGACGTATGGCGTCAAGGAGCGTTGTTTTACCATGGTCAACGTGCCCCATAATCGTTACGACGGGTGGTCTTTCCTCTAAAGTAGACGGGTCATCTTCAGTCACTTGCATTTCAAACTGATCCTCATCTACTTCCACTTTTTCTTCTACACTCACCCCGTATTCGTCGGCGATCAGGGCAACTGTATCAAAATCAACCTCTTGGTTAATCGTGGCCATGACACCTAATTTCATAAGTTTTTTAATGAGTTCGGATGGTTCTTTACCTAATTTCTTAGCTAAATCTCCAACCGTAATAGACCCTGATACTGTAATATAATTTGAATTGGAAGCTTCTGTTTCTTGTGTTCGTTGATGTTTGATTTTATTTCTCCTCTTCCTTTTACCAGACGATTGCTTATCGTTATTCACGACATGATCTTTAGGTGTTTGTTTTTTCTTTTTATCCTGAGATGCGTTTTGATTCCTCTGTTGATCTTTGTGTCTGTTTTTATTTTCACTTTGTTTTTTAGTATGATTCTGTTCTTTAGCTTGCTTCTGATGAGATGGCTTCGCCTCATGAGACGCCTTGTTTGCCTGAGACTGATGATTCTTTTTATGAGACTGTGACTTGTTCTGTTGTGATTGCTGTTTTTCAGTCTGTCTCTTTGCTTGTGCTTGCTGAGATATGTCAGAGGATGTTGGTGCGGAAGTCTGACTATTATTTTTGAGATTAGCAATATACTGTTCGACTTCCTTGGTCATGTTTTCATCCATGACACTCATATGATTAGAAACAGAATGACCAAGTCTCTTTAAAATTTCTATGACTTCTTTACTGGCCATGTCTTGTTTTCTGGCGTACTCATAGATTCTTAACTTACTCATACGTTCACCCCCGAAAGTTATTGATTGTCGTACAACTTCATCAATTGCTTGGCAAATCCTACGTCGGTTACTCCAACTACCACTCGTTCTGCCTTCCCAATGGCATTTCCTAACTCCTGTCTACTACTAACAATGATATTATCCACGCCGTAGTACGTTGCCTTGTCTTTGGTTTTTTTTAACGTGTTAGAGGAGGCATCGCCCGCTATACAGATCAACGCGACACGACCGTGTCTAACGGCGTTCAAGACGGGTTCTTCTCCAGATACGAGTTTCCCCGCTCTCATTGCTAAGCCTAGGAGTTGGTAAAATCGAGGATTCACTTATTTTGGACCTCCTCATTGTCCTAACTGTGTTTGTAAGGACGCATAAACATCTTCATCTATATTTGTCTTAAGCGAACGTTCCAACGAACGATTTTTTCTAGCTAGTTGAAAGCATTCATTCGTATGACATATATACGCACCACGTCCGGACGCTTTCCCTGTGGGGTCAAATTTGATCCCAGAATCAGGCGTTCTGACGACACGTATTAATGTCTTTTTGGGTTTCATCTCTTGACAAGCCACACATTTGCGGAGAGGGACTTTTTTATGCTTCATCTTCGTCCTCTACATCTCCTTCTTCTTCTAAAATATCCGTGTCTTCATCAATACTTTCATCAATTGTATCATCATCTGTTTCAGCCGCAGGTTCACTATCTGCATCTTCTGCTTCGACTTGATCTACTGCTTCACTGTCCTCGTCAACGGTTTGTGTTTCATCAACATCAGTCTCTCGTGCATCTTCAGGTGCATCCTCTTCTGGAACGTCATCGAGTAATCCTAGAGCTTCTGCATCACTTTCACTCTTAATGTCAATTTTCCATCCTGTTAATTTCGCTGCTAAACGTGCATTTTGGCCCCGCTTACCTATGGCCAGTGACAACTGATAATCCGGCACGATGACCCGGGTCATTTTCTCCTCTTCGTCGACATCTACACGGACAACTTTTGACGGGCTAAGCGCATTGGCCACATAGACGGTAGGGTCCTCAGACCAGTGTACAATGTCTATTTTCTCACCGTTCAGCTCGTCAACAATGGTTTGTACGCGGGTTCCCCTAGGTCCCACACAAGCACCGACTGGGTCTACGTCCGGGTTAGCTGAGTATACTGCGATTTTAGAGCGATCTCCTGCCTCTCGCGCAGCTGATTTGATTTCTACGATCCCTTCATAGATCTCGGGTACTTCTAATTCAAATAAACGTTTGAGTAGCCCTGGGTGTGTACGAGATAACAGTATTTGAGGGCCCTTTGTTGTCTTTTCTACTTTAGAAATAAAAGCCTTGACACGATCACCATGTTGGAAGCGATCTGTTGGCATCGTTTCGTTTATGGGAAGTAAGCCTTCTGCCTTACCTAAATCGACGTATAGAAAACGTGGGTCTTGCCTCTGTACGATCCCCGTCATGATATCTTCTTCGCGATCGATAAATTCGCTGAAAATAATCCCTCTCTCAGCTTCACGTATGCGTTGCGTGACGACCTGCTTTGCCGTTTGGGCTGCGATACGACCAAAATCTTTTGGTGTGACTTCTAATTCCACGATGTCATCTACTTGATATGTCGGGTCCATCGCATGTGCGGCTTCTAGGCTCATTTCTAGTCTAGGATCGACAACTTCCTCAACGACGTTTTTTCTGGCAAAAACTCTCACAGACCCTGTCTCTCTATTAATATCGACACGTACATTTTGAGCGGAGTTAAAGTTACGTTTGTAACCAGAGATGAGGGCGGCTTCAATCGCTTCAATTAAAACCTCCTTGCTAATCCCTTTTTCTTTCTCCACTGCCGTCAACGCTTCCATAAATTCTATATTCACTTTGTTTCTCCTCCTTTCAAATTAGAACGTCACAGCAAGCCGTGCTTTTGCAATTTTTGCATACGGTATAGAGATCTTTTTTGTTTGTGCTTTTATCTTTATCTCTATGGTGACTGTTTCCCCGTCAAATTCAAGTAATTTTCCCTCAAATTCTTTCTGTCCATCCACAGGCTCATATGTACTAACAGCGATGCTCTGTCCCACAGCTGCATGCATATCTTTTTCCTTTTTCAGCGGACGTTCAGCCCCTGGTGAAGAGACTTCAAGAAAATAGGCTTGCTTAATCGGATCTGTTTCATCTAGTTTTGCGGACAGAGCTTCACTCACTTCACCGCACTCCTCGATGTCAATGCCGCCGTCCTTATCTATATAAACTCTCAAGAACCATTGGTTCCCTTCTTTTTTGAACTCGGTATCAACGAGCTCAAAGCCTCTTTCATTAAGGATAGGGAGCACAAGTTCCTCTACGATATCGGTAACCTTCTTACTCACCAACTTACCTCCTTCTACTATCTATAGCTAAAACGAAAGAGTGGGATATGACCCCACTCTTACACAGAATTGACCGCTATTCTCAGTATTACCAAAAAGATTATATCATAACCCCTTAGAACAAGCAACTTCTCCCCCTTAGAACAGGGAGAGCTGGTTGCTTTCCGGAAGCCCTGTGAGGCATCCTTGTTCATCAAGGTATTCGAGGACCGTTTTTGTCACTTTACTCCGTTGCTGCAGATCTTCCTTACTTAAGAATTCACCCTGTTCTCGGGATTTAGCAATGTTAACGGCCGCATTTGTCCCGACACCAGGGATGGCATTGAACGGTGGGATCAGACTATCACCCTCGACGATAAATCTTGTGGCATCTGAGCGGTACAGATCGACTTTCTGAAAATGATATCCTCTTTCTAGCATCTCTAGACAGAGTTCTAGTACCGTGAGCAAACTCTTCTCCTTGGGAGATGCGTCGTTGCCTTTTTCGTTGATCTCTTCGATTTTCTTCCGAACGGCTGATGCCCCCTTAATCGCCAAGCTGACATCAAAGTCATCCGCACGGACACTGAAATAAGTCGCATAGAACAGGATAGGGTGATGAACTTTGAAGTAAGCAATCCTAACAGCCATGAGAACATAGGCCACCGCGTGTGCCTTAGGGAACATGTACTTGATTTTCTGACAGGAGTCAATGTACCAATCAGGGACATTGTGTTCTTTCATGTACTCTATTTCTTCCGGCTCTACCCCTTTACCTTTTCTCACTTTTTCCATGATTTTAAAGGCGCGCGACGGGTCTAAACCTTTGTGGATCAAGTAAACCATAATATCGTCACGGGTAGAGATCACTTCCGCTAAGACTGCCTTCCCTGCTCGGATCAGTTCTTGTGCATTATTGAGCCACACGTCCGTACCGTGAGATAACCCTGATATTCGAACGAGTTCAGCAAACGTTGTCGGCTTCGTATCTTCAAGCATTTGACGAACGAAGCGTGTGCCGAACTCGGGTATGCCTAGCGAACCTGTCTTGGACATGATTTGTTCAGGCGTCACACCTAGAGCTTCCGTGGAGCTGAATAAGCTCATCACTTCAGGATCGTCAAGGGGTATGTCTTTTGGATCGATGCCTGACAAGTCCTGGAGCATACGAATCACTGTAGGGTCATCGTGACCAAGTATATCAAGCTTAAGCAAATTATCATGGATGGAGTGGAAGTCAAAGTGCGTTGTTCTCCATTCCGAACCTAAATCATCTGCTGGGTACTGAATCGGACAGAAATCGTAAATGTCGTATTCATCAGGCACAACAATAATGCCCCCCGGGTGCTGACCTGTGGTTCTTTTGACTCCCGTACATCCAGAGGCTAGACGTGCAATCTCAGCCTGTTTCATCGCCTGTTGCGTTTCCTCTTCATACTTCTTCACAAAACCAAACGCTGTTTTGTCTGCAACCGTACCAATCGTTCCCGCACGATACACATTGTCTACACCGAATAATTCCTGTGTATATTTGTGAGCCACCGGTTGGTATTCCCCTGAGAAGTTGAGGTCGATATCGGGAACCTTATCACCCTTGAATCCAAGGAATACCTCAAATGGTATATCGTGCCCGTCCTTGACGAGGTCAGCGCCACACTCAGGACAAGATTTATCCGGAAGGTCAAAACCGGAACCGACTGAGCCGTCATTGAAAAATTCGGAGTGATGACACTCATAGCAGACGTAATGCGGTGGAAGAGGATTAACCTCCGTAATATCGGTCATGGTGGCAACGAAGGAAGAACCTACGGATCCACGAGACCCGACAAGGTAACCATCCTCTAGAGACTTGACCACCAGCTTGGCCGAGATGAGATAAATGACAGCAAATCCGTGGCCAATGATACTATTTAATTCTTTCTCTAGCCTCTTTTCAACAATCTCTGGGAGCGGGTCTCCGTAAATACTTTTTGCTTTTGTGTAGCTGATACGACGAATATCTTCGTCAACCCCTTCAATATTTGGGGTATATAATTCATCGGGGATTGGCTTCACTTCTTCGATCTGTTCATGCACATGATGAGTATTGGTAATGACAACCTCTCTCGCTCGTTCTTCTCCTAAAAATTGAAATTCCTGTAGCATATCGTCCGTTGTACGGAAATGCACAGGGGGAAGTTGATCTGGCTTAAGTGGACTCGCCCCTCCTAATGTTGTAATGAGGATACGTCGATAGACGGCATCCCTAGGTTCAAGATAGTGCACGTTGCCAGTCGCCACGACAGGTTTATCTAGCTTTTCCCCTAAATCTAAGATGTTTTTGAGAATCAGTTGTATGTGCGCTCGATCCTTAACCAACTCTCTCGCTAGAAGATGCTCATAGTTGGACACGGGTTGTATTTCTAGATAATCATAAAACTTCGCAATCTCTTCTACTTCTTCAGGCGATTTTTGCATCATGCCCTCAAACACTTCACCCTTATCACAACCTGAGCCAATGATTAGACCTTCTCGATGTTCTTCTAGCAGGCTCCTTGGGATTCTAGGCGTGCGGTGAAAATACTTGACGTGTGAGTAGGAGATTAACTTATAAAGATTTTTCAGCCCCTTTTGGTTTTGGACCAGAATGATACAATGCGATGGACGCAAGCGATGAAAATCGTTCTGACCCTTATGCTCATTGATTTGGTCCATGTGTGTAATGCCACGTTCTGTTGCATCCATGAGCATTTTCCAAAGGAGGTAACCCGTTGCCTCAGCATCATAAACAGCACGGTGATGATTTTCTAACGGGATATCAAATTTTTTACATAATGTGTTCAGACGGTGATTCTTAAACTCAGGATATAGAAAGCGAGCAAACTCTAACGTATCAATGACGGGGTTCTCCAGTTTAATATCTAGCTTTTTATAATTCATGTGTAAGAATCCCATATCGAAACTAGCATTATGGGCGACGAGTGTATGCCCATCTATAAAAGTATGAAAATCCTGAAGGACCTCTTCAATCTCCGGTGCATCTTGAACCATATCATCTGTGATCCCCGTTAACTGAGAGATCATATCTGTAATTGGTTCATGTGGATTAACAAATCTTTCAAACCGTTCTATGATCTCCCCACGGCAAATCTTGACGGCCGCCAGTTCAATAATCTTGTTATACACAGCCGATAAACCTGTTGTTTCCACGTCAAATACGATGTACGTTTCTTCTTTTAACTCCCGATGCTGTGGGTTATAGACCATCGGAACACCGTCATCAACAATATTCGCTTCAACGCCATAAAGCACTTTGATGCCGTGCTTCTTACCTGCGTTATAAGCTTCTGGAAATGCTTGCGCCACGCCATGGTCTGTGATGGCCACAGCGGTATGCCCCCATTTCGCTGCAAGCCCGACGATTTCGGAAGCGGAAGCCACTGCGTCCATCGTGGACATCGTTGTATGAGCGTGGAGTTCTACCCTTTTCTCTTCACAGGTATCTTCTCTCTCTTTCACCGTGACAACATTGACATCATTGGCCATCATCACCAGGTCGCGCATAAACGTGTCCGTCTGTACGCTCCCCTGTACTTTCACCCACATACCTTTCGATAGGGCCTCGAATACAGGAACATCCTCTTTATCCCTGGAGAACATCTTGACGGTAATTGAATCAGTATAGTCTGTGATGGAGAATATTAACAGTGTACGACCGCTGCGGAGCTCTTTTGTCTCTACGTTAAAAATTTGACCTTGTACGCAAATCTTACGCTCTTCCTCCATGATTTGTTGGATCGGTACAGGGTCCGTTTTAATTTTATAACCAATGAGAATATCATTGACGGCCACTTTTTTTGCTTTTTGATTTTGTGCAGGTTTCTCTTCTAACTCTTTTAGAGCTTGTTCCGCTCGATTCTGATCTTCTTTCACCGTCGCTTCCCTGAATTGCTGTACCGCTTGAGCTGATTCTTGAATCTGATAGGCAATCTTCACTTTTGTAGATAAAAACGCTGTTATAAAGCGGTAAAGCTCAGGCTCTAGTTTTTTGCGAAAAATATCCACTTCTATGTCACTTAATAATGATATAGTCAACGTATAATTTTCAATTATGGGTGGTTGTTCTGCCAGTCGCTTGGCTAACCCATTCAAACGTGTCTGATTCCACTCTATGAATAACGGCCAATACTCTTTTATAAAATCATGGACACTTACATCCTTGAATGTAACGTATACTGTAATGCTGGCCAAATGCTCAAAGGTATCTCTGATTCTATTTGACACCCACTCGTATACTTGACGTGGGATCATGTTGGGCACAACTAAATAAAATGCCCAATGTTTGTCTTCCTTGTATACAACGAGCTTGTCTATATAGCCATCTTGTAGATGGTTTGAGACCATATCATGTGGTATATTAGCTTGTTCTACAAGGAGTTGAAATCGTTCATGTTTTGACTTCGCACCCGCGGTCATGATCAGGTTCTCCCTCCCCCTGTCCATTACTTGTACTGTTTTCTAAAACTCTCACTAGTACACATTACCGTTTCGTTCTAGAAAAAAGAAAGATAGGGCGAGTGACCCTATACCCTATCTCCTTTGGTTAATGAATTGATTAATGTTGTTAATAGATATCTCTTCTATGTCACCCGTTTTTCTCGATTTACATTCAACTATACCCTCTTGTGCTTGTTTACCTACGGTGATACGTAAAGGAATCCCCATTAGGTCAGCGTCCTTAAATTTGACCCCTGGTCTTTCTTGACGGTCATCGAATAGCACATCGTAGCCTTGCTCTTGTAGCTGTTGATAGAGTTTTTCACCTAGTTCACGTTGCTCCTCTTTCTTAGGATTAACGGTGATCAGGTGGATATCGAATGGGGCTACAGTTTCAGGCCATATAATCCCGTCTTGATCATGATGTTGTTCGATAATAGCCGCTAATAGACGCGTGACGCCAATCCCATAACAGCCCATAATCATAGGCTTTTCTTTGCCGTTTTCATCTAAGAAGGTCGCGTTCATCGCTTCACTATATTTTGTACCGACTTTAAAGACGTGTCCCACTTCGATTCCTTCTGCAAATTTAATTCGTCCTTCCCCGTCCGGACTTGGATCTCCTTCTACAACATTACGAAGATCATAGTAATCTTCTACAGTAAAATCTCTTTCCGGTTGAGCGTGAAGGTAGTGCTTGTCCTTCTCATTGGCCCCAATCACAGCCCCTTTCATGCCTTTAACACTGTGATCTGCCAATATCTTAACGTTATCTAGTCCATGAGGTCCTAAAAACCCTGGGACTGACCCGAGTTCCTTGACGATACGTTCTTCGGGTAGTAATTCGGCGGTTTCTGCTTTTAAGAGCGCTTTGACTTTCGTATCATTGACCTCGTAGTCTCCTCTAACAAGAACAACGACAAGCTCTCCGTCGACTTCAAAAGCGACCGTTTTGATCATCTGTTTTGGGTCAACTTTTAGTGAGGTCGTTAATTGATCGATAGTCTTGACGCCTGGTGTATCCACAAGTTCAAGCGGTTTTTCTTCTGCAGGTAAGAGTTGTTCATATTCAGTAAATACGACCTCTGCCTTTTCTATATTGGCAGCGTAATCGGACGTATCGCTGTAAGCGATCGTATCTTCCCCTACTTCTGATAAAACCATAAATTCGTGCGTATCCGTTCCGCCGATAGCACCAGAGTCTGCCTCAACTGCTCTAAAATTAAGTCCACATCGTGTAAAAATTCTGGCGTAGGCCTGATACATTTTTTGATAGACTTCATTCAAGCTCGCTTCATCAGCATGCAAGGAGTAGGCATCCTTCATAATAAATTCACGTGACCTTAACACACCAAATCGTGGACGTCGTTCGTCTCTGAATTTTGTTTGAATTTGGTATACACACAGTGGGAATCTCTTGTACGATTTGACCTCGTCGCGGACGAGGCTTGTAATCACTTCTTCATGTGTGGGGCCGAGGGCAAAGTCTCTCTCATGTCTGTCTTTTAGACGCATTAGCTCCGGTCCGTATACGTCCCATCTTCCTGACTCTTGCCATAACTCTGATGGGTGAATAGCGGGTAACAAGAGCTCCTCCGCCCCTGCCCGATTCATTTCTTCACGTATAATCTCTTGTACCTTTCGTAGTACCTTCTGCCCTAATGGTAGGTAGGAGTAGACGCCAGAAGCCACTTGCCTTAGTAAGCCTGCTCTTAACATCAGTTGATGGCTCACAACTTCTGCGTCATTCGGTACTTCACGAAGTGTAGGTGAAAAAGAATGCTGCTGACGCATCATGATAACCCCTTTCAATATCGAACGTCTCCAGTTTTCACGAGGAGCACTCATCTATTTTATGATTTATTTACAGTACTGAATGGTCGGTTTCAAAACCTGGTGTTGCACTTTCATGACTGAGTCACTAGTTTGTGAACAAGCGTTGTATATCGTTCCATGTTACAACCAGTATCAAAAGCATTAATAGTGCGAAACTGATAAAGGTGACAATCCCCTCTTTATGTGGGTCAATAGGACGGCCACGAATGCCTTCAACCACTAAGAAAACGAGTCTACCGCCATCCAATGCTGGTATGGGAAGTAGGTTTAGTATACCGATATTAATACTCAAAATAGCGGTCCAGTGAAATAGGTACGATAGTCCTTCCTGTGCAGCTTCCCCTGTTAACTGGAAGATCCCTACAGGACCCGCTAAAGCGTCTAAACCAAACACACCTGTGACGAGTAAACGAATCCCCTCAAAAACGATCTTAGCGTAATCCCATACGACATTAAGCGCGTATTGGAACGAACCTAATACATCTTGTTCATGCGCGATTCTTACACCTATAAAACCGGCAACTTCTCCAGTCTGATTTTCTCTTGCGTCAGGTGTGATCGTTAACTGATGTTGCTGTCCTCCCCTATGTACCTCAAAGTTCAATGGGGTTTCAGGATTGGCGACGACAATTTCAACCATACTCTGCCAACTGTCAACGGGTTGATCATCCACTTCGGTCACTCTATCTCCAGGTTGAAGCCCAGCTTCACGTGCTGGCGAATCTTCTGTCACTTCGCCTATGACTGCTTCCTCCACTGGTACGCCAGCCACTAATACTAAACTTAGTATAAGTACAAATGCGAGTACGAAGTTGGCCAAGGGACCAGCAAATAAAGTGGCTGCTCTTTTACGTAATGATTTGCTGCCAAACTGCCGATCCTTTGGTGCGATTTGGGTCTCTTGACGCTGGTGAACCATCATAGCTTGAGGGTGTATGTCATAACGCTTCAGTTCATCTTCGTGATCGTAGCCTTCAACCACAAGCTCGTCTTCCATATCTATTTTACGGACATTAATGATCTTCGCTTCAGGATATTGTGCCTTTTGATCTAAAACAATTTTTTCAACTTGTTTTTCGGCGTTCAGTACCACACCGATGTCATGGCCCGTTTTGACTTCAATAATCTCAGGGTCCTCGCCAGCCATGCGAACATATCCCCCTAAGGGTAGGATACGAATGGTATATACCGTTTCCCCACGCTTAAAGGCGAAAAGTTTAGGGCCAAATCCGATTGCAAATTCACGACAAAGTATTCCTGAGCGCTTGGCAATAATGAGATGTCCTAGTTCATGGACAAAGATAATTAAGCCGAAGACGATGATGACTTGTAATGCTACTAACATGGGCTCCACCTTCTTTCTACAAGTTGGGAACATTTAAGGTTAATTTTCAGTTTACTCATTTTTGCATCCATAATCAATCGGATGGAGAATACGAGCGTGTAAATAAAGAACACGGTCATGCCAAGGATAAATGTCATAATGAAACCGATTTTGCCAACTGTCTAGCCCATAAATCTGTTTCTTCTATCTCCATTAAATTTGGAGACCGTATATTGTCGTGTCTTTCTAAAACTTGTTCAATCACGCGTTCAATGTCTAGAAAAGTAATATCACCTTGCAAAAATCTTTGTACAGCTATTTCGTTTGCAGCATTTAGGACCGTTGGCATACTGCCTCCCATTTTACCCGCATCGAATGCCATCTTCAAACAAGGGTATCTGTCAAAATCCATTTCCCTAAAATGCAATTTCCCAAGGGCGGCAAGGTCTAGCTTGGTACTATTGAGAGAAAGTCGTTCCGGATATGACAGCGCGTATTGGATGGGTACTTTCATATCAGGAGTCCCAAGTTGTGCCATAACCGCTTGATCCTTAAACCTAACCATCGAATGAATAATACTTTCATCATGTAGTAGCACACTTAAATCCTCATAAGGTGTGTCAAAAAGCCAATGTGCTTCTATGATTTCTAATCCCTTATTCATCATTGTTGCCGAATCGATAGTTATCTTAGCCCCCATAGACCAATTGGGGTGGTTTAGGGCATCCCGTACAGTCACATGTTGTAGTTCAGCTCGCGACTTGTCCCTAAAACTCCCGCCTGAAGCTGTTAGGATTATCTCATCAACACCTGCCCGATGCTCCCCTTGTAGACATTGGTAAATAGCAGAATGCTCACTATCAACGGGGAGGATCTTTGTGCCATGTTGCTTGATCTGTTCCATGACTAAATGCCCACCAGAAACCAACGTTTCTTTGTTTGCTAAGGCGATGGTTTTACCCGCTTCTATAGCCGCAAGTGTTGGTTTCAATCCCATACTACCGACCACTGCTGTAACGACAACATCGACTGCTTCAATGGTCGCGACCTCAATTAAGCCTGCTATACCATAGTATAGTTTGACGTGTTGTGGAATATGAGGACGAAGTTCATCAGCAATGTCTTTCGTTGCCACTGACACAAGTTGTGGTTGAAATTCGTTAACCTGTTCTATGATAAGCGATTGATTCGTCCCTGCCGCTATCGCTTCCACTTTGTACATCGTAGCATGTGACCGGACGACCTCTAATGTTTGTGTCCCTACTGATCCAGTAGACCCTAAGATGGCGATATGCTTCATAATTGCGCTCCTCTATATAAGTTGTAACAAATATAATATAGGAAATACGAACAATAAACTGTCAAATCGATCGAGAACACCACCATGCCCAGGGAGTAGCGTCCCTGAATCCTTAACACTATAGTGCCTTTTTATGGCCGATTGGACCAGATCTCCAACCTGTCCAACGGTGGATATAATAAGTGTGTATAATACAAGTTCATTGTATTGAAAGACGTTGGGTTGAAGCGAGTGAAAAATTGTTGCAGTTATCAAAGCAACTAAAATCGCCCCCGCCGACCCTTCAATCGTTTTGTTTGGACTAATCTCAGGCCAAAGTTTATGTTTACCATACTTCTTACCGACGAAGTAAGCCCCCGAGTCTGTGCTCCAAATCACAATCAATATGTATAATATAAAAGCAAAAGCATAATCTCCGTATGTTAGACGTGTATGTAAAAAGAAAAAGAATCCAAACCCAATATATATTAAGCCTAATATAACGACTCCAGCGTGCTCTATCGTAAACTTATTCTTACTGAAGACAACATACGTGAAAAGAACAACCACAATGAATATCATCACATGCTGATGGTATGTACCTGCCTCGACTAAAGTAGAGATGTTTGGTATGACGCTAGGCAAAAAGAACAAACTGGTGAGGAAGAATCCAATCACTGTGATAAAACGATCATTTTCTATGTTTGCCATTTTTGCGTACTCGTTCCAACCGAGTAGAGCTAACAACGTGACAAGGACGGAAAATATCATACCTCCGTACCACAAAACACCTAAAAATAACGCCCCACCTATGATTCCTGTCACAATTCTCGTTTTCAATGAACAACATCCTCCTCAGGTCCAAACCAGTTCCTCGTTCTGCCTTGTTAAACAGAGCCGTATCTTCTGACGCGCCGCTGGTATTCAAGTATTGCTTTAAGGAAATGATCTCGTGAAAATTCAGGCCAATAAACATCTGAAAAATACAACTCTGTGTAAGCGAGTTGCCAGAGCATAAAATTACTCAAACGGATCTCCTTCGTCCGAATAAGCAAGTCAGGATCAGTCAATCCGTTGGTTAGCAAATGTGTCTGCACCAGGGATTCGTCAATATCTTTAACTTCTAGCTCACCTGTTTTCACTTTTGTGGCAATATCCTTTACGGATTGTACAATTTCTGCTCGGCTACCATAATTTAATGCAAAATTTAAGATAAGTCCGGTATTTTCCTGCGTTTTTTCACGAGCAATTTTAAGCGCTTCTAATGTGTGTTTAGGCAAGCCTTCCTCTGTACCAATTAACCTGATTTGTACGTTTTTTTCTATTAGTTCCTCTAATTCTAGATTGATATAATCCTGTGGTAATTTCATGAGATAGTCCACTTCATCTTTGGGACGCTTCCAGTTTTCAGTTGAGAAAGCGTAGAGCGTTAAAACTTTGACTCCTAGTTCATCAGCTGCTCTTGTGACCTCTCGCACCGATTTCATCCCTTCTCTATGACCAGCCACACGAGGTAAACCTCGTTGCTTGGCCCACCTGCCGTTACCATCCATAATAATAGCAACGTGTTGAGGGATATTTTCGAGGGGAATGTGCCCATCTTCTTTGGTTTGCCTATTCATAAGATTAGAGATTTTCTGTAACATAGTCTACTCCTCCAGTGAGTATCAGCTCCGTCGTGTCACTGATGCGAATAAAATCACCCCCAATTCGAGGGTGATTTAACTCACCTACTTTACACTTCCATGATTTCTTGTTCTTTACTTTGTATAATGTTGTCTACTTCTACGATTTTTTCATCCGTTGTTTTCTGAACATTGTCTTGATGACGACGTGATTCATCCTCAGAGATCGTACCCTCTTTTTCAATCTTTTTAATTTCGTCATTGGCGTCACGTCTCACGTTACGAATCGCCACCTTGGACTCTTCTCCGTATTTCCTCACAGTTTTAACCAACTCCGCACGTCTTTCTTCCGTTAATGCTGGAATGGCGATACGAATGAGGTTGCCGTCGTTCGTTGGGGTTAAACCTAAATCTGACTTTAGAATCGCCTTTTCTATTTCTCCTAGCACAGATTTATCCCAAGGTTGGATGGTCAGTAGCCTTGCCTCTGGTGCACTCACGTTTGCCAGTTGGTTTAATGGCGTTGGCGCCCCATAGTACTCCACCGTTACTTTATCTAAGAGTGACGGTGTTGCTCGACCGGCTCTTAATGTCCCTAGGTCCTTTTTTAACTGTGTAATGGATTTACTCATTCTTTCCTTGGCATCTTGTATCACTTCATTTGGCATTATTGATTCCCCCTCACAATCGTTCCTATGTCGTCACCTGAAACGGCGCGTTTAATATTTCCTTCTTCCATAATTGAGAATACGATAAGCGGTATGTCATTATCCATACATAATGATGAGGCGGTCGAATCCATGACGGCTAATCCTTCCTTCAAGACGTCTAAAAAGGACAGTTGATCGTACTTTCTCGCGCTTGGATCTACACTTGGATCTGCAGAGTATACGCCATCAACGTTGTTCTTAGCCATCAAGATGACCTCTGCTTCTATTTCAGCGGCTCTTAAAGCTGCAGTGGTATCCGTAGAGAAATAAGGGTTTCCTGTGCCACCAGCAAATATAATAACACGCTTCTTCTCCAAATGTCTTATGGCTCTTCTTCTTATATACGGCTCAGCCACCTGGCGCATTTCGATTGATGTTTGGACTCGCGTTGGTACTCCTTCGGTCTCAAGTGCATCTTGCAATGCTAATCCGTTCATGACGGTGGCTAGCATGCCCATATAATCGGCTGTGGCACGATCCATGCCTTTTGCGCTACCAGCCATACCTCTCCAAATGTTGCCGCCGCCAACAACCACAGCGACTTCTACGTCCAATTCTACAACTTCTTGAATTTGTTTGGCAATGGATTGGATAACACTCGGGTCGATCCCGTAACCCATATTACCTGCTAAGGCTTCCCCGCTGAGCTTTAACACAACCCTGTTGTATCTTCCTTGAGCCATAGAGCATCCTCCAATCTAATAAATTCTACATCATAGTTTGTTTTCCTGCTACGGTTCCTCTCTTAAAAATAGGGAACACTGTGTGTTCCCTATGGGTTCAGCCCTTATTAAGATTTCTTTACTTGTGACATCACTTCGTCAGCAAAGTTTTCTTCTTTCTTCTCAATTCCTTCACCCAATTGGTAACGGTGGAAAGAGTCTAACGTGACATCTTTACCTTCTTTTTCTAGTAGTTGGGTTACAGTCATATCTGGGTCCTTGACGAAAGGTTGCTCAAGTAGACATACTTCTGAATAGAACTTCTTCATACGCCCTTCAACCATTTTTTCTACGATATTATCCGGCTTGCCTTCGTTTTTCGCTTGTTGAGTTAAGACTTCTTTCTCCTGTTCAATCACGTCTTGGGAGACTTGATCACGAGAAATAAAGCGCGGGTTAATAGCCGCAATATGCATTGCGATATCCTTCGCTAAGTTTTCGTTGGTGCTGTTCTTAATGATAGATAACACACTGATGCTTCCACCCATGTGAACGTATGCGCCGAAAACATCCGCATCAGTTTTTTCGAAGACTTCAAAACGTCTGAAGTTCATGTTTTCACCGATCTTTGCAATAAGCGCTGTCAACGCCTCAGAGATCGTTTCCTCTGAGCCTTCAAGTTTTTGTTCTAACGCTTCTTCTACCGTAGAAGGTTTTGTTTTCAGAATGGATTTAGCACTATTTTTGATAAATTGTTGAAAGTCTTCGTTCTTAGCAACGAAGTCTGTTTCACAGTTGACTTCTAATAATACGGCACGGTTACCGTCAACTTCAACGGAAGTTAATCCTTCAGCAGCCACACGGTCTGCTTTTTTTGCCGCTTTAGATAGCCCTTTTTCACGTAGAAAATCAACGGCTTTTTCAATGTCACCGTCTGTCTCTTGTAGTGCTTTCTTACAGTCCATCATTCCAGCACCTGTTTTTTCGCGTAATTCTTTGACCATGCTAGCAGTAATTGCCATCGTATTTCCTCCTTATGTATGTGTAATTTTTACAGAGTAGATGTTGCGTGTCATATACGCTTATTACAGAGAAAAAAAAGGGGTCTAAGGGCAATCCCCTAGACCACCCTCGATATTATGCCGTTGTTTCTTCTTGTTGCTGTGGCTGTTCCCCGCCTTGTGTTCCTTCTAGTACAGCGTCTGCCATTTTACCTGTCAGTAATTTCACAGCACGGATCGCATCGTCGTTACCAGGAATCACATAGTCTACTTCATCAGGGTCACAGTTCGTATCTACGATCGCAACGATTGGAAGTCCAAGTTTACGAGCTTCAGCAATTGCGATACGCTCTTTACGAGGGTCTACGACGAATAGCGCATCTGGCAATCCCTTCATCTCTTTAATACCGCCTAGGAATTTCTCTAGACGTTCTTTTTCCTTACGAAGAAGAATAACTTCTTTCTTAGGAAGGACTTCAAACGTTCCGTCTGTTTCCATTTGTTCTAACTTGTGTAGGCGCTCGATACGAGCACGGATTGTTTTGAAGTTCGTTAGCGTACCACCTAACCAACGTTGGTTGATGAAGTGCATACCACAACGTGTCGCTTCGTCTCTAACGGATTCCTGTGCTTGTTTTTTCGTACCAACAAATAGGATGTTTCCTCCGTTAGAAGCAAGCTCTTTTACAAACTTGTACGCTTCTTCTACCTTCTTAACTGTTTTTTGTAGGTCAATAATGTAAATACCGTTTCTTTCTGTGAAGATATAACGGTCCATTTTTGGGTTCCAACGACGTGTTTGGTGACCGAAGTGGACCCCTGCTTCAAGCAATTGTTTCATTGAGATAACTGCCATAGTGTTGTTTTCCTCCTTTGGTTTTGTTCCTCCGCTAGTATCATCTTCGGAGCTAACTCATGATCATATAGCCACAAGCACCATACTCCAAATTAACTAGCGTGTGTATTAACACCATTTGATAATATACCATATTCAAAAGGATTAAGCAACTGAGGGTCATGATTTTATAGCCTATATCTTTTACATTCTTCATACTGGGAAAGGGTTATGCGAACGATATGGTTTTTTCAAACCTTATCACTATTACTATCATGGAATAAAGCGTACGTGTTTATACGATCAGGGTACTTACAATAAAATCAATATCAAATCAGGGGTTGGCCCGCAAAAAGACAAGTAGCAACATTCGAGTCTGAGGATCTCCGAATGCTGCTACTTGTCTTTCACTTTATCATTCTCTTTTCGTTCGATAAGTGTAATCAGTAGTTGAGTTTCTCCCTTCCCTATTTTAAGTTTTTTCGCGATTTCATCCACACTGTATCCTGCGCCATGTAGACTCAGCACTTTTTCGTGATTCTCGTGTAGATTTGCATGAACATCTTCTGATTGCGGGGATTTTTCCTCGCTCGCCTCTTTACTACTTTTTTTCTCTAGCTTTGTTGCTTCGGTCTGGTTAATCGTATCCTGAGAGGCTTGTGCCTCTTGCCACAACTCATTGATCTTTTCTAACCGTTGTTCTAACACTTCCTTTTGTTCTTGCAATTGCTGAACATGATCTTGGAACATCTGCTGTTGGGCATCGGCGTCTTTAAGCCGTTTCGCTTCTAGATCCTGAATATGCTTAACAAGTTTTTGATATAATGCTTCATTGTCTTGTTCAACCTGATCTATAAATGAGGCTATGCTGTCGTGAATCGTTTCAACGTCTTGTTCTATCGTTGGTGTACGTTCAAATGAACGGCGTTGAAACAACAGAACGACGGCATAAATGGTCGCAATGTGGAGGATCAGGCTAATGATCATTATGATATACAAATGGGTTTCACCTCATTACAAAGAGATATCGATACGCTTCCCCTTATAAGGGTGAGTAGGTTCGGGGGGTATCTCATTCTTTGGTTTGTATTGATGTTGCTTGTGTGAAGGATAGTGTTGTTTGGCATGATGGTCGTGACCAAGCATTTCTTTTGTTTTTTTATCAACTTTAGAACTTTTAATTCTCTCTCGTTCATGCTTTAATTTTTGTTCTTCTGTCGCTTGGTAGTGCTGAACGGTATGTCTTTGATTCAATTGGTCTTGTTTCATACCTGCATCCTGGGTACGTGGAATCGCTACTTGTAACTCTAAGGATCTTAACCCCATGTGTCCTCACCTACTTGAACAGTATTCCCTTTGCCTTTTCCCTATCATTGCAAGGGATGAGTGACAATTTCATTACGCTCTAATGTAAATAAGACGTATTTGGCCGGTTCTTTTAGGAATTTCACATACTTTCCGAATACAAGTTTAGATCCTGGGTAAATGTAACCACTGACTTCTATCGTTGCTGTTTTTAATTCGTTTCTTTTTTGAGCGAGCTCAGAGTATTGCATATCAACCATTCGTCGCTTTTTTTCTATCTCAAGCTTGGCATTCGTCAATTTATAACGTAGGGTTTTTTTTTCGCTTGGTAAGCCCCGTTCACGCTTTTGTGTTTGGTCAATGACACGTATCGCTTTGTCTGTTTTCTCCAACTCATCGTTAAGGGATCGTCGTTCTGCCTCTAACATTTGCTGTTGTATAGAAATAGAGGGATCTATGCCTACCTCCACACGAGTCGCCGTATTCATGTTGTTGCCAATCGTGCGACAAGCAAACCTATACCCTGCACGTAAGTCCCCGCCGATCACGAGTCCTTTGGTACCATCACACTGTATGTCCTGGCCTGCCCTTACAGTTGAGTGCATGATCGTTTGAGACACGTATACACTCCCTTGGGCATGAATGTCTCCATTGACTACAAACTTCGTCACAACGTCTTTACCCGCTTTGATATAGCCCTGATGTTGAGCTGTCACACCTGAACTAATATAAACATTGCCCTCTGCCTCAAGTTCTGCTCCTTCGACGCTCCCTGTTACACGGATGTCTCCCTTGGCTTTGACACTGAATCCGCTGGGAACGTTACCGTGAATGACCACATTGCCAATGAAGTCAATGTTCCCGATAGAAAGATCAAGATCATGTGGCACCTCGTAGACTGGATAGACGTTTAAGCGGTCAGTGATACAAACTTGTCCATCTATGACAGCATAGACACTGTCAGTGGAAGGGTCAAGGACGACATGACGCCCTAGCTTGATAGGGACCTCTCTCCCATCCATCGCCTCAATTGTTTCCTCTGTCACGCTTTTACCTGCTATCCCTTCAGTGGGTGGACACTTTCGGGCTAACACCTGACCTTTTTGGACGTTGGGGATTTCTGTCACTGTAAAAAAGTCAACCCGACCATCCGCCTGTTCCTTTAATCGTGTTTGGTTTTTTTTGTGATATACATAATTTAGTTTAGTGTTTTCCCCATGAACAGGGGGTTTCCCTCTGGCCACTAGAATTCTCTGATCTTTACAGTCCTTAGGGGAACGCACCAGTGTGTCTATTTGCTTGTCCAAGATACCGTAGCGAACGCCCTGTTTTTGTAGGTAAGTTATGAGGGCTTCTTTTGTATAGTAAAGTTCATTCTCACGTCGATAAGCTCGCTCTGTCACAGTTAAATAAGCGTAAAGTTTATCAGTTGAGAGTGTCAGTTGTAAACCTTCCAGCTCTTGGTCATGCGTTTTTGTTGTCTGCATCTAACCACCTACATCTCTAAAATCTAAAAAACGTCACTGTCACTATTATACTAACTTCATAAGCTCTTGTTCTTGATGTAGCGCATTTTTTAGACGTAAAATTGCTTTTGAATGTAATTGTGAAATCCTAGAGGTAGAAAGCTCTAACACTTCGGCGATCTCGGTTAGGTTTAATTCCTCATAATAAAAAAGAGAAACAACGAGCTTTTCTTTTTCTGGTAGCTTGTTAATACCGGTTGCTAATGTGTCCTTGAGATACTGTTTATGAATATACTCCTCCGGTTTATCTGCATGTTCATTTTCTATCATATTAAATCTACCCGTTTGGTGATCTTCTTCATCATAGATCGGTTCGTCAATAGACATCAGAGAAGAGATCGTCGTGTCCTGTAGCACACGATTGATTTCCTCTTCATCCATCCCTAAAAATGCACTGACTTCTTTGTCTGTGACGGCTCGAAGTGTTTCCTGCTCAAGTTTGGCATACGCTTCCTCAATCTTACGTGCTTTGTCACGGACAGAACGGGGGAGCCAGTCCGTTTTCCTCAGTCCGTCTATAATGGCTCCTTTTATTCTCCAACTCGCATACGTCTCAAATTTAAGACCTCGTTCAGTATCAAACTTATCAAAGGCGTCTAAGAGGCCATGGCTTCCAAAGCTGATAAGGTCGTCTCTTTGAACAGAATGCGGTAATCCAATGGCCATACGATTAACCACGTATTCTACAAGTGTGAAATATTGGGAGACGAGATAGTTACCTGCCTCTTGGTCCTTGTTTTCTTTCCATTTTGTCCAATAATCTGAGGTTGGACCTTCAAGCTTTACATCGTCCAATCGCCTTCACCACCTATTCCTTCCGATTTTGAGCCAAATCAGGTTGTAACGGCTGGAAATCTTCTTCTTCCGGTGTTTGTAGGTCTATATGTTCCCCTCTTTTGGGCGCGTTTGTTTCTTCGCTTTGTAAACTCTTTGATGTGTCTTTTTTCGCCTTGCCATCACCTTGATGTTGAGCCGTTATCGTCTGCCTCCCTTGTGGTTGATTCGACGGTTGCCAGAACGTTTGATTTAAAACCTTTAGCGTGACACCCAAGATGATAAAACTGACAACCCAAACGATGAATGAGCGAAGTAGAGCTACGAAAAGTGTATTAGATGCGTAAGATAAAAAGAAACTCATTAAAAACAGGACAAAACCTGCCCAATAACTCCATAAGAGGATATATATGGTCTTCATTTTATACTTCCTTTACCTCTTGATTCACGATTCGAATGGTAAGTATGCCAGTCTCTGAATCCAGCTCTATCGTCCGACCGCATCTGCCCCCCGTGTCTTCTGCTACGATCGGGATATTTAACTTGTTAAGCAATGCTTTACATGCCTCTACGTTTCTTGCTCCGATTCTCATTTGCTCTGAAGTCGTTTTAAACATTTCAGCACCACCAGCTAACTTGGCTTCAATACGCCTCACCTTGACCCCTTGTTGTACCATTTTTTCAATTAAGGAAGGGATAGCGGTGTTAGCAAATTTGCCCTTGCTTTCCTCTTCTCTTGCTATTAAAGAGCTAGGTAGCATCACGTGTGCTAAGCCACACACTCTAATTTCGGGGTCATATAATGTCACCCCAACACAGGAACCCAGCCCTGATGTCCTGATTTTCTGCGGGGCTACAGCGATATCGAAATCAGCAATACCGACTTTCACCAAGTCACCCATGATCAGAGACCCCTAGTGACTTGAACAGGATAGAGAGGGCGGATGGTTCTGGTATCATGACAAATTGGCCTGAAACGACGTTGTCCTGCTGCGCTTCAATATCTAAAAATTCTGTGTCAATGATAAGGGCATAGTCTCCTGCTTTTCCTACATCTGTTAGTCCATAGCCAAGTATGGCACCCGCCATGTCAATGGCGAGCGCAGGTACTGACTGTGAGAGATGAAGATTGGTTAGATCGGATAAGGAGGAAAGGTAGGACCCGCTTAGTATGTTACCAACCTCCTGGAGAGCGGACACTTCCATGTCTTCTAAATCCGCTCTCTCAGTGGTATTTCTACCTATGATGGTTTGACTCAAGCTTTTGGCTGTTTCTTCTTGCATGAAAAAGAATAGATTTCCCGGTACATCTCCTTCCATTTTAAGAAAGACGGCGACCACAATTCTCTCTGGTCCACCTAAATATTCAATCACATCATTAAATGAAAGAATGTGAACATGGGGTACATTCATATCTATACTTTTTTTGACGAGCTTAGACAAAGCAGTGGCTGCATTTCCTGAACCGATATTGCCTATCTCCCTCAGGACATCTAATTGTTGCTCTTTAAAACGGTCCATTGACGTCATGGTTAGGCCTCAATCTGCTTAACGAGTTCTACCTCTTCGGGAGATAACACGCGATCGAGGTTAAGTAGAATAAGTAGTCGTTTACCAACTTTGGCTACACCTCTAAGGTAGTCTGCCTCGATTCCACCAATTACTTCTGGTGGTGGCTCGACGGCACTGGCGGGCACGTCGATGACATCATGAGCAGCGTCTACGATTAAGCCAACCTCAATGTCGTCTACAGTAACGATGATGATTCGCGTGCTTTCGAGTTCTTCTTCTTCTCCTAATTCAAATCTCGTACGCAAATTGATAACAGGCGTCACGACCCCGCGTAAATTAATGACACCTCTCACAAAGTCTGGTGTGTTAGGGACAATAGTAATATGCTGCATGCGTTCAATAGATTTAATCTGCCCTACTTCTACCCCATATTCCTCATCTTTCAACCGGAAGACAATCACTTTCGTATCTTCTACTTGCAATTGCTGTTCTGCCATGATATTCACTCCTTTTTATTAATCATTTGACTAAGGCATTCGTATCAATAATGAGTGCCACTTGACCGTCTCCTAAGATGGTGGCTCCTGAGATTGCAAATATTTCAGTCAAATAGTTCCCCAAAGATTTCAGGACTACTTCTTGTTGACCGATAAAAGAATCGACAACCAGACCGGCCATTTCATCCCCTTTTTTGACAATGACGACGGAAACTGCATCATCACGTACACCATCATTGCCTAGGCCGAACACTTCTCGCAAAAAGACTAAAGGGATCACTTTTCCACGATAATCGATCACCTTTCCTGAATGGGCAGACATCACATCCGCTTTGGGGATGACGGCCGTTTCCTCAATCGTGTTGAGCGGAATAGCATATTTTTCTGTGGACACCTTGACTAACATCGACGTAATGATTGATAACGTTAGCGGTAGTTGGATTGAGAATGTGGTACCGGCTCCAGGTATAGAATTAACGGTGACAATGCCACTTAGAGATTCAATTTTATTTTTGACGACGTCTAATCCTACGCCACGTCCAGATATGTCGGAGACTTCCTCTGCTGTACTAAATCCTGAGGCAAACAAGAGTTGATACACCTCTTGATCTGTCATTTCAAGACCTTGTTCCTCTGTGACGATGCCACGATCAATCGCACGTTCTAATATCTTTTCACGGTGGATTCCTCTCCCGTCGTCACTGATTTCAATAAAGACATTGTTCCCACTGTGGAAGGCTCTTAATTTAATGAGGCCTGTCTCTTCTTTATCTGACTCTACCCTCTCTTCAGGGGTTTCTAGACCGTGGTCTAATGCATTACGCAACAAGTGAACGATTGGATCGCCAATTTCATCAATGACAGTGCGGTCTAGTTCTGTATCAGCACCAGCGATATTGAGCTCTACTTTTTTATCTAAGTCTTTTGCGAGCCCTCTGACCATACGTGGAAATCTATTAAACACTTGTTCTATAGGGACCATTCTCATATTGAGAATAATGTCTTGTAGATCTCCACTGATACGGCCCATATGTTCAACCGTATCTAGTAACTCTTGGTTCTCGATTTCACTCGCCAATTGTTCTAGACGGCCACGGTCAATGATGAGCTCACTGAATAAATTCATCAGCACATCTAAGCGATCGATGCTCACCCGGATTGTACGGTTTGAAGCACGAGTAGATTTGGTTTGTGTTTCCGTTTTAGACACGGCATCAGAGAATGGTTCAGGTACAGCCGGTGCCGGTGTCGCGGCAGTAGATTGACTCTTTTCTTCTGTTTCATCGGTCGGTGGCGTACCTGCAGTGGCCTCAGCACTTGCTGCTGTTTGTTTTTGAGCTTCTTGTTGCTGTTCTTTGGCGCTAGCTTGTGGCTGGCTGGATGTACTCTCTGTAGGTTCTGTTGATGCATCTACCACGACCGATTGTTCTACTCCTGTTAATTTCTGAAGGAGTTCTGGTGTGAGTGCTTGAACCTCTACATCCACGATTTCTGCAACGTTCATTACTTTCTTTTGTACTTCTTCTCCAGACAGTTTTGAGACTAATAGCACCTCGAATGATGAATCGAATAATTCTTGTTCGATGTCCTCAACCGAAGGGATAGCTTTGATAACTTCACCGCCGCCCTCTTCAAGGACAGTAAACACCATGTAAGCTCTCGCGGATTTAAGTAAACAATCGGACCTGATTTGCACTTCCACGGCGTAGACTTGATAGCCTGACTCTATCGATTGTTGGACAATGGTTAATTCTATGTCATTGATATCAAATGGGAGGTCACTTGCACTCGTCGCTTTACCTGTCCCTTGGCTTGATGATGATGGACTAGTCCCCCCACCAACGGCTACTTCAGACAGTTCGCTAACGATATCTGTTACGTCTAATTTACCATCCCCGCCATCTATAATGGAGTGAACCATACTCTCTAGTGAGTCGACACTCTTAAAGATGACATCTATCATGTTGGTGTCGACTTGCAGTTCATCATTACGAATTTTGTCGAGTACGTTCTCCATTTCATGCGTTAAGGTAGCAAGGTCTTCGAATCCCATCGTAGCGGCCATACCTTTTAGTGTATGTGCGGAACGAAAGATCTCGTTAACGATTGCTAAATCATCGGGCCTTTTTTCAAATTCTAGTAAGTTATCGTTAATGGCTTGCAGATGCTCCCTTGCTTCATCAATAAACATATCTAGATATTGATTCATGTCCATCTTTGGACACCTCCTAGCTATTTATGAGTCTATTTAAGGCATCGTGAATCTCTTGTAATGGTCTTACTTCATCGGCCAAATCCGCCTCAACAACTGCTCTCGGCATCCCGTAGACCACACATGATGATTCGTGTTCGGCAATAGCGTAAGCTTTTTTCTCAGCCTTTAATTTTCTAAGTCCTTCTGTACCGTCTTTCCCCATCCCTGTCAGTACGACAGCAATCAGGTCACATCCTTCTACATTCATTGCCGACTCAAACATGACATCAACAGAAGGACGATGGCCTCCCCTTGGTGCACCTTCTTCCAAATGTAGGAATATGCCATATTGATCTTGGCATAATTCGAGATGGTAACCTCCAGGTGCAACGTAAACATGTCCTGGTTCTAACGATTGCCCCTCTTTTGCATGTGAGACAATATGATCCGTCTGTGTATTTAGGCGATTGGCTAACGATAAGGTGAAAGCAGGTGGCATATGCTGAACAATGCATACGGCTGTATGTTCTAACTGAGGTAGACGAAGCAGCAATTGATTAAGTGCTTTGGGTCCACCAGTCGATGATCCCATGAGTATAACTTCTTTGGGCACTTTCTTAACGGCTGGTGCTGTTCGTCTGACTCTCTTTTTACTTTCTGTGTGGTCATACTTATTTACATCTGCAACCGTTGAATCCCCAGTATGATAAGCTTGAGCAGCTGTTTTTACTTTGTCGATCAGCTCATCTCTTATCGCATCAAAAAGCGAGAAATTAATGCCATCTGGCTTTGCAACAAAATCAAATGCGCCTTTTTCCAGCGCGATAATGGTATTATCCGCCCCCACTTGCGTCAGTTTACTCAGCATAATAACAGGGACTTTTGAGATTTGCTTGATTTTAGATAACGTTTCTAACCCGTCAAGCACGGGCATGACGATGTCGAGCGTAATGACATCCGGTTGATACGCTTGAAATTTATCTAAACAGTCTTCTCCGTTTCTAGACGTCGTAACGACTTCTATGTCTGGATCGGAGTTAAGTAGGTCACTAATGAGTTTTCGCATAAAAGCGGAATCATCAACGACCATCACTTTTATCGTTGTCATGATTCGCATCCTTTCATGGTATATATTCATGCTGTCATAATCTAGTGGACGTATAGACCCTTAAATGGACTGCTTCAATATTTTCTTTATGAAGCCTTTAATACCTGGGTGTGAAGCAGTAGGCATGTCCAGATAATGACGACAGATGTTAAGTATCGCTTTTGAAGCTACTGTGATAGGTGACAGCAGTAGAAATGGATGTTGCTTTTTCACCGCTTTTAATACGTTTGGATCGTCTTGTATGTGGCCTAATATTGTAACCTCTTTGTCTAAAAATTGCCTGGTGACCATTTTTAATTTTTCACCAGTTGATTTACCTTCAGCCATTGATGTACATCGATTGATCACGAGTTGCACATGGGCGTGATCGTCGTTAAGATAAATCATTTTTAGTACGGCATAAGCGTCCGTGATGGCTGTTGGTTCAGGTGTTGTTACGATAATGACGTCATCAGCTGCTAAGATAAATCGTAATGAATCATGGCTGATGCCTGCTCCCGTATCAAGGATAATATAATCAACGTTGTTGTGTAGTTGGAGTAATTCCTGTATCAACTTTTGAACCTTTGCTTCGTTCATTTGCAAAAGATGCTGAAAACCTGAACCACCAGCCACGAATTGCACACCCATTGGCCCATCCTCAACGATATCCCAGATCGACAGCTCTTCCTCAACCATATCAGTCAATGTTCTTTTGGGATTGACACCCATTAAGACATCCAGATTGGCTAGTCCAATGTCTAAATCAAAAATCATCACCTTTTTGCCTTGTTGGGCTAACCCTATAGCAAAGTTAAGAGAGAAGTTAGACTTACCCACCCCACCTTTACCACTACACACGGTAATGACTTTCGTTTTCTGTGCGTCTGTATGTGTCGATTCTTGAGGTTGGAGGAGCCTTTCTCTTAATTTTTCAGCTTGATCTCTCACGAACATCGTCTCCCATTATCAAATCTGTAATGATTTCAGGGGATGCCTTCAGAATATCATCCGGTACGTCCTGTCCATTTGTTAAATAGGTCAGCGGATACGCACATTCGTGTAATAAGTTGATAATGGTGCCGTACGTATGCGTTTCATCCACCTTAGTCAAGATGAATTGATCGATAGAAATCTGTTTGAAATTGTACGCCATTCGTTTCAAATCGTCATACTTAGTGGTCAAACTTAAAACCATATTCACTTGTATCTGTAAGTGATCCGGTAGAATGTGTTGAAGTTCATCAATGTACTCTTGCTGTAAATAGTTACGACCTGCTGTGTCCATTAGGATGATATCAACATCAGCCAATGTTTGGATGGCTTTTTCTAGTTCATCAGGTGAGAAAATCACTTCTACCGGAACGTTAAGTATGTTGGCATACGTTTTAAGTTGATCAACAGCTGCTATACGATACGTATCTGTCGTTATCAGTCCAACCTTCTTATGTTGTTTAAGCATATGCTCAGCAGCTAGCTTAGCAATGGTTGTCGTTTTGCCCACCCCGGTCGGTCCGATAAAAGCCATAATTTTAGGGCATTTATTTGAAATTCCCTGATCTTTTGGCAGCAGTTCATCCAGGTAGTGTAATAATTCTTTCCTCAAAAGACGATAAATGTGTGTATGTTCCATCCTTTCAAGGGCTTCGTGCTTTTCAAACACCCTAGAGATGAGAATGGATTTGACTTTTTCATCTACACCTTGCTCCGTTAATATGTCATACATTATGTTGTAAGGTACGGAGGCCTGATTATGCCTTACAGCTAAGGTGTTTATCGCTTCTTTCATTTCTTTTAGCTCTTGAAGAACTTGATTCTGAGACTCACTTGAATGTGTCTGTTCAGCTTGACGCTCTTTAGATTTTAAGGTGGTATCTATGCTATTGACTCCAGCATTGGTGTTTTGTAATCCTTGATGTGTGTCATATTGTCCTTTATGTGGCCAACGTCCCTCAAAAGATAAAGAAAGTGAATCACCTTTGGTATTTGTGTTATCTGTGTGCATACTATCCTGGTCTATCGCAGCGATTACTTCAATCTGCTCACGACTAAACAGTCCAAATACGCCTCCACGACGCACTTTTTTAGTATTTAATATGACAGCCTGATTCCCCAATTCATGTCGAATTTGTTGCATGGCATCGGGCAAAGAGTCTACGACGTATTTTTTTATCTTCATTCGAGATTCACCACCCCAATGCTTTGCACTTCCACTTCTGGTTCTAATTCGTTATAAGATAGAACGGGTAAATCAGACATGTAACGCTCGAGAAACTGCCTTAGATACATTCGGACAGCAGGAGACGTGAGTAGTACAGGTTGTACCCCAGTCTGTTGGACACGACTGACTTGTTCTAAAACTTGTTGATAAACGGCCTGCGACGTTTCCGGATCCAGCGAAAGAAAACTCCCTTGTTCTGTTTGTTGAATACCATCAGCTATTGTCTTTTCAAGGCTTGCCCCTGCAGTGATCACTTGTAAAGGCTGACCCTGCGTTGCATACTGACTAGTCATTTGTCTGGATAATGCTTGGCGCACGTACTCCGTTAGAATACCATGATCTCTCATGGTTTCCGCATAATCTGCTAAGGTCTCAAGAATGACAGTAAGGTTGCGAATAGACACTTTCTCTCGCAATAAATTCATTAAAACCTTTTGTACATCCCCAATACTAAGCTTGTCTGGAATAAGTTCCTCTACAACTGCCGGTGCCGATTCCTTCACGTGGTCAATAAGTGATTTAACTTCCTGCCGACCCAATAACTCATGTGCATGTTTCTTAATCATTTCTGTTAAATGCGTTGAGACTACAGACGGAGGATCAACAACCGTATATCCAGACATTTCTGCCTGGTCTTTCATTTGATCATTGACCCATAACGCAGGTAAACCGAAGGCAGGCTCCACCGTTTCGATCCCTTTAACACTTTCGTCTTCTACACCCGGGCTCATGGCGAGATAATGATCCAATAACAACTCACCACGGGCCACCTGATTGCCTTTGATCTTAATGACATATTCATTAGGCTGTAGCTGAATATTGTCCCTTATCCGGATCACAGGTACAACGACACCCAACTCTATCGCACACTGCCTACGTATCATAATGACGCGGTCCAATAGGTCCCCACCTTGATTTGTATCTGCTAGCGGTATGAGACCATAGCCAAACTCAAATTCAATGGGATCAACGTCAAGCAGATTCATGACACTCTCTGGGCTCCGCACTTCCTCGAGCTCTTGTTCTTCCTCTTCTACACTGAGTTCTTCCTCAGAGCGTTGCAAGCTCTTCTGCAATTGGTAGCTCCCAAACGCGATGCCTCCGGCTAGAGAAAACGGTATGATCGGGTTTACAGTAGGGAGCAATCCGAAGATCGCTATGAATCCCGCGACGACATAAAGCAATTTTGGGTAAGCGAATAATTGTTTCGTCAGATCCGAACCAAGATTACCTTCCGAGGTTGCCCTCGTAACGATAATCCCTGTCGCGGTAGAGATAAGTAAAGCTGGAATTTGGCTGACAAGCCCATCCCCTATTGAAAGGCGCGTATAAACATTAACTGATTCATTAAGCCCCATATCATTGACTGTCATCCCAACCATAATACCACCCAGGATGTTAATGATGGTAATCACGATTGCAGCAATGGCGTCACCTTTTACGAACTTACTGGCCCCATCCATTGCACCATAGAAATCCGCTTCTCTTTCTATTTTTTCACGGCGTTCTTTCGCTTCTTTCTCAGAAATTAAACCAGCATTTAAGTCTGCATCGATGGCCATTTGCTTACCTGGCATCGCATCAAGTGTAAATCTAGCACCGACTTCAGCGACACGTTCCGATCCTTTCGTTATAACGATAAATTGGATGACGATTAAAATGAGGAATACGATAAAACCGATGAGCGCACTCCCACTTACAACGAAGTCACCAAAAGTCTCAATCAAATCACCTGCTTCAGCATTAGACAATATCGAACGAGTCGTTGACACGTTTAATGCTAATCGAAAAAGTGTCGTTAAAAGTAGCAGTGAAGGAAAGATAGAAAACTGTAAAGGTTCTTTTGTATTCATAGCCACGAGTATGATCGTTAATGAAAGTGATAAATTAAGAAAGATTAAAACGTTTAAGATGCCTGGCGGAAGAGGGACAACCATCATGATGATAATCATAATGATGGACATAAGTACGATATAATCTCTCGCTACCATTTTGCCTCCTCCTCTCGATGTACGCTTCTACACTTTTCCTTTCAAACGATAAACATACGCTAGAACCTCTGCTACCGTTTGATATAATTCTTCTGGTACCACTTCCCCAATTTCCACTTGTTGATAGAGTGTTCGTGCTAGTGGTTTATTTTCCATTGTGGTAATACGATGTTCTTCAGCCATCGCTTTAATTCTCATAGCCACTTGATCTTGTCCCTTGGCTATGACCGTGGGCGCATCCATCTCTTCCTCATCGTATTGGATGGCGATGGCGTAATGCGTTGGGTTAGTGATAACGACATCCGCCTTAGGTACTTCCTGCATCATTCTTTTCATTGCCATCTGGCGTTGCCGCTCTTTGATTTTGGACTTAATTAATGGGTCACCCTCGGTTTTTTTATGTTCATCTTTAATGTCCTTCTTAGACATCTTATTTTGTTTCTCAAAATCGTAACGCTGATAAATGTAATCCATCGCCGCAATAAATAGCAACATGACTGAGACGATTAAACCAATCTGCAAGGTCAAGCCACCAATATATGAAAGGCCATGTCCCACATCTTTTTGTGATAGTTGTAGAATGTCGTGACGCTTAGACCAGAGTAGTGTAAAGGTCACAAACGAAATGAGAGAAATCTTAAAAATTGATTTTAAGAATTCAACTAGCGCTCTCGCTGAAAAAATACGTTTGAATCCTTTAATAGGATTGATCCGTTCGGGCTTCATTTTAAGTGGGTCTGTTGCAAAAAGGAATCCCACCTGTATGTAATTCCCTAGTACTCCCGCGAATAGAGACATAAGCATCATAGGGGCGACCACCTTTGTCGCTTCTAACGAAAGGGTCTGAAAAATATAAGCTGTTGAATGCTCGGTTAATTTCCAATTTAAAAATTCACCGTAAGTGATCGTGAAAATATCGACGAAGCGCTCATATAGCCATCCACCTATAAAGAAAAGTAAAAGAAAAACAAATAGCATGATGAAAGCTGTTGGTATTTCTGCACTCTTGGCCACTTGCCCTTTTTTACGTATCTCTTGTTTCTTTTTGGGTGTTGCTTTCTCCGTTTTTTCTTCCGCAAACAACTGTAGGTTTGTCGGTCTTAGTGTCGGTTCAATTGTCGATTCTAGTGTCGGTTTCCTATGACGTTGTCCTTGGTCGTTGGCACTCATATTAAGCTCCTATAAGGGTTAATAAATCTGACATAGCCTGGACCATCTCTCCTATCAACGCTTGTAAAAGATAGAAAAATATAGGCAAGGTCAACAAGAGCATGACAAACCCGATAAAAATCTTTAGCGGAAGGCCGACAACAAAAACGTTGAGTTGCGGTATGGTTCTAGCAATAATCCCCAAAGTGACATCAACTAAAAAAAGCGCACCTACTATCGGCAATGATAGTTGAAAGGCAATAAGAAACATCTGGACAAAAAGGGTTGTTATGAAGTAGGCCACTTGCTCATGTCCTAAGGAAACAAAGTACTGTTCCAATCCTACAAAACGATAGCTACGAACGATGCCTTCTATCATTAAATGATGTCCGTTTACTGCAAGTAAGAACAGCATGGCGAGCGTGTATTTAAAATTACCGATAATCGGGATTTGAGCCCCCGTTTGAGGATCTACAACATTAGCGATGGCAAAACCCATTTGGAAATCAATAAACGCCCCGGCTATTTGAATGGTATATAAAACAAGTGCTGCAACAAAGCCTAATGCCAATCCAATCAAAGCTTCCTTGACCACAAAGCCGAGTATAGCCATATTAATCGGTATGTCAGCTGGTCCTACCGTTGGCATGATAACTAGTGTGAGAAAGAAGGCCAGTCCAATTTTGAATGTGTTAGGCAACCCACTCAGACTGAAAATAGGGGCCGCTGTAAAAAACGTTGTAAGTCTGACAAGAACAAGCAAGAAGGTTGGTAACCATTCTAGAACTAGAGTCATAGGCTCGTTCTACCCGATAAAATGGTGTATATCTTGGTATAAGGACTGTGTGAAATCTAGGATGACACTTAGCATCCATGGACCGAACACCACGAGTGATACGAGGACGGCTATTATTTTAGGTACAAAAGCCAATGTTTGTTCTTGTATTTGGGTTGTTGCTTGAAAGATACTGACCACTAAACCAACACCTAAAGCCATAAGCAACAATGGTGCAGACACTAACAATATAGTAAAAACAGCCTGTTCGGCCAATTTAATCACAGTATCCGCTGACATGTATGACACTCCTTCGCCTGATGTGTTAAAAACTGAGCAGCAAGGATTGGACGACAAGATACCATCCATCAACCAAGACAAATAACAATATCTTAAACGGTAATGAAATCATAACGGGTGGTAACATCATCATCCCCATGGCCATTAACGTACTCGCCACGATCATATCGATAATCAGAAAGGGTACAAAAATCAAAAAGCCAATCTGAAACGCTGTTTTTAACTCACTGATCATAAATGCGGGTACCAAAACATGCAGTGGTATATCATCTAGCGATGTGGGTCTTTCCATCTCGTTATAATTCATAAACAAGGCGAGGTCTTTCTCTCGCGTATGAGTGGCCATAAATTCCTTTAGTGGTACCACGGCGATTTCAAGCGCTTCGGATTGTGACATCTCTTCTTCGAGATACGGTTGTAAGGCCGATTCATTGATTTCAGCAAGAATCGGTGACATTACAAAAAAAGTGAGAAACAAAGCCAATCCGACAATGACTTGGTTAGGTGGCATGGTTTGGGTTGCCAATGACGTCCTGACAAATGAAAGTACGACAACGATACGTGTGAAGCACGTCATCATAATCAGGATAGCAGGCGCTAATGACAAGATGGTTAACATGATGAGTAACTGTAAAGTTACAGCCACATCGGACGGCTCACTCGAACCCTCAACGTCAAGATTAAAACCGGGTATAGGGATGTCTGTCACCGCAATAAAAACTTCGTTCAAGACGATCGACCTTCTTTATCTACTGAGTCTGTACGCTCTTTGATGTAAGATGTCATTTGACTTCTCTTTTCCTTCTGCTTCTGTAAGCTTTTCTCAAGCAAGGAGTGAAACGGCTGTTGCTCGCTCTCGCTGTTTTTATTTTGCCTTTGGAACAGTGAGAATCTTTCAAGAAAAGGTGTACTGACTATCGATTGTTGCTCTTCTAGGTCCTTTGTAATCTTATCCATCTGGTCAGGATCATCAATTTCCTTTAACAAACTGACCGAATCCCCTACCCCGATAAGATACATCCGCCCACCAACTTCAATTAATTGGACAGATTTGTTTGGCCCTACGGCAACAGACCCAAGATTGTTAAATAGCTGGTGGTGTTGTAGCTTTCTTTGGTTCATTGATAGAAAACGAACCAAGCCGTAAATCATGAGTCCTACAATAGCGGTATAGAATAGCATTTTCAGAACTAAAATAGTGGGGTGATCTTGCCAATTGGTCCTATCACTAGGAGACGCATCGGAACCCAATTCCGTTTCATTCGGCTCCCTTGAGTCCTGTGATGTATCCGGCTCATCATGACCTTCTTCGAACATATCACCCACATGTCGTTCGCTATTTTGGTTCAAGTCAGATGGCTCTTCCTGCGTACAACCCATCATGACAGTCATTGACAACGTCACGATTATAAACAGCAACACCAGCTTACGAGTCCATGATTTATAACTGTGCTGTATCATCATGTTGTACACCCTTTCCACCTTCTCATCTTCCTTGTATTAACCTAACGTTTTACTCACTGCTTCTAACACACGTTCTGCTTGGAAAGGCTTAACGATAAAGTCCTTCGCTCCTGCTTGTATAGCATCAATAACCATGGCCTGCTGCCCCATTGCAGAACACATAATAACTTTTGAATTTGAATCCATTTGCTTAATTTCTTTTAAAGCTGTAATACCATCCATTTCTGGCATCGTGATGTCCATTGTCACTAGATCTGGACTTAGTTCCTTATACTTTTCAACGGCTTGCACTCCATCAGCAGCCTCACCTACAACCTCAAACCCATTCTTATTTAAAATTTCTTTGATCATCATTCTCATAAAAGCAGCGTCGTCTACAATTAATATTTTTGACATTGTTTATTTCCTCCCTCAAGTTCTAAATCCATTCTTTTTATTGTAGTTTTTGTATACGATCCCATTGACTGAGAATATCTGTTACCCTTACACCGAAGTTCTCCTCTATAACCACCACTTCCCCTTTCGCGATCAGCTTATTATTAACCAATATATCAACCGGTTCTCCTGCTAGCTTATCTAGTTCTAGGATGGAACCAGGTGATAACTCTAGTATATCTTTTATCAATTTTTTAGTACGACCGAGTTCAACGGTCACTTCTAATGGTATATCCATTAATAGATTCAAATTCTGTACTTCTCCGCTTTTTTGTTGTGGTTGACTAAAGTCAGTAAATTGTGCAGATTGTACATTTGTAGCTCGCTGATTCATTGCACCACTTGGCTGCGGAGGAGGCCCTTGTGACTGTGACATCATAAGCTGTTCTGCTTCCATGTCAGTCGATTGTTGCCCTGCTGTAACATACTCTTGTTGGATATTGGCTTTAGTACTGCTCTCTTGCTCTACAGAAATAGGTTCATCCTTATGAGTACGAGGTGATTGCTCTTCCTCTCCACTCATTAATTCCTGTACCATTTCCTTGGCAAAGGGGACTGGAATGAGTTGCATGATATTTGAATCTATTAATTGACCTATTTTAAGTCGAAATGACACTTTTATTAAATGATTGTCTTCAATATCATGCTGGTCCTCTTCACTAGGATCAAATACATCAACACCCGGTGGAGAGATATCCACTCTCTTACTAAATACGGTTGACATTGAAGTAGCAGCAGACCCCATCATCTGATTCATGGCTTCTTGAACAGCACTGATATGCATATCACTTAGCTCACTCGGCGAACTCCCATCACCTCCTAACATCAAGTCAGCAATTATCTTGGCGTCCTCTGTCTTCATGACGAGTAGATTAACTCCCTTAAAGCCTTCTGTGTAATTTACGTGAATGGCAACATGAGGCTTAGGGAACTCATCCGCTAAGGATTCTCTACGGACTGTTGATAATCTTGGTGTCGTAATGTCAACTTTTTGATCTAGTAAAGTAGATAATGCAGTAGAGGCACTGCCAAAGCTAATATTGCCGATCTCACCAAGTGCATCTTGTTCAATGGCTGAGATAAAATGATCAATCGTGTACGTCTCATCCGAATCATCATCAGAATGTTTCAACAGCGCATCAATTTCATCTTGGGATAGCATATCATTCGTCATAAAAATCGCCTCCCTCCTCTTCAACCGCTTCTAAAACCTGGACGGCCATTTTTCCTTTATAGTTACCAGGTTGGGCATAATATTTCACTTTGTTGCCGACTTTAAGCTGGACTGGCTCCTCAACGGTTTGATCTAAGCGAATCACATCGCCTGCACTCAGTTGTAAAAATTCATGGACATGAATATGAGATTGACCTAGCTCGGCAACAAGCGGTATCTTCGTTTTTTTAACCCGATTCTCAATCGCTTGTTGTTCTACGGGTTCCCTCGCTTTTTTCTGTGTTGATAGCCAATGGTGAGCAGATAGCTTGGGCATAATGGGCTCTAGTACAACATGTGGGATACAGAAATTAATCATTCCTGTCGCCTCTCCTATTTTTGTACTCAGTGAAATAACGGCGACAGTTTCATTTGGAGACACCATTTGTAAAAACTGTGGATTCACCTCTAACATCTCTAAATCCACTTCTAGATCTATTACGGAAGTCCAGGCTTCCTCAAACGTCTCCAACGCCTTGCTGAATATTTTTTTCATGACAATCGTCTCAATCTCAGTCAAGTCTGAAATGTTATGAGCACCATCCCCCTGTCCACCCAGCATCCGATCTAACATGGCGTAAGCGATATTTGGGTGCACCTCCATGACCATTCTTCCTTCTAAAGGCGCTGCATTGTATACATTTAGGATGGTCATTCGAGGTATAGATCGTATAAATTCGTCATACGGTAACTGATCGACTGAGGCAACAGAGATTTGGACAAACGTACGCAATTGCCCAGAAAAGTAAGTCGTGAGTAACCTTGCATAATTTTCATAGATACGAGTTAAGCTCCTAATCTGATCTTTGCTGAAGCGCAAGGCACGTTTGAAATCATAAGTTCTTACTTTTTTCTCTACGTCTTCCTTCTTCAACTCCTCAGCATCCATCTCACCTGAGGACAAAGCAGATAGTAAGGCATCTATTTCCCCTTGTGAGAGTACCTCGGCCAAAGTGTGTCACCCCCTTTGTCAGTGTGTCTGTCTAGATGTTAACTATTGAATCTTACGATCGATCGTTTGCACCCTTATGACTTTACCTGTATGCAAAATCTCGTTATAACGTTGCATAAGTTTTGCCTCTAAACGATCTATCCCTTCTTCTCCTCGAAGAGTGTCTGGTGTTTCCCCAGCAAGAACTGATATTGTGGCGGCTCTTGCTTCCATTATTCGTTTTTCGAACTCATCTTTTGACTCTTCTCCATCCATCGTGACATAAAATTCCACAATGATGAAGTCATCTGAGGCTAGATTGGTTGTGATTTGTTCTGTTCTCACACTGTAAGCATTCACCTCATCAGCCGTCAGTTCATTAGCTTGAACAGGTTGTTGTATATCTGTCCCATGTGCAGTGGTTTCAAAGGTGGTTTTCCATAGCACAAAGGCAATTCCGCCTAAAAGAGTCATACCAACGATGATAATAAGGCTCATATTAAACAGTTTGTTATTCAGCATCTGGTGTCACCTCTTTCATCTCTTGAAAGAGATTGATTTTAGCATAAAAATCAGTTGATTTCGATATGACTTCTTCAATGGATTCCTTTACGATAATTTTTCTATTCGTATATAAGGTGAGTACGGTATCTGGTGTTTCCTCCATACGCTCTATATAAATCGCATTGATCGTAATCGGTTGTCCATTCAATCTAGTCAATGTAATCATTATGTACTGGGACTGAGGCTAAGTGCCTCAGTCTTTCCTCCTATCGCTTCAAATTAACGACTTCTTGAAGCACCTCATCAGACGTCGTAATCGTTCTAGAGTTAGCCTGGAAACCACGCTGTGCAATAATCATCTCTGTAAATTCTTCTGTCAAATCAACGTTAGACATCTCTAATTGACCAGCGATAATTTGTGTCTGTCTACCTTCTGCGTCATCTAAGATCATCGGTTCAAATTCTCCTTCTGGATGTGCGTTCGCGGTTAATTCAAACATTGAACCCCCAACCTTACGTAAACCGCTAGGGTTTTGCACGAAGCCCACAACGAGCGTATCAATCACTTCCGCTTCTCCATCCTGATCTACACCAATCACATCCCCATTTCTAGCAATCTCAAATGAGACCATATCCTCATCAATGACAATAGGGCCCCCTTCACCCTGCACGAGGTAACCGTTGGAAGTGACAAGGTTCCCAGCTGCATCACGGGTGAAATTGCCTGCCCTCGTTAATAATACATCGTCAGGGTTATCACCGTCAGGGGATACAATGAAAAAGCCATCGCCTTCAATAGACAAATCGGTCATCACACCCGTAGTCATCGGAGAGCCTGGTGTATGTAAAACGTCGATAGATCCCATTGTCGTACCTAAACCTACCTGCTGTGGGTTGATTCCACCTCTTTCCATCTCCTCTGGGGCCGTCACACCAGAAAGGTTTTGACTTAAGGCGTCTTGGAAAACGGTACGGCTTTTTTTGTACCCCACTGTATTAACGTTAGATATGTTATTCCCGATGACATCAAGTTTCGTTTGAAAACCTTTCATTCCCGAAACACCTGAATACATTGAACGTAGCATAATATTCTCCTTTCAACCTGTGAGTTTTAAAACAAACAATTTTACAAGGAATATATCCTTAAGCTACGCGACACGCTGCTTCTCTCGTTCCACAACGTAGACTTCCAAAGTAGGTCCAGTCCTGCGTAGCTCTCTATGTTTTTTAGCTATTTAGCATAACGGCGCTATCAATATTCGTGATAACATGTTGTTGCATTTGTGCTTCCTCCATAGCGGTGATGACTGTGTTGTTTTTCACATTAACAACAAACGCAAGCCCATCTGCTAAAAAAAGAGATTCTTTAGCACCTTTGCTCTTTGCCATTTGTAACCCTTTGTTGAGACGCATCTGTAAATCCTCTGTTACCTCAATTCCTCTTGCATCCATCCTTTGTAGCGCGTGTTTACTAAAGGCTAGGCTGGATTGACCAGTGACTTGCGATCGTTCTAATTGCTGTTGTAATTGTTGGGCAAAGGGCTGAGAACTCGCTATTTTTTCACCTTTGGTCTTATGGTCATTCGGTAAAGGAGACGGTGCGTAAGTGTGTCCTAGTTTGACAGGTTTCACGACTTTACATTCATCCCTTCTTGATGCCCACCATCACTGTCTTCTGATGTTTGTTCTTCCTCAGCAGGATCTGTTTCAGTGTCGTCATTGGAACCTGTTGACTCCGAGACTCTCACAACACTATCAACTGATATTTGCGTTCCATCGTCTAAATCGAGTATATACTGGCCATTTTTTAAAGTGACAGCTTCAACGATTCCCTCGCCGCTGAGTGTTTCCTCATCCACAGTTTCCTCCCAAGACACCTTCTGTCCTATCATATTTGCATAGCTGGCCATAGACCCGTTGATCTGGTGGTTAAAAAATTGTTGGAGATGTTCATTCACATTCGTTAATTGCTCTAAAGAACTGAATTGTGTCATCTGAGAGATAAACTCTCTGTCCTCTAATGGTTGGAGGGGATCTTGGTTACTAAGCTGTGTGACTAATACCTTTAAAAACGCATCCTTACCAAGTTTACTGCGTTCCTCAAACGTAGGGACCCGCTCATAGTATTGATTGTTTTGAGCCGCTGTGACGTTACTCATTGTCCTGCCTCCTTTCCTTATACCGTGAAGTTAATGTTAAGATCTTGTTCATGGCCTAAAAACGCATCTTCTGCTGCATAGGATTCTGTACTTACAGTTGTATAATCATTTACTGGCCCGTCTGTTCGGTTAGGCACTTGCTCCTGGTCTTGGTGTCCCTGCTGCTGATGCCCTTGCTCCTGGTGTTGCTGCATCGCCTGCTGGCTCTGCCTTTGTTCATGGGACTGTTGTGATTGCGATTGTTGTGACACATCAATCCGCTCTACTTGTATCCCCTGGTTTAGAAGTGCTAACCTCAACTGACTCAAACCTGTTTCTAACGCATCTTTCGCTACTAAGCTTGAGGCCATAATCTGAGCATTCACTTTACCTTCAATGCTCGTTAATCTGATATCTAGATGTCCGAGATGTTCGGGGTGTAATCTGACTCTTAATTCTGACCCCTCACGAGATATTCCTTGGCTTACCCGGGTACTTAAGATCTCCCTTACATCCTGTAATAAGTGATTAAACCGGGCATTTGTATGTTCTCCTTCTGTTTGTCTTGCACCGACTGTAGCGATCTTCTGGTCAGGTGCCCTTATATACCCTTCTACAACTGCCTTATCTGTTGCTCTACTCCCCTCAGCATCCGATGTCGTGGCTCCCTGCTTCTGGTTATGAGTTATTTGATTTAAAAGAGAAACTGGGAGGAACGATGGTTGACGCCAGCTTTTCTGTACCGCTACGTTTTGCTCTATTTGTGCTGGGCTTTCAATCTTGTTAAGTGATTCAGCAAGTTTTTTTAAGGCCTGTGGGTGCTGTTTCCATTGTTGAACTGCAGCTTCAACTGTGTGTCTCAAATCAACCATATTAATAATGTTAGCGGTACGATTGGGCCCATGATTAGCCTGTTGAGCCGTGGTGTTTCTCTGTAAGCTTTGTAACACAAACGCCCATTGTTTTAGAGGACCCTGTTGTAAGAGTGGTTGATCTCCACCTTCAGTCGAACCAGTCGTTCCCATGGCTTGCATGACATGAGCAGGTAATTGGGCAACTAGATTAACGTATGGGTGGCTTGATTCACCGTCCATAGTGGCACCGACGTAATCTTCCCACTCTGTCACCAGCGCTTGCCCGTAGGCTAATAATTCTTCCACTGAGCGTAGATCCTCAGATTGAGTACTCAGCAAGAGTGAGTCACTAAGCTCTTGTAATGACGCTCCTTCAAGTCGCTCGCCCTGAACCTCAATAGGTCTCTGACCTTTTAATCCTTCACTTAACATATCGATGCCTTCAATCTGTGAGAGGAAGGCCTCTAAAGGCGTGTGTGGCCCATTTTCATCGCCCATGTTACTCTGTGTGTCGTTAGCGAGCATTCTTTGAAACGGGGAGCTATGGGTTTCATCTGAGTTGTGCGATGCTACTGCCTTCGAGTGGATAGCCAATTCACCTGTTTGCCCTGATTGTAATAAGTCAGCCATCATATTCAGCACGTTTTCTCACCCCCTTTCTATATCACATGTTGTGTATCAACCCTACCGAAGTGAACCATTTCAGGTAGCCATATTCTAGTCTATTAATGCGTTGGTATATTGTCTGGCCACATCTGTTTCCATCGCACCCATGATGGCAGAACGATGTTCGTCACTCATGGCTGATAATAGTCTAGTAGCCACAGTAAATTCTGCTTGGTTCCCACTCATGTCTTCTAATATAGCTGCTGCTTGAGCTGGTGGCAATTGGCTATATGTATTCACCATCTGATTAATAGAGATTCTTGGACTTTGGTCAAGGTTGTCACCATCTTCACCTAGCTCTTCGGCGTCTAGTAGTCCTACCATCATATGTAATCGCTCTTGTAACGCTGCAACGTCAACATCTTCAACAGTGTGCAATTCCTTAATTACAACGGTAACCTGTGCTGCAAATGAAGGGTTAAGCCGTGACATAAGAGCCGTTTGTTCCTGTGTATTCATTTCGTTTAATATTTGAGCAGCTTCTAGTAAAGTAAGATTTTCTATAATGGGTGCTGCACGACTCGCTGACATCCTGCCGTACATTCTTGCTAACTCCTGTATCTTTTCTTCGCGAGCTTCTCTTGAAATACGGTCTTCTTCTTGTTCAGCATTCAATGTTGCTATGCGTTCATTAAGTTCTGAGATTTGCTCATCTTTTTCCCTCATTTTACTTTCGAGTGCAGTGATCTCCTCTAATGTCACAGGCTGTTCATCTAGCTGTGGCTGTCTGGTTCCCTCTGTTCCCTCTAACTCCTCTGACTGTTCCGTCATATCTGTTGCTACTGATTCAAAGCCTGGAATATTACTCACCACCTGCTTAGCTGTGTCTACGACATTATACCCCAGGAACGTGAAGATAATGGCTACTAATAGTGTGGAGAAGAAAAAAGGGATGAGAATAATATAAAAGAACCATTGCAATTTGCTATACGGCTTCTCATTCTCTTTCAACTTCTTCACCTCTTGTACCCTCGAGACGACGGAAACTGTTACGCGCGAGTTCATCAAGTGCTAATTGTTCTTTTCTTTTTTGTTCTGTTACCACGTTTTCCTTATATTTCTCCTTTAGGTGCATCCACATTTTTTCTTCTTTCAACTTTTCTATTAGGACTTCCTGCTTTTTATCGACATTTTTTTTAACCGAAGCATAATGTACTTTCTCGGAAGCGAGCTTTTTCTTGAGATTTTGTCTGTACGCTTCCATCTCCTTTAATTGTTGAATCAAAATAGTCCCTTGTTTATTTTTCGACATTTTTTGATTTATCCCTGCAATTTTTTCTTCTATCTCATGAAGTTTCTTTTCAAGTCGAGATTGCTTCTGTTGTGCTCTTGCAACTTGTAATTGTGCTTGTTCTTTTTCTTTTTCCTTGACTTCAATAATCCTTTGATAGGGATAGTGGAAAGTTGCCATTTCCTATTTCCCCTTTCCACATAGTTTGATTAACTGTTGAATGCTATCCTCCAATTGCGGCTTTTCAGACGTGTCTTGTTTGAGGAAAGCTTTCAATTGCGGATGTAGCTGAACAGCGTAATCCACCTCCCGATTAGCACCCTTCTTATAAGCGCCGATTGTAATAAGATCTTCAGACTGTTCATAGATAGATAAAACCCTTTTGAATTCTTCTGCAGCCTTCTGTTGTGACTCTAATACAATGTCGTTCATCACTCTGCTGATGCTCTTCAATGGGTGTATCGCAGGGTATTGCCCACTTTGGGCTAGCTTACGCTCTAAGACGATATGACCATCAAGAATACCTCGCACTGTATCTGCGATGGGGTCATTCAGATCATCTCCGTCAACAAGCACGGTATAAAAGGCTGTGATCGTCCCTTTATGAGACGTTCCTGACCGTTCTAAAAGTCTTGGTAACTGCGCAAAAACGCTAGGCGTATAACCTTTGCTTGTTGGGGGTTCTCCTATGGCTAAACCGACTTCTCGTTGTGCCATCGCAAATCGTGTAACGGAGTCCATCATCAACATCACGTTCTTGCCTTGGTCTCTAAAATACTCCGCAATCGCTGTAGCTGTCAGGGCCCCCTTAATTCTTTGTAAGGGTGGTTGATCTGATGTCGCTGCAATCACGACCGATTTGGACAAACCTTCAGGTCCTAGATCACGCTCGATAAAATCTCTAACTTCACGTCCACGTTCTCCAATTAAGGCAATAACGTTAATGTCCGCTTCTGTATTTCTCGCAATCATACCTAGTAGGGTACTTTTACCAACACCACTACCAGCGAAAATACCAACGCGCTGGCCTTTACCTACCGTTGTCAATGCGTCAATCGAACGTATTCCGGTGGCAAGCGGTTCTTGTATGCGCTCCCGCTGCATAGGGTTAGGGGGTTTTTGATTTGTTGAAAACCCCTTCAATCCTTTGGGTAAAGGCTTTTCGTCTAGACGCTCGCCTCTGCCATTGAGAACTGAACCTAATAGTGATGACCCAACTTTAATGTGCATCGGGTGCCCTGTATTCACAACGAGACACCCAGGTCCAATTTGCTGTACATCACCGAAAGGCATAAGCAGGACTTGGGTTTTCTTAAAACCGACCACCTCTGCTTCAACATGTTTCCCATCACCGTTAGAATAGATGTAACAGATATCTCCAATGCTCGCCTCAGGACCTTCCGCGGCTATCGTTAGGCCAATGACCTGCGTGACTTTCCCTATCTGAGCTGTCATTGTTGTGTCAACGACCTTCTTATAATCTGCTAAACGGCCTAGTAGGTCAGCACTCATTGAGACACACGCTCCTCAAAGTAGTCTAGAAGCGCCTTTTTGATTTCTTCAATTTGATTATCAAAGGTGAAATCTATAGTGCCTTTAGAAGTATGTAACAAGCAACCATCCGCAACAGATTGGCTATGACTAGGTATCATTTTGAAGCGTACGTCTGGCCCCAAGCATTGTTCAAGTTCCTCCTGATAGTCAAGGATAAACGGGTATCGTTCAGCTGCCACTTCCAAGACCACTTCTTCACGCTCAGCATAGCTCTGTAACGTGTGCTGTATATATTGTTTGAAGACACCGGGATCACGTTCAAGTTCCATGTTTATTATTTTCCGGGCAATATGGGTGCTCAGCTGTAACAAGAAATGTTCAGCCTCTTCAATCAGCTTTTCTTTTTGACGATAAGCCGTTTCTACACTGTCTTTCAAATCTACCCGTTGTTGCTGTAGTTCCTGTTGTATTTTCTGGTAACCTTCTTCGTAACCCGCCTGATAGCCTAACGCCTCAGCTTCAGTTTGAACTTGAGCTACATGCTCCTTAAGTTTGGTCTTCTCGTCATGCCACCACTGTTGAATCTCTTCTTCTGCTTTTTGCTTTTGTTCTTGTATTTGAACCCGAAGTTGTTCTTTTTCGGCAAGTAACGCCTCTACTTCTAATTTCAAGCCTTCGTATTGGTCATCGGGGTCGACGATTCCCCCATCTGTCTCGGTGTCGGATTCATATGTGTCCAATGCACGATCTGCGTTGGAAAAAGAATGGGTAGGTACGAGTTTTTTAGCCTCTCCCTTGCTTTGTAAAGTGGATTTGATCAGGTTAGACAATAATATCATCTCCTCCACCACGTGCAATAATAACCTCACCCGACTCTTCTAAGCGACGAATGGTGGCCACAATTTTGGTTTGGGCTTCTTCAACATCTTTCAGCCGTACAGGTCCCATGAATTCCATCTCTTCTTTAAATGTATCAGCCATTCTCTTAGACATATTATTGAATAAAGCGTCTTTAACTTCCTCACTAGCCACTTTCAAGGCCAACATCAGGTCATCATTCTCTACATCACGTATGACACGTTGAATGGAGCGGTTATCCATCGTGACAATATCTTCGAAGACGAACATACGTTTTTTGATTTCTTCAGCCAGCTCAGGGTTCTCGACCTCTAGCGCATCTAAGATGGTACGCTCCGTACTTCGATCAACGCCGTTCAACACCTGAACAGCCGCTTCTATACCACCAGCCGTAGTATAATCCTCGGTCACAGTTGCTGAGAGTTTTTGCTCTAGGATAGATTCCACCTGACTGATCACCTCTGGGGAGGTGCTATCCATTAATGCTATTCTTTTAGCTACATCCGCTTGTTTCTCCTGCGGTAGTTCGGATAGGATTTGTGATGCTTGATCTGGCTCTAAATAAGATAAAACAAGCGCAATCGTTTGGGCATGCTCATTTTGTATAAAGTTTAGGATTTGTCCTGGATCTGCCTTTCGGGCAAAATCAAAAGGCCGCACCTGTAAAGAAGCGGTTAATCGATCAATAATACCTTGCGCTTTGTTTTCCCCTAAAGCTTTCTCCAGTATATCTTTGGCGTAAGCAATCCCGCCCTGGCTGATGTAATCTTGAGCAATGCACATCTGATTAAATTCATCTAAGATTGATTCCTTCTGTTCGGCGTCTACTTTACGTACATTAGCGATCTCCAACGTGAGCTGCTCTATTTCATCTTCATTAAGTTGTTTAAATACCTGGGCTGATACCTCAGGCCCCAAGGAGACCATCAGTAGAGCAGCCTTTTGTTTGCCATTGAGCTCTTTTGATTGTTTCGCCATGCTCACTCACCTCTCATCATCGGATAACCACGTACGCAATAGCTTTGCAAATTCCTCTGGCTTATTCTTAGCGAGACGTTCTATACGCTTTCTGCGCGCTGTTTCTTCGTTATCTTTCTCAAAGTCGTAGTCATCAACAGCTGGTTGAGTTAATGGTCTGGCGTTTAATGGTGGCTCGTCTTCCGCATTTGAACTCTTATTTCTCTTGACCAACGTGAATACTGTTCCTCCAATAGCGAAAACCGCGATGGCACCTATGAGGTATAACCAAGCTGGTGATATACCAGAGGTGTCTTCCGTTACATCTGTACGTCCGTGAAGATCTTGCGCGAGTACCGTAATTTTATCTTGTATCCACTCTTCCGGCGCCTCTTCTGGAGGAGTTGATAGATATGTACTAACCACTGAGGACAACATCGTTTGTATATCTGTAATGGTGTCTGGTGTTAAACTATCCGGATCATCGGGCACTGGCGGTTCTACACCCACGTGAATGGTCAAGTCCTCGATCGTGTACGGACTAGATTCGATCTGTCTGTGTATGCGATTCACTTCGCGATTAATGCGTTCTTCCATTCGCTCATATTCTGAATCCTGACCTTGATTTGCCCCTTGATAACCGGCGATATCTGTGCTACCTGTACCCGGTATGCCACCCGGCTCGCCTCCCTCACCAGCAAAAGTTTCCTGGATTCTTTCGATACTGATGGCGATGCCTTCATTCGTATCAGGATCGACCGGTTCGACCAGCGACTCTTCTCTTTGTTCCTGTGAGAAATCAACGTTGGCAAATACGGATACAACGACCTTATCCATTCCCATAACCGTTCCGAGCAGTGTGTGCAGTTCTCTCTGTATATCCCTTTCAATATCACGCCTAATTTGACGCTGTGTTTGATGGGTTTCTATTGTCGACTGACTATCAGAACCGGCATTGAGTTCATAAGCTCTCCAGTTATGATCCATGATCACGATATTTTCAACAGGCAGATTAGGGACACTTCGACTGATCAGATGATATAGGCCTTGAATTTGAGTCTGGTTCAAATTTAGATTCGGCCGTGTCGTTAGAACAACGGAAGCTGAAGCAGCTTCTTGATCATCAGATACAAACACACGCTCAGTTGGCATCGTAATCATGACTTGAGCTTTTTCAATACCGTCAATTTCTTCTATCAAGTATCGTATCTGGTTCTCCACCGCACCTCTATGTACAACATCAAATTGCTGATCCGTCATACCTAGTCCCATATTTTCACTAAAGGTAGAATAATTGATATTACCACTCCGTGGTATGCCTGCATGCGCTAATTCTACCTTTAACCTCGACGCTTCTGCGCTTGGCACCCTTACACTTGAACCGTCCGAAGATATATCGACTGGAATACCCTGTGATTCAATCTCGGCTACGATCTCCCCCGCTTCTGATGGAGAAAGATTTGTATAAATGGTCGTATATTCTGGTTGCGACGCCCAAAAAATAAGCATCGTAATCGAAACCAGTATGAAGAGTATAATTCCGACCACCATGAGTTGTTGATTTCTGCTCAATCCTCGCCATTGATGTCTTATGTTGTCTTTAAACTTCAGTAGTTGTTCGTTCATAAGCACTCCATCCTAATGAGACCTACACTTGCATACGCATAATTTCTTTGTAGGCTTCTACCACCTTGTTACGCGTTTCAACCGTCAGTTGTAGAGATAAATTTGCTTTCTGTGAAGCAATCATGACTGAATGTATGTCATCGACTTCACCAGTGACTAATTGTTGTGTGAGACGGTCGGATTCTAATTGTCTTTCGTTCACTTTGTTCAAAGCCTCTCTAAACACATCTTGAAACATTTGTGTCGGATGTGTTTTTGTATCCTCTTGTTTATGGTCAATCGTATTGGTGATGGTGGGTGTGATTCCGGTCACATGGCTCATCATTTAAAACCCTCCTTCATAAAATTAACTATTTAAGTTACTTACCGATTTCTAAAGCTTTCATATACATATTCTTAGAAGCGTTCATGACGGTGACGTTCGCTTCGTAAGATCGTGTAGCAGACATAAGGTCTACCATCTCTTTGGCAATATCAACGTTCGGTAACCTGACGTAGCCTTCCTCATCCGCATCTGGATGTGTCGGATCGTATACGAGCTTAAACGGCGTTTGGTCGGGCACAACTTCGGTCACCTTCACGCCTTGCGTATCACTCTGACCTTTCCCCATCGCTTTTTGCAAAAAAGAATTGAACGATGTCGCGCCTTCTGGTGCCATTCTCGTCATCTTGCGTTGGTAAGGTTGCCACTCGCCGTCGACATACTGCGCTCTCGTTGTGTTTGCATTCGCCACATTACTAGAGATGACATCCATACGGAAGCGATTGGCAGTTAACGCTGAACCGCTATTATGAATGGATTGAAATAAAGTCATCAAACACTACCTCCCTTCGCTTATCACAGTTCGCAGACTGTTTAATTTACCGTTCGCCCTATCAGTGAGAGCATTATACCAAAGTTGATTCTCCGCCATCTTCGTCATTTCAAGATCTAAATCAACGTTATTACCGTTATGGTTATATAGTGTGCCCGTTTGAGTCACCACCTGAGGTTGAAAAGGACGGTGTTGCTGTGTGCTGAACGGAATGTGTTTATCATTTGTTTGATAGCTTTTAAGATTTTTATTATCCAACGCTTTCTGTAGTTCGGATCGAAAAGATACATCCTTAGCCTTATATTGAGGGGTATCAACATTTGCAATGTTGGACGATATCACCTTTTGTCTCTGACTAGAAACATCCAATGAACGTTCTAAAGCGTTGAGCGTAGTTGAAAATAATTGCATATTAGGCCCTCCTGGTTTATTAAGCCTTTTTTCTACATGACTTCAGTTATTTATTTTTCTACAAAATTAGATAAAATTCCTGTCTTACATTGAAAATTATTTTAAAAACAGTACAAAAGAACTAGATAATTTTTCTGAATTTTTCCGAAATAGACGTTGTCGAAATAGCTCGATAAACAGTGCTATCGTATCAAATTATAACTTAAATTGTAAGTAAAAATCAGGAAAAATCATGGATGAGTACCTATAAATCCATAAAAAATGAGATAAAAAAAAACGCATGATCCGCTTGATCACGCGTTTTTAGTCGTTATTTTGTTCATGGAAGTGTACATTTTAAAATCATTGTTTAAATCTATCAGGCTTATACTGTATCGAGATCTACCTAGGACTGTTTAATCTTATCTAACTCTATCATGAGTTTTTCGTTTAATACTTTAATGTACGTCCCTTTCATTCCTAATGAACGAGACTCTATAACGCCTGCACTCTCTAGCTTACGTAAGGCATTAACTATGACAGATCGGGTAATACCGACACGATCAGCAATTTTACTTGCCACTAATAGGCCTTCCTTGCCATCTAGCTCCTCAAAGATATGTTCCACCGCTTCGAGTTCACTATAGGATAAAGAGCTAATCGCCATTTGTACGACAGCTTTGCTTCTCGCTTCTTGTTCAATCTCTTCGGCTCGTTCTCTTAAGATCTCCATTCCTACAACGGTTGCCCCGTATTCGGCCAGGATAAGATCATCCTCATCAAAGGAGTCAGTTATACGTCCGAGTACGAGAGTTCCTAGTCTTTCACCGCCTCCCACAATTGGCACAACAGTGGTTAAAGCCTTATTAAAAATATCTTTCATTTCTACTGGAAATGCTGTATATGGGCTTGTGATGTCTAAGTTCGCTGAAGTTTCTGTAATCTTGAGTATCCCTTGTGTGTACTCCTCAGGGAATTGTTTTTCTTGCAAGTAGTTCGTCATTCTTTCATTCTCAATTTCATGATAAATGGAGAAACCTAATAGTTTTCCTTTTCTACTGACGACAAAAATATTTGCGCCAATCACTTCACTGAGAACTTCCGCCATTTCCTTAAAATTAACAGGTCCTGAGACGGTTTGTAACATATTGTTAATACGTCTTGTTTTGTTTAATAAGGCCATCTTTCTTTTCCTCCTAAAATTTAAAACTTTTTTGGCTCAATGCTACAGGATGTATTGTGATAAATCTTTGTCTTGGATAACATCATCAAGTTTTTCGTGCACATATTCTGGTGTTATCGTAATCTTCTCGAGGGTGATATCCGGCGCCTCAAATGATAAATCTTCAAGAAGTTTCTCAAGAATGGTGTGTAAACGTCGCGCACCAATATTATCCGTTGTACGGTTCACTTCTGAAGCAATTTTTGCCAACTCAACTATAGCATTGTCAGAAAATTCAACTTTAATACCTTCCGTTTCTAAAAGTGCGACATATTGCTTTGTTATTGCATTTTGAGGCTCTGTTAGGATACTAACAAAATCATCTACCCCAAGATCTTGAAGTTCTACCCTGATTGGAAATCGACCTTGTAATTCTGGGATCAGGTCAGATGGTTTACTCATATGAAACGCACCTGCGGCTACAAAGAGTACGTAATCTGTTCTGACAGCACCGTATTTGGTCATCACAGTAGCCCCTTCAACGATTGGCAAGATATCGCGTTGGACCCCTTCTCGTGATACATCAGCGGACTGTGTGTTTTGACCGCTGGCGATTTTATCTATTTCATCGATAAATATCATGCCTGACTGCTCTGCACGCTGTATAGCAAGCTGATGGACTTCATCCATATCAATCAACTTCCCTGCTTCAACCTGTGTCAGTATCTTTCTAGCTTCTGACACTGGCAGTTTGCGCTTCTTTGTTTTCTTGGGCATCATTTGACCGAAGAGGTCTTGCATATTCACACCCATCTGCTCAACGCCTTGCCCTGAGAAGATTTCAAACATATTGGGTGCTTGGTCCTCCACTTCGATTTCTACCATGTGGTCTTCAAGCTCTCCAAGCTCTAGCTGGTGTTTCATTCTTCTACGCTTTTGATATAGACTTTCTTGCTCTTGTTGGGATTGCTGTTCAGTTTCATCCGCATCTTGTTGGCCGAAAAGCATCTCCATCGGATTTTTAAACGATTGCTTCGTTTTAGGTGAAGGCACAATAATTTCCGCTAACCGATTGTTGGCATTCTTTTTGGCCTGGTCTTGAACTTCTTCCATCTTCTCTTCCTTGACCATTCGTATAGCCGTCTCCACCAAATCACGAACCATAGACTCCACATCTCGCCCGACATACCCGACTTCTGTAAATTTTGTTGCCTCAATTTTGATAAAAGGTGCTCCGACTAACTTTGCCAATCTACGTGCGATTTCAGTTTTACCAACACCTGTTGGCCCCATCATGAGGATATTCTTAGGAACGATCTCATCTTGTAGGTTTGAAGGCAATAAACTTCTACGATAGCGGTTGCGTAGAGCAATCGCAACGGACTTCTTCGCCTTACTTTGACCTACAATGTATCGATCTAGCTCCGCTACAATCTCTTTAGGTGTCATCGCTCGTTTAGTCAAAATGACCAGCCCCTCTCTTATTCCAATACTTCGGTCACAATCTGGTTATTGGTGTAAACACAGATTTCTCCAGCTACGGTGAGGGCAGCTTCCGAAATGTCTTTGGCCGTTAATTGTGGTGAGTAACGTTTCAATGCTCTTCCTGCCGATAGGGCATAGGCACCACCTGAACCGATCGCTAACACACCGTCATCTGGTTCAATAATCTCCCCCGTCCCTGATACGAGCAGTAGGTGCTCCTTATCCATCACGATCATCATTGCTTCTAATTTACGAAGCATTTTATCTTTTCTCCAGTCCTTGGCAAGTTCAACTGCCGCACGCTTTAAACTTCCGTGGTACTCTTGAAGTTTACCTTCGAACATTTCGAAAATCGTGAGTGCGTCAGCTACGGATCCAGCAAAACCAGCAACAACTTGCCCGTGATATAATCGTCGCACTTTCTTCGCTGAATGTTTCATCACCATCGCTTGCCCCAGTGTGACTTGCCCATCACCCGTCATGGCAGATTGACCATTATGCTGTACTGCAAATATTGTTGTTGCATGAAACGACTGTTCCACTTTACATCCCTCCCTTGAAGATGAGACCCGTCTTATCTATTCTTTAGTCATCAGCCTTTTTATCTCATTTACCCACAGGTCGTATTGAGCACGATCATGCCATGTTACGATGCTATCTTTGCCGCTAAGAACGTGGGTGCGCTTGACGATAAACTTCTCTAAGACGGTCGTTGCTAATATGGGTGTATATTTGTGTAGAAGAGATATTAACGTGTCCCAACAACTCCTGTACTGTACGTAAATCTGCTCCACCTTCTAGTAAATGGGTGGCAAAAGTGTGTCGAAGCTTATGTGGTGTGATCCGTTGTGTGATTGATGTTTGTTTGATCAAATCATTTAAAACACGTCGAACACTCCGATCTGTCAGTCTCCCCCCACGGTAATTGAGGAACAAGGCATCTTGTTCCTCTTTCATTAGTTGCTTTCTCCCTTTATTCAAGTATTGCTCAATTGCATCAATCGCAAACTGTCCAAGAGGGACATAGCGTTCTTTTGCTCCTTTTCCATAAACGAGCGCAACACCAAGGTCCAGGTCAATGTGTGACACATCCATACCGACTAGCTCACTCACTCGCACGCCTGAAGCGTATAATGTTTCCAGAATGGCTTTATTTCTCTGCCCTAATGGATGACCCGAGTCAGGAATAGCAAACAGCGCCTCTAAATCTTGGACAAAAAAATATTGCGGTAACCGCTTTTCTAATTTTGGTGTAGAGACAAGAGAAAAAGGATTAACCTCCGTATATCCTTCTCTCGTTAGATATTTATAGAAACTGCGTAAGCTTGAGCATTTTCGCGATATGGTTTTCCTCTCGTATGACTTCGTGTGTAATGTCGCCAGGTATTTTCTTATATGAACATAAGAAACAGCAGCAAAATCAAGAATGATCTGCTGCCTCATAAAATGCGCGAAGTCTTGAAGGTCTTTTACATAATTTTGAATGGTATATTGAGATGCATTTTTCTCGACTTGTAAATACTGAACAAAATCGTCAAACCATCTCTGTTGCTCATGGTTCATTTCATCACCCTCATTAGCAACTTAATCTTACCATACCTTCATTTTTCGTAGCAATATTTAGTTGTGTATATTTTGTGAAAAATTCTGAATAGTATCTAGTGCACGATTAGCGATAGCTGAGTTTCGCTCTCTTTTGTTTTTAATACGCTCGGGTAATGGTGGAAACAAGCCGAAGTTTGCGTTCATCGGTTGGAAGTTATCCGGTGAAGCACTTGTAATATAGTGAGCCATACTCCCAAGTGCTGTTTCATGAGGAAACGCTACCGGTTTCTCTCCCTTGGCTAAACTTGCTGCATTAATGCCAGCGATCAAACCAGAAGCCGCCGATTCCACATAACCTTCTACCCCCGTCATCTGCCCAGCAAAGAATAGCGTTTCTCTATCTTTGTATTGATAGGTTGGATGTAACAATCGAGGAGAATTGACGAAGGTGTTTCGATGCATGACGCCGTAACGGACAATCTCTGCATGCTCTAACCCCGGAATCATACGAATGACCTCTTTTTGGGCTCCCCATTTCAAATGGGTTTGGAATCCAACAATATTGTATAACGTCCCTGCTGCGTTGTCTTGACGTAACTGTATCACAGCGTAAGGCTGTTCACCCGTTCTCGGATCAACAAGACCGACAGGCTTTAACGGACCAAAGAGCATTGTTTTCTTTCCTCTTTTGGCCATGACTTCTAATGGCATGCAGCCCTCAAAATAGATTTCCTTCTCGAACTCTTTTAAAGGGACACCTTCAGCAGCGGTTAAAGCGTCGTAAAAGGCTTCAAATTCCTCTTCTGACATCGGACAGTTAAGGTACGCCGCTTCCCCTTTGTCATAACGAGAGGCTAGAAAAACTTTATTCATATCAATGGAGTCCTTCTCGATAATGGGCGCTGCTGCGTCATAGAAATAAAGATACTCTTCACCGGTCAATGCTTTTAATTCATTTGATAGGCTCTCAGACGTTAAGGGACCTGTGGCCACAATCGTGATCCCGTCTGTTGGCAGCGACGTCATTTCCTCTCTATATACGGTGATATTAGGATGTTCTTGAACCTGGCTGGTGACATTGGCTGCGAATTCTTCTCTATCCACTGCTAATGCCCCACCGGCAGGAACGGAACACCTATCTGCTGAACCGATAATCACGGAGTCTAGGTGTCTCATTTCTTCCTTTAATACACCCACAGCATTTGTCAGTTGATTGGCTCTTAATGAATTACTACAAACCAACTCGGCAAAGTCTTGTGATCGATGGGCTGGTGTTTTTCTCACGGGACGCATTTCATAAAGATTGACAGGGACACCCCGTTTAGCGATTTGCCACGCTGCCTCACTTCCTGCTAATCCCGCTCCTATCACATTTACTGCTGTTTGTTCTGCCATACTGTTCGACCCTTTCTTCCCCTACAATTGTGTTTCTTCGTAGTCACATTCAACGCATTTGACTTTTGGATCTTTCTTACTCTTCTTTTGGACTAGCATATGCTCACATTTTGGGCATTTACGAGCAATAGGTTTATCCCATGAAACAAATTCACAATTCGGAAATTCGCTACAACCGTAGAACGTTCGTCTTTTCTTACTTTTACGCTCGACGATTTTTCCTTTTTCACACGAAGGACAATCCACACCAATTTCTTTCATGATTGGCTTTGTGTTACGACAGTCTGGGAATCCGGAGCAAGCTAAGAATTTTCCGTAACGTCCAAGTTTGTAAACCAGATGTTTGCCGCATTTTTCACAGACTTCATCTGAAACTTCGTCTTCAATCTCTACTTCCTTCATTTCTTCGGCGGCTACGTTGACACGTTTTTCGAAGTCCTTATAAAAGCCGTCTAAGATCTGCACCCAGTTCTCTCTGCCCTCTTCTACTTTATCTAGGTGATCCTCCATGCCGGCTGTAAAGGACACATCAAGAATCTCAGGAAAAAATTCACTCATGAGTTCAATGACAATTTCTCCTAATTCTGTCGGTACAAAACGACGGTCCTCTAAAGAGATATAACCACGTTTTTGAATGGTCTCAAGGGTTGGCGCATATGTGGAAGGACGCCCAATACCGAGCTCTTCTAATGTGCGAACGAGCCTTGCCTCAGTATAACGCGGAGGTGGCTGCGTGAAGTGTTGTTTCGGTTCAATGTCCTCGACTTTCACTTCTTCACCCTTGCTCAATTCAGGTAGAAGTTTATTTTCTTCTTTTTTACCTTCGTCGTTGCCTTCAACGTACACTTTCATGAACCCTGGAAATTTCACTTGTGAACCAGTGGCCCTAAAAGTCACACCGTTAGCATCAAGGTCTACCGTCATGGTATCGAGTACGGCAGGTGCCATCTGGCTAGCAATAAAGCGTTCCCAAATCAAACGATATAAGCGAAGTTGGTCCCTGCTTAGGTACTGCTTGATGGACTTCGGATCGTATTGAGCTGAAGTGGGACGGATGGCTTCGTGAGCATCCTGAGCATTTTGATTCTTTTTGGCCTGCTTTTTTGAAGATGAAACAAACGCTTGACCAAAGTTCTCCTGAATATATTCTGATGCCTCTTTTTTAGCTGTTTCTGATATACGCGTCGAATCTGTACGCATATACGTGATTAAACCTGTAGTGCCTTGTTTCCCTAGGTCTATCCCCTCATACAGCTGTTGAGCTAACATCATTGTTTTCGCAGCTCTAAAATTGAGCTTTCGCGCTGCCTCTTGTTGTAGTGAGCTCGTAATAAACGGTGGTGCAGGGTTTCTACGACGCTCTTTCTTCTGTACAGACTGTACAATAAGGGGTTGGTTCTCCATTTGCTTAAGGACCCGTTGCACTTCTTGCTCATGAGGTAAATCGGCCTTCTTACCGTTTAACCCATAGAACTTTGCTTCAAACGGATTATCATTGGCGTTCAATGAAGCTGTAATACTCCAATACTCTTCCGGTTTGAAATCCTTGATTTCATTCTCACGGTCAATGACCATTTTAACTGCAACTGATTGGACACGTCCAGCACTGAGTCCTTTCTTTACCTTTTTCCAAAGAATAGGACTAATGTTGTACCCGACAAGGCGATCGAGGATTCTTCTCGCCTGTTGCGCGTTAACGAGATCCATATTAATTGAACGCGGTTCCTTAAAAGCTTCTTTGATCGCATCCTTTGTTATTTCATTAAAGACGACTCGACAGTCTGATTCAGGATTTATATTTAAGCTGTATGCGAGATGCCAAGCAATCGCTTCCCCTTCTCTATCGGGGTCGGCCGCGAGATAAATACGCTTAACTTTTTTTGCTGCATCTTTCAGCTCTTTTAATACACTTCCCTTTCCACGTATCGTGATATATTTAGGATCGAAATGGTTTTCAATGTTCACACCCATTTGGCTTTTGGGTAAGTCACGAACATGACCCATGGACGCTTTGACGATATATTTTTTTCCTAAGTATTTGCCGATAGTCTTGGCTTTTGCGGGAGATTCTACAATCACTAAGGAATCAGCCATGAGATGTCCTCCCCCTCTCATGTGTAATAAAAATCTTCTTCATTATGAAACAATTATCTTTCATTTGTCAAACGTTCTCTTTTCTTTATGTCATATTATGACGTCGTTTATATGACTCTTAATTGCCTTCAAGCCTTGTGATAGTATGATCCAGGTAAGGCATGAATTAAACCTTTCATTTCTAAACGTAGAAGCACTGATGTTAATTCTGGCACTGAAAAGGCACCTTTATTAAGCAAGTCGTTAAAATGTTGTCTTTCTTGTAGGTTGTTCAGTATTTCTTTTTCTTTATCATCGACCAGTTCTGAGGGATTTAATCCTGTCTCAAACGAATCATGTTTCTGCGGTATTAAGTAGTCGGGTAATTCTTCTAAAATATCTTCCACCTGGATTACGAGTTTGGCACCATGTTTCTGAATCAAGAGGTTGGTTCCCTTAGATTGTTGGTCGAAAATAGAACCGGGTATAGCAAATACCTCTCTCCCTTGCTCTAGTGCTTGGTGAGCTGTGATTAACGAACCGCTTTTTTCATTCGCTTCAACGACAATGGTACCAACTGACAGACCAGAAATAATACGGTTCCGTCTAGGGAAAAAACCAGGGTGTGGGCGCGTGCCGGGGGGATACTCAGAAATCATTAACCCTTCTTTTACGATTTGGGAGTAAAGAGAGCGGTGTTGCTTAGGATAAATAACATCAATCCCTGATCCGAGAATTGCCACTGTTCTACCTTTATGACGTAGCGCCTCCCAATGACTAATGGAGTCGATCCCTAAAGCCATACCACTAGAAATGACGAATCCATGCTCTAAGAGTGCTTTTACAAATCTTTGAGTGATATGTTTTCCATAGGTAGAAGCCTTCCTTGACCCGACAAAAGCCATGGAGGGGTCATGCCATAAATCACGGTTTCCTATTGTATACAGCACCCAAGGTGGGTCATATATATTTTTTAATCGTTCAGGATATGCATCGTCTAATATGGTTGTCACGGTTATATTTTTGGTCGCCCATTCTTTTAAATATGTGTTGACTCGCGCTGGCTCGTAGTGATGCTCTAAAGACTGACACTGCTTTGGTGTTAAGAACGAAAAAGTGTCTTTCCAGTGGGAAGCTGACCACTTGCCCATTTGTGCTTGATCATTTTCAAATCCTTGCTCTAGGAGCGCGTGTACCGTTTTCCACCCTATGTTCGGTACGAGTGTGAGTGCAATGAGTGAATCCCGCATGTGTTGCCCCTTTCTACTATTATATATGTAAAGATATAGGAAAAAACTTGAACCATTAGGAGTTTCTACATGATTGAGTGAATCCCTTTTATGAATTTAAAAATGACTCTCTGGAAATTTAAGAGAGCTGTAAAAAAAGCTGCCCAAAGGTTAATATACTTTGGAGCAGCTTTTAAATGACATATATTAAGTTAATTGCTCTTTAAGCTCATCGTGCATTGTTTCCAAGTATTAGCCTACAGGATGAGTGACACACTGATCAAGAAGCCCTTTCTCCTCAAGAACCCCGACTAATGTCTCACCCATAACGGCAGGTGTTTTGGCCACTTTGACACCACAAGATTCTAATGTTGCAATTTTTTCATCCGCTGTACCTTTCCCACCAGAAATGATGGCACCCGCGTGACCCATGCGTTTTCCTGGAGGTGCTGTTTGACCACCGATAAAGCCAACAACCGGCTTGGTCATGTTTGCTTTAATCCATTCAGCCGCTTCCTCCTCGGCTGTACCTCCGATTTCCCCGATCATGATAACGGCATGCGTATCAGGATCTTCGTTAAATAATTTCAGCGCGTCGATAAAATTAGTGCCGTTAACTGGGTCGCCACCTATACCGATCGCTGTAGACTGACCTATTCCTCTAGTTGATAATTGGTGTACCGCTTCGTAAGTTAATGTACCACTTCGAGAAACAACACCTACGTGACCTTTCTTATGAATATATCCGGGCATGATACCAATCTTACACTCCTCAGGTGTAATAACACCAGGACAGTTTGGTCCTACGAGGCGTGTTTTCTTCCCTTCCATATAACGCTTAACCTTCACCATATCGATGACAGGGATCCCTTCCGTAATGACAATAACCAAGTCCAGTTCAGCGTCCACTGCTTCCATAATGGCGTCAGCACAGAACGCAGGTGGAACATAAATCACACTAGCCGTTGCACCCGTTTTTTCTTTAGCTTCTTGAACTGTATTAAAAACTGGTAGATTAATATCTTCAATAACTGTGCCACCTTTACCCGGTGTGACAGCGCCAACCATCTGGGTCCCGTACTCAATCGCTTGCTTTGTATGGAAAAGTCCTGTAGAACCCGTAATACCTTGACCAATAACTTTTGTATCTTTATTAATAAGGACACTCATGATTTTACCGCCTTTCTATTTTACTAATGAGACAATTTTTTCTGCACCGTCTGCCATGGATTCAGCTGCAACAATATTGAGTCCTGACTCATTTAGAATCTTCTTACCTAACTCAACATTGGTTCCTTCTAGACGTACAACGAGTGGTCGGTCCAAGCCTACCTGTTTCGCTGCTTCTACAACACCCTCAGCAATAACGTCACACTTCATGATGCCGCCAAATATATTGACGAAAATCCCTTTAACGTGCTCATCAGATAAAATAATCTTAAAGGCTTCTGTGACCTTCTCTGTCGTTGCTCCGCCACCTACATCTAAGAAGTTTGCGGGATCACCGCCAAAGTGCTTAATAATATCCATCGTCGCCATCGCTAGGCCAGCCCCATTGACCATGCATCCGATGTTACCGTCTAATGCGATATAACTTAGATCATATTCTGAAGCCCTAATCTCTTTTTCATCTTCTTCTTCTAAATCTCTTAATTCTAAAATATCAGAATGCCTGAATAGTGCATTAGAATCAAAGTTTAGTTTAGCGTCTAGAGCCATCACATTACCATCACCCGTCACGACAAGTGGGTTGATTTCAGCCATAGAGCAGTCTTTGTCCACAAACGCTTCATATAAGCCCATCATAAACTTGACAGCCTTGTTTACAAGTTTAGTAGGAATATTAATGGCATAAGCTAGTTTTCTCGCTTGGTAAGGCACTAACCCCACTGCAGGATCAATGACTTCTGAGAATATCTTTTCAGGCGTGGCAGCTGCGACTTCCTCAATCTCAGTACCACCTTCTTCTGACGCCATCATAACGACACGCCCCGTGGCACGATCCACAACAACACCAACGTAATATTCTTGTTGAATGTCACACCCTTGTTCAATAAGTAAACGCTTAACTTCTTTACCTTCTGGTCCAGTTTGATGTGTCACCAATACTTTCCCTAAAATTTCAGAAGCGTATGTACGTACTTCGTCTAGGTTCTTAGCAACCTTAACGCCTCCTGCTTTCCCACGCCCACCTGCGTGGATTTGAGCTTTGACAACGTTGACTTCGGTTCCTAATCCTTTGGCAGCCTCAACCGCATCATCTACGGTGAATGCCACTTTCCCCTCTGGAACGGCAACCCCATATTGTTTCAGAACTTCTTTCCCTTGATACTCATGGATATTCATTTCTCATCCTCCTATCCGATGACAGTCACTGTGTAATTGCTTCCATATATCAGCTTACAACATTCCTTAAATTTTGTCGAACATCAATATTGTTCATCATGCCCTTCGTGACCTAATTGTTAGCGTTTTACATTTTAAAGTAAACGATATGCTTTTGTTTCGTAAGCCATGGGGTTAAGGTTTCCTTCTATTTATGCAGGCGAACCTCTCTCTTTCCTTGTAGACGGTCTAAAGAACGGTAGTGAATGGCCTCAGAAATCGCTTTTTCGTCTATACTCTCCGTGCCGTTTATATCGGCGATGGTACGGGAGATTTTTAATAGTTTATGATAGCCACGAGCACTGAAAGACAGTTGTTGATAAGCCAAGTTAAGTAACTCTTTGGCGCCTGTGTTCAGTCGACATTCACGTTTGATTTCCGCAACGGAGAGCGCCTGATTAGGTTTGTTATTTTTCGTACGCTCGCGTTTGAAGGCCAGGCCTTGTTCGATGCGCTTAATCATGTCTTTGGTTTCGTTTTGTGACGCATCGATACGCCCACTGTTGTTTATTTCATTATCTTGTATATCTGCTATGGGAACTAAGGGGACTTCTAGATGTAGATCAATCCGATCAAACAAAGGACCTGATAGTTTCTGTTGGTATCGCTCAACTTGTGCGGCGGTACATGTGCATGTATGGTGCATGTCTTCGTGTCCGTAGTAGCCACACGGGCATGGATTCAAGGCTAGAATCATCAAAAATTGGGCAGGAAAGGCATAATGTTGGTTCCCGCGTGTAAGGGTAATTTCACCTTCCTCTAAGGGTTCTCGTAACGCTTCAACCACTTCACGCTTAAACTCAAGAAACTCGTCTAGGAATAAAACGCCCTGGTGAGCAAGACTAATTTCTCCTGGGTTAATGGGGACGCCTCCTCCCACCATCCCCGCTAGTGTAATCGTATGATGAGGTGCCCGGAAAGGACGATCACGTATTAAACCTTGTCTATCCTTCAGATAGCCCGCTACACTGTAAATACGAGTGACCTCTAGTGCTTCAGTTTCTTTTAACGCCGGAAGTAACTGTTGAAAACTTTTGGCGAGTAATGTTTTCCCACTCCCTGGCGGCCCAACCATTAACATATGATGCTGACCACAGGCTGCCACTTCAAAAGCTCTCTTCACGTGCTCCTGACCCCGTATGTCTTCCATAGAGGTCAAAGATGGATTGAGCTGAATATGGTCCTCTTGCTGTGTCATGGTATACGTATGTGCCTGAGCAGCGCTCATCTCTTTATTCAAAAGTTGCACCACCTGTTTCAAACCATTAACGGGTATGACATTAACGCCCTTCACGATACTTGCTTCTTTATGATGGTATACGGGTAAAAACACATGGTTCATGTTGTTTTCCTTTGCAGCAAGCACCAAAGGCAGGATGCCATGGCTCGACCTTGTCGAACCGTCTAGTGCGAGTTCACTAATAAACAGACTATTTTGGATACGGGCTTGGGCTTCGTCATCCAAGCTTATCTGCTTATCAGCGATAAGGATACCTAATGCGATGACCAAATCATAATAGGACCCATCTTTTCTGACATGTGCAGGTGCCAGGTTCACGGTAATTCTACGATGCGGGAATTCAAAACCACTGTTTTTGATAGCAGAACGCACACGCTCTTTGGCCTCTTTTAGAGCGGACCCCGGTAATCCAACAATATCAAAATGAGGTAATCCGTTTGAAATGTCCACTTCGACTTCAATTAATCTGCCATGTAAGCCGTCTAAATGTGCGGTAAAACATCTTACATACATAATTTGTCTCCTTTTTCCGTATGCCTCTCAAGTCTAACCATGTCTAACCATGTCTAAAAAGCTTGTTCATAACGGTACAGCTGTGCCGTACGCTTACGTTTATTAATATAAATACACACCACATCAAACTGGACAGCGTCATGTTTTTGATTAGAGTACTGCTGTAAGTAGCACTCACTGACTCGCCTGATGGTTTGCTGTTTGTCTCTATGAACGGACTCCTCTGCAGTTCCGAAGGCTAGTGAGGTTTTTGTACGTACTTCAACAAAGTATAACGTATGATCTTTTCTTAAAATTAAGTCTATTTCTCCGAAACGACACCTGAATTGTCTCTCTATAGTTTGATAACCTAACGCTTCATATGCTTCCATAGCCAATTTCTCACCGTAATGACCTATTTTTTTGCGCTGATCCAAACGAGGGACATTGCCATTGACGTTACTCATCCGTAGACTGACTCCGATCCTGCCCGATGTGAGAATCCTGTTTCGCTTGGGATTCTAACTGATAAATCAGGGCGAAAATTTCGGCCATGATTTGATACAGTTCAGGTGGAATGACGTCATCTATTTCAAGCTTTGAGAGTACCTCCACAAGGGCAGGATCTTCGTGAATAGGGACATCGTTTTCTTGTGCTAACTGAATCATGCGTTCAGCTAAGGATTCTTGACCTTTCGCTTTTACAACGGGGGCGTCATCCGTGTGCTGATCATAACGTAAGGCAATCGCCTTTTTAGCGTTTGGTGTATGCCGACTCATAAGCGAATATCCACTCCCTGTGTCAACTGTTTATACGTCTGATAACTCTTTTCAGTCGTTTGCGCTTCTTTTTGCTCCCATTTAAGCTGCGATAAATGGTAGCCCTCTTGCTTAAGGGCTTCATACATGTTTTTTTGGTGACGATCAAGCCATGATTGGCCAACTTCACTTGGTAAGGTCGGATGAAAGATGGACACGGATACGACCTTCGCTTGAATATTGATGTCTAAACAAATGTCCTGCAACGTCGGTAGATTGAGATAAAACACGAGACGACAGTGGTCCGGGTTGACATGCCCGTCCGCCTGGGTTTGCCCTTCTAGTTGTCCATAAACAGGGATAGGCTGTTCAGAAAGCATGAAAGGCAATTGAAATAAGAATTGGTACCCTTGCTGCTGTTCGTGAGTCAATAACAGTTGTTGTCCTGTGATGTAAGACATCATTTGTGTGGCACTCGCTTTTACTTGAGCAGACATGTTTGTATCTTGCATTAAATGAAACAAAAGTTGCTTAACATGAGGTGGTTGGGAAGTTTGATCTAACACGCCTTGTGATGCGTTGACACCAGCTGTAAGAATTTGTTTTCGTAGCTGACTTTCATTATCTAAACCCAACCATTGAAAAAATTGAGTTGGATTCATCGACCGGGGTGGCAACGGGAGCTGCTGCTCAGTGGAGAGCTGTCGATTCAAACCGATTAACTGATCCATTAACGATGGGCCAAATAGAAACGTGCGTACAGCCTGAAAGGTCTCTTGAGTCAAAGGGACCTTCTTAAGCATCAGCGTTTTGATTGTCGTCAACGCTTGCTGAGAAGGTTGACTTTGAATAAGCGGCAGCGCTTGTTGAAGCCCCCTTTTAGACAAGGGAACATGCTCTGTAATGAGATATTGCAATAATTGTTCTGCCTGCTTTCCACGCCCGAGTTGAAAATACTGCATGAGGTCCTGAACGTTCGTGCTGGGATAAGAGGTGGGAGTCGAAGGGATTAGCTTCAATTGCACGGGCTGGGTATCGGTTGATTGGACTTGAAACCAAGAAGCGCGCCCGGCCGTTAAAGGCACTTCTAGTTTAGCCTGAATGGTCGCCTTCCCATCGACTTTAAGGACAGCTGTTTGATCAGGTAATAGCCTTAACACCTCCCCCTGTACCATTTGTCCCGCCCTCAATGTAAGGGGAGTGACCCTATTTGGTGACGAGGTTTGAGGTTGTGTGACCTTCTGAAGAAAGTGCGGTAACCATGAATGGATCATGATTGCTCTCCTAAAGTGATCGTCATCTGCTGTTGGATAAAGCTTTTTCGATGTATAGGCGTAGGACCCTTTTCGTTAAGTGCTTGCCAGTGTTCTTTGGTTCCATAGCCTTTATGTCGTTCAAAGCCATATTGTGGATATAAGTTTGCTATTTCCTCCATCCAGCGGTCTCTTGCTACTTTGGCGATGATAGAAGCGGCTGCAATTGATACGGAGTTAGCGTCTCCCTTCACGATTGAACGGCTAGGGTATGAAAGATGAGATAAACGCACGGCGTCAATGAGCGCATATTCAGGCTTCATCGTCATCGTCGTTAATGCATCTTTCATCGCTTGGACGGTGGCTTGATAGATATTCATTCTATCTATGTCCTTAGCGTCGACAAAAGCGATATGATAATCAAGGGCGTGTTCTCGTATGTATGTGTCATATGTCTCTCTATCCTCTTTTGACAATTGCTTTGAATCATTGATACCCACGAGTTTAAAATCCTGCGGCAAGATAACAGCTGCTGCAACCACCGGGCCTGCTATAGGCCCTCTCCCCACTTCATCTACACCGGCAATGAAATTGTACCCTTGTTCTCTTAATTCTTTTTCGTGGCGCTGTATGTGCTCCCAATGTCGTTCTCTTTCCTCCTTTAGCTGAATGCGTCTTTCCCAAGACTGTGCCAACCGTTTGACCCCTTGGCGACCATCTTTTTCCAACGCTTTGAGGTGTTGAACAACATGCTCCTCTGCCGTATTGTCTAACCAACTTTTTATTTCTTTTATCGTCATATTTTGGAATTTCATCTTGACTCTCCCATTTTACTCTTTCGACATTTATTACAAATACCCTTCATCTTTTTACATTTTTTACATTTATTACAGTATGTGCTGATCGTTAGTTTCGTCTTAATCGTGTCATCTCTTTCTCCATATCAGACGGTACGGGCACATCGAACTCTAACCGTTCACCTGTACGCGGATGTGTAAAACCTAACTGTTTGGCATGCAAAGCTTGTCCCTGTATAGATAATGTTTTGGATGGGCCATATTTAGGGTCTCCCGCTAATGGATGTCCAATATACTTCATATGCACTCTAATTTGGTGTGTCCGCCCTGTTTCTAATTGAAGTTCAACCAATGTGAATTGGTTATATCTCTCCTTGACATGAAAATGGGTGACCGCTTCCTTGCCCTGTTTGATGACCGTCATTTGTTGTCTATGTTGTGGATCACGTCCAATTGGTGCACGCACTGTCCCACGATCGTGACCAATCACCCCATGCACGATGGCCACATAACGTCGGGTGACGGTGTGGGCTTTCAGCTGATCAGCTAATGACATGTGCGCTTGGTCATTTTTGGCCACCATAAGGAGGCCGGATGTATCTTTATCAATACGGTGTACGATGCCAGGCCTCATCACACCGTTAATACCAGATAAATCTTGACAGTGTGCCATTAAACCGTTTACGAGTGTCCCTGTATAGTGCCCAGGAGCGGGGTGTACCACAAGTCCTCGAGGCTTATTGACCACGATGACGTCCGGGTCCTCATAAACGACATCTAAAGCCATCGGCTCGGCCTCAATGTTAACATCCTTCACTGGAGGGATACGCAAGTGAATGTAGTCATCCTCCTGTAACTTATAATTGGCCTTTACCGTATGTCCATTGACTTGCACGTATCCTTCTTTTATCCACTGTTGAACTTGAGAACGAGACCAATCCTCACCACTGGATGTTAAAAACTTATCTACACGCTCGGCATGTTGCTCCTCAAAATGCCAGTCATATATTTGTTCTGTGTTTTCCATTGTCATCTTCCTCTACATGCAAGATAGTAAAAAAAGTGAAACAAAACTTAGTCTTGTTCCACTGATGATTGACGTTTTTGCTTCCATTCTTGGATGCTTTCTCTTAACGTGTCCAGTAATATTAAAGTCACACCCACCACGAGTGCACTATCGGCCACATTAAATATAGGATAGTCATAATAATAAAATGATCCTAGCCGGATTTTGACATCCAAGAAATCAATCACTTCTCCAAACCGAACACGGTCGATAAAGTTACCAATCGCACCACCTAATACTAAGGCTAGAGCCCAGGAGAATAGTTTTTTCTCCTTAGCATACCGGATAAGATAATAAATGACACCTATGACGACAATGATCGTCACAAGAATAAAAAACCATCTTTGATTTTGTAGTATCCCGAATGCTGCGCCAGCGTTCCGGTGGGATGTTAAATAAAAGTAATCCTCAATGATAGGTATAGATTGTGCAATTTCCATGTGTTTCATGACGAGGTGTTTGGTCCATAGATCAAGACCTAACACAATAGCCGCTATGATAAAATAAATCATCTTATTCCCCCTATTCACCAACAGGTAAAGATGTACTTTCAAATTTTAGCATATCCCATAGCTAGCTACAACTGAGTTTTCAGGGGATAATAAACTAAATTGTGAACACAGACAAAAGGGCCGTATTTCAGGCCCTCATGCTGTGGTTATTTAGTCAACGTCTGTGTCAGGCATGATGATTTCGTCTTCCCAAATCGTTCCATATCCTTCTCCATCCTGTATATAGTTCTCATAAGAACGATTGCGGTTAACATCGACACTTTCATCGACTACATTGCCATCCATGTCCGTGATAATAAAACCTTCAATCGGTTCAACAGCCCCTCTAGACTCATCATCGTCAAGATAATCGTTGTAATACGTTTCATCAAATCGGGCAACGGCCTGATAAGCATCTTCTGCGTCGAATTGAGTCTGATCGTCATCGTCATCGAAATTAAATTGCTCAAAACCGGTGAGTACGTCTTCTTCAACTGGACGCACGCTGGAGTAACGAGGTGTACGTTCATGCTCCACACAGTGTTTAGTTGTAGGAACGGCCTGTAACCGTTCTAAACTGATGGTGCGGCCACATGTTACACAAATACCGTAGGACCCTTCTTCCATTCTTTGTAACGCGGCTTCGATCTCCTCTCGTTGATGATGATCATGTTCACGTAAGGCGAGGTCTTTTTCACGTTCATACATGGTGGACGCAGTGTCAGCGGGATGATTGTCATACTGGGACAGTTCCCCATCACTATCGCTCATGGCGTGTTTGAGTTGAAAATCACCATTCTCATGCAGACGAATGTCTAACTCCGTTTTTTCCTTGATCAGTTGCTCTCTCATACCTAAATACATCGGGTCCATTCAACATCCTCCTTTCTGCCTGCTCCTCCTTTCTTAGTTTGGTCTAATGACATCATTCAACACAGTGAAAAGTTAGGGAATCCATTCAACGGTTGGCAGAGTAAGGACAGAGAAGTTGGGCACTTTATGAATAAGGCAGAAGAAAATGTATGACATAGCACTGTAGCCCTATGACTGGAGGACCAAATATGAAAAAGACCATCATAAAAGCTCTGGCCACGGTTGGCGCATGCACAACAGCTTTACATAGGCTCAATCAAGCGCTCAGTATACCTAGCGAAACTCAACCACACGATACAGCTAAACAGTGTGTCTATCCTTGGTCTGAAGGCGATATTGTGTACCAAGTGACGGGAAGTGGAGACCCGATTCTTCTCATTCACGGGATGGGTATAGGCTGTTCTTCATATGAGTGGCGGAAAAATATTGATGTACTAGCTAAACATTACAAAGTTTATACCCTAGACTTATTAGGGTACGGATGTTCCGACAAGCCGAACATTTCCTATACAGCGTTTACTTACATACACTTGATTCGTGACTTTATCATTGATGTAATTCAACAACCGACTCACGTGATTGGAAGTTCGCACGGTGCCAGTTTCTGTATACGTTTAGCGAAAATTCATCCTGAATTACTACGTTGCCTTGTGCTCATTTGTCCTACAGGAGTAGAACAAGAACTGAACCCACCATCCTCTTACGTTAAAGCTCTGCAAACGGTGAGTTTGTCTCTACCCGTTTACCGAACAACGCTATACTATAGTATCGCTTCAAAATTACATATGAAATACTTTTTACAACGTTACTTGTATGCGAATGAGGAAAATATAACGGATGATCTCGTGGATCGTTACTACTTAAACGCCCATCAAGACGGCCAAAAGGCTGCGAGAGCGCCTCTTGCTTTTCTTAAAGGGGATTTGAACATACACATTTCTTCTGATTGGGAGGCACTGGCGCATCCTGCTCTCTTGGTATGGGGAGAAGAATCTGAACTGCACCCTATTGATCACTTGTCTCAACTTCGGGAGTTAAATTCAAATGCGGAGATCCAAGTTTATACGGAATCAGGTATCCTGCCCCATGACGAGGAAGCGTACTTATTTAATGGGATGGCGTGTGATTTTATCCAGAGACATACACACTAACGACAGTTATACCTTTATTTGTCCGCTTTTAAAACGGCATGAATGCACTTTAGATTACACGAGAAAGTGTAAGGGCACATAAAAGGTACATAAGTTATAAAAAGTAAAGCGAACCACATGCGGGTTCGCTTTACTTCTTCACTCTTTTACCCTCAAGTCGCTCCTCAATTCGAGAGAGCTCCTCTTTATTATTAAGAATTTCTCTTTTATTTTCTACGACAAGTTCTTCAAAGCTGACCTTTCGTGATTTACGCATCTCATGATCCTCCTTTATTAAATTTTCTTATAATTTATTATATCCATTCTTTTCTTACGTCAAACATTGTTGAAGATTAAATAAAGATGACATTTGTAGCGCAAAAAAAAAAGACTCTCTGCAAAATAAGCAGGGAGTCTTTCCTTGAATTAAGTGTAAAGGGGTCATCCATTCGTGATGTGTCATGTTTTGGACTGCAAGCCTTTAACTTGTATGATATCTTTTTTATTCTACTAAGTGTGCGTAATGTTCAGTAACCGTTTCAGCACAACGAGGACACAGGTCAGGATGATCGACATGCTCGTGTTGCCCTACCTCAGGGGTGACCACCCAACAGCGTTGACACTTCTCGCCTTCGGCTGGCTTAATCCAGACACTGACTGTATCTCCTTGTTGTGCATCCTCTGGGACTTGTTCAGTATCCTCATGTAACACAGCATGAGAAACGATGAACAGTTTTTCTAGATCTTCAAATTGTGCCAATAGGGCTTTGGTCTGTGCTGTTGGATATAAATGGACTTCGGCACTGAGAGAGCCACCGATCACTTTTTCCCTACGCGCGACTTCAAGCGCTTTAAGTACCTCTTGGCGAACAGTGATAAATTGATCCCATTTTTGCTCTAGGTCATCATCTTCAACGTGACTCACAGTATCTGGGATGTCCGTTAACTGTACACTCTTAGTTTCCGAACCTGGTACAAACTGCCATACTTCATCCGCCGTATGTGGGATGATCGGTGCCACCAATTTGACGATCAATTGTAATAGGTCGTACATCACCGTTTGTGTCGCTTTTCTAGCAACAGAATTGGGTGCGTCTGTGTACAACAAGTCCTTGGAGATATCTAGGTAGAGTGAGCTCAATTCGATCGTACAGAAATTGTGAACCGCTGAGTACACAGTATGGAACTGATACTCGTCATACGCCCCTCTTACTCTTGTGAGTAGGCGCTGCGCTTTAATAAGCATATAACGGTCGAGATCGGACATATCTTCCAAATTCACTCTGTCACGTGCTGGATCGAAATCAGCCAAGTTCCCTAAAAGGAAACGTAATGTGTTACGAATCTTCCGGTATACTTCCGCTATTTGCTTCAGAATGGCATCAGAGATGCGCACATCTGATTGATAATCCACAGAAGAAACCCATAATCTTAGAATGTCTGCTCCTAATTGATCGATCACCTTTTGAGGAACGATCACATTGCCAAGAGATTTGGACATCTTACGTCCTTCACCGTCAAGGGTGAAGCCGTGACTCAACACTGATTTGTATGGTGCGGCGCCACTTGTAGCGACTGCAGTTGTCAGTGAAGAGTTAAACCACCCACGGTACTGATCAGAGCCTTCTAGATATAGGTCAGCTGGCCATTGTAGTTCATCTCTTTCTTTGAGCACAGCTTCGTGAGAGGAACCGGAATCGAACCATACATCCATGGTATCCGTCTCTTTTCTAAAGTGTTCTCCTCCGCAACTCGGACACTTGAATCCTTCTGGCAAGAGTTCTTTCTCATCTTTATCATACCATGCGTTCGAGCCTTCTTCCCTAAATATAGCGGATATACGATCGATGGTATCATCATTCACAACTTCAGTGTGACAAGAAGCGCAGTAAAGAATCGGTATTGGAACACCCCATACCCGTTGACGAGAAATACACCAATCACCACGGTCTGCGACCATGTTATGGAGTCTTACTTCTCCCCAGGAAGGGGTCCAGTTGACCTCCTTAATCTCGTCTAAGATATCTTGGCGAATTTTATCGATAGAGGCAAACCATTGTTCTGTCGCACGAAAGATCACCGGCTGCTTACTACGCCAATCATGAGGATACGAGTGTGTGATGAACGATAGCTTGATAAGCGCGCCTTTATCCTTTAAGGATTCGGTTATCACTTTATTAGCTTTGTCATAGAATAAACCTTCAAAGCCAGGGGCTTCGTGCGTGAAGTGTCCTTTGTCATCAATCGGATTCAGGACGTCTAGCCCGTACTTTTGTCCCACGTAAAAATCATCTTCCCCGTGTCCAGGTGCCGTGTGAACACATCCCGTACCGGCGTCTAATGTCACATGCTCACCTAAGATCATTTGTGAAGTTCTATCATACAGAGGATGCTGCGTTGTGATATGCTCTAAGCTCTGCCCTTTTATCGTTTGGAGTACTTCATAGTTTTCCCACTCTAACTCTTGTTGCAATGTGTCTAATAACCCTTGAGCGACAAGGAGTTTTTCCCCTTCAACTCTAACAACGGCATATTCAAGGTCAGGATGAACACTAATTGCTAAGTTAGCTGGAATCGTCCATGGTGTTGTTGTCCAAATCACAACTGAGACATCTGAATCGAGAACGCCTTTACCATCTTGTACTTTGAATTTAACGTAAATAGAAGGTGAGCGCTTATCTTTATACTCAATCTCTGCTTCGGCAAGCGCTGTTTCAGACGAAGGGGACCAGTATACGGGCTTTAATCCTTTGTAGATGTACCCTTTCTTAGCCATATCGCCAAACACTCTCACTTGTCTCGCTTCGTACTCAGGCTTTAAGGTAATGTAAGGGTCTTCCCAATCCCCTCTTACACCTAAACGTTTGAACTGAGATTTTTGAGTTTCTACGAACTTTAGAGCATATTCAGCACAAAGGCGTCGAAACTCATTAATGCCGATTTTAGACCGGTCCACTTTTTCATTCTTAATGATGGCGTGTTCAATCGGGAGACCGTGTGTATCCCAACCAGGAACGTATGGGGCATCGTAGCCAGACATTGATTTATAACGTACAATCATGTCTTTTAAGATTTTGTTCAGTGCATGCCCTAAGTGTAAGTCACCATTGGCATACGGAGGGCCATCGTGCAGTATAAACTTAGGACGCCCTTTCGTTCGTTCTTGGACCTTCTCATATATTTTTTCTTCATCCCACCATTGTTGCATATCAGGCTCACGCTTAGGTAGGTTCCCACGCATAGGGAAATCTGTTTTGGTAATCTGCAGCGTTTGTTTGTACTCCACTGTCTCATCCTCCTATATTTGTATTTTAAAATGTAAACTGTGCGTATACTCAAGCTTTTTTGAGAATAAAAAAGTCCCTCATCCCAGATAGGGACGAGAGACTTCCCGCGGTACCACCCTAGTCAATAACACAGGTGCACATCGTTCACTGTGTTAAGGCCTTTCATTCGTAACGTGAATGATACGGGAAACACTTACTATTGTTCAGCGCTCCAACTCCAGGGTGATCTTCAGTCCTCCAGTTTTTACTAGGCTCACACCATCCCTAGCTCGCTTAAAAAACCATAGAGGTCTTACTATCCCATTCCTCGTTTTTGTTATATATCCCGTTAGCATTTAAACGGTGTTGCAAGTTTAGTATACGTGAGATTACAGTCAATCAGCACAGAGATCATATTTGATGTATATCGTCTATTATTAGGCAGTATAAAAAAAGTTAAACCTTTCGTCAAGCCTCATTATGCTTATCGAGCCACTTTGGGCTGTTGATTGGGTTCCGCATCATGTGTGTCATCAGTAATTCTATCCCACTCTTCACTCTGAAGCATTTCAAGCTGCGCTTCTAGAAGTGTGCGGAATCGTGCCCGATAAATAGAGGCTTGTTTCTTTAATTCTTCACCCTCCATTGAAATTTTTCTAGCCTTAGAGAGTGCTTCGTTAACGATACGATCCGCATTTTTTTCCGCTTCTTTAATAATCAACTGTGCCTCTTTTTTGGCATTTGATTTCACTTCATCCGCTGTTTCCTGGGCGACAATAATCGTTTTGCTCAGGCTTTCCTCAATGTTAGAGAAATGACCTAGTCTTTCTGTTGAATCTAACATCTTTTCTTCTAGTTCTTTTTTTTCACGAATGAGTATCTCAAACTCTTTGATAATTAAATCTAAGAATTCATTGACTTCATCCTCATCATACCCTCGAAACGAACGACTGAATTCTTTGTTGTGTATATCTAGTGGTGTTAATGACATGATGCGCACCTCCCGTTATTCATAACGTTTGCTAGAATCTATTCGACAACACCTGTGCATTTCCTTCTTAATACAGGATTTTTTTACGATTTGTTCTCTTTTCGACCTAATGACACTCGAATATTCCCCTTTTTTGTTTGTCCCTGTATGCTCGAAAATAAAAACCGACCAAAACCTTTGACGGAAAGGATGTCACCTTTCTGTAAAACCATGCCGGCTTGCTCTACAAGGCGCCAGTTCACTTTGACCTTTTTGCCTTTAATTAATGTTGTCACCTTTGAACGAGATAAGGGTAACAGCTCTGATAAAATGACATCTAAGCGTAAAGAGCTCACAGTACGATCAAATGATTGCCAAGGATCTGACGGCGGTACAAGCTCGTCTAGATGATGCGTTTGTAAGGTCACGTGATATCGGGAGACTTGATGGAAATGCCCTAATACGTAATCAGCTATATCCCCAGCCACGAGTAATTGTTTGTGTGAATCAGCGATGAGAATATCTCCAAACTTTTCTCTTTTTAAGCCAATACCGAGTAATGACCCGAGTACATCCCGGTGGGACACATTGACGTCCTGTTCAATAGAAAGAAGTGTCACTTGAAAATCTTCAGGTGACACCTCATCATACTCCGGGTATATTAACGCCCGTTTGCGCTCCGATTGTTCGTAACCCCCAAAGAACGATACGTTAATATCAGCTAATCGACCCACAACCGATTGAACGATAAACTGCTCTCGAGGGTCTAGGAAATTGGTTAGTCGACGTTGATATCTCTCTTGAACGATATCGGCCCAATCGGCCACCTTCTCAACGAAGGCGTGCTCCTCGGGCCGAAAATGGTCATAGAAGCTCATCATTAACCCCCGAAAATCATGTGCACGAGAGACTCTGCACCCATACGTGCAAAGCGTAATGCGATGAGTGCGACGATAGGAGAAATATCAATCATACCTAGTGGGGGAATAATCTTGCGAAACGGCGCCAGCACAGGTTCCACAAATTTTCCTAGAATTTCACCTAGCGCAGATTCTCGTAAGTTTGGAAGCCATGACATCAATATATATCCAAATACCATGAAGGTATATATGGTAAAAAACAGATCAACTAATTGTAATGCAACTGCGTACATGTCTACGTCACCTCATTCTTGAATGTAATTCACCCTCTGATTGTTCAGATATGTTCCCTTGTATATCAACATTGTCAGCTGTACAGAGGAAAATATTATGGCCGAGTTTATGTATATCTCCCCCTATAGCATACACTGTTCCGCTTAAAAAGTCGACCACCCTTTTCGCTTGGTCATGGGCTAGCTGATGTAGATTGACAATGATCATGCGACGTTGCCTAATATGATCAGCCAGCTCTTGTGTCTCATCGTATGAAAGGGGTTCGATTAATATGACCTTCATCTGTGATTTCACAGACTGTAACGGAACAATATTATTTGGGGGACTACTATTCTTTGTGGATTTTGGGGGCATCATCTCCTCTTCTTCGTCAGCCCAATCCTCATCCTCCATGGTTCTATGTTCGTGTTTTGCCTCATACGGGTCTCCACCTAAGCCTAGAAAATCCATCAGTTTATTCATCATTCCCACCGTCATCGACTCTCCTCATGATTTTAATTCGTTTCCGACTAAAGATGTTCCTAGCCTGATAAAGGTTGCACCTTCTTCAATCGCCACAACATAATCGTTAGACATGCCCATCGAAAGCTCATTCAAGGGGGCATGTGGATACTGTTTGGCTTTGAGTCTCTTTTGTAATGCCTTTAGTTGACGGAAGATCGGTCTCGTCTCCTCTGGATCCTCTACATAGAGGGCCATTGTCATTAAGCCGACCGCTTGTATGTGTGGTAAATGCTCTAAACGCTGAATAAAACTTTCTACCTCATCCAGATGTAGGCCATGTTTGGTTTCCTCTCCTGAAACATTCACTTGAATGAAACATGGGACAACGATATTTTTAGCACCTGCTCGTTTTTCTATTTCTTTTGCTAAAGATAGACGATCTAATGAATGTATCATCGACATTTTATCAATAATGTCTTTGACTTTATTAGATTGTAAGTGGCCGATAAAGTGCCACACACCGTGTTCATAAAGTTGGTTCCATTTTTGAACGGCTTGTTGCACTTTATTTTCTCCTATATGGACGATGCCAGCATCAAAGGCTTCCTGCATCCTTTCTATACTGACATACTTAGTGACGGCAATAATATTTACTTCATCTGGATCTCTGTTGACACGTTGACAAGCTGCTTGGACTTCTTGTTGTATGCGTGTAAGATTCTCTTTGACTGTCACGTTCTAGTTGCCTCCTCCTTTAATGCCATATAAGCTGTCATACGACCGGTTTGTCCGCCTTCCTTCCGGTGGGAGTAAAACAAGTCGGTATGACACCCTGTACACCATGTTGATACTTCTATATTTTCCGCTGGAATTCCTGCTTTTTTCAATGATTCGGCATTCACTTGTTTTAAATCCAGGAGGTACTTATCATTATTAAGGGGGGTGATGGCATATTGATCGCTGCTTTTATCTAATGTACGTATCTGATCGATCACTCTGCGATCAACTTCGTAACAGCACTGCCCTATAGAAGGGCCTATAACAGCAAAAACTTCCCTAGGTTGAATGTTAAAGTTTTGACGCCATTCTGAAACTAACTTAGCGCCAATATTGGCTACGGTTCCCTTCCACCCGGCATGCGCCACCCCTATCATCCTGTGGGAGGACGCAACAAAATATAAGGGCACACAGTCTGCATAAAAAGAGGCGATAAAAACGTTCGCTTGATCTGTATATAGACCATCGACTTGATCGATCGCGTCTGCCTGACTGAGTCTCCCTCGGCCTCTATCACTCAACTTTACATAATGTAGGCGATCTCCATGTACTTGATTACCACATGTCCATGCATCAGTAGGCATGCGATGTATGTCTAAAAGTTTTTTTCTATTATTTAAAACATCTTCCGCTCGGTCCCCTACATGCAAAGCGCAGTTCAGCGATTGGTAAGGGGAGTGACTCACACCACCATGTCGTGTGGTGATTCCAGCCATTAACCATGGGAATCTTTCCTCAAGTGAAGGAATTGTCATATGCGTCCCTTGCTGATCTTTAAGTTGAAACGGTTCCATTCCCATGTCTCTATCCCCTTTCCACTGTTTCTCTCTCAATCATACAGAATGCAATCATAACTCTCAATAAGAAACCACAGACAATATTTTATGGGAAGGTGAGTATAATAAAATAAAACAAATAAAACGTTACCCGCTGGGGGTAACGTTTTTACGTTCCATGTGAGTATGGACGATAGACTGGAGGGTCGTGATGTTCCTCCTTGTGTTTTGACTCATTATCGTCCAACGCATACGGTGTCTCATCTAGTCTGACAAGGATCACATCTGACCCTATTTTTACAATTTGGTTCCACGGGATCACGATATCTTGCCCACTAGAGAATAAGCCAAAAAACTTTCCTGGTCCTGGACACACAATTGCATCAACACGGCCATGTTTTAAGTTGATCTCCAGATCACTTACAGTACCTAGTTTACTGCCGTCCATGACGTTCACGACATCCTTGGTTTGGAACTCTGATATTTTCAACATTGGAATCCCACCTGTACCATCACTTTATACTAGTATATGTACGGGTGTTAAAAAATGTCCTTTTTCATTAGGTTTGTACATGTTTTTGCATTTGGGAGATGGCGGCTTTCTCTAATCGTGAGACTTGCGCTTGAGAAATGCCTATCTCTTGAGCCACTTCCATTTGCGTTTTGCCTTCGAAAAAACGCATAGACAGGATCATTTTCTCTCTGTGATTTAAACGGTGCATCGCTTCTTTAAGGGCGATTTCCTCTACCCATTGGATATCCTTGTTCTTCTCGTCACTAATCTGGTCCATGACGAAAATGGGATCGCCCCCGTCATGATAAATCGGTTCAAATAGTGACACTGGATCTTGAATGGCATCCAAGGCGAAAACCACGTCTTCTTTGGGTACATTCAACTCCTCAGATATTTCATTCACTGTAGGTTCACGACTGTGTAGGTTCGTTAGGTTATCTCGAACTTGTAACGCTTTATATGCGATATCTCGCAAGGAACGAGACACGCGAATAGGGTTATTATCTCGCAAATATCGGCGAATTTCCCCTATAATCATGGGTACTGCATAGGTAGAGAATTTAACATTCTGACTAAGGTCAAAGTTATCGATGGATTTCATAAGTCCTATACAACCGACTTGGAACAGGTCATCTACATACTCTCCACGATTATTAAAGCGTTGAATGACACTTAACACCAGTCTTAAATTCCCATTCACTAGCTTTTCCCTGGCTGAATAATCTCCACTCTGTAGTTGAACAAAAAGTTCACGCATCTCTTTGTTTTTTAAAACGGGTAATTTGGACGTGTCCACTCCGCAGATTTCTACTTTGTTTCTTGTCATCTGTCATTCCCTCCTGATGTTGGTGCCAAGTTATTGTTAAGTATCTCCTCAGGGGGAAAATTTATGCAGTTGTCAAACGGGCATACACGTCCAAATCAAACGTCTAGCGGTGGTTTTTCAAGGGTAAAATTTTTTCTGTCTTAGCATGTGAAAATTTTCTTTATATTTAAAGATGCGCTAAATCATTTTATTAAATTCTTTTCTCAAACGTTTAATGATTCGCTTTTCTAAACGAGAGATGTACGATTGGGATATCCCTAACATGTCAGCCACATCTTTTTGTGTTTTCTCCTCCCCGTCTGCTAATCCAAACCGTAGTTCCATAATGACCTTTTCTCGCTCAGTGAGTTTTTGTAACGCTTTGTATAAGAGTTTTTTATCCACTTCTTCTTCAATGCCTCTGTATATAGTGTCATTCTCTGTACCCATCACATCTGACAAGAGAAGTTCGTTGCCATCCCAGTCTATATTAAGTGGTTCGTCAAAGGAAACTTCACTTCTAATTTTGTTATTGCGTCTGAGGAACATCAGGATTTCATTTTCGATACAACGGGAAGCGTAGGTGGCCAGTTTTATTTTTTTCTCCGGGTCAAAAGTATTCACAGCCTTTATTAAACCGATGGTGCCAATACTCACCAAATCTTCAATATTGATACCAGTGTTCTCAAATTTCCTGGCGATATATACGACCAAACGTAAATTACGCTCGATGAGCATTGATTTAACAGCCTCATCACCTGTACTTAACTTCGATAATAAGTGTTCCTCTTCTTCACGAGTGAGGGGCGGTGGTAAAGCTTCGCTTCCTCCTATGTAATAAATCTCTTCTGCCTTTATTCCTAGAAAGAGTAATAATTTGTACCAAAGTAACACGATGTTTAGTTTCCATCTTCTGATCATCTAGATCGCCTCCTCCTTCTCCTGAGTTTGTAACTGTGCTGGGTGCAATATCGCTTCAAATTGCCCATCATGAGATAGGGGCTGGGGGTTAACTCCAATCAGGACGCGACAAGCGTCATACGTCTTCCCTTCATACGTCACTTGGACGTTGTCAGGCTTAATTGCTGCCATCAACTCTAGTCCTTGTCTGACACCCCTGTACGGAATAATACGTAAACGTTCAGCCCACTCCGTTTCACTATCAACACCTTGCCACTCACCCACCTTTTCTTGTTCTACAAGCGTCACGACTGAGTCAGGTAAGAGCGGCTTGAGGGTATCTAACTGGAGCATCATGACTGGCATCTTCGTTAACGGATCATGTAACTGATTGCCCGTGTCAATTAATCCCGTACATGAGATCTCATGCTCTCCCATTCGTATCCTCACGTCTGCTAAAACTCCCTCCTTTGCTTTGGTTATCTCTAATTGATGCCATCTGGATTTCGTCAGCCCGTACATGGCCATAAACCCGATGATGACAAACAACCAAGACACAGGATCTCCAACCCCTCCAGACTGCGTCGATAAAATTCCTTGCATGACTTCATGATTTGTTTGTAACATTGAATGGATGGCCAAAATACCGCCACCCGTGACAAATGATACAAAATAAAACATAAGGAAGGCCTGTATAAAACGTTGAAAGTTTCCAAAGCCAAACGCCACACTCACGATGACCAGGGAGAGTACAATTTTACTCAAAAAGGTATAATACGAACTCAAGGGTGGTAAAAAGAGTATAAACACGTACGACGAACCAATGGCGGAAGCTAGGACTAATCTGCTCTTTTTTAAGGGGATTTTTCGAAAATACCCTGTCATCCATAAAAGCAAGTAGTCGATGAAGAAATTGAGTAGCCAAATAAGATCGAGATATAAATACATCTCACAGGCTCCTTGTTTTGGGATGAACACAGTATATCTTATCTATATTCCAAAACTTGTTGAATCTTGCCTACTTGTCCTCAATTTTTTTAGCGAATCCATTCTAGTTATGTTGTCGAACTTTTCCATGTTATGTATAATAAAAGCTTAGTAGAACTGATTCTTTACGTTAGGAAGGATTGCATATGAAACAACAGGTCGTTGAGGTTTTGAAGGGTGTCGTCGATTTACCTATAGACAACATGACACAACTGCTAGAAACGCCCCCTACCCGTGAACAGGGGGACGTTGCTTTTCCATGCTTTCAATTGGCAAAGGTCTATCGCCAGGCACCACCTAAAATTGCAGAGGATATCGTCTCCAAACTGGACGCTACACACCTTGAAAAAAACGGTATAAAAGAGGTCGTACAAGCGGGTCCTTATGTTAACTTCTTCTTTGATCGTCAAGCTTACACCGCTAAGGTCATTAACACACGCATTGATCAACAATTAGAAGAAGTGAAGGTCGGCAAAGATAAAAGCATTGTTGTGGAGTATTCCGCACCTAACATTGCCAAACACTTTAAGCTTTATCACATCCGTTCAACCATGATCGGTCAGGCCCTGGCTAATGTGTATGGTGCGTTAGGTTATCAAGTGGAACGTATCAACCACGTTGGTGACTGGGGGACTCAGTTTGGTAAGCTTATTGCCGCCTATGTGAAATGGGGTAACGAGGAGAAAGTAAAAGCAGACCCGATTACGGAACTAGTCGCATTATATGTGAAATTCCATGAAGAGGCAGAAAATGATTCAAGTCTCGAGGACGAAGGACGGGCGTGGTTTAAAAAGTTAGAAGACGGCGACGAGCAGGCCGTACGCTTATGGAAATGGTTCGGGGAAGAGAGCCTAAAAGAATTTAATAAAATATACGATCTTCTCGGCGTGGAATTTGATCATGTGTTAGGTGAAAGTTTTTATTCCAACAAGATGGATGACGTACTCGCTGAACTGAAGGAAAAAGACTTACTTGAAGAGAGTGAAGGGGCTCTCGTTGTTTCTCTGGATGAACAGAATATCCCACCGTGTATTATCCAAAAACGTGACGGAACATCCATTTATGCCACAAGAGATATCGCCGCTGCACTATATCGTGGCAAGAAGTTTAATCCGGAAAAGATGTTATATGTCGTCGATCAGAGACAAGCGTTACACTTTCAGCAGGTCTTCTCTGTTGTTGAGAAGATGGGCTACGAGTTTGGACAGTCTTGTGAACATCTCCCCTTCGGTATTATGAAAATTGAAGGTGAAGTGGGCTCGACTCGTAAAGGAAAAGGAGTCCTTCTAGATGAAGTTCTCAACGCTGCCATTGATAAAGCGAAATATATTGTAGAAGAGAAAAATCCTAGTCTGGAGAATAAAGATGAAGTCGCTGAAGCGATTGGTGTCGGCGCCATCGTCTTTAACGATTTGAAACACCATCGTACACATGAGATCGACTTTAAGTGGGATGAAGCCTTTAATTTTGAAGGCAAAACAGGGCCTTACGTCCAATACACACACGCAAGAATGAGAAGTTTATTAAGACGGGCAGGTTCCGACACTTTTGAAAGTACGCCCCATGCCGTCTATCAATCCGACCTTGCTTGGGACATTATCTTTGCTATTGAGCAGTATCCACAGGTCCTAGTGGAAACAACGAAAAAAAATGATCCTTCCCAAGTGGCGAAGTATCTCTTAGACATCTGTCAATTATTCAACCGTTATTATGCTAACGAGCGTTTCTTTGTAGAGGACGAAGCGGAGCAACAGGCAAAGCTAACCTTAGCGTATAAAGCGGCGGAAATCCTTGAGCACGGTTTATCTATGTTAACGATTAAAGCACCACATCAGATCTAGCAGTACTATCCGTTTGCAGGGCACCAAATGAAAAGACCTGTTGTGTTTTATTCCACACAACAGGTCTTTTAGTATTGAACGTGTGTCATTTATGCTGTAGTCTTACAATTACGCTGTGTCGATATTAATATCATACGCTCGTAGCCAGGTGTCGATCTGACAGATATTGGCCATTACTTGAGGTCCTGTCATTAATTGACCAAACCACGGACGTTTAAACTTTGTGCCATGGCTCTGTATCAAATCTTCAATGGCTTGACGGTCCATGATTTCCAATATACGACAATCTTTGTCGTCAATGATCTTCTCTAGCCAAGCCCTCACCGCAGCAGTATATTCGGGGTGGTGTGTCTTAGGGTAAGGGCTTTTTTTACGATAGAGAACCTCATCGGGCAATACCCCTCTCAATGCTCGGCGTAAAATGCCTTTTTCCTTCTGATCGACCATTTTCATTTCCCAAGGAATATTCCATACGTATTCAATTAATCGATGATCAGCAAAAGGGACACGAACTTCAAGGCTAGCTGCCATACTCATTCTATCTTTCCGATCTAATAACGTTGTCATGAACCAAATCACGTTCAGGTAAAACAACTCTCTGCGTCTTGCTTCTTGTGGTGTCTCACCTTCTAACCTAGGTACTTCAGCAAGAGATTTGTTGTATTGACTTTTTGCGTATTCTTTTAGGTCTAATCTCTTGTGCCAATCATGCTTCAGCAAACGTTGCCTTTCTTCTAAAGCATGCATCCACGGAAAACCTTCACGGGCCATTAATTCCTCATCATGGAACCATGGGTAACCTCCAAAGATCTCATCGGCACATTCACCAGATAAGGCGACGGTCGCTTCTGCTCTCACCTGTTCACAAAACCATAGTAAAGACGAGTCGATATCGGCCATGCCCGGTAAATCTCGTGCTCGCACGGCATTTTTAAGATATTCTATTAACTGGTTCATATGAATCAGTTTGGTACTGTGTTGATTCCCTATATAGGAGGACATTTTTTGGATAAACGGCTCATCAGAATCGGGCTGATAATCATTTGCTGTGAAAAAGCGATCATTATCAGCGTAATCTATGGAATAAGTATGCAGGACGCCTTTACGTTCTTTTTGGAACGAATGAGCCGCAAAAGCTGTGATGGCACTTGAGTCAACACCACCCGAAAGAAAAGTACATACAGGGACATCGGCCACGAGCTGTCTTTCGATCGCGTCTTGTAACAAGGCTCGAACGCGTTCAGTCGTATCTTCTAAGCTATCCGTATGAGGATGGCTTTTAACTTGCCAATATCTTTTGATTTGTAGTCCTTGTCGATCAAAGATCATATAATGCGCAGGACGAAGTTCATCTATTCCCTTAAAAACCCCGTGACCCGGGGTTCTCGACGGGCCTAAACCTAGAACCTCAGCTATACCCTCTCTGTCAATATTTGGACTTATAGCTGGATGAGCGAGTAACGCTTTGATTTCCGAACCGAAAAGTAACCTGCTCTCCTGTCTTGCGAAGAAAAGAGGTTTTACACCTAATCTGTCCCTCGCTAGATATACACGTTGTTCTTTTTCATCCCAAATGGCAAAGGCAAAAATCCCATTTAGTTTCTCTACACAAGACGGTCCCCATTCAATATAGGAAGTCACTAATACTTCTGTGTCTGAATGAGATTGAAACGTATGTCCTTTGAGCATTAATTCTTTGCGCAGGTCCTCAGTATTATACAGTTCACCGTTGTAGACGATCGTGTATTCGTGCTCCTGAAACGTGCGTCTCATCGGTTGACAACCGCCATCTGGATCCACGACAACCAGTCGAGTATGTCCAAAGCCAACATGAGTTGATATAAACGTATTGAGTGCATCGGGTCCTCTTTTTGATAACTGTAAAGCCATGTGATGTAACGTTGGTTCACGGTTAGAAATGTTCTCTCGCCAATCAATCCACCCTGTTATGCCACACACGTCAATCACCACCCCTATCCTCTGTTTCTATATGCTAGGTTAATGCCTATGTGTACACCATATTCAGCTCAAAATAGAAATGTGCCTTGTTAATGAAAAAAGGTTCTAGCCACGTCGTCCGTAGCTAGAACCTTTTCACAACAGTATTACTTATATGACAATGCGGACAGATTCAGTATCTGTTACCGTCTATTTCGATTTCTTAAAAAGGTAGGGATATCAAGGTCACTTTCATCAAACGATGTCGTGCCTCCACCATATTGTCCTTTGACATTTTCAGTTTCAACTTTTGGCTGTTGCTGTTGTTGTTGTTGTTGTGGGGCGGCTTTTCCTGCTAGTCCGCCTCCCACTCGATTGCCAGGCTGTTGTGCCTGAGCCTCCTCAAACCCAGTGGCGATCACGGTCACCACGATTTCATCCTTCAGCTCTTCGTTAATGACGGCACCGAAAATCATATTGACCTCGGGGTCTGAAGAGGAAGCGACAATATCGGCCGCTTCATTAACCTCGTACAGGGAAAGGTTAGAGCCACCAGTAATGTTCATTAAGACACCTTTAGCCCCATCGATAGACGTTTCTAATAATGGTGAGCAGATCGCTTTCTTAGCGGCCTCTGTTGCCCGGCTTTCACCAGTGGCAACCCCGATTCCCATTAAGGCAGATCCTTTTTCAGTCATGATTGTTTTCACATCAGCAAAATCTAGGTTAATAAGCCCAGGAACAGCGATGAGGTCAGAAATACCTTGTACCCCTTGTCGTAACACGTTATCAGCTTCTCTAAATGCTTCTAACATAGGTGTATTTTTATCTACGATCTCTAAAAGACGGTCATTTGGGATGACGATGAGGGTGTCCACTTTTTCTTTTAGCGCTTCTATTCCAGCGTGTGCATGTGTTGATCTCCTTCTCCCTTCAAATGTGAAAGGCCGAGTCACAACGCCCACTGTAAGCGCACCAAGTTCCTTAGCTACTTCGGCGATCACGGGGGCAGCTCCAGTTCCAGTTCCCCCTCCCATTCCAGCCGTAACAAACACCATATCCGCACCTTTTAATACACTTTCAAGTTGTTCACGGCTTTCTTCAGCAGCTTTTTTGCCTACTTCCGGGTTTGCTCCTGCCCCAAGCCCGCGTGTGAGTTTCTCTCCGATTTGTAGTCGGTGCTCCGCTTTTGATAAGTGTAGTGCCTGGGCATCCGTATTGACTGCAATGAAATCGACACCTTGTACGCCGTTTTCAATCATACGATTAACAGCATTACTACCGCCACCACCTACACCGATCACTTTAATTTGAGCTAATGATTGCATATCCATATCAAATTCTAACATCGTTGTTCCTCCTAACTATCATCGTCCTGCGACTATGAGATCGTTTCGATTTTTAGATAAATTCTTTGAACCAACTTTTCACTTTATCTGTCACCGTCTCTTTTTGTTCAGTCGGCTGATGCTTTTCCATGGCTGCTTTTTTGTTGGTATTAGAAGGAGATGCGGCTGCTGCAACTTCCTTTTGGTGACGACGAATCTGTTGATAGGCGTATTTTATAATGCCAACACCAGTGGTGTATTGAGGCTCTCGCACACCAATATAATCTGGAATGGCCACTCTCACAGGGTGGTTAAGAACATATTTGGATAGTTCTAAAACGCCCGGCATGCTGACAACCCCTCCTGTAAGTACATACCCTCCGGGGATGTCTTGGTAACCTAATTTTTTTAGCTTGTCATCAATTAACTCAAACATTTCAGCTACACGCGGTTCAACAATATGAGCGAGGTCAACCTGACTGACCTCACGTTCAGCTTGAGTACCAATTTTAGGTACTCTGAATATATCGTCTTCTAACGCATCATCAATAAAAGCACAACCATGCTTCAACTTAATCTTTTCAGCAGTGTCGGTTGTCGTCCGTAATCCAATCGCGATATCATTTGTTATGTATTCTCCGCCTATAGGGATCATCTCAGCTGCGACGAGCGCACCATGTTCAAATACGGAAACAGTGGTTTGGCCCGCGCCTATGTCGACTAAGGCAACGCCAATAGATTTCTCATCCTTGGTTAAGGCTAAGGAACTCGCTGCTAGCGGTTGGAGAAAAATACCAGAAATAGAGAGACCTGCCCGTTCGATACAACGTACGAGATTATGAATGACGGTTTTAGAACCGGTGATAATTGTGCCTTCCATCTCAAGCCTAACGCCGATCATACCACTCGGGTCGGATATGCCGTCCAATCCGTCTACAATAAATTGTTTTGGTACAACGTCTATAATTTCTCTTTCTGGGGGTATAGCAACCACTTTAGATGCTTCAATGACCCGAATGATATCTTCTTCTCCAATTTCGCGATCTTCACTGGATACAGCAACAACGCCTTGGCTTGGCTGTAAATGTATATGGTTACCTGTGATGCCAACAAATATCTGTTCAATGGTGATCCCGACCATACGTTCAGCACTTTCAACAGCGCGTCGAATGGATTGTACTGTTAAATCTATATCGACAATAGCCCCTTTCTTAATTCCCTCTGACTCACTTGAGCCCACACCGATAATGTTGATAGAGCTATTACTTAATTCTCCAATAATCACGCGAACCTTGGATGTACCGATGTCTAAACTGACAACAAAGTCATTGGTGTTCAAGCCTTGGCACCTCCTTCATGTAATAAAAACACAACATTCATTGTGATGCACACGATCATGGTTAACATATTGTCACTTAAAAGATCATTGTTATACGTATCTTTAATGTAATTCAACATAACTAGGCATTTCCCTTTTTTATAACTAAATTTTTTATTATTTTTTTTGGGTGATTTCATCAAAGCGCAGCACACTGGTCAATTTTGGAAATTGATTATATATCTTGTTGCTTTCCACTTGATAGTCTGTGGAATAATATTCTCCTAATGATGGCCATATTGTTAAAGAGACGGACTCCGAAAGCAAATATAGCGGCCAAATACAAATCGATCCCTAGATAAATACCTAGGAAAGCCAAACCGCCTGCCAGTAACGTATTAAAAAAGAACCCACTGACGAATACAGTAATATCAAAGTTCGATTGTAAGTGCGCTCGCAAGCCACCAAAAAGGGTATCCAAAGCAGCCAAGACAGCAATGGACAAATAATGCATGTACTCTGGGGGAATTGTGACATTTGAGTAGAGGCCGAAAGCAATCCCAATCAATAAACCGACAATAGGTAGCCACATTATTCGCTTTCCTCCTTCACTGGTTCCATGTGGTGGAGTTGGACACGCTGTCTAAAACCTGGCACACGTATTTCATCCTCTACTTCAAACGACACTTCATAGTTGGCAACCATAAAGTATTGTTCAATACCTGCTAGTTTTAGGGCAGGTATCAATATGCTGTGTTCACCTATCACTTTGATTTCATATGGAGGTTGAATGGGTACCGTATTGACTAAAATTTTATCTCCCACATTTCTGATGGCTGATGTACTCATGAGCCTTTGATTATTAATGGCAATAGCTTTTGCTCCATAGGCATTTAATTCGTTTACCACAAAACGCAAATCCTCATCATATATTAAAAGAGAATGCATGTCTTGCCATTTTTCTCCCTCTACTGAAGTGATTCGTATCACAAAACCTTCCTCGACAATATCTTCAAATCCACCTATTTTTCTTAAGCGCTCTAGTTCCTGTTCCATTATATCTGTAATCCTGTCTTCTCTGTTCATGGACATCTCATATTCATATAGTAATTGGTCATGCTTTGATATCTCTTGTAAAAGAAACTCTGACCGTTCTCTTTCTCTTTGCAAACTGACGCGAATCTCGTTCATATCTCTCGTGTCTGTATACTGATAATCCTGGTTTGTCTGGAATTGTATGGCGATCATGAACCCGATTACGATGCATATCCCCGTCATCATCAGTGTCACTGGACATATTTTTTTCCCCATCGCAATCCCTTCCTTATGCTTCGCCTATGTATGCCGGAATGATCACTTCGTTTTGTTTCTCCACATTGACAGTAATATCCCATGATTGTAACGAGTCGACGACACCGCCTGGTAGATATAAAGCCTGATATAGCGTTTCTGAATCTCCCACAGCTGTTATTTCAAACGGGGCTGTGGATTTAACACCATTAACGATAATCGTTGGGCCAACACATCGGATACCTGTTAAATGAGTCACACGTTGCCCGTTAATACTGATTCCCTCTGCCCCTGCTGCCAATAACTCATTGACGACTCTTCTTACGTCCTGCTCATGTATGATATAGTCATTTGGGTTTTGAGCATCACTGGCATACTCTGCATCTTCCATTCGAATAGTGACACCGGGTCCTGTGGCGTCACTAACCCCAGCAAGAAGACGCATCCTTTCGAGTTCTTTCTGAGTGGCTGAAATCGCGTCCTCCTGAACGGAGATCCGTTCTTCCTTTTCAACAATGCGTTGCTGTATGTCCCGTAATTGTTTCTCTAGCTCTTGATTTTCCTTTTGCACCTCCGTCAACGTCTCTCTAAGTTGATCTTCTTCAAGCCAATAACGGTGCTGGGGGATCTTTTGCGTCTCTGTCTGCTTTGTGTACTGATAAGAAAACGAGAGTAGAAAACCTGCACATAAACTTACGATCGTCAAGTAAACATGAATACGTTTGATTTTCATCATGATTGTCCTTTCTATCAAGGTTACGTAACATGCTTGGCGGTATAAACCTAAGACCTTAGACATTAAGGTCTCTTAAAGCCCCTTATTCCGTCGGGTCCTCTTCACTATTGTCTATGGTTTGAGCGGGATCTTCATACCACTTACCATCAAATAAATGATAAATGCCCTCGCTTTTCAGTCCTTCCGAACGTCTTTGTTCAACTAAGGAGGGGTACCAGCTCACGTGTTCAGCAAACTTTCTAATCGATGTACGAACCTCGTTTCCATCATCCATATATAATGTGAGTCGATAAGGATCAGAAACAATAGGTGTAAGGTTTATTTCCGATATGGTTTCTAATATCGTAGCCGGTAGTTTATTCAATTCTTGGCTTAATTCTAGGACTCCCTCTTTGTTCGGCCAGCCACTCAGAATGGGATACTGAACCCTTTGTTCCTGCCATTCGCGCTGCAATAAAATATGTCCTGTGGCTATAATAGGATATAACTTTTGTTCCTGATACCAAAAAGCGATATGGCGATGCTCTTCTACGATAATAGATACTTGGTTAGGAAACGTTCGCTCCACGCGTGCCGTATGTACCTCAACACGTTCTTCTAACCGTTCTTGTACGGTCGACGTGCTAAAATTATAAAAAGAAAGCCCTTCATCAAGCTGGGCATACGCTAGGACTTGCTCTCTCGTCAGTAATTGATGACCTTCTACGTTTAGCTCCTTAATCTTTGAAAAAGGGGATTGAAAATAAATCAATAATAAGATCATTAAAAAAAAGAGGAAGATGAGAAATATAAATAATTTATTTCTTTTCGGCTTGTGTTGTTTTTGTATCGTCGGCATTCTACGATCATATATGACATTGTCATTGTGCTTGTTCATTCTTGTCCCTTCCATCCCTTTAAAAAAACGGCATATTATATATGCCGTTTTAAGATTCATCAGATCGCCTTATATCGGCTCCTAGAGCCTGCAACATACCTTCTAATTTTTCATATCCTCGATCGATATGATGAATATTTTCTACTATCGTTTCTCCTTCGGCTTTTAACCCAGCTATCACAAGTGCCGCTCCGGCTCTTAAGTCAGTCGCTTCAACCATCGCTCCAGATAGTCGACTAACGCCTCGGATATAGGCACGGTTAAGATCGGTTGAGATATTCGTACCCATTCGATTTAATTCATCAACGTGTCTAAATCGACCTTCAAATACCTTCTCTTTTACGACTGATGTTCCCTCAACAGTCGAAAGGTAGGCCATCATCAGGGCTTGGAGGTCTGTTGGAAAACCAGGGTGCGGATCTGTTTCAATTAGATCTATGGAGCGTAAACCCCTACTTACTTTTAATGTCATTATATCATTATACGTTCTGATTTCAATACCACTCGTTTGCAAGTTTGTTAAAAGCGCCTGGAGATGTTCAGCTCTTACATTAGTTAGGGCAACTTCTCCCCGTGTAATTGCTGTAGCAATCAGTAGAGTTCCTGCAATAATTCTGTCAGGAATAATCTTATATGATACAGGGGTGAGATGTTCAACCCCCTCGATGATGATTTGATCTGTGCCAGCACCTCGCACCCGGGCTCCCATCACATTAAGATAATCTTGTAAATCCACAATTTCGGGCTCTCTAGCTGCATTAGAAATTGTGGTGGTGCCTTTGGCTAAACTGGCAGCCATCATAAGATTCTCTGTTGCACCAACGCTAGGAAAACGAAGAAAAATCTGTGCGCCGGTTAACTGACGTGCCCGACATGATATCGTGCCATGGGACTCAATAATATCTGCTCCTAATTTCTTAAGTCCATCCAAATGAATATCAATAGGCCTTTCACCTATTGCACATCCCCCGGGGCGTGAAATTGTCACTTCCCCATATTTTGCTAGTAGTGGACCCATGAGAAATATAGAGGACCTCATTTTACCCATGAGTGGTTCAGGTATTCTTGTTGAAGATAAAGTAGAGGTTTGTAAGCTCACTGTGTGATCCTTGTGAGTGACCTTTACACCTAAATGATTGAGTATCTCTATCATGACTCTAATATCAAGAAGTTTTGGCACATCGGAGATTTCTTGTTCTCCAGATGCTAAGATGCTCGCAGCTAATATGGGTAATGCTGCATTCTTTGCACCGTGTATTCTTAACTCTCCTGAGAGAGGCAGACCACCTTTGATGATAAATGATGCCATGTTTCACCTCCGGTTTACCCCTCACCCACCACCTGAACTTCAGGATGCATATCTACACCATATTTCTTCTTAATGATCGTTTGAATATGGTCTATTAAGGTAAGGACGTCTTTCGCTGTAGCGTTTCCTAAATTGACGATGAAGTTGGCATGCATGAGTGATACTTGGGCCCCTCCAACTTGAACCCCTTTCAATCCAGCTTCCTCTATAAGCTGGCCGGCCGAATATGGTTTAGGGTTTCTAAAAACACTACCGCAACAAGGTTGTTGCAAAGGCTGCGTCTCTCTACGGTATTCCTTATGTTTCGATAATTCATCTTTGATCGTTTGTGTGTGACCTTCTTTCAGTTGAAACGTGGCCTGAAGACAGACACCTTTGCGTTCCTCTTGAAGTAGTGAGGTTCTATATGAAAAATGCAATGCTTCATTACTAAGGGTTTCAAGTTGACCATCGTCAAAAATAACCTCAGCTGAATGTAATATACGTGAAACATCAGACCCATGAGCGCCTGCATTCATATAGACGGCTCCTCCAACAGTACCAGGTATACCTCCTGCAAACTCTAGTCCAGTTAAGCCATGTCTGGCTACAATAGTCGCTAATTTAATAAACGAGTAGCCTGCATCAACTGTCACTCGATCACCTTCTATTCTCAAGTGGTCGAGTCCTTCCCCCATCTTAATTACCACACCACGTATGCCACCGTCCCGCACAAGTAGATTGGAACCTTTCCCAATCACACGATATGGCATTTGATGCTCTTGCACGATGCGCATACATGTAATGAGCCCTTCTTTATCATTTGGTTGTACCAATAGATCTGCAGGACCACCGATCTTCCAAGTCGTATGGTTTGCTAGTGGTTCATTCACCCACACTTTTCCCACGTTCGCCTCTTGTAGTTGTATTGCTATATCGCTCATTGGAAACCTCCTCATATGAACGCTGCTTGGGATCTGTTGTCTGTCACGTCTAGGATATTGTATGCCTGATCTAAATGTAGTGTGACAGACGCCTAACAATAAAGATTAGGATTGTATTAAGCGTTGCATCCACTCATAGATGTCCGATGACGCTAAGGGTTTCCCAAGTCGCTGTGCTGCTTGTTTCATATCTATCTGTTCTTCTTCGTTTTTCATCATCTGATTAATCATATCGTACAGGCTTTGGCCTGTTAACTCGTCCTCCAAAATGACCTTTGCCGCACCTTCTTTCTCCAACCAGCGGGCATTCTTCTCCTGATGGTTATTGGTCACATACGGCGATGGGACAAGAATTGATGGAATGCCGAGAGACGTAATCTCAGCAAGAAAAGACGCCCCAGCCCGATTCACAATAAGATCCGTACTGGCGAGTACATGTGGCAGATCATAGATAAACGGTTTGACTGTTAAGGGCATATCCTCTAAATCAAACTGTCGCAACGTTTGTTGTACTTCTTCGTAATGGACTTCTCCTGTGACATATACAAAATGTGTATCCTTCATCTCTTGTAAGCGGGGAACCATATCCATAAACGCTTGATTAATCGCCTTCGCACCACGACTGCCACCGACAATAAGTATCACTTTTTTATCGCTAGGAATGTTTAGCGACCGTCGTCCTTCCTTAGGATCAGCTTCTCGTACTTCAGTTGCTCTAGGGTTCCCTGTGACCTTTACATTTTCATGCTTAAAATAGGGCAAAGATCCCGCAAATGAGGTAGCGACCGCTGTTGTGTAGCGTGCCAAAAACTTGTTCGTTAAACCTGGAATGACATTTTGTTCATGGATTAAAGTCGGAATACCCAGCTTTGCTGCTGCAAAAACGACGGGGCCACATACGTAGCCCCCCGTACCGATCACAATATCTGGCTGAAAATCTCGGATGTACGCCTTAGATCGTCGTACCCCCCTCAGAAATCTAAGGACAGTCTTTACGTTATCGAACGATAGTTTGCGTTTAAATCCAGTAATGTCAATGGTCTTAAATGGCACGTCCGTTTTAGGTACAATACTTGCCTCTAAGCCTTTTTCCGTCCCTATATATAGAAAATGAGAGTCCGGTTCTCTTCTTCTAACCTCTTTTAGGATAGACAGAGCTGGATAAATATGTCCCCCAGTTCCGCCACCAGAAATGAGTACTCTCATCGTTTCACTCCTTTATCGAGCGTATCGAGAAATGTTTAATAGAATACCTACTGCAATGAGCATTAAGGTGAGGGAAGAACCCCCGTAGCTCAGAAAAGGTAACGTTATACCCGTTACGGGAAACATTCCTGTCACAACGCCTATATTAATAATCACTTGGATGGCAATCATACTCACAATACCGGCTGCCAGCAAGCTACCGTATAAGTCTGGTGCTGTGATGGCTACCTTCATTCCTCTCCACAATAATAACGTAAATAGCAATAAAACGGTAGTACCACCGATAAAGCCAAGTTCCTCTGCCAGTATGGCAAATATGAAATCCGTTTGTGGTTCCGGTAGATAGTAAAATTTTTGTCTACTCATACCCAACCCTAACCCTAGCAAGCCGCCCGGTCCAATGGCATATAAGGATTGTATGACTTGAAACCCCGCTCCTAAAGGATCTTGCCACGGATCAAGAAAAGCGGTAATTCTTGCAATTCGATACGGGGCTGCGATGACTAAGGCTGCAAAACCGATCAGACCAAGCATGGCCAACCCGGCAAGGTGTAATAGTCTGGCCCCAGCAATGAATATCATCACGATGGATGTACCGACCATAACCGTCCCTGTTCCTAAATCCGGCTGTAGCATGATGAGACCAAACGCCAAAAACACAATAAAAAGGGGCGGTACGATACCGCGACGAAATTCAACTATTTTCTTTTGATGTTCAGATAAAAACTTAGCCAAAAATATAATCATACAAATCTTAATAAACTCTGAGGGCTGGACAGAAAAAGCGCCAACCCCTAGCCAGCTTTTAGATCCGTTTCTTTCCACCCCAATGATCAAAACGAGTACAAGAAGGGCAAAGCACATGAGTAAGCCTATCTTGGCCCACCTTTTCCAAACCCAATAATCTATGTTCATGACAGCATACATTAATATAAGACCAAGCCCAGCAAATAACAACTGTCTCTTTGCAAAAAAGAAGTAGTCGTCGTACTTGTGATAAGACAGAATGGCACTGGCACTATACACCATCAGTATTCCAATACTAAGTATGGATAAAGTTGAAAAAATGAGTAAAAAATCTGGAGCAGAACGTGCTTTGGCCATGGACATACACCTCTGTGTCACTAGATTTGGGGTAAGTTGTCCCCTTATCTAAAGATTATGCACAGATTGGATAAACATGTCTCCTCTCTCTTCAAATGAAGCAAACTGGTCCCAGCTCGCAGCTGCTGGAGATAAGAGAACAGTGTCCCCTGTTTGTGCGATAACGGATGCTTCAGTGACTGCATCCTTAACATTATCGACCATCATCACGTCCTTTACCCCTGCTTCCTTAGCCACTTCCGTTATCTTTTTGGCAATCTGTCCGTAGGCCACAACGCCTTTTACACAGTGAGCCAAACGTGTATGTAATTCTTTAAAATCTTCTCCACGGTCCAATCCACCCGCGATCAGTATGATATTGTTGTTAAATGATTCTAGCGCCATACGCGTCGCCTGCGCATTCGTCGCTTTAGAATCGTTATAGTAACGTACCCCTTTTAGCTCGCGTACGAACTGTAGGCGATGCTTAATGCCTTGAAACGTGCGTAATACTTCGCGTATGCGTTCTGAATGTGCACCCGCTGCTTTTGCAACAGAGACGGCTGCGATAACATTTTGAAGGTTATGTCTACCTATAAGTGCCACTTCGGAAATCGGTAAAATGATTTCTATCTCACGCTGAGTGTTTTTATATACAATTCGGCCATCGCTTAAATAGCATCCTTTAGACACTTCACTCTCCATGCTAAACCAGACGATATCACTTCTGATTTCACGTCGGAATTGGACGACGTCATTCTGATCAGCATTAAGAACAGCGATGTCTTTTTCCGTTTGGTTCTTAAATATTTTGCCTTTAGAGGCAACATAGTGCGCCCTCGTGTGATGATAGTTCAGATGAGCATCATATAAGTTCAACATTAAGGCAATAATAGGACGGAATTTCAAGGTGCCTAGGAGCTGAAAACTACTCAGTTCAGCCACGATAACTTGTTCATCCGTCGCTTCTGAGGCCACTTCAGACAAAACAGTGCCAATATTGCCCGCAATGAGAGGGTCATGACGATTATCTTTTAACATTTCATAGATTAAGGTTGTGGTTGTCGTTTTTCCGTTTGTTCCGGTGATGCCAATGATAGGGGCTTCAGACAATTGGTAGGCGATCTCCACTTCGGTCATAACGGGAATGCCCTTCTTTTCAGCCTGTTGTAAGAAGGGGATGTCGAAAGGAATGCCAGGATTTTTAACGATAAGGCTGACGTCTTCTTCTAAAAGTGATAACGGGTGACCACCGCAAACCACACGAGCACCACACTCTTCTAGTTCGGTAACCCCCTCGCAATCATGGCGTTCCTTCCGCTCGTTAACGGTTACTTTTGCGCCTAAACGCAACAAAAGTTTGGCCACAGTACGTCCACTTTTGGCCAAACCTAGCACAAGGATATGTTGTTGTTGGTAGTTGACGATTGCTTCATCTCTCATTACATAAACACCTCTAAATATATTCCGAGTCCGGCAAAACCAATCGCACTTAGCCAGAACACGACAACAACCTTCCACTCTGACCAGCCACCTAACTCAAAGTGATGGTGAATAGGACTCATTCTAAAGATTCTTTTCCCTCTTGTTTTGAAGGAAACGACCTGAATCATCACAGATAGTGCTTCAATAACGAAAACACCGCCGATAATCACGAGTAATAATTCAGTTTTAGTTAGGATGGCGATGGCTGCTATCGCGCCACCTAGCGCTAGGGAACCCGTATCTCCCATAAATACTTTAGCGGGATGAGCGTTATACACGAGGAAACCAAGGACGGTGCCAACGATAGCGGCACTAAAAATCGCCACTTCAGGTTCAGAAAATCGCCACGCTAACACAGCATAAGCACCAAAAGCGATAGCGGCCGTTCCTGAGAGGAGCCCATCTAAACCGTCAGTGAGATTAACAGCGTTCGAAGCCCCCACCAACATCACGATTAAGAACGGAAAGTATATCCACCCTAAATCTAAACCGTATGATGTCCCTGGGATAAACACTTCAGTTGAGTGACCATTTTGTATGAGAAAATAGTAAAAAATGAGTGCAATCATTAATTGGGCGAAAAGCTTCTGTTTGGCTGTCAAACCAAGGTTTCTCTTAAAGTATATCTTTATAAAATCATCTAAAAATCCGATTAAGCCGTATCCCAGTGTAACGAGCATGAGCAAAAAGATCTCCACCGTATGATCAGCAAACTTAATGACGGTAAATATCAGCGCAAGTAAGATGATGCTTCCTCCCATCGTTGGTGTACCCGCTTTTTGCTGATGTGACTGAGGCCCTTCATCTCTTATGCTCTGACCGAACTTTAATCGATGAAGAACAGGTATAAACAATGGCGCGAGTAAAAAAACAATCAGAAATGCCGCCAGTATTGTTAATAAAAGTACTGAAAACATCCGCTATCCCCCCTTTACTTCTTGTTGTTTTGGATTGCTTGACGAGCGACTTCTCGATCATCAAAATGGATTGTTTCATCCTTCAGTTGTTGATACGTCTCATGACCTTTCCCAGCAATCACGACAATATCTCCGGGACTGGCCTGTTGTATCGCTGTATCAATGGCTGTTTGTCGATCAACAATGCACGTATACCGCTCTTGTGGCGTGCCGGTCTGAGCCAATCCGTTTTTCATATCATTTAGAATCACTTGGGGTTCCTCGGATCGCGGATTATCAGAGGTTAGGATCGCATAGTCAGCGTGCGCTGTTGCGATTTGGGCCATCAATGGTCGTTTGGTGCGGTCCCTATCTCCTCCACAGCCGATCACACAAAAGACTTTACCTATAGCAAACTCCTGCACCGTTTGTAAGACGTTCTTCAAGCTATCAGGCGTGTGGGCATAATCGACCAATACTGTATATGGCTGCCCCTCATCCACCACTTCTAGTCGTCCAGGCACGCCCTTTACTTGAGCAAGGCTGTGTTTGATGGACGTTAACGAAATTCCTTCAACAAGCGCTGCGGCGATGGCTGCGAGGGCGTTATAAACATTAAATTTCCCTAACATCTGTAAACGGACAGTTTCAGACCCTTTATAGTATTCGACTGTAAATGTGATTCCTTGACTGGTCAATTGAATATTTTTGGCTCGAATGTCAGCATGGTTGTCTATACCATACGTGACGACTTGGGCTGGTGTGATATCTCTAAAGTAGGTGTGTGCTTCATCATCCGCATTCAAAATCGCATACTTACGATCTTGAGGATCATATGTGTTACCTAGCTGAGCGAATAAGAGTCCTTTTGCTCTCTGATATTCCTCCATTGTGCCATGGTAGTCTAGATGATCTTGAGTGAGGTTGGTAAATACAGCGGTACCGATATTCGTTCCCCGTAGCCTTCCCATATGTATCGCGTGAGAGGAGGCCTCAATAACAGCATACTCACATCCAGCCCCAGACATACGGTGAAAAACGTTTTGAAGTTCACTAGACTCTGGCGTTGTGTTGGCAACTTCTTCTACGTTATTCCCGATTTTTGCACCTATCGTACCAATACGCCCTGTTTTGTGCTGGGCGTCTTCGAGTATCTGTTCAATCAAATGCGTGACGGTCGTTTTACCGTTCGTTCCTGTCACACCGATGACCCTAAGCTTTTGAGTCGGATGCTGATAAAAGGTGTCAGCTACAACCGCTAAGGTTCGCCTCGTATCTGGGACGATAATAACAGGGATATCGGTCTGAACCGGTTTCTGAGCCACGATGACCTTGGCACCTTTTTCTACCGCTTGTTGTACGTACTGATGGCCATCAACATGAAAACCTTCTATACAAACAAACATGGCGCCAGCTGTGACCTTTCTAGAATCCATCTCGATCGATGTAATCTCCATGTCTTCGATTTTATTTAGAACTTGATCATTTTGCCACTTGTAGGGTACAAGGGGCTCGATCAGTGTGAGTAATTGCATTGTGATCCCCCAATTTATTCTATTATTAGTCAACACACATGATCTATTTTAATCTTCTTCGTCCTGTTTGTCATCCTCTTCTTCGCCCAAATATACACGAATAGCGGAGCCTTCCTTCACATTTGTTCCCGGTTCAGGAGATTGCTTGATGACTTTTGTACCCGATCCAGAGGCGTCTATTGGAAGTTGGAAGTAACTTTGCTGTAGTTGTTTTGCGGTCATACCGATGAGAGAGGGGACTTCATACGTGATTTCGTCTCCCCACATGTATTTCTTTTCCAATGGGCTTTCTCTTTTTTCTACCCCCATGTAATCTAGCGCATCACCAATAATTTGACCCACTATCGGGGCGGCCACTACACCCCCAAATTGTATCGTATTTTTGGGGTTATCAACGCCAACGTAGACGACAATTTGAGGGTCATCTGCTGGGGCAAAGCCTATGAACGATACGATGTGATTGTTCTCTAGGTAACCCCCACCCGGCGCTACTTTCTGTGCGGTACCCGTTTTTCCGCCTACACGATACCCTTCAACGAAGGCGTTTCGTCCCGTTCCTTGGGCAACGACAGCCTCTAGTGCCTCTCTTACCTCTTGGGAAGTCTCATCTGAGATCACTCTTTCTTTAAGCGTAGGGGTATTTCTTCCTAATACCATGCCTGTTTCACTATCATGCCATTCCTTAGCAATATAGGGTTGATAGAGGTAACCCCCATTGACAACAGCCGATACAGCAGCCACTTGCTGAATAGGTGTGACAGCAACCCCTTGCCCGAAAGCTGTTGTTGCCGTTTCGACAGGGCCTCTTTGTTCCGGCTTGAATATGATCCCTTCTTGCTCTCCTTGCATATCAATCCCTGTTTTTTGACCAAACCCGAAGTTGTTTATATATTCGAATAATGTATCCGTTCCTAAACGTTGCCCTAGTTCTACGAAACCGGGGTTGCACGAATTCTGAACCACCTCTAAAAAGGATTGATGGCCGTGTCCCCCTCGTTTCCAACAGCGTAGCCTCGCACCAGCCACCGTGGTGTGACCAGGGTCATGGAAGTGATCATGATGTAAATCAACTTTCCCCTCTTCTAGGGCCGCTGCCAAAGTGATAATCTTAAACGTGGAACCCGGTTCATACATGCTGAATACTGGTAGATTACGGTTGTACACTTCAGCTGGGTACTCGTTAAACCGACCTGGGTCATAATCTGGACGACTCGCCATAGCTAATACTTCCCCCGTATTCGGTTCCATTGCGATGGCAATAACGTGATCTGGGTCGTACTTGGCTACGGCGTTATCCACTTCTCGTTCGATAATTTTTTGCACACCTGCGTCAATGGTTAAGGCTAAGTCATCCCCATCCTTAGGAGGGGTATAGACATCATGTTGGTTAGGCATGAGCTTACCTTTGGCGTCTGAGTAAAACGATACTCGCCCATCATTTCCACTCAATATATCATCATAAATGAGCTCTGAGCCTACAATGCCTTGGTTATCTATACCTGCAAACCCAAGCACGTGAGAAAGAAACTCACCATTGGGGTAATACCGCTTGCTGTCTTCTGCTATCATCACACCAGAAAGACCCAACTGTTGCACTTCACGTGCTTTTTCATTACTAATTTTTCTGCCTTCGGGTTTGATATCAACGATCATTTCTCTCTTTGTGATCGTCTGATAGATTTCTTCTTCACTTGCGTCTAAGACATTGGCTAATTCCCGTGCCGTTTTTGAAGGATTATCCACTTGAGCTGGAACGACAAAAACAGAAGGGGCGCTGATGTTATAAGCTAATACTTCGCCATTCCTGTCTAATATCTTTCCTCGTTTTGCTTCAAATGTAATATCTCTACTCCACAACTCATTTGCTTTTTCAGCTAACCAGTTTCCCTGAACTAATTGAACGTATCCCAGCCTTGAGCCTAAAACTAAATAGATTAGGATACCGACGATAAGTGCGACAAATAATCTTCTACGAACGGTTACCCCTGATACTCGCACGAATTTCCCCCCTACACCACTTAGGATTTCTTTTTTCCATATAACCCTATTCAACTTGTCTATGTTCTAGAACATGCAAGATATTCTAGAGCACTGAAGTGTTGGTGTAGAGGGGCTATACATCTCATCGCGCAAGACGCTAGACCACTGTTTGTTTATGTCTCATCAGCTACATCATCTTCATCTTGTGTATGATTCGCATCGTTTTCACCAGGCTGATCCGTTTCTCCTTCATCTGTTCCCTCCGATTCTGTGTACCTTGGTTCAAAGTTGATCGTCATCTCGTCTCCCGCTCTTATGGTGGCACCTGGATCTAAACTTTGATCCGAAGCATATCCACTACCGACGATGTTGACTTGCACTTGGGCCACGTTAGACCAATCCAGTACTGATCTAACGGACCACTCAGTAAAATCAGGCACCTGAGTCTGTTGCTGACGCTCACCTGTCAGTAAGTATATCCTAGACCCTTTTGGTAGCTTCGTGTGGGGCGCAGGTAGCTGTTCGCTTACAGTTGTACCCTCACCGACAGTCACAACTTCAAGCCCTTCATCTTCAGCCTTCTGTCTTGCTGTCATAATAGACACACCTTTATAATCTTGAACCGTGACTTTGTCTACTTCATGCGGCTGTATATTCTCTTCTTCTTCCCCTACTTCGGGTAATACACTTAGGTACTGGAGGCTGCTTCTCATGATGTGCTTAAATATTTGCGCAACAACTGAGCCGCCAACCGAGTAATGTGTGACATCCGGTGCATCGACAGCAACATAAACAACCAACTCTGGATCATCCTTTGGTGCCAGACCAATGAAAGAGTGCACGTATTTATTTTGGTAATAGCCCCCATCTGGTGAAGGTTTTTGAGCCGTTCCTGTTTTACCAGCCACATTATAACCGTCAATATAAAAATTTTGACCCGTCCCTTCCGTTACCACCGTTTCAAGTATGTCAATCACTTCACGCGCTGTTTCTGTGGAGACGACAGATTCTTCTCTCATGATAGGTTCATTTTGCATAATGACCTCGTTTGACTCACTGTTGACAATGCTATCAATAATATAAGGTTGGTAGAGTGTCCCTCCATTGGCAATGGCATTAATGGCGGCGACTTGTTGGATCGCTGTCACCGCCACACCCTGACCAAAAGTCATGTTCGCTAATGTTAACGGTGGTAACCCTTTAGGGTCATTCACAATACCCCGACTTTCGTTAGGAAGATCTATCCCTGTTCTTTCACCAAATCCGAACCGATAAATGTAATCATAAAATGTCTCCTTCTTGATACGCTCTGAACCTAAAATAGAAAAAGCTACGTTACTCGATTTTTGTACCCCTTCTAAGAAGGTAATCTCACCCCATCCCCTACCGTTATGGTCCCTTATTCTGCCTCCAGGTAAAGAATATGAACCCGACATATATTTCTCTTTCGGATTAAAGACCCCTTCTTCAATAGCGGCCGCCAACGTCACAATTTTAAAGGTTGAGCCAGGCTCATACGTACTAGATATAGCATGATTGACGTAGTTTGTGATAGATGAATAATGATTAGGATCAAAGGAAGGCCTTGAAGACATTGCTAATATTTCTCCAGTCTTCGGTCGAGACACGACGACGGTCATCCCTTCTGGCTCGTACTGTTCCTCGGCTTGATCCAAGGCCTGTTCAACGTAATGTTGGATTCGATCATCAATGGTGAGGTAGACATCGTCACCATTTACCGGTTCAATGATGGAGCTTATCCCATCAGGGAGCCGTTTCCCATTTCTATCCTGTTTAAACTCAATCGTCCCGTCTTGTCCTTTGAGTTCATCATTGAGGTGAGCCTCTAACCCCATGACAGATTCTCCTTCACGGTTGATAAACCCTATTACATGTGAGGCAAAATTATGGTTAGGATAAGCACGTTTGTTCTCTTCTCGGAAAATAATGCCGGGTATATCTAGATCATTTATTTCCTCCATTGTCTCACGATTGACCTTCCATCCACCTGGTCTTAGCTCCACTTGATACTCATTCCCTTCCCTCGTCATCAGGGAAGCAAGTCTCTCTTCGGACATCCCTAAAAGCGGGGCTAAGGCTTGTGCAGCTTCCTGCGGATCCGTAATATATTCAGGCGCTTTGTCGCTTAGCACCGCGATAACAGTATAAGCCTTCGCTTCATGAGCGAGCATTTTACCGTTCCGATCGTATATTGTGCCTCGTTCAGCAGGTAGCACATTTTCACGACTATACATCTTTTCCCCTTGCTCCTGTAAATAAGACGCTTCAACCACTTGAAGCACATAAAAACGATAGATCATAGAAAAAAAGAGCAATAAAAATATTGCTCCCATTAACTGGCCTCTTTTGTTCATCTTGCGTTTTTGTTTGTCCATACTCACGACTCTCCTTCCCTCTTGCCGTCTGCTTGTCTGTCTTGGCTGGTAAAAGGCGGCGTTGGTAAGATACGCACCGTTGACTCGGTTAGGCTAAGTCCCCATTCTTCCCTGGCAATTCTCTCAATTCGTTCAGGTGAACTCAGTTCGGCTACCTCTAGAGAAAGGGCGGCGTTTTGATCTTCAATATTGACCACTTCCCTTTCTAGCGTTTGAATGTCGTAGCTCAACTGAGAAATAGTGGCACTTCTCATGAGTAACAAGCTTGATACCGTGACGACGATGATGACCGTGAGCAAGTATAGAACTTTTTCCCCTGTCGTCATTCCTTTTGGAGAAGAATGAGGCTGTGTCTGTGGACGCTTTTGATGTGTAGGATTGACACGTTTTTTATGTTCCTTTTGATATTGTGTTGCAACATTTCCATATTGGTACATCTTATCGCCCCTTTACCACAACTGTTGTCGCCTTTAGCGCTAAATTTCTCTTACACGGAAGAACGACGGCTATATCTTTTCTGCTACTCGCAATTTGGCAGATCTTGCACGCGGGTTATGTTCTAACTCTTCTTCTGAAGGAAGTCTGGGTTTCTTTGTGAGATTTTTTAACGTGGGGGTTTGTCCACATACACACTGAGGGAAGCCCGGTGGACAAACACAACCTTTACTCATTTTTTGAAAGAATTGCTTGCAAATGCGATCCTCTAAACTGTGAAATGTAATCACACTGACACGACCTGACGGTGCTAGGACGTCAGTTGCTTGCTGCAAGGAGTCTTCAAACGCTTGTAACTCATCATTAACAGCAATACGTATTCCCTGAAAGGTACGTCGTGCCGGGTGAGGACCCTGCCGTCTTGCTGCAGCCGGTATGCTTTTCTTAATCACTTCAACAAGCTGATGTGTCCGTTCAATAGGGTGTTGTTTTCGTGTTTCAACGATGTTTCTGGCAATGCGACGAGAGAACTTCTCTTCGCCATACTGATAAATGACACGAGCGATATCCTCCTCTGTCCACTCGTTAACCACTTGGTACGCGCTCATCGTTTGCTGTTTATCCATCCGCATGTCTAAGGGGGCATCATGTTGATAACTAAAGCCTCTTTCAACCTCGTCTAGTTGAGGAGATGATACGCCTAAGTCGTACAAAACCCCGTTCACTTGCGGTATATCTAATTGTGCTAAAACGTCTTTTAACTGACGGAAATTGCTCTTGATGAGCCTGACACGATTGAGCACGGGTGCTAATACTTCTTCTGCATGTGCTAACGCTTGATCATCTTGGTCTATAGCAATGAGGGTACCCGTTGTTAATTGAGAAGCGATAAGTGCACTGTGTCCGGCACCGCCTAACGTACAGTCGACGTAGACCCCCTCTGGGTTAATATGTAGCCCCTCTACTGCTTCTTCTCTTAAAACCGTGACGTGATGAAACATATCATCTATCCTCCTAGTATCATTGCAAAGTTCCTTCTTAGCGTACCCTTATTATGCTAGAAGATAGACGTTGGTTTATAAATCAAAATCCACAATTTTCTCTGCAATTTCATTAAATGATGCTTCTGATTGACTAAAGTACTCTTCCCAAATGTCCTTGCTCCAAATTTCTACTCTGTTACTCACTCCTATGACGATACATTCTTTGGTGAGTTTGGCATATTGACGTAAATTTGCGGCGATATTGGCCCGCCCCTGTTTGTCTAATTCACATTCTGTCGCTCCTGAGAAGAAGAAACGGGTAAAAGCTCTCGCATCAGAACGGGTGAAAGGTAGAGATTTTAGCTTCTGCTCGATTTGTTTCCATTCTGTTTGGGGATAGACGAATAAACATTGATCCAGTCCACGGGTGACCACAAAGCGCTCTCCTAGATCATCACGGAACTTAGCAGGAATGATTAATCTGCCTTTCTGGTCAATAGCATGTTGATATTCTCCCATGAACATGGCGTGTCACCCCACTTCTCAACCAATCTCCCCCACATTCCACCACTATCCACCACGTTGATTCTATTTTAAGCTACAAAAAAAAATCCTGCAAGATGCGCAGGATTTTTTTTCTTCTCTTTTTATTGACGATATCAAGCTTTATACGCTTCATATTGACAAATTGTCACACCGTTCTTTACTCATTCCAAGAATCAAGATAGGATACTTGTTCTTTTGTCAGAGAATCTATTTTAATGCCTAGTGCGTCCAGTTTGTAGGAGGCGACCTGTTCATCAATTTCTTGTGGGACTTTGACGACTTCTTTGTTTAATGCTTCGTATTGCTTATTCACATATTCTAAGCCCAACGCTTGTAAGGCAAAAGTCATATCCATAATCTCCGCAGGGTGGCCGTCTCCAGCGGCGAGATTAACGAGGCGACCTTCCGCTAGGAGATAGATGTTTCTGCCGTCCTCCATACGGAACTCCTCAATATTTTGACGTACCACGCGCTTAGACGTCGATAACGCTTCTAATTCATTAATGTTGATCTCAACATCGAAGTGACCGGCATTTGCCAAAATAGCGCCATCTTTCATCGCTTGATAATGCGGTTTGCGGATGCAGTCCTTGTTACCTGTCACAGTAACAAAGTAGTCTCCATGTTGGGCAGCTTCATCCATTGACATGACCTCAAAACCGTCCATGTAGGCCTCTATGGCTTTAATCGGGTCGATCTCAGTGACGATCACTTTGGCCCCTAATCCTTTGGCTCTCATGGCTACACCGCGGCCACACCAGCCATAACCTATGACCACAACCGTTTTTCCGGCCACAACCAGGTTCGTCGTCCGGTTAATGCCATCCCATACGGATTGGCCTGTGCCGTAACGGTTATCAAATAGATACTTACAGTAAGCATCATTAACAGCTACCATCGGAAATTTCAGCTGGCCTTCTTTTGCCAAAGCTTTAAGTCTCAGTATGCCTGTAGTGGTTTCCTCTGCTCCTCCACGTATTTGTTTGGCTAAGTCAGGACGCTCACTGTGTAAGATGGAGACTAAGTCTCCACCATCATCAATGACAAGATCTGGTTTCGTCTCAAGTGTGTTCATGAGATGTTGCTTATACTCTTCTTCAGGTGGGTTATAACGGGCAAAAACTTGTATACCGTCCTCAACTAAAGCAGCACACACATCATCCTGAGTTGAAAGGGGATTGCTTCCTGTAATCGTCACTTGCGCCCCACCCGCTTGAACCACTTTAGCTAAATACGCTGTTTTGGCTTCTAGATGTAGAGAAATGGCGACTTTCAAACCGTCAAAGGGCTTCTCTTGTTCAAAACGTTCTCTGACTCGATTTAAAACGGGCATATGTTCACGAACCCAATCTATTTTCAGATGCCCGTCTTTGGCCAGACTAATATCCGCAATCTGACTATCGTTTAATGTACTCATTGTCTATTCTCCTTTCTGGTTTATCAATTCATCCGTTTAATAAAAGAGACTTTAAGTCAATACGCCTATTGAATATAAATGAGCTTGTGTTGCCCATTCGCTTCTAGTGGAAGATCTAGTAAATGCTTCACTAATACCATACCATGCTTATTAAAAAAGGTAAAAGGGTTATGGGTACGTTCCTGTAACTTCCCTAAAGGAAATAGAGACTGTTCAACTTTGTCAAACTGTCGCAGAGCCACATCGTGCTGAGACTTAAGAGAAGCTACACTTCTTTTTTCTAAGTAATCGACTTGTGTTAAAACCTTCTCAATATTCTTAGACCCCAGTGCATCCATACCAGGCACGTTCTCGAGTTTCTGCAACACTGGCTCATAAGCCTGGTGGATATTTTCGCGCAGCTGAGTAAAAGTCGTTTCTAACTGCAAGTGATCCTGTTCCTTTAGCCATTGTTGACGAAAACGGTCCATGTGGCCAAATACGGTATCCACAGGCATCTCTCGTTTCGATAAAATCTTAGCGATAGGCTTCTCTATAAGGGTCATACTCATACGAGGAGCAAGGACCGGCATCTTCTTGCCAAACGATTCAAACATTCCTTTATACAGCGCCCAATATGAGGTTTCACCAGGTCCCGCAACGAAGGCAAGTGTAGGGAATAACATTTCTTGCATCAGGGGACGAGTGACCACATTATGACTCAAGCGCTGGGGCTCGTTTTCAGCCATTTTGAGCAATTCATCCTTGGACAAGTGCAAACCGCCAACTTTAGCTTGAAAGCCATCCTCAATTTTTTCTAGTAGTAAGCGCCCTTCCTGATCTTGAACGAATAACAAGGCAGGGTATTCCCCTAGCTGAACTTGGGGTTGATAGCCTCTATCCATCACATCGCTTATGCCCTGTCGGACGTGGCCGTCAATCTCTTCATAACGCTCTATCACCTGTTTGAACATCTCTGTTTCCAAAGTCCTTAGGGCTTCGTCCGCTGAATCAATCATGAGTAAGCCGTAATCCTGAAACAAATGGTGCAGTAGAGAAGCAAAATAATCCACGAACGTCGTGGACTGCTCCATGTTAGATAGGAGTAGATCTTTTAACTCATGACTAAACTCTGTCTCTGGCTGCGATTCAAAGAATTGGTTTAACCATGCTCTGACTTCATCCTTAGGTAATGATAGGTAAGACATGGATGTTCGAGACTGCTCTGATTCCGACAAAGACAATTTGGTTACATTTTCATTTTGTCCAGGGACAAACACGTGGTTAATTTCATGATAATCGTGGTCCTCTCCCGCAATCCAAAACACTGGCACCACTGGAATCCCAAGCTCTTTTTCTTGCTGTCTTGCTAACGTCAAGATACTGATGACTTTATGTAAAGTATAAAGGGGCCCCAATAGCAATCCGGCTTGCTGACCACCAATGACGACAACACTTTGACTGTCTTCTAGTTTGCGTAAGTTCTCTTCTACGTTGGGATGAATGCCCCACTTCTGATGAAACGAGCGTATGACATCGGCTAACCCTTTTCTTGGAAAGTTTTGTTGTCTGAGCTCCTCTACTCTTTGACGATAACTATCCTCTGCAAAAGGATGATAGTGAAAAAAAGGAGCTACACGGTCAAAATGATGGATATAGTCTGTTCCAAATGACGTGAGTTGATCTATGCTATGTTCCTTGACGTGCAAATTCATAAAACAATACACCTTTCTATGCGATATGGATGTGAGATGTGGGTGGTAGTGACACGTGTCCCCCATGACCATTCACATTCGTAAAATTAGTAAGTAACCCTATGATGTATAGTTTATCACAGTTCAAAATGGCACACTACGATAAGGGTTCACATCACTTTAGGATAGGTTATCACACCACTATTAACCTTAAACCTTCGTGTGCTCGTCATGTGGTCGAACTTAGAACCGCACGTATAACAACCCATATGTACAAAACAACATGCACGGGAACAGATAGTAAAAAAGTTAATCGAATCGCCCCTTTAGCCAATCTGTCTAAATAGATGTCTCCTCTTATGGCGTATTGCAAATAGGTTAAAACAGAAATAATGAGAAATATTATTGTCCCCAGTAGCCAATGAATGGAGATTCCCCACAGCTGTTTGACCGTTAGATATATGGAGACAACGAGCAACAGGCAAGTAACATTTATGGACCAATGCACCGCTAACCGTTTGTCTCTGGTGAAAACATATAAGACAAAGAAAAGAAGAATAAAGGAAAGCAATGGGAACAAGGATAACCCTGCCGTGAGATGAGCGATAATTGAAACTAACAATATAACCACCCTCCTAGAGGCGGACTCTAACTTGCAGTGATTCGTTCCATTGTAAAACAGAGATCAGAGTCACTATTATGGTCTAGTTTTGCTGTTCTAAGTACTTGATAGATCGATATAAGAAGTTGTGCGTCGGTAGACTCCCTAACTGTTGCTTTTCAGCCATACGTATAAAGTATCCGTTAATGGCGTCTATCTCCGTCTCTCGAGATGCTCGTATATCTTGAAGCATAGAGGAAATATTTCCACTTGTAATTCTACAAATATCGATGATTTCCTCCTTTAATTTCCCTTGTTTTAAAATTTTGTCAGCTTGCTCTGGGTAGGCATCCGAAATAAATGAGGCCAGCTCCTCATACGCTTGCATTAGCAAGATATGTAACGTTTCATCGGCGATCAGTTCACCATTTTGAACCCTGAATAAAGCTGTCAGAGGGTTAATACAAGCGTTAACAATACATTTCTGTATAATAGGCATCCATACGTGATCCGTGTATTCAAATGGCACATGATGTTCATTAAAGCCTTCTTTCATGCACTGCCAAAGGCCGCTTTCTCTAGAATGGCTAGGAGGACATGATGGTGTAGATAACGATTGATCGGGATCATATCTGCCATATAGTGTTAGCCCTAAACCACGTTCCTGAACATCTGTATCAGATAAACGTGTCGCCCCACTCTGTGTCATTCCTAAATATATTGGACTATTGATAACATCATAGCGCTGTCCTAAATGACTCATACCGTTCATTAGAAAATAAAGGGCGTTCTGTTCAGTTAATAGACTATCTTGCAAAAAAGTCATGACACTGGGTAACTGATATTGCTTCACTGACACCACTATGAGATCATATTGTCTTAAAAAAGATGGGTCATGACGTATTTCTTTCATAGGATAGGCATCGACCCCTCTTATGACTGCCTTCTCATCTCTAATTAGTTTGACACCATTTTGGACTAAGCGGTCAGCCTGTTGCACTCGTCTCGTGATAAAAGTCACGTCAGCGAACAGAGACGATATTCCTCCGAACCATAACCCGATTGAACCTGCGCCAATCACACATACACGATAAGGGTCTAAGCGATCTTTAACATGCGTTTTTTTAGGTTCTGTCAAGTGTTGCCCACTTTGATGATCACTTTGCTTACCTTGATCACACATCATATCCCTGTCCTCCCCCTTTCAAAACCGTGCGTTTACCATCTAATTTACATTATACTTTCCTATCCAAAAAAACAAAAGAAGTGCTGAACAACAGCACTTCTTTCTTCATCGCTTCATCACTTTAACACTTCATCACTACCCTTATTTTCTAAAAGACGTCATTTAAATATGATCAAGATACACTTGATCAAACAGGATATACCGGATGTTTACGCGTGGAGAAGTTCAACTCTTTGCTTTGATACGATTCATAACGGTACAATAACTGCTCGCGCAAAGCGTCTCCCGGGACGATATCATCGACGATCAGTTCACCAGCTAAACGATAAATATCGATGTTCTCTTGATATTCCTTGCGTTTCTCCATTACAAATCTCATTTTTTCCTGTGGATCTTCTATTTCATTGATTTTGTTACTATAAACGGCATTAACGGCAGCCTCAGGCCCCATAACGGCGATTGAAGCGGTGGGCAAAGCGATACAAGCATCCGGTTCAAACGCAGGGCCAGCCATAGCATACAGGCCAGCTCCGTACGCTTTACGCACAATGACTGAAATTTTAGGCACAGAAGCCTCAGACATGGCAGAGATCATTTTAGCCCCGTGTCTAATAATACCCGCTTGCTCTACTTTTGTTCCGATCATGAAGCCAGGTACATCCGCTAAGAAGAGTAAGGGGATATGATAAGCGTCACACAACGTAATGAAACGGGCGGCTTTATCTGCTGAGTCTACAAATAAGACGCCACCTTTAACTCTTGATTGATTGGCCACAATGCCTATCGGTTGCCCATTTAAACGGGCGAAACCGGTGATGAGCTCTGGTGCGAAGCGTTTCTTGATTTCGAAGAAAGAGGTTTCATCAATGATAGAATCAATCAACTCATACATATCAAAGGGTTTATTCTGATCCGTCGGAACAATATCCTCCACACGTTTTGCTTCCGGGTGTGGTGGCTTAGGCTCCAGGATAGGCGGACGTTCCTTATAATGAGCTGGAAAATAGGACAAATAAGATTGAGCCAACGAAATGGCTTCTTCTTCATCTGCAGCTAAGATATCTCCACAACCACTTACTGTGCAATGCATCTTAGCGCCTCCCATTTCCTCAAGGGTCACCTTCTCTCCGATGACCATCTCAGCCATGCGTGGGGAACCAAGATACATACTAGCATTCTGATCTACCATAATGACAACATCGCAGAAGGCGGGGATATAAGCGCCACCCGCAGCTGATGGACCAAACAACAAACAAATCTGTGGGATGACACCGGATAATTTGACTTGATTATAAAATATCCGACCGGCCCCACGTCGATTAGGGAACATCTCCACCTGATCCGTAATTCTAGCCCCAGCAGAGTCAACCAAGTACAAGAGTGGTACTTTAAGTTTTTCAGCCGTTTCTTGTATGCGAATGATTTTCTCTACAGTTCTTGCTCCCCAGGAACCTGCCTTCACTGTTGAATCATTAGCCATAATACAAACAGTCTGTCCGTTAATTTTCCCTGTTCCAGTGACGACCCCATCGGCAGGTAAACCTTCTGCTAAACAATTGGCAAACTTACCATCTTCATGTCGTAAGCCATCATCAAGTAATAAATTTAAGCGGTCTCTGACGAAAAGTTTGTTTTGCTCTTTTTGTTTCTGATGGTATTTCTCCGCTCCACCACGTTCGATATGGCTGACTCTTTCTTTTAACGTGTCTTGTAATGAATCTGACATGCTTGATCTCCTCTCTTGGGTAGGGATTGAATAGACAAGTTATAAAAAATTCATATAGTTGACGGTAATATAAACATGATTCAGACTGAGCGCTCACTCAAGAACAAGCACAACGTCACCTTCATTAACAAATTCCCCAACCTGGAAACGTACCTCTTTCACTACGCCATCGATATCTGCTGTGATAGGAACTTCCATCTTCATTGATTCCAAAATAATCACATCTTGACCCACTTTGACCTCATCACCCTCTTTCACGTGTACTTGGAATACACTCCCTGCCATATTAGACGTTACCTTTTGCATCGTATGCATCCTCCTTCTTGAATCATTGTTTTTGACTTGACGTTTTTTTCTGTAATTCATTGACAAATAAAGTGGTGTACTGTCCCTTCTTAAAAGCTTCATCCTTTAATACTGCATGCAAAAAGGGTATGTTATGCTTGATACCTGAAAGCGTTGTGTGCTCTAATGCATACTTTGACTTCTCTAGGACTTCCAAACGGTTGGAACCGCTTACAATTAATTTCGCAATCATAGGATCATAATAGTGAGAAATAACACACCCGCTCTCAATACCACTATCGTATCTTACCCCACAACCGACAGCTGGTTCATAACGTTCTACTTTTCCTGGTGCAGGATAAAAAGTCTCGGGATCCTCAGCGTAGAGTCTGAACTCCATGACATGACCTTGCCTGCGGACATCTTCTTGCTTGAAGGGTAATGCTTCTCCAGCGGCAACTTGTAACTGTAAAGCTACGATGTCTAACCCGGTCAATTCTTCGGTTACAGGATGCTCAACCTGCAAACGTGTGTTCATTTCCAGGAAGTAAAATTGTTTGTCTTCTCCCATAACAAATTCAACTGTACCTGCACCGACATAGTCAACAGCTTTTGCTGCTTTGAGTGCTGCTGTACAAATCGCTTCCCTCGTGGACTCATCTAAAAAAGGGGAAGGTGATTCTTCTATCACTTTTTGGTGTCGACGCTGTACTGAACAGTCTCTTTCAAACAAGTGTACGATACGCCCGTGTGTATCACCTAGGATCTGTACTTCAATATGACGTGGGTTGATGATATATTTTTCTATAAACATCTTATCATTGCCGAAGTAAGCTTTTGCTCTCCCTTTTGCAGATTCATAGGCCTTTTTTAGCTCCTCTTCATCTTGACAGATTTGCATGCCTATACCACCGCCTCCTGCACTCGCTTTTAACATGACAGGGTAACCAAGCTGTGCCGCTTGATTTAGGGCATCCTCAAGTGTTGGGGCCTCGCCTTCTACGCCTGGCACGACAGGAACGCCGGCCTCTTGCATCTTCTTTCTAGCCTTTATCTTATCCCCCATGATTTGTATGGTGTCAGGGTGGGGGCCTATAAAGGTTAAGCCCTTCGCTAAACATTTTCTAGCGAATTGATCGTTTTCAGAGAGCAAACCGTAACCTGGATGAACATAGGTAGCGCCTTGTTCCTTGGCCACATCAATGATACGATCCATTTGAAGATAACTTTGTAGGACTGGAGAAGGACCTATATGGACGGCTTCTGTCGCTTCCTGTACATAAGGCCAATCCTGATCTGCATCAGAATAAATGGCGATCGTATCGTACCCTTTGTCATGACATGTTTTAATAATACGTCGCGCGATCTCACCCCGATTTGCTATGAGTACTTTTTCTTTTGACATTGTCTCACCCCTTGTTAGCTTGATATCACTCACAATCAAGTATGATTTTTGAAAAAAGATTCTCCATTATCATAACAATTCGACATATCGAAAAATAATTCCTTTATTTTTTTAATTTTAAGCAAAATGAAGGACGATCTCTTGTATAATCCTGTTGAACAAAGTAAACTAAGAAGTAAGATTGCATAATTAAGGGAGGCACTATCATGGAGAAACCAGAGGTAAAGCGTCTGTTAATTAATTATAAAACGCTAGAAGAGTTTCAAAAGTTTAAAGAGTATGGTCTTGAAGAGCTTTCTATGCTTGAGGATCTCCAAGCCAATATCATAGAAGATGATAGTAATTCTCCGTTTTATGGCATTTATTACGGAGATAAGCTGGTTGCTAGAATGAGTTTATATAATATCAGTGCCAAATATGACCGGTACTTTGACCCCGCAAACGGTTATCTAGAACTATGGAAGCTTGAGGTATTGTCTGACTATCGGAATCGCAATTATGGAACCGCTTTAGTAGAGTTTGCGAAGAGTTTCGGTTTGCCAGTCAAAACCAACGCGCGTCAAGCTTCAGGAGACTTTTGGACCAAGATGGGGTTCAAACCTGTCAAATATAACCCGATACGCGACCGAGGTGAGAACCCATATATATGGCTTCCTGAAGGCGTGTCCGAACAGTCCCTAGAGGATGAGTCTGTGACATCCTAGCGTTAGGGCATCTCTTAGACATGAAATCTATGACATCATTTGTAAATACGATACTAACCTAAAAAACCCTGCCGTCTGGCAAGGGTTTTTATTATTCAGGGAGTCCCTATCGTCGATTACTTCTCGACTCGTTCTAAGTTACCGTTTTTATCCATTTTAAAGCTCATTTTTTCTTCCTGTTCTTCACCTAAAAATGCTAGTTTACGGGCACGATCCATTATTTTTATGAGCGCGCGATAATCCTCGTTCATCGTTTGGTAATCATTCTGTACAGACCCTAGGTCATGTCTCATCTTTTCATTTTCTTCACGAAGCTTTTGAATTTCATCTTCCTTTTCTTGTAATTCCTTTTCCATTTGTTTGACACGCTTGAAGCTATCCTTATGAGACCGTAAGAAACGAATCACCTGGTCAAAATCAATTGAATCTTCGGTTGTCTCTGATCCACTGTTAACTGAGATATCAGATATCTCCTGTTCATAGGGTGTGCTAGCTCCATTCATGGCATATGTCTCTTCCGGTTGAGTCATCATGCCCTCGTCTTGCTCTGTAAAGAAACGTTTTTTGCCTTTCGCTTTCCTTTGCTGTCGTTGGGCTTTGGCAATTTGTATAGCAGACTCATACTTTTTACGTACAAGACTATTCCAACGGAAGCCACAAGCTGCAGCTGTTCTAGATAATCTTTGACCCACTTCTTCAAACGCGTTCAACTGTGTACTACCTTCACGTATATGTCTAAGCACAACTTCAGCTAACAATAGATCATCATCTTCGCTCCATGCGTCTTGTCTAGTTGCAGTCATTTTTACATCCCTCCAATGTTGTTTTTTATAGCTTATGCTATTAATAGAATTCATAGAATCTTTATCTACTACTGAAAGTATGTCCAAATGGAAGTCTATTTAAACAGTACACGGGATTTTTTCTTCTCCTCATTACAGAGCATCTCAAATGTATAATTTGAACCATGACTAATTTAACTGCATGCCCGTCCGTCTAAAGGCGACGTCATAAGACACTGTTATATTACTTTTAGGAAATTCTTCCCCCCAGTTCATCGCTTGCCATTCTTTGTAATGATATGCTTTGATATAGCGACCAATTCTTAAAGCGTCCGTCTTGTACTCTTGTTGGAGGATCTCGATGACTTCTTGCGCTTCTTTTTCAAATTCTTTTTCTACAATTTTAGCTAGCGATTGAAGCTCCTCAGAACGATTCATATCTAATTTGAAATTTTTCTCTATGAGATTAGCCTCGATGCTAATGTCGTAGTGAATATGAACCTCACCCTTAGGAAAGCTCACCTTTTTCTTGGTACTCAGCTGCTTAGGGCGAATGACCATATGTTCTTCGTCTCCGGTATGTATGACTCTATCTCCCCCTGGTCCTTCTCCTCTCAATTGCATCATATACCAGCTTTCCATAGGATTTAACCGCCCCACCATCTTGGTGCCATTAAATAAAGCCGTACCGTCCCACGAAATATCTTCTTCGCCAGCACGTACGTAATTGGCGATAGGCTCCATCGCATTGTTTGATTCAGAAATATAGAATTGACCGAGCGTGATATCCGGTATTCTCTGTTCTCGAGCCCCATTTTCAATGAGACTCATAATATACACCATCGGAATTTGCTCCAATTTTGCATCGGAGTAGAGCATGTCTCTTGCCTTTCCTTCAACAATGACGAACCACAGTAATCGACGTAAAGCGGGATCACGTCTAAAGCCATCTAAAATTTCTTCAAGTCCTTCTCTCGCTAAATCTTCACTGACTGAGATCACGCGGGTATGTCCCAAAAATAACTGTTGATTTAGTCTCTTCTGTAAGTTACTGAAAGCATCTGCAACAGTAAAACCCGTTGAGCTAATGACCCGAACGGCATCCATCCCTCCTGCTCCACCCCCTTCTGCACCACCGGAAATCTTGATTGGGATCGGAATCTGAAGGGAGACCAGGACCATGGCTTCTCCCTCCTCGGTTGGTTCTGCTTGATCTATACTAATGGCGATTACAGATATGCGCTCTTCTAACTCCCGACGGTCCCAACAACCGGTTAAACTGGAGAAAGTAAAAACGAATAAAAGAAAAACGAGAAAGAGCTTACTTCTCATCTTGCTCACCACTCTTATCATTTGATTGTTGTTTATATTTCTGTTGTTGTGTAGACTCTGACGACGATTCATTCTGAGAGGACTGTTGCTGATCTTTTTGAGCATTCGCTTGATTTTCCGACTCAATGCCTTCTTTCTCTTTTTGGTTGTCTTGCTCTTGGGACATCTTCGGTTTGTCAGCCGTTGTCGTTAGAGACTCATCGAGGGTTTTGAAGCCCTTTTTACGTAACCGCGCAATGATAAATAGTAAGATTGGAAAAGCTGCACCACTTGTGATGCCGAGGTACCCGATATATGTTTGCCATTCAAATAGCTCTAATATGTTCTGAGGAATAAGGGACATCCAAAATATGATAGGCAAAAAAGCGATCCCAAACCAACGACGATGTTTTCTCCGATTTAACAATTGGCTAGCGGCGATCGTGGCACAATAGTATAGATTGGCCGTTGTTGTGAAAACAGCGGCTACCCAAACCCCCAGAAAGGCAGACTCCATCCTTTCTAATACTAGACCTGGCGCTTGAGTGACCTTTACTAACTCTAATGTCGGCCACATTAATAGGGATAATTCATCATCTCCGAATACAGATACACCCGCAAATACGATGAGCAGGTAGACAAGTGCTGCGGTAATTAAACCTATCATGTTAAATTTAGTATTTTTTCGTGACACCTGTGTATGTGCTGAAAAAATGGTGATAATCTCGAAACCCTGATAGGCGAATAAAGTCATTAAGGCACCTGAAAAAAATTCAGTGATGCTTAGGGCTGGCCAAATAGGTAATACATTCTCTATACTGAAGCTTTGATAGGAAAACAAAGCAATTAAGACCACGGGTATCACGATCAAAGGCATCAGTATCTCATTCGTTCGGGCTAGAACTTCGACATCATACATCACTAATACGAGCGCAATCAGTAACATGGTTATAATAATGACTTCTAAAGGTGTTCTTCTTAATACAGCGTTTACGACCACTTCACCAAACGTTCTTGCGACAGAGGCCGTCCCCAATAGCCAAAAGGTCAGCAATGTGAAAATGATGGGGAAAGAGAGAATTTTGCCCATTATTCTCCCCATTTTTGACTCAGAACCTAGAATAATGGCGCTGTACTCGACGATTGTCTTTCTAGGAAACCGCATGCCGAGCCTTGTAATCACAACAATGGCAACGAGGGCACCAATAGATCCCACAAGAGTCGAGAGCCAAGCCGCTTCATGAGCATCCTCTGCTGTCATACGAGGCAAGGTGAGGACACCGACCCCTATCAGTGTACTGGCGATCAAAGAGGCTGACTGTCTGGGACTGATGACCAAAATCGGTTCGTTTTTTTCTGTGTGAGTCGACCCTTTCGTTTGTGCCATTATCCTTGCCCATCCTTTTTATTATTAGATTGCCGGCCATCCATTCTATTTTCGTCCTGAGGCTCAAATGGTGAAGGACGGAATTTCATGCGATACAAAGGGGCACGCAGTAGCGTATCCCTGTTATCTAATATGCGCATAGGACTAAATGGGGCCATGTAAGGGACACCAAAAGACTTCATCGAACATAAATGAACGATCGTCACAATCAGTAAAAGCATGATTCCATAAAGTCCGAACATCGATGCAGCGAGCATAAGTGGGAAACGAAGCATTCTTAATGCAATGGCAGCGTTGTACCCAGGAGAAACAAATGAACCGATCGTTGTTAAAGCGACCACGATCACCATGATAGGACTCACAATACCAGCCTGAACGGCTGCCTGTCCCACGACGAGGGCGCCAACAATACCGATCGTGGGCCCGATGGGACCGGGTAAACGTATACTGGCCTCTCTTAATATTTCTATACTAACTTCCATGAGAAGTGCCTCAACAATAGAGGGAAAAGGCACTGTAGATCGCCCCGCCGTCATAGCAATCGCCAGTTTGGAAGGGATCATTTCGGGATGAAATGATGAAAAAGCGATATACAACGCCGGAAGCAGTAACGCGATAAACATACTAATGAGCCTTATCACACGAATCAAGCTACTGATAATAAAACGCTCATAATAATCTTCAGGGCTTTGATAAAACTGAGAAAATATACAGGGTACGATGAGAACAAAAGGCGTGCCATCAACGAGGATAGCTACTTTCCCTTCTAACAAGCTCGCAGCGACTTTATCTGGCCTCTCTGTGTTTTGAATCTGAGGAAATGGAGACCAAGGATGATCCTCAATGAACTGTTCGATGTAGCCACTTTCGAGAGCACCATCAATCTTAATATCCTCTATCCTTGTTTTCACTTCTTCTAACACGTTATTTTCAACGATGCCATCTATGTACATTAGACATACGTCTGTGTTTGTTCTATCCCCTACTTGAAGATTCTTCACTCTTAATTGTGGGTCTTTCAAACGTCGGCGAACGAGTGCCGTATTGACGCGCAATGTCTCTGCAAATCCCTCGCGGGGGCCTCTCACAACCGCTTCGGTTTGGGGCTCTTCAATGCCTCGTTTATCCCAGCCTTTTGTATTACATAGGATAGCTTGGTCCACTCGGTCTAGAAGAAGCCCACAATCGCCACCTAAAATACTGTCCACTAGTTTCCTCAGTTTAGGCGTCTCACCGACTTCATTAATATTTAATCCTTTTTCCTTAACCCAAAAATAAAGAGACTCACTACCTTGCCTGCTCTCTTGTGGAATTTTTCCTTGCACGTCCATCATCAGTGACTTCAATATATACTCATCAATCACATTACGGTCGGTTAAACCATCTAGAAATATGACGGCGGCGTTTAAGGTTGCAACCCCCCCTAGTTCAATTTGCCTAATAACCAAATCATCGGATTGTCCAAAGACTTCGCGGACAAGTTTGATGTTTTCTTGTAAATCACGGCTTAATGGAATGTGGTCGAGGTTTTTGCTCACTTCAGCCTCATATTTTTTCAATTCTTTATGCCGTTTAAGCTCCGAAGCACGAATCGGCTTTTTCATTCGACGAGACATATGATGCCTACCTCTTCAACTCTGGAAAGTATTTGCGAATCGTTTGGTCAAACGATTCTCCAATTGATGATTCAGGTTCTGCTCTCTCGATGTCTCGGGCTAATCCAGTAAACCGAGATCCCAAATCAGGGTTATCTGAGACGTATATATTTTGGACATTTTGATCTGAAGTTCTCACGAGACTGACGATTCTATTTTTCACATCTTCGTTCAATTCTTGTACCTGATTGCTTAACTCTACGGAGATATACGCGTCTTGTTCTTGCAAGATAGCAACGGAATGTTCAACCTCGTCTAACGTTTCTATTTCCTCTTCCATGTAATGAGCATGGATATATTGAGGTTCATTCCCTTGCTGTTGCTCTGATTGCGCTTTTTGTTTATTTTGTTGCTCACCTTGCCCCTGTTCCTCTTTGTCCTGACACCCAGCAACTAACGCTATTGCGATCAAGATGAGGATGAGTATTTTTAAACTTTTCAAACCTATCATCTCCTGTTCCATTTTTTCTCCCTTTTTCAAAGACCTTTATTTCATTTCAACGTTATTCTGTTATAATATCCCCAGTTTTTAAGTTTTTACGCACAAAAAAACACCCCCAACGCCTGCTGGGAGTGTTGGTTTTATATGTTGTTTTACCACCCATAATACCCGCCGTATGGCAGTAAAGACAGGGCTGTTAATGCTGCGAGAGGCAAAATAAGTCTTCTAGGGGACGGATACCAAGGATAGTAACCATACGGATAGCCGTATCCCCAATATTGACGACTTTCATCCTCATTGACTACACTTGCATCTTCTCTTTCTTCATTCACGCTCTCACTCTCTGTTTCTCTAACGGACTTAGGCTTTCCGGTTTTCGTTTGCGGTTGCATTTGAGGCTGCATGTATGGCTGCATTTGAGGTTGTGATTGCATGTATGGTTGCATCTGAGGTTGCATCTGAGGTTGCATTTGGTCAGGCATTGGCATTCCCATGGCCTGGGGCATAACACTAAGCTCATCCTCATCATGAACGATAAGGTAAACATTGACTTCATCCACGTTTTCAATCATCCCTTGGAAAATTTGCCCATCGTTAGTGTGGAGCATGACATGTTGGTTCTTATGCTGTTCACACAATGGTTTCATGGGATGAGTATGGTAAGTATGGTGATCGTGATGCATACATCCTCCTCCTTTTCTACGTTTATCCTATTCAAGCCTTAGGCGAAAGGCTACACATTTGGGCTATAGCCCAGGAGGTGAGTCGGACTTTAGATGTATGCTAGCCATGAGACCATTCTCTACTAAGAAGTTAAATATTGATAAAAACAAAAAAGCTAAAGTCATCATATCATGACCTTAGCTTTGTGCCCTTTAAACATGAAACATGTTTAGGTTTACTTATTAATAACTTCCTCTCCTTTGTAAGTGCCACACTCCTTACAAACACGGTGAGAAAGCTTAAGTTCTCCACAGTGAGAGCATTTTACCATTCCAGGTACTGCGATTTTATAATGCGTACGACGAAGTCTTTTACGTGTTTTGGAAGTTCTTCTAAAAGGTACTGCCATTGTACTCCACCCCCTTCAAGTGATACTGATATCTCTGTCTCGCGTGTCTTTACTTTCAAATTTTATCCGATTAAGACGGTGACAAAACTGCTCATCATGTATGTCATAAGGCTATTTATCTTCATCAAAGAATTTCGCGAGATCTGCTAGTCTAGGGTCTATTTTGTCCTTTTTATCCTCTTCTGTCAAGCGATCATCTTCATAAGACCAGTTCTGACCTTCGCGAAGGGCGTTGTTCTTACAAGCTTCTTCTGATTCACATACAGGAATGAACGGAATAGACATGATAATTTCTTCTTCAATTTGCGGTTGTAGATCAACATATTGACCTTCAACATCGTGAATGTCTTCTAATTCATCTTTTTCATCGTCTGTTACATGTGCTTCAATATTATATCGCTCTTCAAATGGTTGTGTAAAGTCTGACTCATTTGCCGACAGACACCTAGAACACGTCAGTGTATATTGCCCTTTTAATTCACCTTTGACCACAAATAAACCAGCTTGCATCTCTCCCTCTCCCTTAAAATGAACAGGGGATAAAGCCTCAAGCTGTTGATGGCGATGAACTAAGTCGGGTAAATCGTAATGATGTTCAAGTGTCATCGGTTCCGTTTTCGTTTCTAAACATTGTCGTACCGGTATTTTCATAAGAGGTTCACCTCAAAACAACAAAGATTATTATATCGTGAGTGAAGCTTATTTGTCAACATTTCCCGCTTATTGCTATAATATTTGCAAGGAAGGTGGAGATATCGTGAACGTTGTAGGTCTTATCGTCGAGTATAACCCCCTACATCATGGACATGCTTACCATTTTCAAAAAGCTAAAGCCGTCACTCAAGCGGAAGCCTGTGTCGTTGTCATGAGCGGTCACTTCTTGCAACGAGGAGAGCCGGCCATTGTTAACAAATGGGCGCGTGCCGAGATGGCTCTACAAATGGGAGCAGATATTGTCCTTGAATTGCCTTATGTATATGCTACCCAACATGCTGAACATTTTGCCTACGGTGCAACATCCATTCTCAACCATTTACCGTTTGTGACTCATCTTTGTTTTGGCTCAGAAAGTGGACATTTAAATGAACTACAAAAACTTGCGCAATGGTTGCTTAAAGAGCCTACGTCCTTTCAACAGCAACTAAGAGCTGAAATGAGAAAAGGAAAAAGCTATCCAAAAGCCTTTTCTGACACTCTAGCCACTATTGACGAGCTTAAAGATATAGACCCTCGTCTTTATTCTGAACCGAATAATATTCTGGGTCTTTATTATCTCATTTCTTTATTAAAGTTGAACAGCCCTATTCAACCGGCCACTATTCAACGTATCAAGGCACACTATCATGATCGTACACTCTTTGAAGGGGACATTGCAAGTGCTACAGCGATAAGAGAAGCTATATTTGAGAATAGGACACCCGATTGGGATCGTATCAAGTCCTACGTTCCTCCTTATACGTTAGACATACTTAAACGTGAGTCCGAGGAAGGGAGAGGTCCTATTCATTGGGAATGCTATTTTGATCTTCTGCGCCATACCATGATTTCACTTTCCCCAGAAGCTTTGTCCCAAATTTATGAAATCGAAGAAGGGATTGAATACAGATTAAAAAATGAGATTTTGCATGCTAAATCCTTTCAAGAGTTGTTAACACGTACTAAAACCAAACGCTATACGTGGAATCGTATCCAACGCATGATGGTCCATACTTATACCAACATGCATAAAAGGGCTATGGATGCACTCCAATTAGAAAATGGCGCTTCATACTTACGCATTTTAGGATTCTCAGAGACAGGTAAAAATCTGTTAAATACGTATAAAAAATCCCTGGATGTGCCCCTTATTAGTAAAATAAAAAAAGAACGCCCCCCCATGTTAGAATGGGATATTCAGGCGTCTAAGCAATATGTATTGGGTTATCAAAATGACGTTCCTCAACATCTCTATCGTGAATACAAGCAGGCCCCCATACAAGGCACATAGTTTTTTATTTGTGAACAGGTAGCTCACTGAGGTAATCAAGCGCGTCTTTAATATAGTCGACAGGTACAATTTTCATCTCAGTTCCGATGTCCTCGGCTGCTGTTAAGGCCCTCTGATAGTTCGATTCCTCAGCTCCCTCCTCATGGGGGGCAAAAAAGATTTCGGCTCCTGCCTTGTCTGCTGCTACAATTTTTTGGTGAATGCCACCTATACGTCCCACCATGCCATCGGGGGCGATTGTACCGGTTCCAGCAACACGGTATCCTTTTGTGATATCGTGTTCTGTGAGTTGGTTATAAATTTCTAAAGAAAACATCAAACCGGCAGAAGGTCCGCCAATTCGTGACGTTTCAATTTCAACAGGTGGATCAACCTCCATATTTCTCTTTGTGACTGTCGATATACCGATTCCTGCTCTCGGTTGATGTTCGTGTGTTTCTTCATCTTCAGTCAGGGGGAGCTCTTCTAGTGAAATCATGGCTTCCATCGACTCGCCCTCTCGTGTAAATGAGATAGTGACTTCATCACCAAGCGATTTGTCCTTTAGGTATTTGATTAAAGCTTCAGCCGTGTGTACTTCTTCTCCATCGACATGAGTGATGATATCACCAAATTGAAAATGTTCCTCTGCTGGCATATCTTCTATGGTCGATACGACCATGACGCCTTTGTATTCTATTTGAACGTCACGGCCTGCCAACTCATAAGCAACGGCGATGGCGTTCTCTTTTGAAGATTCCATGACCTGGATTTGACGCTGTGTGAACTCTTCTTCATTTTGATAGTGCGCAAGTAAAACTTCCTTCGGGACAATATCCCGATATTCATCCCACCTAGCTAAGGCGTAATTAAATATATTGGCTTCCCCCATTCTAATGGTTGTCAGCATAAAGGACCCCTGCTCTGGATATCCTTGCTCTACTTTTACGATCGGACTTAATTCCATGGCTTCTCCGGGGGCCGAAACGAAATAAGGAAGAGGATAAAAGTAAGCCACCGCAAATACAACCAAAATAATAGCAATGGGTAAAAACTTTTTCTGTTTTACATTCATGATTGATTCTCCCTTCCACTCTCTAACATGACTTTTATTTGAGGCACAAGCTCTTGTGCTGCTTTTTCCCCTTCTTTTATGAGTGCCTCAATTTCTGAAAAATGATTAATACTATAATGGCCTACTTGAGGGCGTATCATAATATCTGCATCCACCATGCTATAGCGTAATATTTCACGCTCCATGACATCGATGGACTGTGCGATGACATCAAAGATGGAAGTAATGGGATGAGTGGCCTCATAATAGGATACATCAACGGCTATTATGAAATCCGCTCCCATTTTCTTGACCACTGATACAGGCACTCTATCAATGACACCGCCATCAACGTAGTACTCGCCATCTAACTTCTCTGGTACAAAAATACCAGGTATAGAGATACTTGCTCTCACCGCTTCAGCAATAGGTCCTTCACTAAATACGCGTCTCTCACCTTTTTGGAGGTTAGTTGCAACGATACTTAATGGAATACTAGCGTCTTCAATACGCTGTCTTTTTGTGAGTAATCTCATGATCTCTTTAATTTTGTCCCCTTTGATAAAGCCCATCTTAGGTACACTGTAGTCAACCCAAAATTTCTGTGGAAAATGGGTTGTAAATTGACTCATCTGTTGTGGCGTATGGCCTACAGAGTACAAAGCACCAACAAGTGCGCCTATACTACTGCCGGCTATAAGGTCGACGGGGATGTGATGCTCTTCGAATACTTTTAAAATACCAATATGAGCAAGACCTCTCGCACCACCAGACCCTAATGCCAACCCGACCTTGGGACTATTATGCGTGTTCTCCATTCACCTCTGTCACCTCTCTTTTCTATTGCTATTGTATATGTGGACAAAACATGACTAAAAAGTTATGAGGTCTATTTTTTTGAAAAGACACGTACATATATACAAGCCTAACCTTTTTGCGGAGGTTCTTGAATGAAACATACAGCTTATATAAAGACAGCTACTTTAGCGCTATTCTCACTCTTATTAGTTATACTCATTATTGCTTTTCCTAAACAAGCTTACGAGTCATCTCTAAGAGGGCTCACCATTTGGTGGGACGTCGTTTTTCCAGCCTTACTTCCCTTTTTTATTACGGCTGAATTGCTCATTGGTTTTGGGGTTGTACATTTTATTGGCACACTTTTAGAACCTCTGATGCGCCCTTTATTTCGTGTACCGGGTGTAGGTGGCTTTGTGATGTCAATGGGCCTAGCTTCTGGGCACCCTATGGGCGCAAAGTTAACCGTTCAGCTACGCGAGCAGGGACTCGTGTCACGCATAGAAGGGGAAAGGCTCGTGTCCTTTACAGGGACATCAGGTCCATTGTTTATGTTTGGTGCTGTCTCCGTTGGCTTTTTTCAAGATGTCACTCTGGGCATTATCATTGCCCTGTGCCATTACATTGCCACCCTCCTCGTTGCGTTGTTGATGCGGTATCACGGATATCGAGACCAACCAAGTGAAGAAAGAAGGCCAAGAATGAAACGTTCGGTCTTATATCGCGCGTTGCAAGACATGCATAGAGCTAGAATGAAAGACGGTCGTACGTTCGGAGCGCTAATTGGAGATGCCGTGACATCCTCTATCCAAACTCTACTGCTGATCGGAGGATTTATCATTATATTTTCTGTTATTATTAACATTTTGAACATCGTCGGCATTAGCGCTTTACTAGCTATGCTGTACAAGATGATCCTGATTCCCTTTGGTTTACACTCATCATTAAGCCTGCCTCTTGTCGCTGGTACATTTGAAATTACACTAGGTTCACAGTGGGCGAGTGAGTTAAAGGACATCGCACTTGTCCATAAAGTGGCGATGACCAGTGCCATCATTGCTTGGAGTGGCCTATCTGTCCATGCCCAGGTGACAAGTTTCATTGCCAAAACGGATATCCGTTACAAACCCTATGTGATCGCCCGTTTCTTCCACGCTATATTCGCAGCTTTGTTAACGTACTTATTATGGCAACCTTTTCAAGCCTTTATCCAAAGAGTTGATATACCAGCGTTCACGTACACGACCGAACGGTACATGCAAGCATGGCACTTCTACACTTACTTTATATACGCTTCAATATTCGTGTTTTGTATGTTGACAATTCTTATGCTACTGCAACAGTTAGCAAAGAAACAACGATAAAAAGGTGATATACGTAAAGAAGCGGCTTGCCATGGTGCAAAGCCGCCTTTTCATTAGATAAGGTATGAATAAAGTGCATAAAGATCAGGATCCTCAAGAATAGGCTTATCTCTGCCCAAACTTTTCCATAAGGGCCTCCTCTACTTCGGGAGGAACCAGATCACTCACTGAAGCATGATACATAGCGACCTCCTTAACAATACTAGAGCTTAAATACGAGTAGTTGTTGTTTGTCATCATAAAAAAGGTCTCTATAGAATCATCAATTTTCTTGTTAATAGAAGCAACCTGCATTTCAAACTCAAAATCTGAAACGGCTCTTAACCCTCTAACTATGGTTCGAGCGTTTCTCTTACTCATAAAATCAATAAGCAGACCATTATAGGAATCCACTTCAACGTTGGGTATGTCCTTCGTGACCTGTTGGATAAGCGTCATTCTCTGTTCAACGGTAAACAGCGATTTTTTATTGGCATTATTCCCTACAGCAACTATGATATGATCAAATACCCTTGCCGCTCTTTGAATAATGTCTAAATGTCCGTATGTAATTGGGTCAAAACTTCCTGGGCAAACGGCGGTGGCCATGTTATGCTCCCCCTTCTTCTCTATATAAACGTATAACGGTATCTCCGTAGTGTTGTTGTTTCCACAATATTAATTTACCCTTTTGTACAGGGAGCTGAACAGTCTTGTCCGTTTCAGCAATAACAATGCCCTGGGGCTTGAGCAAATGATGATCCTCAATAAAAGCAATCTGCTTCGGTATATCCTGCTTGGCATATGGCGGATCAAGAAAAATAAGGTCAAAGGAAATGTCTCGTTTTGTGAGTGCTTTGAGTGCTCGGAACGCGTCATTCTTGTACACTTCGCTTCGGTTCTTTAGAGAGAGCGATGCTAAGTTCTCATGGATCACTTTGATTGCTGCTCGCTGCACATCCACAAATATAAATTTAGTGTATCCTCTACTTAAAGCTTCGATTCCTAACCCACCTGTACCAGCATATAAATCTAGGCCAACGCCTCCATTAAACTCATGTTGCTCTAGCATATTGAACATTGATTCTTTTACTTTGTCAGTCGTGGGCCTCGTGAGTTTTCCTGGAACAGCCTGTAAAGGGCGTCCCTTATGATTACCAGAGATCACTCGCATATCATCACCATTCCATTTCCTCTCTAACTCGTTAAAAAACATCATGTGTTGAAGTCCTAGCTTATTTAGCTTATCATAAAAAAATTGATTTTGAAGGTATAAATTTAATGATACGGTCCATAATAGGAATGTCGGCATCGATAAGATGTCGTAGACAACCGCGGAGAAGACTTACGTTTCCCCATAAGCTCTTCCTCCGGTTTCTCCTCTCCCATTTGGCCATCTATCCCTGGATAGGATAGATGGCCGATTTTTTGTACATCACTAGTTTAATCAAGAGCATCTATCCCGTCAAATAAACCGTCTTGTGCCACAAGTTCTGGCTGATCGAAAATCCAATCTTTTATATCCACACGTGAAGCAAAGACATCATGTGTGACGAGATATTCTTCTAATTCCTCAAAAGTTGCTCCGTCAAGCTCTTCAGACTCAGTTTTACTTATTAACCCATGTGCCACAAGCGAGGCTACAATAGCTGGAATAATGATGCCATGAATATCTGCTTGCGTTGTATTCTTCTTTAATTTTTTTCTTAAGACATCAGTAATAAATGTGAAGACCAGGTAGGTGATGAGGAGAACAAAGATGACAAACATAAATGTTCTCATCGTATTCCTCCTTTCCAATTTTGGAGTCTTACATATAATGTATCACGAATGGGAATCTGGTAGTACTTAGTTGCTTCACTCGTTCACTTCCCACTAGTGACTGCTACCCTCCTCCGCAACTCGAGCTTCGCTCAAAGGTTGCTTCGAAGGGGCAGCCGCTTCACTTCGCTCGGGGTAGGGTTTTGTTTAAAAACCTAAGCTAATAAAAGAACCATAGCCATGTACGTCAGTACATAGTTATGGTTTGAATCGAGGAGTATTTTATTCTTTGAATGTGTCCTTGAAGTCGACAACGCCAGTTGATTGAAGGGTAATACCTTTGACCTGTTGGCTCGTTGCGACGATTTCGTCGGGGACGTAGAGAAATATCCATGGCGCCTCTTCGTAGATGGTTTGTTGGATGTCTCCGTAAATATTCAACCTTTTATCCATGTCAGCGGTTATGATGGCTTGGTCTAACTGTTCGTCTACTTCCTGGTTAATATAGTAACCTGCATTGTTAAAGTTTGGAGGGACGTGAGCTGAGCTAAAGTTAGGGCGTAACCCCCAATCCGCATCACCTGTACCGGGCGACCACCTTCCGAGCCATAGCTCTGTCCCTTCTCCAGAATCAAGTTGTTGAAAGAAGGTATTGCTGTCGTATGCCTGAACGTTGATGTTAATTCCGATCTCGTCAAGTTGGGCGGCCACATGTTCAGCTACAGATAAAAACTCGGGCTCATCCCTCGTCCATAATACAGATGTAAAGTCATTCTCTGAGCTTTCAGCTAGCAATGTTTTTGATTTTTCAATGTCATAGTCGTAAATCCTTTGAGCTGCATAGCCATACACTTGTGGGGCAATAGCTGAGTCGGCAATAGTGCCGAAGCCATTTAGGGCTTCCTTGATTAGGGTCTCTTTATCTACGGCATAATTTAGGGCTTGTCTCACTTTTTGCTCTTTAAATTTTTGATTTTTCAAGTTCATGCCTATATAAAAAACGTTATGTGAAGGGACTGTATGAATGTTAAATTCAGGGTGCTGCTTCAGTTTGTCTGCTTCATTCGTAGGCAACGATAGGACAACATCCAAGGCCTCACTTTTTAACATATCGATTCGTTTATCGATGTCTGTAACGGCAATAAAAGCAATGCTGGAGACGTTCGGTTGTTCGCCTTTCCAATGTTTCTCGTAAGGCCTGACTGTGATAATGTCATCCTTTTTGTCTTGTTCTACTAGTTTAAACGGGCCTGTCCCAACCGGTTGGATTTCATGTGTTCTATCTTGCTCTTTCATTTTAATTTGTTTGGGCGAAAGAAATACAGCCGCGTCATGTGCAAAGTATGATAGCATAGCTGAATTGGGATGAGTCGCTTTAATCGTAAGACGAAATTCATTATCAACGGTCACTTCTTCAATAAAGGAGAAAAAGGTGGCTCTTTCCATATCGTTTTCTTCGTTCCTGACATAGTCTAGGTTAGCCTTGACGGCTTCAGCATTAAAAACTGTCCCATCGTGAAAAGTCACACCTTCCCTTAATTCAAAGGTTAGGGTCGTGGCATCCTCACTTAATTGATAATCTTCTGCCAAGAGGGGTTGGAGTGCCATATCTTCAGTGTACGTCAGTAGTCCCTCAAACATGGTATTTTGGATCGTGAGCGCTGGACCATCTAGTACGTCAAACGGATTTAGTGAGGCTGGTTTTTGCGCGATGCCTACCGTCAGTGGTTTTCTTTCTTTTATCTGTTCCTCGGTTGTGGCTTGTATTGAAAGGGCTTGTCCATCTCCTTTACTGACACCTTGTCCTACCCCTGCTGGGCTAGCCGATCCTACGTATCGATACGTTAAAATGAAGGTTAACGTCAGAATGAAAACGGCAATAGCAATGGCCCATTTGTATGATGCGTTCATCTTCAAATCTTTCCATCTTTTTTTATCTAAAAAATCTTTCACTATGATCCCCCTTCTCATTTGGCTGATATAATCACCTTAGTATATTTGAGAAAAGACTAGGTCCCTCACATGCTGAGACAAGCTTTTGACATCAATATATGCATGATCATTCAACAATATGACGGAGATCTCATTTTTTTAGCTTCTACAAATGCAGGGGGAAGAAGGTAGCTCCGTACTCCCATGACGCTAACCAATAGACTTATACTCGTTTATAATGCGATCTTGGGATGCTACGGCCGCTCTTACTCAAGTCTTCTTTAAGCAACCCTATGAGGGAAAGAAGACCTTCATAAAGTCATAAAGGGTTAGATAAACCCTCCAGTACATACCTCCATATCGCATTTCTGAGTCTTCAGCGTTTCAGTGAAAAAAATGCCAAACAAAAAACTGTCCTCAACTCCAGTGAGTGAGAGGACAGCTTTATGATCAAGTTTCTCTATGGGCGAACGTTTCCTATTCTCAACGTTTTCTGCACTAAAGGCCCATTTTATAATCGTATTCTTTTGCTTTGTCCGGTTTGGCGTTCTGATACTCAGTTTTTAGTTCATGCTTATAGGAGCGTTCCACTTTTTTAACAAAATTAAACTGTTCTATCTTTTGTACTTTATGGTCTAAGTCAGCTTGGTCTACGTATACAACAGCATATCGCATTTTCCTCGAGACATAATGCACATTGCCAAAACGACGTAAGTGTCTTGCCATTTTTGTGTTGTTTAACCAAACTGCTAATCCTACTCGTCTTGGAAACATTCATGACGCTCCTTCAGTCCATAGTAAAGTACTTACATCTTAGCATGGAAAAGCGAAGGATTCAATCATTAACCTCTCATGCTGTCTTCAATTTTGTCTAACTTCTTCCGCAAGTCGTCTGCCTTCATTTGCTGGTAGCGTTGTTTAAGTTTCTCTAATTCTCTGTACACCTTCCAATCAGTCGATACATGCACGCGATATTTTTCATGTGTTGATCGCGCTAAATGATGTGCTTCTTTTCTCATTTCCGGTAAACGAAAACGGTGAAACTGCTGAGGCTGTAGGGCAATATAAATATCCTCATCCATCGCTACAACAACACAATCTTGAACCCCATCGATTGATAGCATATAGCGTTTTGTTTCGCGGGCGACATTGGCTTTTTTATGTTGTTTTTGTTTCCCATTTTTGGCCAGCTGTTTTTTATTTTTCTCATTATGACTCTGGTTTTGAACACCATCTCTTTTAACTTTCTTATCTGTCAGCAGACTAATGATATACTGTTTAAGGTCCACAACCCTAGGTTGCTCTAGTGACTGGTCTGTCCCAGCCACGATCATGGCCGAGGAAATATCTTGCTCATGTAAACCACCGTGGTCTGCCCCACCTGGATGCGTTGGAATCCCTTCTGCATAAAAGGAGTGGCCCGGTTTTGCTGAGAGTATAAGTGTTGGGACTGGTTGATTTTGCAAGGCACTGTAGATATGCTGAAGAGCATCAGGGTAATCTCCAAATGTAATGTGTTTGTTATGTGTATCCAACTGGAGATCAGCCGCTTCAGGATTGCCTTCAATCGTCCATGACTGGCCGTACTCATCCTCCCACTCCCCGTTTGCTTTAAAGCGAAATTGAGCGTCAGTTTCTGGTGAGCGGACTTGTATCCAATCCTGCTCCTGCCAAGCGACAATATCAACCCTTTTATCCTGGGACGCTTCTTGCGCGAGCCTAGGCAATAGACCCTGCTGATGGACGTCATACACATAACTCATCCGTTGGTTAACGCCCAACGTCACGTCACCTTGATCTGGGTCTTCAAGAGGTGACACCTGATACTGATGGAACATTTGATGTAAATCTATTTCGGCTTCAGCTTCTTCATCTTGTACTTTGACTTGCCCATGATCACCTAGAACGATGAAGATGTTTTCATCTAGTGCCTTTTCCCAGCTATCGTAAGCATTCAAGATATCCTGAATACCCTGCTCAACTGCTAAGAATCTATCTACGTTCTCAGGTCCTTCTTCATGTTCTAAATGGTCAAAATCAGGTAAAAAAAGCATCGTCAAATCGGGTTGTTTATCATGCTTAACAAGTGATACAAACGCTTTGACTGCATATTCATCGTTTAAGCCTAACTTGGCCAACAGGTGATCATTTTCTTTAACCTGTTGGATGTCTTTGCTTTTAGAGAACCGTCCAAGTGTAAACACTTCAGGTGCTTTTACTTCCCATTTATCGGGCAAGTTTAATATATTTTCGATACCGTACGGTAAGCTCAGTTGATGTGAGTGATGGCCACGGTAAATCAACATATTAATGGCACCCGTTCTCACCTGCTGTTCTTCTAAAGTCTCAAATATTGTGGGCGTATCTTTGCTGAGATGGGTTTGGTTTAAGTGAAACAGTGCATCGTTTATCCCCTCTCGTGCACCGTCAATGCCCCCCTTAGCGATTAAACTGTAAAAAGAAGAACCGTAATTAACCATACGCGCTTCTTGAGGTAGATACCAAGATAGACCTCTTACACCGTGTTCATGAGGATGCTTACCGGTTACAAGGCTACTTTCAACGCTAACAGACATACTAGGAAAAGGAGTGACCATGTTCTTATAATACTGTCCATGCTCCTTTAAATACCGTAAGGCCGGCGCCTTGTCCTGTTTAAGTGCTCGGTCCATCAGCTCACTTGAAAAAGAATCTAAAATAATAAATACAACGTTTTTATGTGTTTGACCCCCTCCAGCTTTGCCTTCCTGTTGCGCTTGCTGTTCCGTCCCCTGGTTCGGTCCCTGACATGCAACTAACGTTATGGTGAGTAGCAGTATCAAGCATTTTTTCAACACGTTCCCTCCTTGATGCGTAGTGCTGTATATATTTTGCCATGGGATGCGTGTTTTTATGAGTCGAAGCTTGCTGAGCATGTGTCTCTTGTATATAATCTGCACATTTAACCATACATAATTGAAAAAGATACCAAAAAGAAGGAATAGACTGGATTGAATGATATAAACATAAAGTCAAATAAGCCACTAAAGCATATTGACCAGGTTTTTCAAAATGTAGGGCCGGTATATGATAAAAAATGAGCATGCCCATCCACAATACAATGAACCATATGGCCTGAAAACATGCAGCATCTTTTCTTTTTATGATCCTTTTGCTTCGTTTCATGGACCGTATGCCCCCCCTAAAAAATAAATCTTACATTCACATTATGAAGGCTTGTCCTATTTTATGCTTTGGTATACAAAAAAAGAAAGCGTGATACCACGCTTTCGAATTATGCTTTCGGTAATTGAATAGAGAATGTTGTGCCTTCTCCTGCTTTACTGTGAGCCTGAATTTGGCCCCCGTGAGCTTCTACGAGATGTTTCACAATGGATAGCCCTAGTCCTGTTCCTTTACCAGACTTTCCTCTCGTCCGAGCTTTATCTGCTTTATAAAATCGTTCAAAAATAAACGGCAGGTCTTCTTCAGGGATACCATCTCCATTGTCTCTTACGGATAAATAAAGGTACTGGTCATCCTCATGAGATGAAACCGTCACATAACCATGTTTAGAGGTATGACGAATGGCATTATCTATAAGGTTCGTAAGGATTTGCTCTAGACGGTCCGCATCAACCTCATACAAATGTTCTGTATTGACGAGGTTGCTTTCTAAAACAACCTCCTGTTCTTTCGCTAAGTTGATGAATTTCTTGATTGTTTTTTGGATAATAGGATCGACCTCTACTTTTTCAAGCTTCAACTCCACATGCCCAGCCTCCATACGGGCTAAATCGAGGAGCTCGTTGACTAGCCGTCCCATGCGCACAGACTCATCATAGATAATACTTGATAGTTCCTTTCGCTCTTCTGGAGAGGCCACAATATCATCAACAAGCGCCTCACTGTATCCTTGCATCATGGATAAGGGGGTTCGTAATTCGTGAGAGACGTTAGCTAGAAAGTCTTTACGTAGTTTATCTAATCTTTTTTCGTCCGTCATATCTCGAATAACGGCGACAGCCCCTCGAATCACTTCTTTGTTGTATAATGGTGCCATGATAATGGTCCAGTACCGGCCTTGAGCTGAAATGGCACCAACATGTTCCTCTTCTGTTTCAATAACCTTTTCATATATATTCATAAAAACCTTAGGTAAAGCCTCTTTGTTGGTGACACTCTCTTCATAACGCCATGTATTGAGCATGTTTTCTGCCGGAGGGTTCATCAAAACGACGTTTCCTTTATCGTCAAGCGTCATGACCCCATCTGCCATACTCCTCAATATGTTAGATAATTGTTCTTTTTCTTGCGATAGAGCGTGAATAGAGTCATTAAGTTGTGCGGCCATATGATTAAAGGTATGGGAGAGGTCACCGATCTCATCATTGGTCAAGTGCGATACGCGTGATTTAAAATCACCTTCTGCCATACGAACAGCAGCCGATTTCATCTGTCTCAATGGTGCGGTAATGCGAGTGGATAGGAAAAAAGCGAACACAGTGGTGAGAACAATGGCGATACCCGCCGCGTATAGAATCAGCTTCTTAGCTTCATTCGTGGTCTTGTTAATCACTTCAAGACTTTGATAAAGATAGACCGCTCCGCTCTGCTGGCCATTCATTATCAAGGGGACACCGACGATAATCCCGTCAATTTCAAAGATCTCTTCTTCAGTATTGGTGACGGAGAAGTGTCCCCTTTCAACAATGGGAATCCCTTCTTCAAACACCCTTTGTAATTGAGGGTCGCTCACAAATACTTGAGGGTGAATATCTTGTACTCTCTCGTCAAAAGATTCTTGTACAATACCGCCTGGGGCGAGGACGGTTAGACTTGTTCTTGACACCTCTACTAGCTCTTTCGCCGTTTGTAAAGCCCGATTTTTATCATCGTACGTTTCAAAAATGACCGATACTTTATTAGCCATTGTTTTCAGGTTTTCGGAATGCTGATCATAGTAGAAGCCATCGAAGAACTGCACTAATAACATGGTCAGGATTAACAGGACAACGGTCACCAACCCGATAATCGTCATCCATAGTTTACCAACCACACTCCGCCAGAGAACGTTCACTCTGTCGGAACCTCTAACTTATAGCCTACACCCCATACGGTAGAAATCATATCTGCGGCTTCAGTTGAAAATTTATTAAGTTTTTCTCTGAGTCGTTTGATATGCGTATCGACTGTACGTAGATCCCCAAAAAACTCATATTGCCACACATCTTTCAAGAGCTGTTCTCGTGAGTATACTTTATTTGGAGAACTCGCAAGGTAGAGAAGCAGTTCATACTCTTTCGGTGTGAGACTGACTTCTTCACCGTGTGAGGTGACACGATGCGCATCCTGGTCAATGGTGATGTGTGGGAAGACGATCACATTCGCTGAGCCTTGCTCGATGTCTAGAAAAGCCGTTGGTGATGAACGGCGCAGGACGGCTTTAACCCGAAAGACCACTTCCCGAGGGCTAAATGGTTTGACAACATAATCGTCAGTCCCTACTTCAAACCCTTGCACACGATTCGTTTCTTCACCCTTAGCGGTGATCATAATGACAGGTGTGGCTTTTTTCTCCCGAAGTTTTTCACAAACCTCTACACCATCCATGCCAGGCATCATTAAGTCGAGTAAAATACAGTCATAATCAACCTGTAATGCCTTATCTAAGGCCTCTTCCCCATTTTCCGCCTCCTCGATGATGTACCCTTCTCTTTCTAAATACATCTTCAACAACCGACGTATTCTTTCTTCGTCATCAACAACAAGTATACGTACTTCATTTTCCATTACTATCATCCTCCAGACGCATAGGTGTGCAATCCAGCAATAATGAGATTCACAAACACGAGGTTAAACATAATGATAATAAAACCTGTAACGGCTAGCCATGCCGACTTTGAGCCATGCCAGCCTTTTGATAACCTTAAGTGTAGATAAGCACTATAGAATAGCCAAGTAATCAAGGCCCAAACTTCCTTAGGGTCCCAACCCCAGAAACGTCCCCATGCTTCTTCTGCCCAAATCATCGCAAAGATCAAAGCGCCTAAAGTAAAGATAGGGAATGCGATGGCAATCCCACGGTACTGCATTTCATCAAGTAACGTCGGTTTGATCTCAGATAATAAAGGTTGTAGAGCAGCCCCTAACCTACGACGAAGGATCAGGAGCAACAAACCGTACAAGATAAGCCCTGAGAGTACAGACCATATCAGTGTATTGAATTTACGGGGCGCATCCACCCCCTGCATCCAAGACGGCGTGTGAATAATGGGGTTCATACGATTTTCAGAGAGCATTGTAAAGCCATCGTAAGGACCAGCGATAGCAGGGAGATGATACGTAAGCTCCTGCAGTTCATCTATTTCGTTCGTATATTCGAAGGTGACTTCGTACCCCATACCGCTAAACGTTGATGTGGTGATAATAAATCCAACGAGCATGAGCACGATGGCTAGAAACGCTTCTAGTGTGAAAGTTTTCTTATCTAATCTTTTTTGACTAACGGTGCGGATAATGTACATCAGTCCTGCCGCAAATGATATGGCAAAAATGCCTTGAGACAGAGCAACGGTTGATACGTGCAATTTTAACCATATGCTTTGTAAAGCAGGTATTAATGGCTGTGGGGTTTTGTCAAAAACGGAAGCCCAGCCTAAAAGGGTGACCACAAGCGGTAGCACGAAAACACCAACGGACAATATTTTATAGATCTTGTGAATAATCACAAATCCGACCGCCGTCATCATGGCCAGAAACTGCATGTATTCAAACATGTTACTCACTGGGGCGTGGCCTTGCCCCGTCCATCTGAGGATATAGAAAACGAGGTGCAGACCCAAGCCCATATAGGTGAGTATGAGCCCAAACCTCCCCCATTGTCTCTTATGTTCATCGGCATCACGGTTTGACCATTTTCTTCCTACTACAGAAATGAAAAAGATGATGCCGGCTAAGAAGTAGATAAAAAAGGCAATAAAGAGAAAAGTATTACTTAATTCAATCAGTTGTGTGTTCATGCTTTGCCTCCTTATCCAGGGCGTCCTTATCTATCGGAATCCCTGTTCGATCAACCACAAATGATACTTCATTGTTTAACCCAAACCAATTTTTATTGGTGTGTGCTGCAATCCATACGTTCTGCCCATCAGCTTGGAGCCAAATACGTCTATGCTGCCAGTAAAAGCCCATCACCAAACCGATCATAACGATAATCCCGCCAACAATGACGTAAGGAATACTGACGTCCTGACGCACGAGTAATCCTGAGACACTATTGAGCTTTACGTCACTTAATTTTAATTCATAACGATTATCTGCACCAGGCTCTACAACCGTTTTACCTAAGAAAACCCAGCTTCGTTCCCCGTCAGGATTTTCAGGCGTGACTACCTCAAAAATGAAGGATGGATTGTTGGGTACACTGCTTCTAGTGGTTGGCTCACCATCATCACCCATCACGAAGTCTGGAAAGTACTGTATAATGTGAACGGTCATATCATTATCGAATTCATATGTCGGTTGAGGATCATGCAGGTCAATACTCATATTGCCAAGCGCCTCTTGTGATTCTGTGTCCACAAGATCAAAGGAAAATTCACTAAACTCGTTCAAACGATAGTTCGCTTGGAATAATTTTAAGCCATCGTGTACAAGAGGGTCGTTCACAGTAATCGAATGTTCCGCGACCTGTTGTAATTCCTTTTCCCCTGTTTGTGGATTTTCAATCTGTTCGTATAAGACGGCTTCAGTCCTAAATTCCTTCGGCAGGAGTTGGTTATCTCGCACATCTTCTAAGGCTGGGAAATCCCCGTCTTCATACGTCTCAAGGTAGAAACCTTTACTTTCAACGTAGTAGTTATCCGTCCCAAGGACGGGCACCGTTTCTCCGTCTCTGACCCATACATCCTCATCCACAGTGAAACCGGGTAAGATACGGATCAAAATAGCAATTAAAAATATGATTAACCCAACATGGTTGACATAAGGTCCCCATCGGCTGAATCTACCTTTTTCACCCATAAGGGCATGCTCTTCTGCGCGTACACGATAGCCTTTTTCTTTTAGTGCTTGTTTCGCTTTGGAGAAGACTTGTTGATGGTCTTCTACCTCTGTGTGACCTGAAATACGCTGACGCTTAAGAAAGGACGTATGTTTCGTCACCCTTTGCCGTTTGAGTGAACGATACAAGGGCACGACACGGTCAATACTACAAATCACCAATGATATTCCGATCATCGTCAGTAGTAGGATATACCACCAAGAGCTGTATAAATTATGAAAACCAAATAAGACATAGACGTAGCCTAGCTGACCGTACTCCTCTTGGTAATAGACATAGGGATCTACGTTAGAAGGAATATATAATTGCTGAGGGTAGATCGTCCCAAACATAGAAGCGATTAGGGTAATGACAATCATCCAGACGGCGTACTTTACTGAAGAAAAGAAATGCCATATATGATCAATGACGGTTGCTGTATGTGTTTGTGAGCGCCTAGCAGCACCTTCGTACCTCATATTTAATGTTTTATTCCAATCATCCGACCCGTCAAAGGGTTTACCGCAAGACTCACAAATTTCTGTACCTGGTGGATTGGCATGTCCACATTCACATTTAATTTGATCTAACACTGTTACTCACCAACTTTCTGCTCTAAGACCATAGGATAGCTTTACTTTTAGCTACAAAGCAACCTTCGGGGCTGCCGAAACCGTTCTGTTCTTTCCAACGTACGTCTGAAGCCTTATGATTCCTGTGCATTGACTGCACTTTCCACCAATTCTTCTATGGACTCTTCGTCAAGCATGCCTACATGGTAATCAACGAGACGTCCTTGGGCATCAATAAAATAAGAGGCCGGTAGCGTGCCCACGTTATATAAGTTGGTCACCTTGTTATGCCGGTCTAAGAGAATAGGAAAAGTAAGGTCTCTCTTATTGACGAAAGATGAGACGGCTAGTTCTGATTCTCGTATGTTGACAGCCAATATTTCAAACGCTTCATTTCCATTCTCCTCGTAATATTCTTGCATAAGTGGCATTTCTACTTTACAAGGTTCACACCACGTTCCCCAAAAATTGACGAAAACTGCTTTTCCTCTAAAATCACTTAAACGAACGACGTCGCCGTCCAATGCTTCTAGTTCAAAATCGGGTACCTCTTCCCCAACGGGTAACGGTCCTTGTTCACTCATATATGCAGTATAAAACGCACTACCAAGGGCCAGAAAAATGACAATTAAAACTGAAAAACGCAAGAGCGTACGTTTATCTCTCACTTGTTGCGCCCTCCTTTTTTCCTCTTCTAAGTCCATTATACTAGATACAAACCTCAACCCTTCAGGGGGATTTGTGAAAGTTATGTGACGTCAAGCCTGATTTGAAGCGAGCTCTTTCAGGTTATTAACCTCCTTCGGTGTGAGAGAACGATACTGCCCAGATTTGAGGTTATGTAACTGCAAAAAACCGTAAGTTTCTCTGTGTAGTTTGATTACAGGATGTCCAATTTGCTCGAACATTCTTCTCACTTGTCTGTTACGTCCCTCGTGTATGCTAATTTTAATCGTCGACCGCACCTGCTTATGGTCATCACTGATACGTTTCACTTCTGCTGGTGCAGTAGGACCATCTTCAAGCGTCACCCCTTTTCTTAAACACTCTAACGCTGCTTCTGAGGGGTGTCTGCTCACTGTCGCAAGGTATCCCTTGATGACATGAAACGAAGGATGCATCAGCTTATGTGCAAGAGCACCATCGTTAGTCAGAAGAAGTAACCCTGACGTGTCAAAATCTAATCTTCCAATCGGATAAATGCGTTGATTGATGTCCTGAAAATAGTCTAGGACCACTTTTCTCCCTTGAGGATCATGTACGCTTGTGATAACGCCTGTTGGCTTGTGAAATAAGTAATAGACAGTTGACTCTTCTACTATAGGTTGTCCATCGACTTTAATGTCCACCTGGTCTGGATTTACCTTGGTCCCGAGTTCAGTCACGGTATGACCGTCAACACTCACGCGACCTTCTAGAATCAGTTGCTCGGACTTTCTTCTCGATGCGACGCCTGAACGCGCCAGTATCTTCTGTAATCTCTCCAACGTCTTCACCTCACGTCCATGATACCCGTTCCACAAGTGAGACTCAAGCGACATCCCTTATTCAGGATTGACGAAAAAATGAAAAAGAACACCCTTTATGAGTGTCCTACAGTAGATTTATCCTATTTAACCAAAGACGAGTGTGACGATCACAATCGCAGCCACGGCCCCAGCTATGTCAGCCCATAATCCTACTTTTAACGCATACCCTACCTTTCTTATCCCTACTGCCCCAAAGTAAACGGTCATAACATAGAGCGTTGTGTCTGTACTCCCCTGCATCGTTGAAGCGAGCCTCCCTAGGAACGAGTCGGGACCGAAGTTTTCTATAATATTGGTTGTAATAGCTAAAGCCCCAGTACCAGATATCGGACGTATGAGCGCAAGTGGGACGATCTCCGCAGGAATTTGTAGGGCGGTGAGTATGGGCGAAATCGCTTTGATAATATAATCCAATGCTCCTGAGGCACGGAATATAGAAACGGCCACCATCATTCCAACGAGATGAGGGATAATCTTGATTGCAGTATCGAAGCCATCCTTTGCTCCTTCTACGAAGGTTTCATAGACAGGCACTCTGTTCACGGCCCCCGCCAGAAGGATCAGAACAATAATAGCTGGAATAGCCCATAGAGATATGGTTGTGACCATGTTATACATGCTTAAAATCCCCCTTTATACCGTCGACTATGGCGACTATGTCTCATCACCTTCGTCACCTTGTACCCTCAGGGTCCATCTTTGAATGGTTACGTGTCTCACTTAAACATCTCCCTATATGTGATGCCGGTTTCGGTAACGAAACCATTTATCCAAAAGAATCGCGACCACGGTTGAGCACATGGTGGCTAGTATTGTTGTACCTACGATTTCAACAGGATTAGCTGATTCATAGTTCATTCTAATGGCAATAATCGTCGTTGGTATTAGGGTGATACTAGAGGTATTTAGGGCTAATAACGTGATCATAGCTGGTGATGCTTGATCTTTATTGGGATTAATCTTTTGTAACTCTTCCATGGCCTTTATCCCCATCGGTGTGGCTGCGTTTCCTAATCCGAATAGATTCGCACTCATATTAGATAAAATATATCCCATGGCGGGTGAATCCTTAGGTACGTCTGGGAACAAGAACCTGCCAACGGGCCCCAGTGCTCGAGCAAATAACCTTAGTAATCCTGCTTCTTCTGCGATTTTCATCATCCCTAACCAAAACACCAAAACACTGATCAGACCAAAACAGATGGTCACCCCTACCTTGGCCCCTTCAAATGCCGCTTCGTTGATCGCTTCCATATTTCCCGTGATGGCAGCAACCAAAATCCCAATCAAAATGAGCCCCATCCAAATGACGTTAACCACACGAATGCCCTCCTACCAGCTTAAGTGACGTGTTAGATGTTATCCCCCTAACCCCCCGGCGACTAGGAGAAATATATTTTTCAGGTGCTGCCATAGACCGGGCGTTGGTTTCTCGGGCGTATATACTACAGGCACTCTTCCAACTTCGTGTTCACCTACGAAATAATGAATATACCCAGCCGGGTAAGGAATGCTTTCCAATTTCTCAGACTCAAATGCGGGGTGTATGGCGATTCTTTTCCGATAGTCTTCCGATTCCGAAAGCGGATAATATAAATCATTCATCACTTTAAATGTCCCTTTGTGTTGGGCTAGCTCCCTATGTTCGATTTCTTCCCCTTTGATCGCTAGAGGAACAGAGTCATATACTTCAAATCCGTATTCGAACATGCGCATATGATCGTTCCAGTCATCAGATGCGTTCAGAGTGACCGCAACGAGACGATGCCCATCTTTTGTTGCGGAAGACACTAATGTTCGTCCCGCTCGTTGGGTGTAACCCGTTTTAACACCATCAGCGTATGGATACATTCTCAGTAATTTATTCTTGTTACGCCAGGATCGGTTCCAAGATTCACCTTCAAGAGATGCCGAGGCATGTTTTGATTTCACAATCTCGCTAAACGTCTCATTTTTCATAGCGTAAGCCGTCAGTAGAGCCATATCCCGTGCAGTAGAATAATGTTCCTCATGCGAATCTAGACCATGAGGGTTATTAAATACCGAACGTGACATCCCAAGCTCCGCCGCTTTTTGATTCATCAAGAAAGCGAACCCCTCCACAGATCCCCCTATATGTTCGGCGATCGCCACTGCGGCATCATTACCGGAGCGTAGCATTAACCCGTAAAGCATTTCCTCTAGCGTTAACTTTTCTCCCAATTTAAGATATATGGATGACCCCTCAACTTTATAAGCGTTACTGGTGGTTTCAACTTTGTCGTCTAAGACTCCCTGCTCTATAGCAATGATGGCGGTCATGATCTTTGTGATACTGGCAATGCGCATTTGTTCGTCTATATTCTTTTCGTATAAAATACGCCCCGACTCCACATCCATTAAAATGGCTGCATGACCCGAAACCTCAAAAGGCTTGTTTGCTTCTATGTGAGGTTGAGCAGTAAACAGTAGTATGCAGCTTAGCAGTATCATTAAGTAACGACGCTTCCGACTTCTTACCCGATCATGTCTTTTCATCGCTTTTCCTCCACTTGTCCCATTGTTTGTACATGTATATGGGCTTGTCATTTCTTCTAGAACATAAAAAAATCCCTACCCAAGGTATGCTTGAATAGGAAAATAACGATATGAACATATACAGTTTAATATTATTTTTTAAATAATAAGTCAGCCTCTTCTTCGATTTCTTTCAAGTTGGTACTGTCCGTCAACATCGGTAGGTCTTCTACATTTTTTAAGCCAAAATACTCTAGAAAAGCCTTGGTTGTACCATACAGGATCGGACGTCCGATGCCTTCCATACGTCCAACTTCCTTAATCAGCGATTTTTTCATCAATGTGGTGATGGCCTTATCACTTTTTACCCCGCGAATGTCTTCTACTTCTGTTTTGGTCATAGGTTGACGGTATGCGATAATCGCTAACGTTTCCAATGCCGCTTGGGATAGTGTGGCGTGTGTCGGTGAGGCAGAAAGCTTTTCAAAGTAAGGGGCATGCTCCTGTAAGGTTGTCATTTGATAAGTACCTGCCACTTCAATAATTTGGACACCCCGGCGCTGTTTCTGCCACTCTTGTTTCATCTCTTCAACTAAATCTTTGGTTGTTTTTTTATCAAGTCCTAATACATCTGCAAGTTGTTTTAATTCAATACCTTCATCACCTGAAACAAAAATAAGTCCCTCAATGACGGATTTCATTTCGTTTATTTCCAATCTACTTCGCCTCCGAGTACAGTGAAATCATGATGTCTGAGAACAAAGCATCCTGGTGACATATGACCATTTTCTTTTTCATCAATTCTAATAGAGAGAGGAACGTCACGATAAGATAATTTTTGTTCCATTTGGCTTCGAATAATTGCCGGAAACTGACAGAGGTTCTATACTCTATCAAAGTCATGATTTCAGACATTCGCTCGTCTATTGAAATTTCTTCTCGGTCAATCTTAGATATGGTTGAAGCTGCTTTGTCTTCAAGCACTGATTCAAACGCATCTAGCAGGTCAAATAAACTCACATTCGCTACGGGGTTCTCATCCTGATGTTCCATTTGAGTGATGGACTCAGCTGGCCTGGTATAGACTTGGCTCCTAGCCACTTCTTTTTCTCTTAGCTGTTCGGCCACACCTTTGTATTTTCGGTATTCTATTAACCGTTGGATTAACTCTTCCCGCGGGTCTACTTCGTCCATTTCTTCATCCATTAACGGATCCCATTCTTCTTCCTGTTGAGGCAGTAGCATTCGACTCTTCATGGCAATCAGTTTGGCAGCCATAACGAGAAATTCACTGGCAATTTCTAACTCTAGCTGCTGCATTTTATGGATATAGGCCATATATTGATCTGTGATTTCCGCAACGGAAATATCATAAATGTCGACCTCAGCCTGATCTATGAGATGGAGAAGAAGATCTAGAGGCCCCTCGAATGTGTGAACCTTAATATTCATGTTAACGACCCTTTAGCCTTCAAATTGTTTGTTTAGATTAGCCATTTCTATTGCAGTTACGCCAGCGTCCCAACCTTTGTTTCCAGCTTTCGTTCCCGCGCGTTCTACGGCTTGTTCAATTGTATCTGTTGTGAGCACACCAAACACCACAGGGATATCATGCTGTAGGCTAAGGGTGGAAACCCCTTTGGCCACTTCATTACACACGTAGTCAAAGTGTGGCGTTGCCCCCCGAATCACAGTCCCAAGCGTAATGACGGCATCATATTTGCCGCTTTGGACCATTTTTTTTGTGGCAAAAGGGATTTCAAAAGCACCTGGTACCCAAGCGACAGCAATATCCTCTTCTTTTATCCCATGGCGTATGAGCGCATCTTTTGCGCCTCCCACCAATTTACTTGTGATAAACTCGTTAAAACGGCCTACGACGATGCCTACTTTTAGTCCTGTGCCGACGAGGTGTCCTTCGAATACTTGATTGTCTGTCATGCTATTTCCTCCTTCATATTTAGCGCTAGTCCATGTGAAGTAAATGGCCGAGCTTCGTTTTCTTCGTTTGTAGATACTTTTTATTTTCAACATGTTGTCCTGTTTCTAGAGGTACTCTTTCGACAACTTCTAGTTCATACCCTTCTAAGCCTGCGCGTTTTCTTGGGTTGTTTGTCAGTAGGCGCATTTTTTTAATCCCTAAGTCTTTGAGGATCTGGGCGCCTATCCCATAGTCTCTTTGATCAGCAGCAAAGCCTAATTTTTCGTTGGCTTCTACAGTATCATAGCCCTGTTCTTGTAGTTGGTAGGCTCTCAATTTATTAATCAGGCCAATTCCTCTGCCCTCTTGACGCATATATAGCAGAACACCTTGACCTTCTTTTTCAATGGTATCAAGCGCTGAATGAAGCTGAGGTCCGCAGTCGCAACGGTGTGAACCAAACACATCTCCAGTTAAACATTCGGAATGGACGCGTACCAACGTCGGTTTTTCTGGGTCGATGTCTCCTTTCACTAAGGCCACATGCTCCTTGTCATCCACTAGATTGGTATAAGCAACCGTTTTAAACGTGCCGTACGCTGTGGGTAGGTTCACTTCTACCTCTCGATTGATGAGCGTGTCTTTTCTATTACGATACTTAATCATATCTTTAATGGTGATCATTTTAAGATCAAAACGGTCGGCGATTTGACGTAACTCAGGTACACGCGCCATACTTCCGTCTTCATTCATAATCTCACAAATGATCCCTGCAGGGTAAGCCCCACTCATGCGAGCCAAATCTACAGCCGCTTCTGTATGGCCCGCCCGACGGAGAACGCCACCATCCTTTGCCATTAGGGGAAAGATGTGTCCTGGACGTCTAAAGTCGCTTTTTTTGACTTTCTCATCTATTAGTGCTTTGATTGTGTCGGAACGTTCATGAGCGGAAATCCCTGTGGTGGTTGTTTTGTAATCCACAGACACCGTAAATGCTGTCCCATGCGCATCTGTATTACGATCAACCATAGGGTTCAACTCTAATTCTCTCGCTCTTTCCTCTGTAATCGGAGCACAAACAAGGCCTCTTCCGTGTGTGACCATAAAGTTAATCAATTCAGGTGAACATTTTTCTGCTAGTGCAACAAAATCCCCTTCATTCTCACGATCTTCATCGTCCACAACAATAACGACATTGCCTTGCATCAACTCATAGATCGCTTCTTCCACTGGATCAAAAACGCTTGACATTTCGTCACCTCTTTACTTTTTCTTAAAATATAACGTGCTTTTTACTTGTTTTATAAGAGAACAATATCTTACATAAATCCGTTCTCAGACAGAATGTCTTGCGTGAGGCCTGCCTGACCACCCTTCGTCATGTCATGACCTTCAAGCCTTTTGTTGATGAGCCGTTCCATATATTTCGCTAATACATCACATTCGATATTCACCATGTCTCCCACTTGCTTCGCATGAAGGTTCGTTTCAGACAATGTATGAGGAATAATGGATATCGTAATCATAGGATCCTGCACTTCCATGACCGTTAAACTGATCCCATCTACTGTCACTGAACCTTTTGGTACAAAATATTTTAACCAATCTTGATCCAACTCAATGTGAAAGTATGTGGCATTAGCCGTTGTACGTCTGTCTTGTATTTTCCCAACCGTATCCACATGTCCAGAGACGATGTGTCCACCAAACCTTGCGTTTGCTGCCATCGCACGCTCTAAGTTCACCTGACTTCCCTGTTGAAGTTGAGCCAAGCTTGTCGCTTTAAGAGTTTCTGGCATCACATCTACCACAAAGCCTTGAGGCGTATAGCTAACAACGGTTAGACATGCACCGTTGACCGATATGCTATCACCATTCTGCACATCTTCGACGACTTTACTGGCAGCGATAGACACCTTGTAATCCTTCGAAGTCTTAGTCATTGACTGTATATAGCCCACTTCCTCAATGATTCCTGTAAACATGGTGCCCTCTCCTTTACATTCGTTTTATTATTGACTCTAACCCGTTTTTTTCACATGCCCCGTTACTTTGATATCATCACCAAGCTGTTCAACTTTTATATTCTCTATTACGAGTGCATCAGCCAAATGGATCATTCCCGTTCCTCTAAAGGGCGTGGGAGCCTCGTTGCCACCAATCAGCTTCGGTGCGATATACTGTACCATACGGTGTACATGATGCTCCTTGAGAAATGTAGCGTTCACTGCTCCTCCCCCTTCGACTAGTAAGGAAGTCACCTTTTGTTCACCTAATTGATTCAGAACGTGGTCAAGCGATACTCTAGGTCCATCTCCCACCGTTATCACTTTGACCCCTCGCGCTTCTAGGTGCTGTTTTTTCATAGCGTCAGCCCGATCAGTGGTGAATATCCATGTAGGGGCCACACTTGTGTCCAATATTCTCGCCTCTATAGGCACACTCAAGGCCGAATCTAAGATGACACGAGTCGGATGATGACCTTGTTCACCCTGTATTCTTGTGGTGAGTTGGGGATCATCCTTCACCACCGTTTGCACGCCAACGAGTATGGCGTCATGTTCATGACGGAGTATATGGACGTCAGCACGGGAGGCTTCATTTGTGATCCACTGACTTTCCCCTGTTACCGTGGCAATTTTGCCATCTAACGTCGTAGCCGTCTTTAAAGTGACGTACGGTCGTTTGTGTAATATATAATAATTGAAAGCTTCATTCAGATCAGTGGCTTCTTGCCCAAGCAGTCCAACGTTTACGTCAATGCCTGCTTCTTCAAGCTTGTTTATCCCCCGCCCTGCCACTAACGGGTTAGGGTCTAAAGTCGCTACGAACACTTTTCGTATTCCGGCTTCTATCACCTGATCAGCACACGGGGGCGTTCGCCCAAAATGACTACAGGGTTCCAGTGTGACGTACATCGTGCTATCCTGTGCTTTATCTCCTGCCATGTTTAAAGCGTGCACCTCAGCGTGTGCCTCACCTGCTCTTAAGTGGGCGCCCATACCCACGATTTGATGATCCTTAACAATAACGGCGCCGACCATGGGGTTGGGAGACGTTTGCCCCCTTTGAGCAGCGGCCAGATCCAAGGCGAGCGACATATATTTTAAGTGCTGGTTCTGACTCAATTCATTTGCCCCCTCTTGTTGTTCACACACGACACATGGAAATGGGTAGCAAAAAAGCCCTGAGAAAAAAAGTCCCCAGGGCGTAACGTGCCATACTTATAATCAAAAAGTGATCACGCATTATGAAATAAAGGTACACAACACCCGTTTTCAAAAGTGACAACATAGGCCAGTCGAAACACGTGTTGAACATACCTTTCCATTTCCTTCTCCCATCCAGACTGTACTGTCGGCTCTGGTTTTTCACCAGATCCACCGCTCTAACACCGTTAGAACGGGTCACGGGCTCTAACGTTTACCATGCTTACATTTACTTTGTTAAATGTTTCACTTAAGCAGATAAACGTTATTACCGCCGGTCGGGAATTTCACCCTGCCCCGAAGGATCGTGTGTATATAGTTTTCATTTCAAGATAAGTATACTCTCTTTTGCGGTGGCTGTCTACGCTTTTTGCTTCATTTCACTTACTTTTTTATAGTTATTTTATCTTTAAAAGCATATAGGGACAGCCCTTACCTTTAAAAAAAGAGGGAGAAGAATCCACATAGACTCTCCTCCCTTTAGCTCGTTTATTGTTCCTCTACTTGGACTTCCTTCATGATATCCCCTTGCTTAATTTGATCGACGTTTTCCATTCCACGAACAACTTGGCCAAACGCTGTGTGTTGGCCATCAAGATGTGGTTGTGGTTGGAAACAGATGAAAAACTGACTCCCACCTGTATCTCTTCCGGCATGAGCCATGGACAAAGTCCCGCGCTCATGTTTGTTGTCATTAATTTCACAATTGATCGTATAGCCAGGTCCACCCGTTCCTGTCCCGTTAGGACATCCCCCTTGGGCAACAAAACCAGGTATCACCCGATGAAAGGTCAATCCGTTATAAAAACCGTCTTTTGCTAATTTTTCAAAGTTAGCGACAGTATTGGGAGCATCTTGATCAAAGAGGTCAATGACGATCTCTTGACCGTTTTCGAGCGTAACTTTTGCTTGTTTTGACATACGTACACTTCCTTTTTTCTTATTCAAACGCCATTGTACTACATTTTGAACGTTTATGCCATGTCACCCGTTATAGCTTTTGGATAACAGGCGTCGGTGCATGTAGCGGTAGATCATTCTTTATCATATCTTCGTATGTCTCTCTGCGAATGACAAGATTGGCCTCCCCTTCATTAACAAATAAGACGGCCGGTCGTCTCATACGGTTATAATTGTTGGCCATTGCATAGCCATAAGCGCCTGTGCAGGAGACAGCTAGCACATCACCCTGTTGGGCTTGCGGTAGCTCTGCATCCCAAATTAAAATATCTCCTGTTTCGCACAGCTTACCTGCTATGGTGTAAGTTTCATCGCAGCTTTCCCTCATTCTATTAGCGATGGCAGATTCATACTTTGCCTGATATAAGGCCACACGTAGATTATCACTCATACCACCGTCAACGGAGATATAGTGTCTAACACCGGGCACTTCCTTTTGTGCGCCAATGGTATAGAGGGTCGTCCCTGCTTCTCCAACAATACTTCGTCCAGGTTCTATCCAAATTTCAGGGACTGGTCGTTTACGTGCGTTCCATGTACGACGGACTTCATCACACATTGCTTCTACATACTCTTGTATCTTTAGAGGGGTATCACCTTCTTGGTATCGGATACCAAATCCTCCACCCAAATTCAAGACACGTAAGTGCCAATCGACTTCCTGTTCCAGCTCTTCTATAAACTCGACCATCTTTTGAATCGTCAACAAGAAACCGTCTTTTTCAAAAATTTGTGAACCGATATGAGCATGCAAGCCAAGGACATCAAAATAGGGTTTCCCCAATGCTTGCTTAATCGCTTCTTTGACTTGACCATTCGTCAGACTGAACCCAAACTTAGAATCTTCCTGACCCGTCGTAATGTACTCATGAGTATGCGCTTCAACACCGGGTGTTGTTCGTAATAATATGTTAACTTTCTGCTCACGTTGAGCCGCTAAGTCATGTAATAAGTGGAGTTCTGTAAAATTATCGACAACGTAGCAGCCGATATTCGCATCTAAGGCCATGATGAGTTCATCCGCTGTCTTGTTGTTACCGTGAAAATGAATGCTTTCGCTTGGAAATCCAGCTTGTAGTGCGGTGTAAAGTTCTCCACCAGACACAACATCTAAAGACATGCCTTCCTCTGAAACGAGTTGACACATCGCTAGACTACTAAAGGCCTTACTCGCGTACGCCACTTGCGCTTTGATACCTTTAGCTTCAAACGCTTGTATGAAAGCGCGGCATCTCTCTCTAATCGCTTGCTCATCATATACCATTAAGGGTGTTCCGTATGCTTTGACAAGGTCTACCGTATCACACCCTCCTATTTCAAGGTGACCCCGTTCATTTATTTTACTCGTACCGTGTAGAAACATAGCCTATCTCCTCTCCCAAACCTATCCGTTCACAACAATATTAATGAGTTACTATACCACCTTTTATTACAATTGACAAGATGGCAAAAACCTATGATGGTTGTTTACGTTTATTTTTCGGGTGTACAATGCTAGGCCTTGTCTTGTTCATCGCTGTTGTAAAGCGTAAAATAACTGTAAGAAAAGCCTTTAGATTAAACGGAATAAAAGGCCAAAGATAAGGCGTACGCATAGATTTTATAGATGCTAAGTAAACAAAGACCACCGTCGTGACAATCATAAAACCAGGCACTTTAAATACATATACACTGGTTAATAACAGCAGACGGATTAATTTGTTCGCTAAACTTAACTCGTAAGATGGAGTGGCGAACATACCGATAGCAGCCACCGCTAAGTACAGTATGACCTCACTAATAAACAAGCCTACTTCAATGGCGATCTCGCCTATAAGGATGGCAGCGATCAACCCCATTGCTGTCGCGAGAGGAGAAGGTGTGTGAATGGCTGCCATTCTCATTAAATCCACTCCAACCTCAGCAAAGATAAATTGCCAAAAGATCGGGATTTTATAATCAGACTCGGATGGTCCTAGAAAATCTAAATGAGGTGGTAGTAAATCTGGGTTGAAGACGAACAAGCACCACAATGGCAGCAGGAATATAGACACAAATATACCTAAAAAGCGTATCCAGCGTAAATAAACACCTAAAGCTGGTGTCTGGCGAAATTCCTCTGCATGTTGCAGGTGATGGAAATAAGTTGTGGGAATAATAATAACGGACGGAGATGTATCAACGAAGATGACAATGTGACCTTCAAATAAGTGTGCAGCAGCCACATCTGGTCTTTCAGTAAACCGCACCTTAGGAAATGGATGGTAAGCTTGCCCAATCACAAATTCTTCGATGGCTTTCTCCGCCATTGGAATCCCATCAATATCGATTCGACCTAACTTGGTTTTAACTTCTTCAAGTAAGTCCGGATCAGCAATATCCTTGATATAACTGATACATATGTCTGTTTTAGAACGTTCTCCGACCTGAAGCATTTCCATTCTTAGCCGTTCGTCACGAATTCTTCGCCGTGTTAACCCACTATTCATGATAATATTTTCTGTATAGCCGTCTCTTGACCCTCTGACGACTCGCTCAGTATCCGGCTCCTGAGGTTCTCTACCGGGGTACTCCCTCACATCAATGATAATACCGTGTCCCCAAGACTCTCCCATAATCACAATGAGACCCGATAGTAATTTATCTACTGCCTCGTCCATATTATCTACGAGTTCAACTTGAACGTGAGGTAGATTCTGTTCCATTAATGCTTTAAAAGCCCCAACGGATGTTAGTGGACGATCTACGTGTGAGATTTGCTTTAACATTTCTATAGCAAATTGCGTGTTCATTAAACTGTTACAAAAGTAAACTTGGATATCACGGTTTCCCACATGATATTCACGAAAGTCTATATCATAATTAACGTCTAAATCTAACCGATCGTGTAAATACTGCTCATTTCTTTTTAGTTTCTGATGTATCGGTTCTTTCAATGATTGGCTCGTCAAGAAAACCACTCCGTTGTAAAATAATCTCTACTGCTTGACGTGTGACCGGCGCACCATCCTTCACATCGTCTTGACCATGCATTTTGCCTATATCCCCTACGCCCACAATGAGGGGTATTTGTAGCTCATCTAACACATCAACGGTATCACCATAAACGATGGATTCCTTCGCATGCTCTACATCACCGTCTTTGTTCACAGCATGCTGTATGATCTCTCCATGGGCATCGACGGAAAGATCAATATGAGCACCACTGACAGATTTCGTATTGGACGCAACCGCCACCGCACCAAGCACTTCAATTTCAGGGTGTGTGGCAACGTATCTGAGTGCCGATTCACCTTGACCGTAGCCTCCATTCCCACAATCATCAAACATGACGAGAACGGGGTCATATGCCGCTTTCTTTATTTGTTCCACAATACCTTCTCCTGATAGGGGAGTGGGGTTACCAGACGATCTGGAAATACACCTCCCCCCCACCTCTTCTGCGACCCGTTGCACTGTTTTAGAAGCGACTTCATCGCCGTCTGTGATAAGAACAACCTTTCTTTTCTGCTCTGACATACTGCTCTCTCCTTCACATTTGGTTAATATGGAGCGAAGAAAATCCAGTGAAAAAGTGAGCCTATCACTTTCCCTAGTACCATGGCCATGAGAAGCCAAAGTATTTTATCTTGTACAAAGATACGCTTCGCTAAAATAGGGAGGACGTTTAGGACTTCCGTTAATGCAGCTGCTAATAGGCCGATAAAAATACCGGAAAACAAGCCGTGCACAACGGTAAGTTTCCATGGCAGATGTAGATGAACTTCATGCAGCCCCATCCACGTCCAAAATACAGACCCAAAGATAATGGCGTACTGGTAACTGTAAATGTAATGCTTTGTCTTCGTAATTTGTGTTAAGCGAGGAACAATACCCAGTACCGTTAAAAAAGCCACTAGACCTGCACCAACGATAAGGCCACCGGAAAGACCAATCAATAGTAGTAATAATAGGGTGATGAAGTTCATTCCACTTTCTTTTGCGCCTCCTTATTCTCATTAATCACAACGTATTGGTCTAGACTCTGTTGATATAAAAACATTTCCACTTCCAATGGACTTGGTTCCTCGTTTAGACGTTTCTTGAAAACATGGTTAAAGAATAGGATCATCCCCACTCCAATGCCTAGTGAATAAGGAACCTGTAAGATTAACGGGTGTTCCTCCTGTACACCTGTGATCATCATATAGATTTTCTGATGAACCTGAAGCATACTGACATCCTCATGAAAGTTCATAATCGCCAATCCTGACCCTATAAACAGCAATAACCATACAAAACCGACGAGAAGGAAGGTGGGTTGTTTTCTGGGGTGCATGATTTCGATAATCGCTTGAGCCGGGCCTAGCGTTTCAATTTCAAGTTCAGGGTCATACGACTTCAAAATACGAATCACTCTCATAATATCGATGACAACCAAATGTTTATCTTCAGGTGTCACCTTATGCACAGTTAATTGTTTCACTTCTTGCTCAATACTAGGGTGTACGATCAACTGACAGATGTGGCTCACACGGACAGTCTGATCCATTTTGACTTGTAAACGATGTCTTAGTCTGACGTATACCTTTTTATCTTGTTGCATGGTGATGACCCCCATCCGTTTACAACAAATACTGTAATGGTAGTATGTACGTTTCAACTTAAGTTCATGTAAACGTGTGTTGCTTCCACACCTTTTAGACTTTTCAATACAAAAAACTCTTCCCCGTCACTATTGAGCAGGAAAGAGTTGAATGTCATTGCAGGTCTTCTTTAATTTGTTTTAAGATCTTTTTCTCCAATCTTGACACTTGAACCTGTGATATACCGAGGCGATCTGCTACCTCCGATTGGGTTTGGTCCTTGAAGTAACGAAGGTAGACAATGAGCCTCTCCCGTTCTGACAACTGGGTAATGGCTTCCTTTAATGCCAGTTTATCAAACCACTTTTTCTCTCCGTCATCTGAGATTTGATCCATGAGTGTAATCGGATCTCCGTCATTTTCATACACCGTCTCATGAATGGAAGAAGGGGCCCTCATGGCATCTTGAGCGAAAACGACCTCTTCGGGTGTAATCCCCAGTTCATCGGCCACTTCACTTACTTTCGGTTGTCTTCCTAAAGATTTTGATAAGTCATCCTTGGCGCGTCTGATTTTGTTCGCAAGTTCTTTCAAAGATCGGCTGACCTTAACGGCACCATCATCACGGAGGAAACGCTGAATTTCTCCAATGATCATAGGAACGGCGTAAGTTGAAAACTTGACATCGTAGCTGAGGTCAAATTTATCTATCGATTTGATTAAACCGATACAACCGATTTGAAAGAGATCATCTGCTTCGTACCCTCTGTTAAGAAAACGTTGGACAACAGACCAGACTAGTCTAATATTATTTTCTACTAATTGATCACGTGCTTCTACGCTGCCTTCTTGACTAAGTCTGATGAGATCTTTCACCTGATCATCGTCTAAATACGACTTGTTTTTCACGTTTTGTTGTAGATCTACATCCATAGGCATTCTCCTTAGTTACATAGCGCTTCGTTAGTGGTCAATTTTTTGGTCAGTTTGACGGTCGTGCCTTTTCCTTTGGACGTGATAATTTCAACCGAATCCATAAAGTTCTCCATAATGGTAAACCCCATTCCTGAGCGTTCCATCTCTGGCTTTGTGGTGTAGAGAGGTTGTCTAGCTGTGTCGACATCATCGATGCCACAGCCCTCATCCTGGATCAATATAGTCACTTCCTGACCATGAAGTTCCGTTCTGAGATAGACCATATCTTGTCCGTTCTCTTCATAACCGTGTATGATCGCATTTGTGACCGCTTCTGACACGACCGTTTTGATATCCGTTAACTCTTCCATAATAGGGTCGAGTTGTGATATGAATGAAGCAACGGTCACGCGCGCAAACGCTTCGTTTTCGCTCTTAGCTAAAAAGCGTAATTCCATTACATTCCTCTTACTCATGATGCCACCCCCAACGCTTGTAATGCTTCTTGTTCAGAATCGACGATTTTAAGGATTTTAAATAGCCCTGATAACTCAAATAGGCGATATATGGTTGGGGATATGGCACAAATGATCATCTGTCCTTCTTTTTGCTGTATTTGCTTATAACGCCCTAGAATAACCCCTAACCCTGAGCTGTCCATAAAGTCTAGTTCTGCTACATTTAACAAAATATGGCGAATGCCATGAGTCTCTATCTTATCCTCCACCTGAACACGTAACTTCTCAGCTGTGTGATGATCTAACTCTCCGACTAACCGAATAATGAGCACATCATCTTTGGTATTCAAATCAATCTGTAGACTCAAGGTTATTCTCCTCCTTCTTCGTTATACGCAAACTTTTCGATAACTGAAGAAGGTTTTCCTTCTACATGACAAAACTAGAAAAAACTCGATAGGGGGTGTCGAATTATGATTGTAGACCAAACAGAGATTTCGTCACGCGATTAAACATCTGTAGTAATGACGCCTTAGATACATCCATTGGTGCTTTAATCGCAATTTCTGCTGTAACCTGACCCTCTTTTCTAATCCTAATGTGACCGATGACATCCCCCTCCGTGATAGGGGCCTGCAGATGAGTCAGGGGTTCAATGGCAATATCATAGTCATCGAGCGAGTCTCCTTTTCTTGTTAAAACACTCACCTGGTGAGGGACGACCATATCTAGTTTAGATTTGGCGCCTTTGTCGATGGTTACAGCATCTAGTACGTCCCCTTTTTTATAAATAGGATGTGTTTCAAATTGATTAAACGCATACGTCAACATATCAGCTGTATATTGATTACGAACTTTAGGCTTTGGTGCGCCCATGACCACTGAGATAACGCGCATATCTCCTCTCTTGGCTGTGGCGGCTAAGCAGTATTTTGACTCATTGGTATACCCCGTTTTGAGACCATCAACGCCATCATAAAATTTGACGAGTCTATTCGTATTAACTAACCAGAATGGTTTATCTGAATCTTGACGTAGGTAATCTTCATAGACACTTGTAAACTTTGTAATATCTTCGTACTTTAGTAATTCTCTAGACATGATCGCTATATCTCTCGCACTGGTATAATGATCTTCAGTGGGCAAACCATTCGTGTTACTGAAGTGTGTATTCTCTAAACCTAACGTTTGGGCTTTTTCATTCATCTTCTGGACAAACTTATCTTCGGTACCGGCTATATGCTCGGCCATAGCTACAGTGGCATCATTTCCGGAAGCGATAGCAATCCCTTTCATCATATCCTCGACACTCATCTCTTCCCCAACTTCGAGGAAGATTTGGGAGCCACCCATTGATGCAGCCCGTTCACTTGTCCTGACCATGTCTGTCCACTTTAATTGTCCTTCGTCAATCGCTTCCATGATTAATAGCATCGTCATGATTTTGGTTATACTTGCAGGGGGCAAACGTTTATCACTATCTTTCTCATAAAGGATCGTTCCCGTATCCATGTCCATTAGCACAGCAGATCGCGCATCTGGGGTTAAATCTACTTCTTCCTCTGCTTGTACAACGGGGGTCCCGTATTGCATAAAGGTCTGTATGATCAGCGTTGTACATATCAGTAATGAAATTCGCTTTAACATAGTCTCCCTCCATTCTTTTATCCCCTATTTTTTCCATGTCAATAGAAAAATATTCCTGACGTGTTAAATAAAATAAACACAATAAAAAAAGCACCCACGTACGGGGTGCGTAAAGCTTGGTGATTTTTATTTAACTGTGAACAGTGTCTTTCTTGATAGTCAGAAGAGACATCAACGTTTATTTAATCACATCGTAGATCAGTGACGGTTCTTTTTGCTCAGAATCTGCTATGCGATAGGCCTGCAAAATTTGGTCAGTGGCTTCCTTTACGTGACTTTCTTGATTGTAATGTAGGGACACGAGCACATCACCTTTTTTGACTTGCTCGCCCACTTTTTTCTGGAGCATCACACCAACCGCCAAGTCTATTTTAGATTCTTTTGTCTCACGACCAGCACCAAGCTTAGAGGCAGCCCTGCCAATCTCTTCAGCATCAATTTGCTCGATATAGCCATCTGCAGGGGCCGTCACTTCTACAACATCACTGGCCTGTGGAAGCTGATCCGGATCATAGACCTGCTCTTTGTAACCACCCTGAGCTTCAACCATGTTGGCTAGCGTATCTAACGCCTGACCATTTTGCATCGTTTCAACGAGTTGCTCTCTCGCTGCTTCAATACTATCGGCTTTACCCGCTAAAGTAAGCATATGACTTCCGAGTGTTAAGCACAGTTCTTCCAGATCTCGAGGTCCTTTTCCTTGTAGTGTATCAATGGCCTCTTTAATCTCTAAAGCATTCCCTACAGCCTTCCCTAGAGGTTGGCTCATGTCACTGATGATGGCTGTGGTCTCTCTTCCGATTTCTTTGCCGATACTCACCATTGCTCGGGCTAGATCTTGGGCTTCGTCAACTGACTTCATAAAGGCACCCGACCCTGTTTTGACATCTAAAACGATGGCATCTGCCCCGGCAGCAATTTTCTTACTCATGATAGAACTGGCGATCAAAGGAATAATATCAACCGTTGCCGTCACATCTCGCAAGGCGTATAACATTTTATCTGCGGGCGTGAGGTTACCCGATTGTCCAACGACCGCAACCTTATGTTCGTTGACCATATCTACAAACGTTTCTTTCTCTATTTCAACTGAAAACCCTTTAAAGGACTCTAACTTATCAATCGTACCGCCAGTATGTCCTAACCCTCTACCGCTCATTTTGGCCACAGGTACTCCACAGGAGGCCACGAGAGGAGCCAAAACGATGGTTGTCGTGTCACCCACGCCCCCCGTGCTATGTTTGTCTACTTTTATCCCGTTAATGGGGGACAGATCGATTTGGTCACCTGAACGCACCATAGCCATAGTCAGCTCTGCCGTTTCTTCCTTGGACATCCCCTGAAAATAAACGGCCATGGCCCAGGCACTCATTTGATAATCGGGTATCTCGCCTTCTGTATATCCCTTAATAATAAACTTAATCTCTTCTTCAGTTAATGACTCTCCGTTTCGTTTCTTCTGAATTAGATCGACCATTCTCATAATAAACCACTCACTTAAGATAAATTTTTATTCTTACAGCGTGATACGCTTAATGATTCACACTTTGATTAATTTCTGGTAAAAAGCTTTTGCCTATGCTCGGCGCTTTGACGTTAAAAATATCCGCTACAGTGGCCCCAATGTCTGCAAAGGTGGCGCGAACGCCTAAATCTACAGTCTTTTTCATTGACGGGGTATAAGCGATCACAGGGACGTATTCCCGCGTATGGTCTGTGCCATGATGAACAGGATCGTTTCCATGGTCAGCCGTAATCATTAAAAGATCGTCCTCCTTTAAGGCCGGCAAGACTTCAGCTAACTGCTGATCAAACGCTTCTAAAGCTTTACCGTATCCGACCGGATCACGACGGTGGCCGTAGACGGCATCGAAGTCCACCAAGTTAAGAAAAACGAGCCCCTGCAAATCACGTTGACATTGTTCTAGGAGTTTATGCATGCCATCCTCATTTGATTTTGTTTTCACTGAGTCTGTGACCCCTTCACCATCGTAAATATCTGATATCTTCCCTAGAGCGATACTGTCGAAGTTCGCTTCCTTCAAGTGAGACATCACTGTTGGTGCAAATGGACTCAGCGCATAATCGCGGCGATTCGGTGTACGTTCAAATGCACCGGGCTTGCCGACAAATGGGCGTGCAATCACGCGGCCTAACTTATAAGGATCTTCTAGCGTGAGTTCCCTGGCAACTTCACAAATCTCATAAAGTTCATCTAAGGGGACAATCTCCTCATGGGCCGCAATTTGAAACACACTGTCTGAAGACGTGTAGACGATGAGATGACCCGTTTCCATGTGTTCAGGTCCTAACTCTTTTAGGATTTCCGTCCCTGAGGCCGCTTTATTGCCGATCACTTTACGACCCACGCGTTTTTCAAACGCTTCAATCAAGTCTCGCGGGAATCCGGTTTCGGTAAACGTTCTAAATGGCTCTTCCACTTTTAATCCCATAATCTCATAATGCCCAGTCATGGTATCTTTTCCAGCTGAAATCTCCTTCATTTTACCATGTACCCCAAGAGGTTGATCGACAGGGTCAATCCCCTGAACAGATACGATGTTACCTAAACCGAGCTTTTGCATGTTAGGCATCCTTAACCCGTTCATTTTTTCTGCAATATGCCCTAACGTATGGGCGCCTTCATCATTAAACTCAGGTGCATCGGGCAGTTCTCCAACACCGACACTATCCATGACAATAAGAAATACTCTTTTAAAATGCTGGTCTGTACTCATGGTTGTCTTTCCCTCCAATTGTTCCTGATTCATCTTCATTTATGCACGAGGATGGGCTTGACTGTAAACATCTTTCAGCCTTGCTTTGGTGACATGCGTATATATTTGTGTAGTCGAGATATCGGCATGTCCTAGCATTTCCTGAACGGAACGCAAATCCGCGCCATTTTCTAATAGGTGTGTGGCAAACGAATGCCTTAGCGTATGTGGCGTCAGCTCTTTCTTTATCCCTGCCTGTTTGGATAAGCTTTTAAGGTTCTTCCAGAAACCTTGTCGCGTCATCATCCGCCCGTGATGATTAAGAAACAAAGCTTTGGCCTGCTTTGATTTGTCTAGTGTCCGTCGCCCGCTGTTCATATACCTTTCTAGTGACTTAATGGCAATGTCACCCAAAGGGACAATACGTTCTCTAGCCCCCTTGCCCATACATTTCACGTAGCCCATATGTACATAAACATGATCTAATTCAATGGCAATTAGTTCGGATACGCGTAATCCGGTGGCGTATAATACTTCCAACATGGCCTCGTCACGTTCAGCTAAAGATCGGTTACGATGCAGCTTAGGGGCTTCCAATAACATGTTGACCTCCTCAGCCGTTAATACTTTAGGCAACCGACGCTCTCGTTTCGGCGACTCAATGTGTGTTGTGGGGTCCGTTTGTATATACCCGTCCCGCACTAAAAATTGAAAAAAGGTTCTAATGGAAGAGAGCGTACGAGACAGCGTTGTACTTGCCCTTCCTTTATCACGTAACACCGTTAAATAATCAATCACATGACGCCTCGTAATCGACTCAATCTCCTTGATCTCTTGCTGCTCTATATGTTGAAAGAATGAAGTTAAATCTCGTTCATAAGCTTGTAGCGTATTTGTAGCAAGTCCTTTTTCTACAGATAAATAATGGATAAAGGTTTGGACATGACTTAACATACGTCCCCCTCCTCTCCAGCGTGGTGACGCTCCAATCTTCATGCTGCCATCATGAACCTCTCATCACAACTTGCTACTCCCCATACCAATAATAGAACATCAGACGTTGTTTGACATCATGTAATGTTGTTAACATCTCTCCATCAGCATCAAATACTTTGACTGCTCGCCCTCTAGGCCCATCTTCACGATAATTCTCTTCTACCAAACCGCCTATCCACACAATACCACCATAAAAGAGCAGGGTGAGTGTTGTAAAAATAACGAGCAGTTGACATAGCCGAACGACTTCTCTCACATGATCGCCCATGGACATACCTCCTCATATTAAGGTATGCCAAAAATACACACTTTCATACTTAAAAAAATTGTCCCTCTCATGTTTGGTGTTACAACATGTGAAGGACAATCTCTGATCTATGATTGTAACGCTTCAGCTAAAGGCGTATACGGTAAATCTAACGATTGAGATACGGCTTCATAGGTGACATAACCATTCACCACGTTGACCCCTCGTGCTAAGGCTGGGTTTTCAGTGATCGCTTGCTCATATCCTTTGTTCGCTAACTGTTTGGCATAAGGCACAGTAACGTTAGTCAAGGCAATGGTGGAAGTGCGTGGGACTGCGCCAGGCATGTTCGCCACAGCATAGTGTACAACACCATGCTTTTCATAAGTTGGGTCACTATGCGTCGTTGTTTTATCTATCGTTGAAATAGATCCCCCTTGGTCAATCGCTACGTCAACGATAACAGAGCCAGGTGTCATTTGCTCTACCATATGTTCCTTCACAAGCTTCGGTGCTCTTGAACCCGGAATGAGGACAGCCCCTACGAGAAGGTCTGCTTGTTTGACAGATTGTGTAATATTAAGGTCATTAGACATGAGAGTCTGTACGCGACCACCAAACACATCGTCAAGGTAACGTAAACGATCAGGGTTAATATCTAAAATCGTGACCTGAGCCCCTAATCCCATGGCCATTTTTGCCGCATTCGTGCCAACGATACCACCACCGATAATCACAACGCGACCAGGTGATACACCCGGTACACCACCGAGTAGAACGCCTTTACCACCGTGGGGTTTCTCTAAGAATTGTGCACCGATTTGTACCGACATTCGACCCGCTACTTCTGACATCGGTGTTAATAAAGGTAGTGCCCCATTATCTAATTGAATCGTTTCATATGCAATGGCAATCACTTTGTTATCTATTAACGCTTGGGTGAGATCAGGTAGAGGAGCTAGATGTAAGTATGTAAATAAAATAAGGCCCTCTCTGAAGTATCGATATTCTGATGGAAGCGGTTCTTTCACTTTCATAATCATCTCAGATTGTGTCCATACAGCTTCAGCTGACGGAAGGATGGTCGCGCCAACAGACTGGTAATCTTCGTCTGTGAAACCACTCCCCATACCAGCGTTCGTTTCAATCAGTACCTTGTGTCCGGCGTTTGTGAGATCTTGTACACCGGCAGGTGAGTTAGCAATCCGGTTCTCGTTATCTTTTATTTCCTTGGGTATTCCTATGATCATAGATGTATAACCCTCCTTTAATTATATTTTAAACGAAATGCAAATAAATCAATCATGAATGTTTGAATAAGTCCATCCAAAAATATACGGTAACTTAAAATGACCGACTTGTAAAGATTTATATATTAAAAAAATGTATAGACCATCGATGAACAACAGCCTATACACACTACTTTTTATCCGTATTTTCTGTACACCTATGACAGACACCGTGAAATGTGAGCTGGTGGTCATAAATTTTAAATTGAAAATTTCGTTCAACTTTTTTCTCTACTTCACCTAAAAGGTCTTCCATAATTTCATCTACTGATCCGCACTGAATACAAACCATGTGGTGATGAAATCTTTCAGCACCCTCGGCATTTAGGTCATAGCGAGCCACACCGTCACCAAAGTTGATCTTATGTATGATCTTAAGATCACTGAGCAGTTCTAGGGTCCGGTAAACGGTGGCTAACCCTATTTCGGGTGATCGTTCTTTTAAGAGAAGGTATACATCTTCTGCACTTAAATGGTCTTCTTCATTCTCTAGTAAAACGCGAACGGTAGCTTCTCTTTGGGGTGTTAATTTGTAGCTATGCGCGTGTAGTTGTTTCTTAATATTGTCCATCCTTTGTTCCATGTATACCCCTCCCAATTCGCTATTCCTGTAATAATTATAGAGAGGACGTGTCTATTAGTCAAATGATGCAGCTTGTGGATGGACCAAAATTTAGCTTGCCTTCTTGTCCTACACACGCATTTGCTATCCTATTAAACGCATAAACACCGGCGAGATATACGTTTCAAATAAAGCGACAACAAACAAAATGAGTGACGCACCGAACATGATTGCCATGTAGTACCCAAGGCGTGGTTTACGTTTGACACGATTTTGGCCAAAGATATAGCCTATCAGCTGTAATGAAAAGGATATACTTAATACACTCATCAGCAAGATTAGTGGAACGACCACCATATTTTGAGGGATAACGGATACGAGTGAAAGTAGGAATCCTTCCCAACCGAGTTGATGAACCAAGAAACCGACTGAAAAACCAACAAAAACCCCTTTTAAAAATAGCAAGATCAGTATGATGGGTAGTCCAATAATCGATAGGCCGAGTAGCCATATGACTCCAGTGTATTTCATATAATGGATAAAACTTTGCCAAAATGCGTAAGACGGCTCAACGATATGATCTTCTTTCATTTCGCTCATAAATTGTTCAAAATAAAACACTAAGTCTGCTTGTTGAGAGTGCCCTAAGCTTTGTACTGTCACTGTACCAAATATGATGCCCATAACAAACAGGACAACGATGAACAAATATAAGGAAGCGTGCCGTTCAAAGTGTCGTTGAATGCCATGTCCCATTTTTTGATGGAGCATACGTTTGTCCCCCTCATTAGGATTTGTACTATAAGGATTTGTACTATCCTATGATAGGCTTGTCTACGTTATGCCCCCTCTTATCCAAAAAGAAGATTTAAGCCTCGTAATTCTTCACTTTACCGTACTTTCCAGAACCTCCTTGCTCAAACACGAGTCGGCCTTCACGAGCAGCGATAATCTGAGAGGCGACTTCCCCTGGTACACACTGTTCCAGCTCAGCTTTGGTTGAGTGGTGTATGACATTCATCTCTGATCCAAACGTGTCCACCAGTGTGTTTAACGTTTTTGGGCCTAACCCTGGGATATACTCCAAAGGGACTTGGGGGATATAGGGCGGACGAATAGGCTTGTCTCGTGGGTGTCCCTGATAAAGCTGACTTTGATCAGCCGCCAACTGAGAGACACGACGAGAGACCTCCACGTGGTATTTTCCTAATTTAGGGTCTAAGCCGTAATTCGCTTCTATTCGTTGATTCCCTTGGCCGAGTAGTGCTTGTCTCAGATGCTGAAAGTCCGCTTCGGATAATGACATCTTTTGATACTCTCGACCAATTTTAGGTAATGAGTGGGCATCGGAGTTTGTCAAGTAAGGATAGTTTTGTAATTCTAGCAATGAGTCCGCCATACTGGTATCCGAGCTCAACCCTAGTTCAACAGCCTCAACTTGATTTGGTTCAAATACTTCGCCTAAACTTTTGGCCACACCTTTTCCGTATAAGCTCTTAAACGGCGTAAATATATGGGCCGGGATAAATAATCCACCGAGTTCCTGAACTTTGCGTTGTAGGATTCTCCCCTCAACATAGCTACGCTGTGAACTTAGCGTAATATTCTTTTGATACTGTGTCATCCAATGGCTGAAGGCCGCCATTTCCTCCAAGGTAGGGAAATAGCACAGCACATGTATAGGGCCTAAGCAATGTTGGTCATAGATTTCTATTTCAGTCCCTAAGATAAGGGTTGTCCCCTGATACTGCATTCCACCACCTGCACAAGGCGTGGCTTGTCCAGATCTTATTAACTGCTTCAATTCTGCGATGACCTCAGGCACATGACTATCAATTATCCCAACCATCTGCATCCCTTTTTGGGTTGATGCGTGTTCTAAAACGTTTCGCAAGGTCATGTTTTTAGAGGCGGTTATCTTGACTGGACGACCCGTTTCCGTTTGGCCCAGATGTATATGTAAGTCTGCATAAACGGTCTTCATCATGTTCATCTCAATTCTTGTTATGATTGGCGTTGTTTAGCTGCCAATGAAGCAGGGCGTAGCACGTCTTCGCATCGTGAATTTTTTCTTCTTTCATGAGTTGTAGCGCCTGTTCTAAAGTGACTTCCACTCTCTCCACAAATTCATCCTGATCGGGTTGGGCTTCACCACTGATTAATGCAGTAGCTTCGTATAGATATAGGATTTCATCGGCAAAACCGGGGGAGGTGTAAAAGGACGTGATATAACTCATGTGTTCCGTTTGATAACCGGTTTCTTCTGCTAATTCTCGCTGAGCACAAATGACGGGGTCCTCGCCTGACTCTAGTTTTCCGGCCGGTATTTCGTATATCTCTTTTTCTAGCGGCTTACGAAATTGTCTGATCAGCACCATCTTCTCATCAGCGGTAAAAGGAACGATAGCAACGGCTCCTGGATGCTTAACCAACTCACGTTTGCTCGTATGACCATTCGGCAATTGAACGTCGTCTACTTGCACGCGTATAATTTTTCCCTCGTATATAGATTGGCTTCCGATGGTTCTCTCAGTGAAATCTTGCATGGTAGACTCAATCATCCCTTCTTTTTGTGGTTCTTAAGTCTATTTTACCATGTATCTTGTGTATGTCACTGATTGTGTAAGTACCAATATACGGCTGCAGCGACCGCTTGAAACATGAGGGGCTCTTGGTTATAACCTCTCCCCATGGAACGAATCGGTTTTTCATACCATTTCAGTGCCTCTAGTATCAGCGTATGGAGAGTTTGAGCAGGAACTGGGTATACATGATGTTGATCCTGTAGTTGCGCAATCTGCTGCGAATAGCGTAATTGATATTGCTCATAAGAGGAAGGTGACCATGCGCCCTCACACAACTGGTCGCCCTCTATGTCTGGATAAGGGATAATAGCAGGAACAAGTGTATGTGCAAGTAACGGTGTAAGTGTGTGATGACTAAAACCGATGTGGCGAGAACGTTTATCGTTTATTTGTATACGTGGAATGACAACCGCCCTTCCACCTAATGTATGGACAGTATGAATCCACTGAGACAGACTCATACCACTAAACCCTCTACTTGTTCCTGTCCCCACAACACCCGGCCCCTGAGTAATAAGGATATCATCAGCCTCAGCAACCTTCACAGCCGCTTCCAATGCAGTATAAAGATTGACAGCCTCTATGTCTCCCCCACTTGCTTGACCATACGTAATCGTCATCATATTCGCTTTGTGTTTCAACGTGCGGATATGTTGACTGAAGGACGCTTGCAAACAAGCTTGATCATCCATTATGTATACAAATGTACGCCCCTGTGAGTTTTCTGAGTTCTGACCGGCTCCCGCTTTTTTGAACGAATTTGTTTCTGATGTGAGTGTTTCTAACAGTGCAACCCATAACGGTAAGACACTGTGTAACTCCGACATGAACACCCGTTTATTTTCTAGAGAGAATGGCAGGCAAAAAGCATCGTGTCTATCACTCTCGGGTGCTTCCACAGCATGCACGGCCACCTGAGTCGGGGCATAACGCATTTTGATAATATGACCCGGGTGGGAAGACTCACTCTTTTCTTCTGATATCGTGCTAATAGCCATTACAAATCCGTATCCACCTGTTCCTAAATCTAAATCAATGGCAACTGTATTGACATACACACGATCCCCCATTCGGCAAGCGGGGTGTATCGCTAGGTAATTGATCACTGTGATCTCTCTGGCATCTTCAAGTTTTACGGTTGCGATTTGTATTTGACTATCCTCTTCGAGTATGTCATTGACGTTTCCCCAGTACCCGACCATGCGCTGAATCCCCCTTCCATTCTCTTGAGGGTACGACCCTTTGTCCTTCTTCTAAGGTATGACCGAGTGACGCCTCTCATTCAATTTTTCATATATAGAAACATGGTCAATTTTCCAATCGCCTAAAAAATGACGTTTACAGACAACTTTTAAGTGTGATATACATATAGATGTAATATATATTTCACAATCATTTAATAAGAAATATTCATTCAAAACACTAATGTCATGTTAGTGCATCCTTCATAAGGAGAGGTGTCCTCTTTTGAACATGAAAGCGGCTGAGCCGGAACCGTTATTTTCCGATTTCCCCATATCTGAGACAATGTACACGCGTGCCCAACGTTCTATCCCTGGTGGTGTTTCGGCCAACATTAAACATTTTCAACCGCACCCTATCTTTATGGAACAGGCCCAAGGCAGTCACATTTGGGATGTTGATGGCCATCATTATATCGACTATCTGCTCTGCTATGGTGCGTTAATGACGGGACATGGTCATCCTCGTGTGATGCAAGCGGTGGAGAAACAATTACGTTCTCTTGGGACCACCGTGTTTGGTGCGCCTCACCGTATGGAGTTCACACTTGCCGAAAAAGTGGTCTCCCTTTTTCCCGGTATGGATCAAGTCAGATTCACAAATTCTGGATTAGAAGCTACCCTATTGTGCCTACGTTTAGCAAAAGCGTATACCAATCGAAATAAAACCGCCAAGTTTGAAGGGCATTACCACGGAGGTTATAACGAGGTATTATATAGTATCAGCCCCAACGTAGAGCAGGCCGGTCCTGATGATGCTCCACATGCTCAACCCGAGTCGATGGGTTTAAATGATCACGAATCAGATCAAACCATCGTCCTTCCTTTTAATAATATCGTGGCCACAGAACAAATTTTACGTGCCCATGCGGATGATATCGCCGCAGTCATTTTAGAACCTGTCCAAGGTGGATTCATCCCGGCTGAAAAAGCTTTTCTACAAAAATTACGTCAAATCACGAAAGAATTAGGGATCATACTCATATTTGATGAAGTGAAAACCGGTTTTAGAATCACCCTTGGTGGTGTCCAAAATGATTATGAAGTCATACCAGACCTAACAGCCCTAGGAAAGGTTCTCGGAGGTGGTTTTCCGATCGGTGCAGTGGGGGGACCTCGTGAATTGATGACGTTGATGACCCCCCAATCAAAAGCTGACGTATTTGCTAAACAACAGGAACATCAGTCTAAGGAGGACGTCTTATTTCATAGCGGTACGTATAATGGTCACCCCACCGTACTGGCGGCAGGCTTAGCCACAATAACATTCTTAGAGGAAGACGGTCATTTACAGCGGACGATTGATCGCACTCATACTTTACGTCAACATTTAGAAGAGTTATATAAGCATGAAAATGTACCCATGCAAACGCTGGGAATGGGCAGTATGTTTAACATTGTGATGACACGTAAACCTATTAGAAACTATAGAGACTTAAAACATGATCAGCCAACTCTTCGACGTCACATCGATTACTTGTTATTAAAGCAAGGGATTTATACCAAACCACTGAATCGCTATTCCTTGTCTACAGCCCATACGATGGAAGATATAAAAGCCACGGTTCGTGCACATCAGGAAGTGTTAACTATGATCGGTAACAGACACAGTCTGAGCTTTTAGTTTTAAAAAAGGAGGATTTTATAGCAGTGGATGAAGTTTTGAAACGCATTGAAACGCATCGAACAAGAATGAGTCAAACACAGGAAAAAATAGCGACCTATATCTTGCACCAACCTGAGTCAATCCCCTTTTGTACGGTTGGTAAGCTGGCAAAGCTAACGGGGGTCAGTGAAGCATCCGTCGTCCGTTTTGCCACTTTTTTGGGGTATAAAGGCTATTCTGATTTACAACAAGATTTGCACCGTAAAGCCCAAAAACAATTGACGACGGTTGAACGTCTACAGCTTGCAGAAAACGTCTACGAACCTGCGGAGAAAGCGATATATGAAATTTTTGATGATGATATTCGTAATATCCAACGAATGGCAGAAACCTTAAACCCTAAAGATTTTCACCAAGCGATTGAATTAATCGTCTCAGCTAAAAGAATCTTTATCATTGCCAATCGAAGTGCTACCGCCATGGGACAGTTTCTAGAATTCTATCTCGATATGATGTTAGAAAACACTGAACTCATACGCAACCCGAACGGTATCTCAGAAAAGCTATTCCGCTTAGATGAACAGGACCTTGTCATCGGACTCAGTTTTTCACGGTATACGCAGAGCTCCATTAATGCTGTGGCATTTGCTAGAGACCGTGGCACACCAGTCGTCGCTATCACGGACCATATCCTGTCACCATTGGTTCCACTCGCTAATGTGGCGCTCACCTCCCCCAGTGAGATGCCATCATTCATCGATTCATTTGTCGCACCCCTGAGCTTAATCAACTCTCTTATCGTAGCGGTTGGGAGAGAGAAACGCGCTCAGATTGAAAGCCATCTATTAGAATTGGAACATGTGTGGGATCGATTTAATATCTTTTACCAAAAACAAAAGAAGTGAGAGACTTGACAGTTTTCTCACTTCTTTCACATGTTCATTCATATGAGGCTTACTTAAGACTCTATGAGCTACTTAAGACACTTCAGACGCTGGAGTATCTTTCCGTTTGTTAAAGTATTGTATCAATCCAACTGTTATGAGTACGGCAATACCCACAATATCAGATAAATAGCCAGGATTGACCATGAATATACCGGCGATAAAAAATGGGATTCTTTCCCACACATTCATTTTGCTGATCAGATGGCCCGCAAAGGCACTACTAATCATGACCATACCAATGACGGCACTCGCAATGGCGAAGCCCAGTTGCAGGGGCTCCACATCACCCTGTAGGACTAACATAGGGTTGAGTACGAAGATGTACGGGATAAGAAAAGCGGCAAACGCAATTCTTGTCGCCGACACGCCTGTACGTATCGGACTTGCTCCTGCCACACCTGCCCCTGCATACGCTGCTAAACCAACCGGTGGTGTAATGTCTGCCATAATCCCAAAGTAGAAAACGAATAAATGAGCAGCCAATACAGGAACACCTTCAAGCTGTAGAATAGCAGGTGCGATTAATGTGGCCGTCACAACGTAGTTCGCTGTGGTTGGTAGCCCCATGCCTAATACGATACAGGCCAGCATAGAAAGTATGAGAGTTGGAATAACATAGCCGCCGCTCAAGTCAAGAATGGTAGAAGCAATTTGCAAACCAAACCCGGCTGCATTAATATTTCCGGCAACCATACCGGCTGCAGCTACAGCTGCTATAACGGGGATGGCCACTCTTGTGGCTTCCACTAGAACCTCTATCATTTGCTTGATGCTTAAACGTGTTTCTCTACTTAAGAAACTGAGAACAAAGGCAGCGAAGATCCCATACCATGCCGCTTTCATAGGAGACATGTTATTGCCAAGCGTGATCACAATGACCACGAGCGGTAGTAACATATACCCTTTTTTTAACAACAGGGGCCAAAAATGAGGTAAATTTTTCACTGACATACCACTAAGGCCTTCACGCTTCGCTTCAAAATGAACGGACATGAATACACCAACAAAGTATAAGACAGCTGGTATCGCGGCTGCCATCGCGATCTCAATGTATGTCATGCCTGTAAATTCTATCATAATGAACGCCGCTGCACCCATGACGGGTGGTAGAATTTGTCCACCGGTTGATGCTGAAGCTTCAACTGCACCTGCAAAACGCGGCCGGAAACCGAGCTTTTTCATCAGTGGGATGGTAAAACTACCAGAACCTACCGTATTAGCGATCGAGCTTCCTGTAATCGTCCCTTGGAAGGCACTCGCAATGACGGCTGCTTTGCCTGGTCCACCTGTGTATCGCCCCGCTAAAGCGAAGGCCAAGTCATTAAAAAATTTACCGGTCCCTGTATACCGTAGTAGTACACCAAAAAATAAAAACAAAAAGATAAATTGCGCAGATACAGCGATGGGTGTACCCAAAATAATCGTATCTGTATAGACGTGTCGAGGGATGATAAGGCTGTAATCAAGGCCCCCAACTGTCATTGTTAAAAGTAAGGCTCCAAATCCTAACACGACAATCGGCCAGCCTACAGCTCGGCGCGCTCCCTCTAGGACCAACAGAATCATGACCGCGTTAAGGATGACATCAAATGTGTCGTATCTCCCCATGGTCCTCATAATGTCATCGATATTATAGATAAAATAGGCCCCAAATGCTAACGGTATCATAGATAAAATAAGATCATAGAAAGGTACTTTATCATTTATGCTCTTTTTAGAAAACGGGAATAATAAAAACAAGATACTCAGACCAAGACATAAATGTACCGTGCGATGTATATGCCACGGAGGCATTCCAAAATGTGCAGTATATAGATGATAGAGAGACAGACTGATCGCCAATACAAAAAAGAGTTTGTATTGTATACCACTCAAAAGTCTAGTCTGTTGTTCAGGGTCATACTTCCTGAGATCCTGATCTACATGTTCCTGAGACATAGCAACACCTCCGCTTTTTAAAAAAGAGAAAGGCTAGACAAGAGCCTTCCTCTTTCTACAACAATGATTTTTAGGTTTATCACGTTACTCTAATTCAATACCTTGTTCCTCAAAGTAACGTTCTGCACCAGGGTGTAACGGTGTGGTCACACCATTTAGCGCGTTTTCTAGAGAGATTTGATTACCCACGTTGTGCGTTTCTGCAATCGTCTCTGTGTTTTCGTACATGGCTTGCGTTAGCTCGTACACGAGGTCTTCACTTAAATCGTTAGACGCCAGCATGAGCGCTTGCATTGTGACTGTCTCGTAATCTGCTTCCATACCCTCATACTCATCTTGTTCTACAACGAAAGGCGAGTAAAACGGATGAGCTTCACGAAGAGTATCTAGTTCCTCCCCTACGATATCAAGGAACTGCACGTCGTGAGTAGAAGTCACATCATGAACAAGGCCAGATGGGCTACTTACAACAGCAAATACGGCATCAACACCGCCATCTTTGTACGCACTCACGGCATCACCAAAGTTAGAATTGCGTACATCGATATCATCAAACGTTAATCCGTACGCTTCTAATACTTGGCGAGTCGCTACTGCTGTACCGCTTCCAGGTGGTCCAACTTCAACCACTTTCCCTTCTAGATCAGCCACAGTTTCAATTCCTGCGGACGGATTAGCAAAGGCATACACAACCTCAGGATATACAACGCCCATAACACCGAAAGATGTTACTTCGCCATCTTCTTCAAATTCCTCAATGCCTTGGTGTGCATAATCTGCGATAAAGTTGATGGACATACCTAAATCAATAGAACCACCGTCTAATAAACGGATATTTTCAACTGACGCGTTTGTTTCGTTCACTTGGACATTAGAGACACCTTCTACTTCGTTCTTCCAAACTTGACCAATAGCGCCTCCAAGTGGGTAATACGTTCCGGCAGAGCCACCCGTCCCTAGTTGTAAATTAACTGGATCTGCAGCTTCTGTCCCTTCTTCCGTATCTCCTCCATTACCATCTTCTGTCGCTCCTCCACACCCTACTAAAGCTAAAGATAGCACGAGTAGAAGTGTTAATCCGGAGAATAATCTCTTTTTCATCTTTTTTTCCCCCTTATATGTAATATAAGCCTCGCTTATTATATCATAGTTCAATTGGACTAGCAAAATATAGAAATATTCTAATAGTTACGTCATTTTCTTAGGTGTATCTTCATAACTAATCCAGTCACTCCAGCTTCCTAGATATAACCTCGGTGTTATTCCTATTTCATCTAAAGCCATGATGTTCACACAAGCGGTCACCCCAGAACCACAATAAACAATCGTGTTCTTCTTCTCCACCGCATATGGGTCAAAACGCTTACGTTGCTTGTCATTCTGTATCCAGTAACCATTATCATCTAAGCTCTCTTTCCAAAAAACATTAACAGCGTTAGGGATATGGCCACCGACACGATCTACAGGTTCGTGTTCTCCACTGTATCGCTCCGGGGATCTCGAATCAATGATGACGGTATCCTCCTGATTGAGTGCTTGTTTTACATCCTCCATCTGAGCAAGGAGCGAAGGGTTTAATTGAGGTTCAAATGTTTTGCTCACTGGTGTGGGCATGATGGGCGACGTGGGATAACCGTTAGATTTCCAGGACGTATAGCCACCATCCAAAACGTAAACGCTTGGGTGTCCTAGGTACTTCAGCAACCACCATAACCTAGCAGCCATAGCCCCTCCTTGCGCGTCATAGGCAACGACTGAAACGTCACGATCAATACCTGCCTCCCCTAGTTTTGTAATGAGTTCATCAAGTTGAGGAAGGGGATGGCGCCCACCATGCGTTGAAACTGAACCCGACATATCACGTTCAAGATCAAAGTAACGTGCGCCAGGGAGATGGTCTTCAAGGTAAGCTTCACGTCCTGCATTCGGTTCCCCTAGGGTAAAACGACAGTCAACGGTAACGACTTTTGGATCATCGAGATGATCCAAAAGCCAAGCTTGACTCACAATGTTTTTAAAGCCCATTATATCCCCACCCCTAAGGCGTCTTTGACTCTTCTTAATGTTGCATTGGCAACAGTGCTCGCCTTTTCAGCACCATCACGAAGAATTCGATCTAATTCTTCAGAGTGATAATAGTACTCATAGCGTTCCTGAATCGGACTTAACTGATCGACAACAACCTCTGCTAATTCTCCCTTCAGGGCACCATAGCCTTTGCCTTCAAAGTGTGCCTCTACAGCTGACATCGGTTGATCTGTTATCAAAGCGTAAATGGATAGAAGGTTGCTCACAGCCGGCTTCTCTTCGGGATCGAAGCGGATGTGATTCTCTGAGTCCGTCACGGCACGCTTGATCTTCTTCTCGATTCGTTTAGGCTCATCGAGTAGTGAGATATAGCTATTTTCATTCGGGTTGCTCTTACTCATTTTACTTGTTGGATCGGTTAAGGACATCACTCGTCCGCCCACTTCGTTTATCAGAGGATCTGGGATGACAAACAGTTCCTGATCAAATTTGTTGTTCATACGTTGAGCAATGTTTCGCGTCAGTTCAATATGTTGTTTCTGATCTTCTCCTACTGGAACATGCGTGGCGTTGTACAGTACAATATCAGCCGCTTGTAATGCAGGGTACGTGAATAATCCAGTCGGTATGCTTTCGTCTTCTTTTGATTTTTCTTTGAACTGGGTCATACGTTCAAGCTCACCCATGTAAGAGTGACATGTCATGATCCATCCCAGTTCTAGGTGTGCAGACACATCAGATTGTATAAATAAAGTCGCTTTCTTAGGATCGATGCCAACAGCAAGGTAAGTGGCTGCCAATTTACGGATGTTCTCTTTTAGATTTTCTACATTTCGAGGAAGGGTCATGGCATGATAATCTACGATACAGAAAAAACAGTCTTCTTCCTCCTGTAGCTTAACAAATTGTCTGAGTGCCCCAATGTAATTCCCTAGTGTCATAGTACCGCTCGGTTGTACTCCTGATAAAATTCTTTTTGCCATTGTTTCGTCACCTCTTACTTCGTTTCGTTTTATTTTATTTGTGTTCTAAAGATTTTTGGAAATTAAAAAAGGTCGTACCACTGTAAAGGACGGGAGGCCCGTGGTACCACCTTTATTAACCGACTTATCCATGTACGACAACATATCAACGGTCGATTCACTCTTCATCACATTGCTCAGAAGCCCAGGTTCGGTATAGTTCGCAATCTGACTCGCACCTACCGTCAGCTCTCTGTATTGCTCCGTATACTTACTTATCTTCATCATTGCGTGCGCTATGTTGTTGTATCTAAAAGGTATATTACCTAAAAATGTTAGTGAATGCAAGTCTGAACAAGCAAGATCATCCTTTGATTGGTTGTTGGGTGATTGCAACGAAGAGTTCGGCCGCTTTGTTAAGTTCTTCTATGGGCATGCGTTCATTTTTGGTGTGAATGTTTTCGTAGCCGATGGCTAGGTTAACGGTTGGAATGCCGTGTCCAGCGATGACGTTAGCGTCAGATCCACCACCACTTGACAGGAGCTTGGCTTCTCTACCAATTTGAGCGACCGCTTGCTGAGCCACCTTAACCACATCATGATCTTGGTCATACTTATATCCCGGATACATGACGTTCACATCGACATCAGCGGTCGTATTAAATTCCTCAGCCGTTGATTCAAAAGCTTCTTTCATCGCTTGTACTTGTTGCTCCATCTTGTTTTGTTCCAAACTTCTCGCTTCAGCATAAATGTCTACCCGGTCACAGACCACATTCGTGGCACCGCCACCTTCGAACCGTCCTATATTAGCGGTTGTTTCATGATCGATACGTCCTAATGGCATGCGAGATATGGCTTTACTTGCGACCTGAATAGCGCTTATGCCGTCTTCAGGGTTGACGCCTGCATGGGCTGACTTACCATTCATCGTCGCTTTCAGTTTAGCTTGGGTAGGAGCGGCTACAATAATATGACCCACGGGTCCGTTACTATCAAAAGCAAAACCGAAATCGGCCTTAATGTATGCTGGATCTAACGCTTTAGCCCCAACTAATCCGGATTCCTCACCCACTGTGATGACAAGTTGAATATCACCATGGTTAAGATTATTTTCTTTGATGACTTTAATCCCTTCTAGCATGGCTGCAAGACCTGCTTTATCATCGCTTCCTAGGATCGTCGTCCCGTCAGAGTACACGTAACCGTCATCTTTGACCTCTGGTTTGACACCCTTACCGGGTGCAACGGTATCCATATGTGAAGTAAAATAAATCTTTGCCGCATTTTCTGTTCCTTTTAGTGTCGCAATCAGGTTACCGGCTCCATGGCCTGTTTGTTCTTTGGTATCATCTTCAATGACGTCTAAGCCGAGTCGTTCGAGCTTCTCTTTAAGTACCTGACATATGGCTGCTTCCTCTTTTGTTTCGCTGTCGATTTGCACGAGCTCTAAAAATTCTTGTAGTAATCTTTCTTCGTTGATCATGTCTTTCCTCCGTTCTCAATGTTACTTGTATCATTTTGATGAGCGTATCGTTGACTTGTCAATGCTACGTTAACGCTTTGAATGGCAATGGTCATGTTACAAGATTAAATTTATTTTATCGTACCATACTTCTAGCTCACAACGCACTTGTTTGACACCGAATTGATATAAAAATTGGACGTCGGTTGTGATTGATTTATAATGGGATATTGCCATGTTTTTTGGGTGGTCTACTCTCTTTCTTTGTTTTTAACATGTCTAAGCTTTCGATCAGTTTTCTTCTCGTTTCACGCGGATCAATGACATCGTCTACCATCCCATTTGCGGCTGCCACATACGGATTAGCAAAACGTTCACGGTATTCCTTGATTTTGTTTTGTCTCATTTCATCTGGATCGGCGCTGTTAGCGATCTCTTTGGCAAAGATGATATTCGCTGCACCTTCTGGTCCCATAACAGCAATCTCAGCGTTGGGCCAAGCATAAACAATATCCGCCCCAATCGCTTTACTATTTAAAGCCACATAGGCACCACCATACGCTTTCCTGGTGATGACAGTAATTTTAGGGACAGTGGCCTCTGAATAGGCGTAAATAATTTTAGCCCCATGCCGGATGATGCCACCGTGCTCTTGGTTGACACCAGGAAAGAAACCAGTGACATCTTCAAACGTAATGAATGGGATATTAAAGCTGTCGCAGAAACGAATAAAACGCGCCAGTTTATCTGAAGAGTTAATATCTAATCCGCCTGCCATTACTTTTGGTTGATTGGCTGCAATACCCACCGTCTCTCCGTTGATACGTCCAAAACCGACCACAATATTCTTGGCGAAGTTCGCATGTACTTCCATAAAATCTTGATCATCTACAACGGTATGTATGAGATTACGGACGTCATAGACTTTTGTCCCCTCAACGGGTACGATTTCGGCTAAATCTTCAATCCAGTCTGGCTGATCGGAGCCTGCCTGCACAGGCACTTTTTCTTCGTTATTTTGAGGTATAAATGTGATCAGTCTTCTGACATGCTCAAGGACATCAGGTTCAGACCCAGCCGTAAAGTGTGCATTTCCACTCGTTGTGCCATGAACATTCGCGCCTCCGAGCTGTTCAGAGGACAGTTTTTCTCCTGTGACGGACTCGATGACCTTTGGTCCTGTAATAAACATCTGACTCGTCTGCTCCACCATAAACACAAAATCTGTTATGGCCGGAGAATATACGGCCCCACCCGCACATGGGCCCATAATGACGGAAATTTGGGGTATAACACCGGAGTAGATGGCGTTACGGTAAAAAATATGTCCATAACCATCTAAGGAGACAACGCCTTCTTGAATTCTTGCACCGCCGGAGTCGTTTAGTCCGATCATGGGTGCACCATTTTTAGCGGCTAAGTCCATAATATTAGCAATTTTTTGGGCATGCATTTCTCCTAGTGCGCCTCCAAACACGGTAAAATCCTGAGCGAAGACGTAAACGAGACGTCCGTGGATTTTTCCGTATCCCGTCACAACCCCTTCACCGGGGGCTTCTTTGTCTTCCATGCCAAAGTGATTCCCGCGATGCTCAGTATGAGCATAAAGTTCAACAAAAGAATCTCGGTCAAGGAGTAAGTCGATTCTCTCCCTTGCTGTTAATTTCCCTTTTTCGTGCTGAGCTTGAATCCTCTTATCCCCACCTCCAAGCTCTATTTTTTGCTTTTTTTCATACATTTCATCAATTTTTTTGTGCATTTGTAGGTTTTCACTTGTCTTCAGATATTGACTCATTACGCTGACGCTCCTTTACTTCTCTATCATTATCGTCAAAATGACCTTCGCTTTGTGAATGAGGTTGAGTCAGTTCATATAACACACCACCAGACGCCTTAGGATGAATAAAGGCAATCTCTGATTGTTCAGCACCTTTTTTTGGACCATCATGGATGAGTCTAACGCCTTTATCCTTGAGGTGCTGTAATCGTGAGCGTATGTCGTCTACATCTAATGCGATGTGATGGATACCAGGCCCCTTCCGTTGTATGAATGTCGCAATGGGGCCTTCTGGAGTGGTGGATTCTAGGAGTTCAATCTTACTCTCGCCAATCTTTAAAAATGCGACTTTAACCTGTTCTTCTTCGACTGTTTCAATTCCCTCAAGCTGTAAACCTAATTGCTGGTAAAAGGGAAGGGCTTCCTCTAGGGACTCAACTGCAATACCGATATGGGATATTTTTCGTGGTGGGTCAAGTTGTTGTTCACCTTGTCTCTCTGCTAGCGCAAATCGTATGAAGTCAGCGGTATCCTTTGTCGCTGTACCTGGCGTGAATATCTTGGCGACCCCTTTTTCTTCTAAGTAGGGTATGTCCTCCGCAGGAATAACGCCGCCACCTACAACGATAATATCCGAGGCCCCTTGGTCTTTAAGTAAACGTGTGACCTCGGGAAACAGTTCGTTATGGGCACCGGATAAACATGATAAGCCAATACAATCGACATCTTCTTGAATGGCACTCGCAACAATCTGCTCTGGTGATTGCCGAAGCCCGGAATATATGACTTCCATCCCTTCATCTCTTAAAGCCTGGGCAATCACAAGCGCGCCACGATCATGTCCATCTAACCCCGGTTTGGCAACAAGTACACGTATATTTCTCATCGATCTCTCCCCTTCTCAAGCATGTTGCTTAAATCTGAACCGTTGCTCAGTTTGTCATTAAAAATAAATCAAACCCCTTGGTACTCCCCAAATTCAGCTCTAAGGACGTTACAGATTTCTCCGATGGTGGCATAAGCTTTGACTGCCTCTAAAATATAGGGCATCAGGTTGTCTTGGGTCTGGGCCACCCGCTTAAGTTTTTCCAGCGTCTCATCCACACGTTGATTGTCCCGATCTTGTCGCAGTTGTTGTAGTTTGGCCTTTTGTTTGTCACCTAGTGTTGGATCTACCCTCATAAGCTCGGGTTGAGGTTCATCCTCTACTGCAAATTTATTCATCCCCACGACGATCTCTTTCTCACTTTCGATACTCTTCTGCATGTCATACGCGGCTTGATGAATCTCACGTTGCATGTACCCTTGCTCAACGGCTGCAACTGCCCCACCTCGTTCTTCAATCTTGTCTAGATATTTTTGTACTTCGGCTTGTATCTGATCGGTAAGCTGTTCAACAAAATATGAACCTCCAAGCGGATCGACTGTATCGGCTACACCACTTTCATGAGCGAGGATCTGCTGCGTTCTTAGTGCAATTCTAGCGGATTGTTCTGTAGGTAAGGCCAATGCCTCATCTCGCGCATTGGTGTGTAAACTTTGCGTCCCACCTAAAATGGCACTTAAAGCTTGAATGGTCACCCTTACGATATTGTTATCCGGTTGCTGTGCTGTCAGTGTCGATCCGCCCGTTTGCGTGTGAAATCTCAATTGCAACGACTTTTCTTTTTTGGCCCCGTACTTATGTTTCATGATATGCGCCCATATTCTTCGAGCTGCACGGAATTTGGCGATCTCTTCAAAAAACTGATTATGGGCGTTAAAGAAAAAGGCCAGCCGCGGTGCAAATCGATCAATATCTAACCCTGCTTCTAGGGCTGCATCAACGTAAGCCATACCGTTGGCAATCGTGAATGCTAATTCTTGTACAGCTGTTGAACCGGCTTCTCGAATGTGATATCCACTGATACTAATCGTGTTCCATTTAGGGACGTGCTCCGCACAATAAGCGAAAATATCTGTGATTAGTCTCATAGAGGGTTGAGGCGGAAAAATATATGTCCCCCGAGCAATATACTCTTTTAGAATATCGTTTTGAATCGTACCCGATAGCGCCGTCGATTGGACCCCTTGCTTCTCGGCAACAGCGATATACATCGCTAATAATACGCTTGCGGGGGCATTAATGGTCATAGATGTACTGACTTTATTTAACGGTATTTCAAATAAAAGCGCTTCCATATCTGCCAATGAATCGATAGCGACACCGACCTTACCTACTTCCCCACGTGCCATCGCATCATCAGAGTCGTAGCCTATCTGCGTAGGAAGGTCAAAAGCCACACTTAAGCCAGTTTGCCCTTGCTCCAAAAGATACTTAAAGCGCTTATTGGTTTCTTCCGCAGAACCAAACCCTGCATACTGACGCATTGTCCAGTGTCTTGCACGATACATCGTCGGCTGGATGCCTCTGGTGTAAGGAAACTGTCCAGGGAAGCCCTGAGATTCAATATAACGGTCGTCTCTATCGTCGGGTAAATAAACGCGATCGATATGGAGACCGGAAGATGTGGTAAACTGTTCCTTTCTTTCAGGGTACTTCTTAATTAACTCCTCTGTTTTTTGTTTCCATTCTTCGAACAATTCGGCAAATTCAAGATCCTCCTTATTCATCCTATCCACTCCTTCAATAACAGTTGGATTTAAGAACCGGTTGAAACATACTTATACTTTAAGTATGATAGAATTTAGAGAAATAGACAAGGCTTTAAAAGGAGGTAAGACCTGTGCTACCTAAAAAATTAGTCAAAACTGTTGTATATATTATCATCGGCTCTCTGGTACTTTCTAGCTTAGTGATGGGAGCAGGTTTCTTCTTATAAGCAACTCATGATAAACAGTCCTACATTTGTAGGGCTTTTTAGTTTTATACTGTTCTTACTTTTCATTTTTTACTTTACTTACTTTTTGAGCTACAAATGTCTAGATGGCGATCGTTACGATGGCGATAGGCGCTTTAATTTTTTCAATAATCGACGTTGCCAATTCTCTGCCAGCCCTTCGGTTTGCGCTACTTTGGCTATAAACTGAGTATCACTAGACGTGAACATGGCCTCATTTGCCATACGAACAGTACAGCGTTCTTCACCTTGGTCTATTAGTTTCCAGTGGTCTTCAGTAGAAATATACCCTTCTTGTAGTACACGAACATAGTATCCGCTGTAACCTGTATCATGGACCATCGTGACCAACGACTCTTTATGCCATTTGTTTGCTAATTTGTAACAAGGCTGCCTCGGTTGACTTACTTGTATAACGGCTTCCCCAAATTGATAAGTATCCCCTATGTACACGTCCGCTTCTACACGGCCATTTATAGTGACATTTTCTCCAAATGCACCGTGTGCAAGAGAGTGCCCTAAAACAGTCTCCCAGTATGAATAGTGTTCGACTGGGTAGATACACAGAGCTTTATCTTTGCCCCCGTGATTCTTTAAGTCTGCTTGAGCATCCCCTTCTACGTTATGAGTCGAAAGATATCTCCTGTCTTCAATCCTTGCCTTATTGATACTCGTTAAGTAACGGCTGCCATTAACCTCCACTTCCTTAGGTTGCCCAGCATGTAATGCCTCAATGTTGTAACGCGTTGTATGCATGACATTGTCACCTCATTTACACGACTTTTCTTTTTAGTACGGCTAGCTGACTGATAGGATATTCAAAATTTATATCGACTTTCCTTCTCCGGCCCTTTTGTCCATAGCTATAACCTTCACTATGAGGACGGATGTTTATCGGAACGAGGTACAAAACGCCCCATCGTGACCAGGTCTATATACTCTGATTTCATCTTCACCTGTTCCTTGCGTATGCCCTCTATGACAAAGCCATGCTTCTCGTATAATTGAATGGCCTCCTTATTTGTTGAGAAAACCTCTAAGCAGATCTTCTCTAGTGTCGGTTGTTCCTCCGCCCAGGCAAGAAAGAGTGCCAGTAGTTGTGAACCGACTCCTCTCCCCCTCCATTCCTTATGAACACACATCCCTATAGTCCCTAGATGACGCAGTCTCGTCTTCTGTCCTAATGTGAAATCTAGTGAACCGATAATTTCGGACCCCTTTTCAACAATGAGGATGATGTCACTCGAAGGGTAATTGGCCTGTTGTACCCATTGTCTTGCTTTCTCTTCCGTTAGCGAGAACTCCTCGTATGTGGTAAGTAAATACTTTTCTTCTAGCATGACGCTACGAAACAAATCTATTAAGGCCCTGACGTCAGTGGGTTGTGCTCGACGAATTTTCACTTGGGTGTTATCGCTTAACCGCAAGACATACGGAAACGATAGGCTCATAATCTCATACTCCTTCCGTTTCACTACTGATTGATTCTTAATCGTGCATACCGGGTCTCATTCCCATTATCTGTAATATGTAAAAAACCTTCTTCAAATCGAATATCTATTAAAGTTCCGTCACTTATTTCTTCTGGTTCCGTAAAAACTTCAATTTGATCTTCGTTTACAAATGAATAATGAGCCTTAAACTCTTGTTGATTTTCAATCACAATGACGGTGCCATCCTCTTTAAACTCCACAGAGTGAGGGTGCTGATCATCGATCGCCTCCCACTTGCCTACAAGCTGATCACCCGACGTTTCGTGTTCTGTAGGCTGACAGGCACTGAGCACGACCAATATTAATAATGAAACAAGGAATACATAACGATAATCGCCTTTCATATGTTTGCCTCCTAATCTGTATTCAACGACGACGCCTACCTATTCTTACTATACATTTATAACATAATGACAATAAATGAGGTAGGTCTCCTTATATATATCGGCTAAATTCTCGGTTTTTTGCAATCTGCTTCAATCTACCATTCTACAGGTCTACTCTTCATAAATAAAAAAGCTACCCTTAACCGTCAAAAATTGAAAGTAAGGGTAGCGTATTATTCTTTATCTACGCTGAGTTTATATGATCAAGACCAGTCTAGCACTCTTTTGATTACTCTAACACTCTCTTAATTTATTCTAACACTCTTTTAATTAGTCTAGCACTCTTTTCGCTTTAACAGCCGATTTCACCCAAAATCCGCTAAAGTTATCGACCTGAACACCACCACGTGGAAGAGCGTGTATAATCTTTCCACCACCGGCGTAAATAGCGACATGATCAATCGCACCGTCTGAACGGTTACCTGTACGGAAAAAGATGAGGTCACCTTTTTGTAAGTCGGAACGAGACGTGATCGTGGTCCCTACTTTGGATTGTTGACGAGAATTTCTCGGTAAGTCAACGCCATGTTTGCCAAAAGCGTACTGCGTAAATGAGGAGCAATCAAAATGACTCGTTTGTCCTGAGCGCGCCCCAAAGCGATAAGGTGTACCCTTTTGCTTGGCTGCAGTGTTAAGAATGTCGTCAGCTAAGTCACTATCACTACCAGAAGAAGAACTGTCAGTATCACCACTGACTTCTTTTAGATATTTTGTTGATAGGTATCCCGTTTTACCGTATGCACGAGCTTTGACCCATTTACTGTTCACAATCTCTAGTACCTCCACTCGTTTACCTGAAGGGACTACACCAATGACGTTACTATCTAAAGATGGTCCAGATCTACCATTCAGTGCCGCTGTCGTCTCAGCATATCTCACATCCGAAGACGCTTCGGCCACATCCCCAATACCTGGTGCCATCATACTCCCTAACGCTAAGACACATCCTGCTGTTGCTGTGACTATCATTTTTTTCAAGTTACATGACCTCCTGTTGGTTTTTATTTAATGCATTTTCCAAAAAAATATTAATTAGCTATGATGCTTTCCCCTAATGACCCATATGTATAAAATTGCTCACACCGCAATAAAATTAGTGCTTAAGGTCATTAAAACAGAAGGCCTAAGCAACATCAACGCTTAATATTTTCCTATTTTACTAGATATTTTCCTATTTTTGGCTCAGAATGTGTTTCAGCCAGCCGCTCTTATTTATGATTTTTTCAGATTTATAAAAAGCAAAAGAGCCTCTCTCTGTGACAGAAAGGCTCCTCATTGTTCCTGTGTTGTATCCTCACTTGTTTTTGTGCTGTGTTCTCACTTGTCCCAACTGTAGGCACTAGAACCAGAGTAACGCCCGCTAGTCTACGGAAATGGTACCAACATGCTGCAAATTGAACACCTCTAAAAATTGTTTCTGATATTCTTCTTGCACAGCAGACATAGACACATGATGACCTAAAAGCTTTTGCATTGAGGTCACACCAAACTCACGTATGCCACAAGGCACAATATAGTTGAACATGTCTAGATTTGTATTGACGTTCAATGCAAAACCATGACTGGTAATAAAGGATTTCGAGTGGCGGCCACGATTAAACTTAACGCCAATGGCAGCTACTTTTTCATCCTGAACCCAGACTCCCGTATATTCCTCTTTACGCCCCGCTTCAATGCCATAAGTGGCTAGTGTACGTATCATCGTTTCTTCTAATTGACGTAAATACAAATGGGCATCATTGCCGTACCGATCAAGTAGAATGAGTGGATAACCAACCAGTTGACCCGGCCCGTGGTAAGTAATATCTCCACCACGATCAATATCCACGAGATCGATCCCTTCTGCATCACACTTTTCCCTGGAAATTAACAAATGTTCGAGATGTGAACCTCTACCGAGTGTATAGACATGCTCGTGTTCAAGTAATAATAGCGCCGGGCCTTTTAATTTTTGATCAATCTCTTGTACCCATTGCTTTTGTTCCTCCCACATCGGCGTGTATGCCTGTCTATGAGTATATATGTAGGTTTTAATTTGATTGCCTTCCCAAGCTGAGTGTTTTTCATTTTTATTTCGTGTCGTGTCTCTTTGGCTCATGACGTTCACTCCAATCTCTTATATAACTCTACGCATATGACTTACGTCTTGTCAAACGTAGTACCTGAACAGAAGAAACGATAAATGTAGGAAATATAGGAAAAGAGTTCTACGTCGAATGTGTTGGGTTAAGAAGCGCAAGCTCCGCACTCCCATGATGCTGAAAAATAGGCTTTTAACTCGTTTTAATGCGATGCTGGGTACGTGCTTACGGCCGCTCTTAGTCAGGCCTTCTTTTTATTGAAACCATGAGGGAAAGAAGGGCTTCATAAAGGCGGTAGGTAAACCCTCCAGCACATCCCTTCATCCCACATGTCTGATTTCATATAGCAGTTTCATAGGTGTATTGTAAAGCCGAAAAAGGACAGGTGCATACCTGCCCTTAACAGCATTTTTTAGTAGGGATCAGTACAAACTAGTGCCCTCTCCCATGTTTTCTAATTTCTGTTTGACCCGTTGTAGGAAACGCCCACAAATTAATCCGTCTAATATGCGGTGATCAAGAGACATACATAAGTTAACCATGTCTCTTGTACCAATCATGCCATCGACGACCACCGGACGTTTGACAATAGACTCGACACTGAGGATAGCCGCTTGCGGATAGTTAATAATAGGCATGGATTGTACAGACCCGAATGATCCTGTGTTGTTTACCGTGAATGTTCCACCCTGCATATCCTCAGAGCTGAGCTTACCTTCTCTCGTTTTACGAGCGAGATCATCAATCTCTCTGGCAATACCTTTAATACTCTTCTCATCCGCATGTCGAATCACGGGCACGAACAATGCATCTTCCGTAGCCACAGCAATGGAGATATTAATGTCCTTTTTCTGAATAATTTTATCCCCTGCCCATTGAGAGTTGATCATAGGGAACTCTTTCAGTGCTTCTACTGTCGCTTTTATAAAGAAGGGGAGGAAGGTTAGATTAATGCCTTCTTTTTGCTTGAATGATTGTTTCATTTGCTCTCTATACGACACAAGATGCGTCACATCCACCTCTACCATTGTCCAGGCGTGCGGTGCTTCGTGTTTACTTTGCAGCATTTTCCCTGCGATCGCTTTGCGTACGCCAGAGACAGGAATGTCTACATCTCCCTCTGCGCTCATGACTTCAGGGGAACGTTGAGTCGTTGCAGCTTTGTGGCCTTCAGGTTGACCGCTATGGTTTGCTGTTACAGACGCCGTTTGGTCTTGAGCGGGGTTCTCTTGTGTCCCCCCTGAAGTCTGAGGTATGTGACCAGACTCAATCAGTTGCAACAGATCCTTTCTTGTGATGCGGCCACCTTTTCCACTCCCCTGTACCTGAGTTAAATCAATGCCGTGTTCTTGCGCCAGGTGAACAACAGCAGGTGAGTAGCGCTGTTTCTTTCCTACAGATTTATCCGCTTGTGAGCGATGAGCATCCGCTTCTTTGTGCGCTTCTTGCTGGTTAGTCAACGGCTTTTCCTGCTGTTCTGCGCTTGAGGCTTGGGTATTATCCGCTGACGCTTCGTCTGTTGACGTGTCTGTAGGCTCTTCTCCTTCTACTTGCATATAGCAGATGAGACCGCCTACTTCAATGGTTTCATCTTCATCCGCTACAATTTCCGTTATGGTACCTGCATAGGATGAAGGTACTTCTGCATTTACTTTGTCCGTCATGACCTCGCATAACGGATCGTATTTCTTCACTGTATCTCCCACTTGAACGAGCCACTTACTGATGGTACCTTCAGTGACACTTTCACCAAGTTGGGGCATTGTCACTTTCGTTGCCATAGTCACCCTCCTCACGTATACTTCTTTTTTTTAGGTTGTGGTTTTATTAGAATTCAGCTAACGTTCTGATCGCTTGCGTTACTTTATCAGGATTAGGCATAAAGTATTTTTCCATAGGCGGGGAGTAAGGCATCGCCGGCACATCAGGTCCTGCTAACCTTTGAATGGGTGCATCCAACTCAAAAAGCGCATGCTCTGCTATAATGGCAGACACTTCACCCAATACGCCACCTTCCTTGTTATCTTCATTGATTAAGAGGACTTTTCCTGTCTTGGAAACCGCTTCAATGATGGATTCTTTGTCTAAAGGATAGAGCGTGCGCAGATCAAGAATATGTGTACTAATCCCTTCCTTTTCAAGCTGTTCTGCAGCTTGTAGTGCAAAGTGCAGTGTTAGCCCGTATGAGATGACGGTGACATCCGTCCCTTCCCGCTTCACTTCCGCTTTTCCAATCGGTAACGTGTAATCTTCTTCCGGTACTTCCCCCTTAATCAGACGATAGCAACGTTTGTGCTCGAAGAATAGAATCGGATCTTCAGAGCGAATCGCCGCTTTTAATAGCCCTTTTACATCGTAGGGGGTTGAAGGCGCCACGATTTTAAGACCCGGTGTGCTATTAAACATAGCCTCCACACTTTGAGAATGGTACAACGCACCGTGTACCCCTCCACCGTAAGGCGCACGCACCACAATAGGGCACGTCCAGTCATTATTAGATCTGTACCGTATTTTAGCCGCTTCACTTACAATTTGATTGACGGCCGGCATAATAAAATCGGCGAATTGCATCTCAGCTACGGGTCTCATACCGTACATAGCGGCCCCTATGGCCACACCAGCAATCGCTGATTCCGCAAGTGGCGTATCTATCACGCGCGCCTCGCCAAATTGATCGTATAGACCTTCAGTGGCTCTGAAAACGCCCCCTCTCTTACCGACATCTTCCCCTAAAACAAAGACTTTTTCATCCCTTGCCATTTCTTCCTGTAACGCTTGTGTTACAGCATTAATGTATGAAATTACTGCCATTGCTTTTCTCCTCCGTCTTCTAAAATTGACGTCACAAGGCCTTCAATCATTACATGAGCCTTCATCATGTCTGACTTCCCACTCTTACTCCGCATAGACATGCTTTAGTGTGCTCTCTGGATCTGGGTATGGTGCATTTTCAGCGTATTCCGTCGCCTCATCCACTTCCTCAGCAATCTCTTCATCAATGGCCTTGATTTGCTCCTCGGTAAGAACGCCCGCCTCTAGCAGGTACGTTCTGAATTTATTAATCGCATCGAGTTTCTTCGCTTCTTGTACTTCTTCCTGATCTCGATATGTTCTATCATCATCGTCACTAGAATGAGGAGTTAGACGATACGTTATCGCCTCAATCAAGGTAGGTCCTTCACCATTTCGCCCACGGTCTGCTGCCTCTTTGACCGCTTGGTAGACTTCTAATGGGTCATTCCCATCTACTTGAATACCAGGCATACCGTAGCCTTGACCTCTGTCAGCGACACTCTCACAGGCCAGTTGTTTACTGACAGGGACAGAGATGGCATATTTGTTGTTTTCACAGAAGAATATAACCGGTAGCTTATGTACACCAGCAAAATTCGCAGCCTCATGAAAATCCCCTTGGTTACTTGAACCTTCCCCAAAGGAGGCAAACGTGACAATACCCTTGTTTTCCATGCGACCTGCTAGTGCTACGCCTACAGCATGTGGTACTTGAGTTGTCACAGGAGATGAACCTGTCAGTATACGGTATTTCTTAGAACCAAAGTGACCTGGCATTTGTCGCCCACCACTGTTGGGGTCCTCTTTCTTGGCAAAACCTGATAGCATTAGTTCCTTGGCCGTCATCCCGAAAGCGAGGACAACCCCCATGTCACGATAGTAAGGGGCGGCATAGTCTTTTTCTCGATTCATAGCGAATGCAGCACCGACTTGTGCCCCTTCTTGTCCCTGACATGAGATGACAAACGGCACTTTTCCGGCACGGTTTAGCAACCACATTCTTTCGTCAATCTTACGTGCAAGTAACATCGTGCGATACATCTCAGTCACATCTTCATGACTTAGCCCCAAAGCTTCATGTCTATTTTCAGACATTGATGTAATCCCTCCTCATATATCATGCATGTTTTTTTTCATTGTATTTATGAATGAATCGCCTTTCCATCCACAGCAAGGGCTGCCTCGCCAATCACCTCACTTAGCGTAGGATGCGGATGTACGGCGTGTGCAATCTCCCAAGGTGTAGCGTCTAAGACCATGGCCAAGCTCGCTTCAGAGATTAAGTCTGTGACGTGCGGCCCAATCATATGAACCCCTAACAAATCTTCAGTTGTCTTATCCTTAATGACCTTGACGAAACCGTCTTTTTCACCGAAGACAAGGGCTTTACCAATCGCTTTGAACGAAAACGTAGCCGCTTCATACTCATATCCTCTATCTTTTACTTGCGCTTCTGTTAGACCAATACTCGCCACTTCTGGACGACTATAGGTACATTTGGCGATGTGCTCATAGTTGATAGGGTCTGGATTCTGGTTAGCGAGATGTTCCACTGCTAAAATCCCCTCATGAGAAGCAACATGAGCCAACTGCAAGCCGCCAACCACATCCCCAATAGCGTAGATATGAGACTCAGCCGTCTGCATATACTCATTTACAGCAATAGCGCCATGGTCCACTTTAATATCTGTGTTTTGTAATCCAATATTATCTACATTTGGGCGACGTCCGACTGATACGAGCAGCTTGTCAGCCTCAAACGTTTCTTCTTTGTTCTTTGTCTCCGCCTTAATCGTCACCTTTCCTTCTTCTTTTGTAAGTGTGTCAGGGAGTACTTTTGCCTTCGTGACGACTTTCACCTTTTTCTTTTTCAATAGACGTGTCATTTCTTTACTAATCGCTTCATCTTCAAGTGGCAGAATACGATCGGCATACTCGACAACGGTCACCTTTACACCGAAGTCGCTAAATAAAGACGCCCATTCAATCCCGATGACGCCACCGCCGACAATCACAACAGAGGATGGCAGTGAGGTTAACTCTAGCGCTTCGTCACTCGTTAATGTATATTCGCCATCAATTTCAAGCCCTGGTAGGGTCCGAGGCTTAGAACCGGTTGCGATGATCACGTTTTTAGGTACTAGGATATCGTTTTCTTCTCCGTTGTTCTTTTCAACAGAGATTGACCCGGCTGTTGGAGAGAAGATAGACGGACCTAATATACGACCAAACCCTTCATAAACGTCAATTTTGCCTTGTTTCATCAAGTACTGGACGCCTTGATGAAGTTGATTCACAATGTTTTGCTTACGCTCTTGCACCTTGCTAAAATCATAGCCTATATCTTGTGCCACAATGCCGTATTCTTCACCGTCTTTTAGCGTGGCATAGACCTCTGCACTCCGTAGTAGAGATTTTGATGGAATACACCCTTTATGTAGGCATGTTCCTCCAAGTTTCTCCGCTTCAACAATAGCCGTCTTTAGTCCTAGTTGCGACGCGCGTATGGCGGCAACGTAGCCCCCCGTACCGCCTCCTAGGACAACCAAATCATACTCTTGGGCCATGTAGAAGCCCCCTTTCTGTTCATTTATGGTTCAGTGAATATATGTCCAATGCTTTTTTTATCAAATGATTTATAATGAATGCTCAACAACCTTGTTGGGATAGACCTTTTCATTCTCTTCGCCGCGAAGGACACGAAGACCTCCTTCAGCTAATGCCTGAAGCTCATTTTCTCCTGGTACCACTTTCACTTCCGAGATCCAGTTTACGCGCTCCTTAATCATATTGACAAATGATTTACCGTACGCAAGCCCACCCGTGAGGATGATGGCATCAACTTGGCCTTCTAAGACAACCGCACTTGAACCGATCTCCTTAGCCACTTGATAAGCCATCGCTTCATAAACGAGATGCGCCTTTTCATCTCCCTGCTCAATCCGCTTCTCAACCTCACGCGCATCATTAGTACCCAAATAACCGACGAGACCGCCTTGTCCAACTAATTTCTTCATCACTTCACCTGAGTAATGTTCCCCGCTGAAACAAAGGGAAACAAGATCCCCCGCAGGTACGGTCCCTGCTCTTTCAGGTGAAAAAGGACCATCGCCATGCAAGCCATTGTTGACGTCGATGACTCGACCTTGTTGATGGGCACCTACTGTAATACCCCCACCCATATGGCAAATAATAAACCGACACTGTTCATAGGTCTTTCCTATTTGCTGAGCCATTCTTCGGGCCACGGCTTTCTGATTCAGAGCGTGAAAGATACTCCTTCTCTCTAATTCAGGTACACCCGATAGCCTTGCGATTGGTTGTAGCTCATCAACAACAACAGGATCAACAATGTAAGCTGGTATATTCAGCTGTGACGCGATTTCGTCGGCAATAATACCGCCTAAATTAGAGGCATGCTCGCCATACTGACCACTTCTTAAATCTTGTAACATGTCCTCGTTCACGCGGTAGGTCCCACCGGGAATTGGGCGCAGCACACCTCCTCTCCCTACAACAGCACTCAATTTTTGTAAATTAATCCCTTCGGTGTGTAATGTATCTAAAATCACTTTTTTACGAAACTCATACTGCTCAATGAGGGTCGTGAATTTGCTTAATTCCTCAGTTTCGTGGCGTAAAGTGGTTTCAAAGACCGATCTTACGTTATCGTATATGCCAATCTTTGTAGATGTAGACCCGGGGTTAATCACGAGTAATCGATAATTGTTTGTTTCCACTCTAGACACTCCCATCCGTTCTCTCTATTATTTTAGTCTCCCCATGCTTACTGAAAGGAAGCTTCCACAGCATGGCCTTCCCCTATTCTTTAACCACGTCCATTCAACATTGATTTCTCATTAGTGAGGAAGGTGCTTCTGGTATTCCTTAGTGATTGAATTCTTTCTTCTGCCATTCTGTCTGCTGCACGGTAGGTTGCAATGCCATCTCGACTAGCGATATCAAAAACGCGCTCTATGTTTTGGTAGATGCCTTCCACCTTCTTCATGGCACGTTCTCGATTGTATCCTAATAGCTCGTCAGCAACGTTAATGACGCCGCCAGCATTGATGACGTAGTCTGGTGCATAGTAGAAGCCCATCTCATGTATCTGGTCCCCATGACGCTCTTCTTTTAATACGTTGTTTGCTGCACCAGCAATGACTCGACACTTAAACTGGGGAATCGTATCGTCGTTGATCACTGCACCAAGTGCGTTCGGTGAAAAGATATCACAATCTACACTGTATATATCATTGATATCCACCGCTTTTGCGTCGAACGCTTCTACAGCACGTTGGACTGCCTCTTTGTTAATATCGGTCACAATAAGCTTAGCACCTTCATCATGTAGATATTGACATAGGTTAAAAGAGACGTTCCCCACCCCTTGGACGGCGATCGTCTTTCCTTCGAGGGAGTCATCACCAAACGCTTCCTTGGCCGTGGCTTTCATCCCTACATACACCCCATAGGCTGTCACCGGAGATGGGTTACCAGAGCTTCCGAATGCGGGCGATATCCCAGTAACAAAGTCTGTTTCTTCATGAATAAGGTCCATATCAGCCACGGTTGTACCGACGTCTTCCGCAGTAATATAACGACCATTCAAGCCTTGGATAAAGCGACCTAACGCTCGAAACATCGCTTCATTTTTATCCGTCTTAGGATCACCAATGATGACTGTTTTCCCTCCACCTAGGTTAAGGCCAGCAGCTGCGGCTTTATAGGTCATCCCACGGGACAAACGTAGTGCATCTTCAATCGCTTCAGCTTCGTTCTGATAAGTCCACATTCTAGAACCACCTAGGGCCGGACCCAGTGTGGTATCATGGATGGAAATAATCGCTTTAAGGCCAGACTCTTTATCTTGACACATCACAAGTTCTTCATAGTCGTATTTCTCCATATACTCAAAAATGTTCATAGGAAACCCTCCAGTTTTGATTTTAAGAATGGAAAGCAGCGTAGTGTGCCGCAAGTGCAATAGAGTACAGCTTCGCTTCATCGGAATCAGCTCGTGAAGTAAGTATAATTGGGGCTTTAGCTCCAACAACGAGTGCTCCCACTTTTGCACGGGCGAAGTACACTAAGGATTTATATAAAGTGTTACCAACTTCTATAGTAGGGACTAACAGTATATCAGCTTTGCCCGCTACTTCAGATTGTATCCCTTTGTGCCGTGCTGCATCCTGCGATACTGCATTGTCTAGAGCAAGCGGACCGTCAACGGTGCACCCCTGAATCTGCCCTCGTTGATTCATCATTGATAATGTGGCCGCATCAACGGTACTTTGCATCGCCGGATTCACAACTTCGACAGGGCACACAGGTGCAACTTTAGGTTGATTTAATCCTAACGCATGAGCCACACTCACAGCGTTCTCAATGATTTTTGCTTTTTCCTTTAAGTCAGGATTAATGTTCATCGCTGCATCAGTAACAAGAATCAATCGGTCATAACCTGGCACCTCAAAAGCGGCTACGTGACTAATAAGTTGTTGTGTTCGTAGTCCTTTTTCCTTGTTGAGTACCGCCTTTAGCAGTGTTGACGTGGACACTAACCCCTTCATTAAGGCTTTTGCCTGGCCGTCTGCCACTTGTTGCACAGCCCTTTCACATGCTTCCCTCTCTGACCTCGCCTCAACGTATGTATAATGTTCGGTTTGCCCTCCTAAGTGGGCGATACGTTGTTTGATTTCTTCAACTGATCCCACGAGGCAAAATTGGGCCATGTTGTGTTGTGTAGCCTGTATAACAGCTCTTAAGACATCATCGTCAGCCGCTTGGGCCACAGCGATCGTTTCTGGACGTTGGTCTGGTGCTTCATTAACAAGTGCTTGTAAGTGCATGTGTTTTATCACATCCTATCCATATCCGTTTTAATGTTATCTGGTTCTTTAGTTTTCTCACTCTATTTTAATGCAAAAAGCATGCCAACTCATAAGAAAAACTCTCATATTTTTGTGAAACATGAATAACACCTGTGGTTAAAGCACATCATAGGTTGCACTTTTATGTAAGCGTTTTCTTCATTTGTGGTTATAATGCCTGCAACATCATGCGTATGTGCAATTATTTGCAGGCAACATATTGCAGGGTGTTCAATGTACACGGTATAAAATGACAGAACGGTTCGCAGTTACATTATCCCGTCGTTATAAGTTATAGCGTAATCTCGTGTTTATCTAGCTTGTAATATAAGTTTCTGACGGAAATACCGAGTCGTTTAGCCGTCTTTGTTTTGTTACCTTGGCACGCTTTAAGCACTTTTGTAATGTATTCTTTTTCTGCTAAAGACAAAACGGCGTCTAAGCTACTATCAGCGTTAGCTTGTTCTAAAGCTTGAGAAACATCCTGAGCAGAAGGAGGAGTGGCATATAGATTTAACGGATGTAAATGCTCTAATTTCAATGCTTCCTCATTTAGCTTCATATGTATCATAGCGCGACTAATGGTATTCTCTAATTCGCGAACATTTCCTGGCCAATGATAGGCTTCTAAGTATTGTACTGCTTCGGTTGCAATGGTCTGTACAGAACGTCCATATTCTAAATTAAATTTATGGATAAAATGTTCAGCTAGCAAAGACAGATCCCCGTGTCGCTCCCTGAGAGGTGGAATGTGAATAGGCAACACATTGATGCGATAATAAAGATCTTCTCTAAACTTCCCCTCTAAAACCGCTTTATCTAACTGTACATTGGTCGCTGCAATGACACGAACATCGATCGGTACGGCTTTTGCCCCACCCACGCGTACAATCTCTTTTTCCTGTAGGACGCGCAAAAGCTTGGATTGAGTCTCTAAATTCATTTCGCCAATTTCATCTAGAAAAATGGTCCCACCGCTCGCTTCCTCAAATAACCCTTTCTTACCACCTCGGCGCGCCCCTGTAAAGGCACCTTCTTCATAGCCGAATAACTCGCTTTCAAGTAAGTGCTCTGATATGGCAGCACAATTGACACGGATAAACTGATTATACTTCCTGTCACTCTCATTATGTATCGCATGGGCAAATAGTTCTTTTCCTGTACCAGATTCCCCATGTAATAGAACGGTAGCGGGCGTCGTTGCTGCTTTTTTGGCCTGTTCAAACGAACTAAGCATCTTCTCACTCTGCCCGATTATTTCTTCAAACGTGTATTTTGCTTCCAGTGTACGAATAATACGGCGTGCTCGGTTCAACTCTGCGGTGAGTTGCTTAATTTCCGATGTGTCGTGGATAATGCCGACACTTCCTTTTAGTCTGTCCTCAACAAAAACAGGCGCCACATTTACGAGGACATCCCTACGCTGCTTACCCACTTTCATAGGGACACCGCGTACAGCTTTGCCTGTCTTAAGCACACGAATATGCATACTTTCCCCTTCGGAAATGTCTGCATCGGCCGGTTTGCCGAGGACGTCTTCTTTCCTTAGACCGGTGAGTCTGGTATAGGCAGGATTGATTAATAATCCAATCCCTTTTTCATCTACCACGGATATCGCGTCATCTGAAGAGTTTATGATGGCTTCTAGCATACTTTGCGTTTGCTTCAGCTCCATTAACTCTTCTGTGAGGGAGGTTAGATCTGTTATATCTCGAAATACAGCAACGGCACCTATGATCTCCCCTTGCTCATTAATCACAGGCACACGATTCGTGATGATTTTACATTGATTGGTCAGTCTCTGTTCTTGATTAATCTGTGATTGTCCTGTTTCTAACACACGATCTAAGCGTGTATTAGGGATGGCCTCTGTCACTTTCTTGCCTAGCACATCCTCCGTTTTTAAACCGACAATCCGTTCTGCAGCACGATTAAACAGGGTTATGATTCCCTGTTGATTGACAGCAAGCATACCGTCATGTGTCGAATTTAAAATAATGTCAAGCTCATGCTGGTGGCGCCTGAGCTTTTCTATTAATGCTTCTTTTTCCTTAATTAAGTCCATCATTACCTTGGCAATACTACCTGGAATGACAACAGCATGCTTAGGTTTGATGTGGCGTAAATCTTCAAAGACAACAGCGTTCCCTGTCGCTTCAATGATTACTTCAATGTCGTCATCAATCATGTGATGGTAGTCCGTTCCGGTAGGGATGCCATATTTCCGCGCCTCCATCATACCCGGGGCGTTCACATTCACATCTGACACCCCTTTAATTTTCAAGGAAGCCATATGAACCATGGCCCTCAGTAATGATGTCCCACCATGTCCTCCACCTACGATGAAAATCTTACGCACGGTATCCCCCCTACTATGAAAAAAATTGCACGATCCTACTCTATTGTATGTCTTTTACTTTCCCTACGCAAGCTGATCTGGGGGATATGGATGGCTCAGGGGGTATCGACGGCAGCCGTATACTGTACGCTACACTTAGAACAGCCCCCTACTGTGTGTACAGTTCATAGACAAGTATATTGGGATTGTGTATGATGGTAAGGACGAGACAAGATTAAGCTGAATTCAAGGGTGAACTTATATGACACATAACCGTAAACGATCTCCACAGCGATTTGTCGCTTTATTAATCTTGGTCATACCTGGATCCTTAGGGATGTATGGATGGACATTAATGCGTGATGCCACTTTTACCTACTTCGACCCTGAGACCCCTTTTCTATGGCTATCTTTCATAGGGGGATCCTGCCTTTTTCTCCTTGGCGTTACTTTTGTCGGTGGGTATATTTTTTATAGAGACCGTAAGAAAAAACTTGTTCAACCGAAATTTCAAAACGATATAGACGACTAAATGTCAATGTCATAAACGGATGGCGGTCACCCATCAGACAGCACCATCCGTTATCTTGTACCCCATCTGTCTAACCTAGACAGCCATGGGGTTTTTTCTATATATGACGTCATACTTCGCCGTTCCGCAAATAAACTTAAGAACAGAAAAAGCATCACGCTACCCATTTGTAGACCAAGGTTGTGTGTCTGAATCAAAAATACACCGGCTAAGCCCCCTAAGACATTAGCTCCTGTGTCACCTAGCATCGCTTTTCGTCTACGGTCATATTCAAATAAAAAGAACGTAGATAGTAAGAAAGGGAACAGAATCGCCAATCGGTGCTCAGCGTACAAAGATGAAATGGTAAAAAGACAGACGATCCAAAACGCTTTAATGGATCTACCCGGACGTACGTCAAGAAGGTTAGAAACATGAATTGAAGTCGATAAAAGCAATGTATAAAAGAGGACCGTGGCTAGCGCCTCGGAATATAAGGTGGCCACAAAAAAAGACAAGGCTATGCCCATTAAGGCTTTAAGTAACCCAGTAGATAACTTCCCCTGTTTAAGGAGATAGAAAAAATGCCCCTTCAAGCCTTTGACACGCTCTTCGCCATAATGGTCATCAATCCAGCCAATAAGGAGCATAGGGAATAACAATAAGAGCGTGATGACCATGTCCATTAACGCTGTATTTCCAATAACGGGGGTAGAGACGGGGGGATAGGCAGACGTGAAAGCAGAGGCGATTAATAATAGCATCAAAAATATCATATAGTGAAGTCCGACAAGCAGACCAAAGCTTTGGACTGTTTGATCGCCCCTGTGGTTTATCATCATCCAACGTTGTTGACGAAAGTAACGGTATAGTCTTAAAGTGAAGAGCTTTAACAGCAAAATATAACTAATGTAAATCATCAACCACATGAAAGGAACCATGCACTCTACTCCTTATTTTCTAGCGTATATGGCCTGACAAACGAACATCCCTTGCTTTAAACGATGCCTCATCCCTCGCCACGTCTTACCCAGTTCTCTATGTTCAAAGGGGACCTCCACTTCCTGTACATTGTAGCCCCCCTTTAGACAGTCGAGAGTAAGACCCACCTCCACACCAAAATGCTGATCCCCCCGATAGATGGAATGAAACACTTCCCGATAAATAGCCCGTTGACCACACAGAGGAGACTGTAGGGATACGCCTGTCTTTTTTTTAATTTGCCACTGTGCGAACCTTCTTATTAAACCGAACCCGTTAGAAGAAGTAGGGGGAAAAACAGCGGTGGTCATATGCGCCTGACCTTTCCACAGAGGCTGAACGAGCGCTTTTGCGTGTTTGGCCGTTTCCCTTAAATCAGCGTCTAGGAATAATAATATAGGATATCTGGCATACAAACTCCCTCTCTTCAGAGCTTCAGCCTTTCCAACGTTACGTGGTAGAGACAAAACATGGGCCGTGTATTTTTCCGCTATATAATGAGTGAGATCACTGCTCCCGTCATCGACAACGATCAGTTCTTTAACCCATTTTTGATCTTGCAGGACGCTTAACGTTTGTCCAATGTGCGCCTCCTCGTTATACGCTGGTATGACGACGCTTACGTGGTCTTTAATATGCAAGTGGATTCACCACTCTTTTCGACTTGATGATGAGGATATAGAAGCCTGACCCCTTTGGCATCCACTAACTTTTCACCAATTTTCAACCTCACAAGTAAAGTCGAACCCATTCCTTTTCGCCCTTTTTCCAAGAAATCAAACATATTCGTATGACTACCTAAGGTCACAATGAGCACAGCACCTGCTTCATAGGCTAGTAGTTGAGCGGCATCTTCACTTGTACCAAAACACGGGAATAGATGAGCCTGTAGTCCATGTGCTTTTATCACCTCTAACCCTGGCGCATAGCCATTAGGATAGGCATGAACAACAACGTTAGCCCCAGACTGTAAAGCTTCCTCAGACACACTGTCCATGTCACCAAAAATAATATCAGGTTGATAGCCGCATTCAATAATGGCATCGGCACCGCCGTCTACTCCGATCAACACAGGCTTTTTCTCCTGAATATAACCGTGTATAGCCCGCAAATCTTCAATATAGCCACTGCCTCTAGTAACGACCACAACATGTCGATGACGTAGCGTGTTGGCGATGAGAGGGAGGTCGTAAGTTTTCAAGATTTCGTCCATCTCACGATAAGCATGAGATAGCGTGTTTTCCGTGAACGCTCTTAAGCTATGCACCAAATTTTGTTTGGCCAATTTTTCTTTTTGATCTAGAACGTCATCCGTGTATCTCAAAACAGGAGAGATGCGTTGCAGTTGGCTTTGCCCCTGCCATATCATCGTCTCGTCAACAATATTAAGTTTACAGCCTTGTTTAAACGTGTCCTTAAACTCTTGCTTATTGAGGACATCAAATACTGGAATATTCGCATCTAATAACTGCTTAGTCCCGGAACTTGGGTACTGACCGGACATAGACGAAGACAAATTAAGGACAGCCTTAACATTCTTCTGAACAAAGGAAATGGCTGCCATTTCATCAATATCTTGATGCTGAATAACGGCAATCCCTTCAGATGGCATCCATTTGACTAATTCCTTTGTCTTGTCACTAAAATAAGCATGACCTTCAATTGTGATTGAGGGTTTTACTTGGGGCATGGTGTCATCTCTCCTTGAGTTTTCCTCATGCTAATCCTAGACAGGTGTGTGCACATGCTCACCCTATGGCACACACTTTAGAGCAGATTAAGGTTGGGATCATCTAAATACTCTACTGACGTGAGGTGTTCGACATCTGGTTGTTCATCAAGATTACTGACACGTTGCGCTGACTGATCATAGGCAATTAATATCACACCTAATTCTTGCTCGAGTTGCTTGACCTTTTGTTTTTCCACTGGCGTAAGATGAGCAACATATTGACCGTAATCGCTCAAGACGATTCCCCCTTTTCTTTTATTGATGCCTTCCTTAGGGCTAAAATATGCACCCTGTATCTAAGCCCTTATCACCATCTGTTGTCATCTAGCCCAACCATTCCCAAAGATCAAGTCAAATTAAAGGGGATACTTTTACAGGATGACCACATTTAACATCAAAAAAGACACCCACATAGACGTGAGTGCCTTTCATCTTAAGATGATTTACTCGGTTTGGCATTCGCTTTGGAACATTATTCCTTTCAACCCGCTTTATACTCCAAACGTAATTTGTCAGCCACCATGGCAATAAATTCAGAGTTTGTTGGCTTTGCCTTGTGCGTGCTGACAGTATAGCCGAACATCTTGTTAATGGAGTCAATATTTCCTCTACTCCAAGCCACTTCAATCGCGTGGCGAATTGCCCTCTCCACACGGCTAGACGTCGTGTTATATTTCTTTGCAATATCTGGATATAAAATTTTTGTAATGGACCCAAGTAGTTCGAGGTTGTTATATACCATAGTGATCGCTTCACGCAGGTATAAGTATCCTTTAATGTGGGCGGGTACACCGATCTCATGGATAATATTTGTGATTCTGGCATCCAGATTTCTTGCCGTCGTCATTTTATTGTTTGGCTTAGGTTGAGATATGTTAGAACTCATCATAGGAGCTGAAGGGGCAGAAGATGCAACGGATGTTAATTGGCGAATACGATTTGCCAGTACGTCCATCTCAAACGGTTTTAGTATGTAGAATGATGCCCCTAATTCAACCGCTCTTTTGGTCACTTCTTCCTGACCAAATGCCGTCAGCATAATAACCTTCGCTTGTGTTTGCAGGCTCTCCATGCGTATCTTCTCTAATACAGCTAACCCGTCCAAACGAGGCATGATAATGTCTAAAATAATAATGTCTGGCTCTTCAGTCTCTAAGACCTCAAGCATTTCAACACCGTTGTAGGCCACACCCACAATCTCGATGTCCTCTTGATCTGAGAAATACTCACTCATAAGATTCATGAATTCACGATTATCATCTGCCATAGCGATTTTGATTCTATCCAACGTCAAACCTCTCCCTTCTTGACACACAATGGTCAACTCCGTTTGATACATGGTTTCGACGCTTTCTTTTCCCATTCCTGCCTGTTCCTATTTGATTTGCGAAAAAAAATAAAAACCCCTTCCGTTCGATGACAGTACCTTTCATTCGACATATTTCGACAACTGTATTTTCACTCATATGACTTTTTTTAAGCTTCTTTTACTTGATAAAGAAAAACCCCGGGTCATTATAACCCAGGGTGAGTAGGTGTAATCTATCTATATTTTAAAATTATGCAGCGTCATCCTCTGCTTGTGGTTCAATGTTAACACCGGCATCCTGCAACATCCATTCTATATAACAACCATAGCCAGATGTAGGATCGTTAATGAAAACATGTGTGACAGCACCAACAAGCTTACCGTTCTGTATGATTGGACTCCCACTCATGCCTTGCACGATCCCCCCCGTTTTGTCGATTAGCTCGGGATCTGTCACTTTGATGACAAGGCCTTTTGTTGCAGGGAATTTTTGCTCAACAACGTCTGTAATTTCAACGTCAAATTTTTCAACTTCCTGTCCTTCAACGACAGTTAAGATGTGTGCTGGTCCTTCCTGCACTTCTTCCCTTAACGCTATAGGAAGCGCTTCGTCTTGAACGCCATTATCGATTCGTTCTTTCATATGACCAAATATGCCAAAAGGGGTATTCTTTGAGATATCGCCCAATACCTCTTTATCATTTAGGAAATGGGCAAATTTCTCCCCTGGTTGGCCAGATTGACCCCTCTCAATTGAACTTACTTCGGAATGAACAATATTGCCATCTCCAACGACGATCGGCTTTTTAGTATCCATGTCTGAAATAACATGACCTAAGGCGCCATATGCCCCGGATTCTGGATGATAAAACGTAAGTGTACCCACACCCGCGGCTGAGTTACGGATGTATAACCCTAATCTGTACTTATCCTCTTTTTCGTCATAAACAGGATCTAATCTCAGTTTGTGCTTCTCTTTCCCACGTAAGACATCAAGCTCTAATGTTTCGTTATTCTCTCCTGCTTCCTCAACAATATCTCCAATTTGTTCTAAATTGTTTAATTCGATACCATTCATACGCAGGATGTTGTCCCCTATTTTTACCTTAGCATCTTCACCTGGGGACACTTTTCCCTCTTCCGTTTCAATATAGTGATGTCCCACTACGACAACCCCTAATGAGTTCAATTTAACACCTATGGATTGTCCACCTGGATAAACCTTTATGTCTGGGAGGACATCAACTTTGACTTTTTTCAAGGGCAGGTTGCCTAACCTCAGTTGCATTTCTGCAGACCCTGATTTAACGCCTTCTACATTGATTCCAGAAGATTCATTTTGTTGTGTACTTGCTGTCACGTCTGAAGGGGGTTGACTGACATGAACAACAGCATCATTACTGGAGATCAGTTGGGCAGCTGCAGGTAATGTGAGACGGAGGTTTGAAGAATTTCCTTCAAACATACGGATTTCATTTGGAATTGATGCGAAATGTTGAAACGGTGTAGACATGAACAAGAAAATGGTGCATACAACTAGAACAACTCCTAAGGCTCTTTGCTTGTTAAGGAACAACGATCATCACACTCCTACTTCCCTACCTACAGCTCCTTTTGACTGTATCTATAATGTTGCCTTGTAACCCAACAAATATAACTAAGGCTAAACAAAAAAGCTATCCTTAATTGGATAGCTTCTCCTTAATTTCCGCTTGAATGTCAGTGGCTTTTTGTAGTAACTCATTGGCGTGCTGTAAAGACACGTCAGTGACTTCAACACCGCTGTTAATCTTGGCGAGCTCTTCAGCGCGTTCGTTTGTATGGAGAGGTAACACGGTTGTGCGCGTGTTATTTTTCGTTTGGTGTTTCTCTATGCGATAGTGCTGATCTGCCATTGCAGCGACCTGTGCATGATGCGTGATGCTTAATACTTGTTTATCCAATGAAATTTGGTACAATCGCTCAGCCATCGCTTGAGCTACTCGACCACTGACACCCGTATCCACCTCATCGAATATGAGTGTTGTGACTGGTTCACTTTTTGCTAATACCGTTTTTAATGCCAACATTAACCTTGACATTTCGCCACCTGAAGCGATTTTTGAGAGAGGTTTAGGGGGTTCTCCCGGATTTGTAGCAATTCGAATCTGGACATCATCCCAGCCGTCTTGACGCAGATATCTTGTAATGCCATCGTGTTCCACTTGCTCACCGGTCTGGGCTGGTATTAATTCAATTTCAACAAGGGACCGATCCATGTGTAAGCCCTTCAATTCTTGTTGTATCTCCTTTTCTAATCGCTGACATATTCTTGATCTTATGGTTGTTAAATGTTGCGCTTCAACACTCAAGTCCATCGCTAGCTGTGCTTTACGGGTATAAAGTTCATCCATTCGTTCTTCTTTGTGTTCCAAAGTGTCTAACTCATCCTCGACTTGCGCTGCGTATTCTAATATTTCTAGAACGTTTGAGCCATACTTTTTTCTTAACTTATCGATTTCAACGAGACGATTTTCGATCTCATTTAATTGATCCGGATGAAAGGAAAAATCATCTCGGTAACGACCGAGCTGAAGAATCACTTCTTCAAGTTGGTAATATACGTCTTCCACAATTTTAGACAAAGGTTGTATACTGCTATCATAAGCGGCAATGTCCTGTAAGCGACTCATCACAAGCCCGAGAGAATCAATCGTGCCGCCATCAGATTGCAGGACTTCGTAAGACTCCGAAACACCGTTAAATATCTTCTGTGAGTGAGCGTGTTTTTGCTTCTCTTGTTGTAAATGTTCATCTTCTTCTGGCTCTAATCTTGCTGCTGCAATTTCATCTAATTGAAAGCGTAGTAAATCTAAACGCTGGGCTGTTTGTCGCTCATTCTCTAATAAACGTTTGACCTGGTGACTAACGTCTTTATATTCCTGATAAAGGGTACGGTATTCCCGTTTATGCTTGGCGATTTCATCTTTACCATACCCGTCGATGACCTCTAGATAACGTTCTTCATGTAGGAGCTGATGATGTTGATTTTGACTATGTATATCCACGAGCAGTTGCCCGATCTCTCTTAAAATGGCTAACGTTACGAGCTTGCCATTAATACGACATACACTTTTACCTTGGGCGCTGATATCCCGCCTTAGGACCAGTGAATCATCGTCTTGTAAATCAATCCCCATATCTTCTAATAACGGGTTAACTGGATGATTTTGAGGTAACTCAAATAATCCTTCAATCTCAGCTTTGTTGGCACCATGACGAACGTATTCGGTGGATCCCCTTCCGCCTATCAACATGGAAACAGCATCTAAAATAATGGATTTTCCCGCTCCAGTTTCACCTGTTAAGACGTGTAGTCCCTCTCTAAAGGAGACCGTGACTGACGAAATAATGGCAAAGTTTCTAATCGAAATTTCAACAAGCATTTCTCCACACCCTTATCGCTTCTTATAGTAAGTCTAAGAAACGCTGAACGATTTTCTGTGTATCGTTTTTATCCTTACAAATAATCAGAATGGTATCGTCTCCACTAATATTACCCATGATGTCGTCCCAATCTAAGTGATCAATTAATACACCCACAGTGTTAGCGTTACCCGGTAATGTTTTGATGACGATTAAATTTTCCGTGTGATCAACACTGACAAAGCTATCCACTAGAACACGAGATAATTTCTGCAACGGGTTGTATCTCTGATCTGCAGGTAAGGAGTACTTATACCTCCCATTCATGAGAGGGACTTTGATCAGGCTTAACTCTTTAATATCACGAGATACGGTCGCCTGAGTCACATTAAAGCCAGCGGCACGTAGCTGGTCCACAAGATCGTCCTGCGTCTCAATATCGTTTTTGGCAATAATCTCACGTATGCGAATATGACGCTGTGACTTATTCATTCTTTTACCTCTTTCCTAATCTATACCTTGATGAAACTTACTTCTTATGACATCAAAAAACGTTCGATCTTTCCACTTTAACAGTGTCGTCGTATAAGGCGAACGTTTAATCTTAATTTGGTCAAAAATGTCTAACTGAACCCCTATTTGACCATCAACGGACATACCAATTTCTTGGTGCGTGGCACTGACTTCAATGGTAATTTCTTCATCTGATGACAAGATGATCGGTCGTGCCGTTAAGCTATGAGGACAAACGGGTGTTAATAAAATCGCATTCATGTTGGGTGCTAAAATCGGACCACCTGCAGACATGGAATAAGCGGTTGAGCCTGTTGGACTGGATATCACAAGACCATCTCCAAAAAACGTGTTCAGCTGTTGGTCATTCAAATAGACTTTACATGTAATCATCCGACTATAGGAGCCTTTGGCGATCCCTATGTCATTCAGAGCTGTCCAAGTGTCCACTCGCTTACCGTCACGGTATAGCTCGGCCTCGAGCATCATGCGTTGTTCCCTTTGTAGATCTCTCGTAAGTAATTGGTCGATAAGCACGGGCAAATCATCTGGTTCCGCCTCTGATAGAAACCCTAAATGTCCTAAATTGACCCCTAAAATAGGGATGTCATATGGTGCAAAATCACGAGCGATGCCCAAAATACTCCCGTCTCCACCAAACACGAATAACATGTCCACCCGTTTTGGAAAATCATGATAAGGAAGTGAGAGTTCTTCGCGCCCAATCTGATTGGCAACTCTTGGTTCAACCCATACTTGAATGCCTTTTTCCTCAAGTATAGGAATCAATTCCCTGGCTACGATTAACGCCTTTGGTTTCCCCCTGTTTATGGCTAGCCCAATTTGCAATGGTTTCATGCCACATGTCTCCTCACCCTGAATATGTTCACTTTTTCAATTGTCTTATTATCCTTATTTTGTCTGTTTACGATTGAAATTGCAAGTGAGCGTCGTGGACCACCGTATGAATCCGTTTACACCACTCCTCCTCTAATTCTAACAGCTCCCAGTCTTGCGGTAAACGTTGAGTTAGTTCTCCCTCATCTAATCCTATGACATCACTTTTTTCTTGTTCATCGTGTTGAGGCTTTTGCAAGTATAATAAGAATTCAATGTTGCCCTCTCCTCCGGTAATGGGTGAATAATGGACATCATTCAGATGGAAGCCTATGGACAAAGCCATTTTACTTACTTTTTCAACAACCTGTTCATGTACCTTAACCTCCCTAACAATCCCCTTCTTACCAACCTGCTCTCTGCCTGCTTCGAATTGTGGTTTAACTAAGGCCACCACTTCACCTTCTGTCTCTAAGATGTTGTACAGCACGGGCAGTATTAAACGGAGGGAGATGAAGGAGACATCAATACTGCTGAAATTGGGTAAACCTTGTTTAAAATCTTCTCGCTGCACATACCTAAAGTTGGTCCGTTCCATGACAACCACTCGATCATCAGATCTAAGCTTCCAGTCTAATTGACCGTAACCCACATCTAAAGCATAAACGAGGCGTGCACCATTTTGTAAGGCGCAGTCTGTAAAACCGCCGGTGGACGCCCCGATGTCTAGGACACATGCGTCATTGAGATTAAGCCCAAAATCGTTTATCGCTTTTTCTAATTTTAATCCACCCCGACTCACGTAAGGAATCGCGGCTCCTTTAACTTGAATGGGGAGATCAGCCTTGACCTTTGTCCCAGGTTTATCGACCCTTTCATTTGCACAAAAAACCAAACCTGCCATGATGGCACGTTTGGCTTTTTCTCTACTATCAAAATATCCTTGTTGCACGAGTAAGGTATCAATTCTCTCTTTCACGCTATACTACGCCCTTTGTATTTTTCTCACTTCTTGGTATACCGAACGGACCTGCTTAACAATGTTCTCGACTGTCAGACCCACTTCTTTTCTCTGATCAGTGACTGATCCATGCTCTACAAAAACGTCCGGTACACCCATTCGTTTTACTGAAACACCTTCGACCTGCTGTTCGTTAAAGAATTCGAGTACAGCACTACCGAATCCTCCAGCAAGCGCATGTTCCTCCACGGTGATGAGATGTATCCCTTTATGCACGAAGTCGAGTAGCATTTTCTCATCTAATGGCTTAATGAAACGACAGTTAATCACGTAAGGCTTCATGCCATCCTTCATAAGCTCTTCCGCTGCTTTCTCAGCCAATTGAACCATCGGTCCTACTGCCAGTATGGCACATTCATGACCTTCCTTGATCATATCCCACGTGCCAACAGGGATTTGCTGAAAGTCCTCATCCATATCGACGCCGACGCCAGCCCCTCTAGGAAACCTAACAGCGGTCGGACCATCTATCATTAATGATGTGTATAATAAGTTCCTAAACTCATTTTCGTCTTTCCCCATCATAATCCGCATATTCGGTAAATGCCGTAAAAACGCAATATCGTAGACACCCTGATGCGTTTCACCATCTGCACCAACGAAACCGGATCTGTCAATGGCGAATTTAACGTTTAAATTTTGTCTGGTGACATCATGGACGACTTGATCGTAACCCCGCTGTAGAAACGTTGAATAAATCGCAGTCACCGGTTTCATACCCTGTGTGGCCAAACCCGCGCTCATCGTCGTAGCGTGCTGTTCAGCTATCCCTACGTCAAAGAAACGTTCCGGGTAAGCTTTAGCAAAAGGATTTAAACCTGATCCTGAAGACATCGCCGGTGTGACCGCAACAACCTCCGGTATCTTTTCTGCTAATTCAATCATAGCTTGTCCGAAAACTTTCTTATAGTCAGGTGGTCCTCCAACGCCTTTAATGAATTCACCTGACTCTATCTTGTATGGACCACCTCCATGCCAAGAATCGGAATCGGCTTCAGCAGGGGCGTACCCTTTCCCTTTTTTAGTCACCACATGTAAAAGGACAGGTCCTTTTGTACGTTTGGCTTGACTAAAGCACGTTAGCAACTCTTCGATGTTATGACCATCGATTGGCCCTAGATACGTATAGCCTAGCTCCTCAAACAAAACACCAGAAACGAGTAGATATTTTAAGCTATCCTTTACTCGCTCTGCCGTGCTCGCAAGCTTACCCCCTACAGCAGGAATGCGTCGCAACAGATATTCGAGCTCTTCTTTTACCCAACGGTATTGCTTCGCCGTTCTTAGCTTGCCAAGGTGGTTATGCAAGGCACCTACGTTGGGGGAAATTGACATCTCATTATCATTCAAGACCACGGTCATATCTTTTTGCTCATGCCCTATATGGTTTAGCGCTTCTAAAGCCATACCGCCCGTGAGCGCACCATCACCGATGACAGCGACAACATGGTGATCCTCTTTCTTCAGGTCTCTAGCAATCGCCATCCCCATTGCGGCAGAAAGAGATGTACTACTGTGCCCGGTTTCCCAAACATCATGCTCGCTTTCCCTCGTCTTTGGGAAACCACAGAGTCCTTTATATTTGCGTAAGGTGTCAAACATGCCCATACGCCCCGTTAAAATCTTATGTACATACGCCTGATGGCCCACATCCCAAATGAATTTATCCTTTGGCGAATCATACATCTGATGTAAAACCAACGTTAATTCGACAATGCCTAGGTTGGGGGCTAGATGTCCGCCAGTTTTGGATAACTGTGAGATCAAGAAATGACGTATCTCCTCGGCTAGCTTTTCCAGCTCTTCTATTGTGCAATGTTTGATTTGTTCCGGGGATTGAATCTCTTCAAGGCGCATTGTAACCCTTCTTTCTCTTGTCATTTACGCTTTCATTTATCGTGATTTTTCTTCTTATTTTTCTTAGGTTTACCATTGAAAATTTTTATATGAAATTTCTGGTCCAAGTGGTAGAAAACCTTCCCCACAAAGAGAATAATATGGGTTGAATAATTGATCGCAACGGTCTTACCGAACGCCTTACCACCAACGGTCATCGCAGCGACCACACTCGTAAATAAAACAGCGACGAAAGTTTGCAGTGTGGCATGCTGTGCATATCCTAGTTCGGCCACTAATTCAAGGACAACGATGGTGCTAGCTGTTCCACTGACAATGCCACTAATGTCGCCAATCACATCGTTACAAAAACTAGAAAAGCGATCTGCATTACGACATATAGAGATGGCTTGTTTGGCCCCAATCACCTTTTCTGAGGCCATCGAGTGGAAGGGAATCTCGTCTGCTGCTGCAGCTGCTAGTCCGATCGTATCGAAAACGACACCGATCCATACGATGATAAAAACGACTAACATGCCAGTGGCAACTGTCACGCCCGACAGAATAAAGGAAGATAATATTGAGAAAATTGCCGCTAACACGAGTGTGATAACGGCAATTGCACTGCTCCAGCGAATGGTATGCTTTATTGAGAATTTCATTTGATCAAGGTGGCCTCCGATTGCATTGCATGTTTACATGACCGAACATCATATTTAAACGTATGACTTATATAAACTTAAGAGGACTATTTGTACTTATCACGTTATGAGAACTATTTGTGTTTGTGCTTTTCAAATATCATGTATGCGTCCTACAAAATGTGTAAAGCTATATGTGTAAGTGCATTGGGTGGTCACTTTATAGGTAAAAATTACGGCTTAGGTCTAGTAGGTTTTCCCAGGTAGACACCCAAACGTTGCCGATCAGGCGGTTTCCCTTTAAGTCTGCCTCAACGCTGTCACCAGTCGTTGGACTAGATTGCCACTTAGCCCGTACTATAATCCCCATAAAATGTCGTGGAGAACAGTCTAGGAGTTTTCCTCAACAACCCTTAACTTATCCTTAGCCTCTTTTGCAGGACGGATTTCAAATAGAAGAATAACAGACTATTGGCCAGATAGTATCGTTATCCTTATCCTATTATCCCCTCCGGACCACTCAAGGCAGGCTACGCTGCAAGCAGGAAGTCTTAGTTCCCACCTTACAGGTTCATACCCCAAGTCGTACCTGAATGCGCGCGGACACGCAAGCACAATCTTGGGCCTCCGCGGAAGCAGGGTCAACGCCCACATGCCTTTGTGGATCGCCCTACAACCTTAACTCCCAGCATAGACCCCCAACTGGGCGTTAGAAGCCTACACCAGGAACTTCATCGATGTGCCCTTCAACGGATTTTTAGGCCCGTCTTCGGAATAAGTGGGCTGACTAGAATACTGCACCACCCAATACTTAGGATATAACAATCCCTATGATATAAAACATATATACATGCTAAAACGGGCATGCATATAGCAATGAGTATGTACTCATATTATAGCATACAGCTAGGCTCTTCTCAATGTATAGATATGGAAGGGTGATGGCAGAGCTAGTGGGCTGCCGCGCGCCTGGGCTTAGATGGTGTTAACACGACGGGACAGATGATCTAAGACTCACGAGCGACCATAAACTCTGATAATTCAAACAGTATGTCCGATTGTGGTTCAATACGTGTGAGTAAGTCCTGTGCTTGTTTAATATGTGAGGCAACAAATGCCCTTGCCTGTTCTAGGCCATATAAGGAGACGTATGTCGTCTTCTTATTCTCCCTGTCGCTCCCTACCTGTTTACCCAGTTTTTTTTCATCCCCTACTTCATCTAGAATATCATCTTGAATTTGAAAGGCTAGACCAATGTGGCGAGCAAATTGCGTCAAATCATCTCTTTTTTCCTGCGAGGTCTCGGCCAGTATTGCACCGAGTCGAACGGCACATACGATTAAATCAGCCGTTTTATGCTCGTGTATATATCTTAGTTCTTCAGGCGTAAGCGACTTCTCTTCTCCTTGGATATCAGCGACTTGTCCACCCACCATTCCTGCTGGCCCAGCGTACCGTGATAATTCATTCACCATATCTACGATAATGTGGGGTTTCACATCGTGACTCGGATTGGTCAAAACGTGAAAAGCATGGGTCAGCAACCCATCTCCAGCTAGAATAGCCATCCCTTCACCATAGACTTTGTGGTTCGTTAGCTGACCACGTCGATAGTCATCATCGTCCATAGCGGGCAGGTCATCATGAATTAAAGAATATGTATGAATCATTTCAACCGCACAAGCGGCCTCTTTTCCCTTATTGAGATCTACACCTAACACACTAAGAGTGGCCAAGAGAAAAATAGGGCGTATGCGCTTGCCCCCTGCTAAAAGGGAATACTTCATACTATCGACGAGGTCTGCAGGCGCCTGAATCCGCTCTACACTTTCTTTTAGCGCCTCATCTAGCATTTGCTGCTGTTCCTTCATAAACACCTGCAACGAAGCCGCCACCTATCGGTCCTCCTCTAGCTTAAGTTCACGCTTTGTTAACTGTCCATCCTCTTCTAGCAAGACGTGAACTTGCTTTTCAACTTTTTCTAGCTTTTGATGACAGTTTTTAGATAGGGACATCCCTTCCTGGAAAAGTTCGATTGCTTTTTCTAAAGGGACTTCTCCCGTTTCTAGCTGTTGGACAATGTGTTCTAATTGTGCCATCTCTTCCTCAAACGATTTTTCCGTCTGCCCTACATTGCTTTGACTGTTTTCGCTATCATCAACGTTAACGTTGTTCGTATTGACTGCGTCTTGTTCACTCATGTTGGCTAACCTCCTTTTTATCACGAACCTGACAATCGAGTTCGCCATCTTGCATGCGGACCTTAACCTTCTGTCCCTCCTCAATGTCTTTGACTGATCGATACAACGTTTCCTTACTCTGATTATATATTAAGGAGTACCCTTTTGTCATAATCTTAAGCGGGCTGTACGCCTCAAGTTTAGACAGTTGCCAGTTGAGTTGCTCCCGTTTTCTAATAAGGTGTCGTTCCATCTCTTTCTCCAACTGCTGTCTCAATCTAATATGATCCCTTGCCGCTTGCTTTAATTGCGCTTGAGGATTCATCTGTATTAAAGCTCGTTTTGAGTGTTGTAATTGAAGTTGTTTACTCAATTGCTGTTGGCGTATCGCCTGTTCTAATCGCATGATCTTATGATCAAGTTCTTGTTCTTTCTCCTGTATGAGACGCTGTGGGTAACGAAAGGCGTAACGGTTGCCAATCGCCTCAAGTCGTTGGCGCTTTTGCTCTAGAGAAAGCATTAACGATCTTTTCAGGCTTGTACGCGCTTGTTGTACCTTTTCTCTTAATTCTGTCAAAACTGGGACCGCTAGCTCTGCAGCAGCGGTGGGTGTAGGGGCTCTGAGGTCCGCTACAAAATCAGCGATCGTAAAATCCGTTTCATGTCCTACGGCTGAAATGACTGGAACGTGAGAATGATGGATGGCAGTGGCCACGATTTCCTCATTAAAAGCCCATAACTCTTCAATTGACCCACCGCCTCTACCAACGATCAGAACATCGAGTTGGCCCGTTGTTTGGGCTCGTCCAATGGCATCCGCTATGGACTTTGGCGCATACTCTCCTTGGACGTTAACTGGAAATATCACAATCTCAGCGATAGGAAAACGACGTGTGATTGTGATTAAGATATCTCGGATGGCTGCCCCCGTTTTTGAAGTAATCACACCGATTCGTTTAGGAAACTTGGGGATAGGTTTCTTCTTATTTTCGTCAAACCAACCCCGTTGTTCTAATTTTTGCTTTAACTGTTCGTATGCTTGGTACAAAGCACCGATACCATCTGGTTGCATCTCTTTGGCCAACAATTGGTATTGTCCGTCACGTTCGTAGACATTCACTTCGCCACGGACAAGCACTTTCATCCCGTTTTGAGGCATGAATTTCAAATAACGGTTATGCCCTGCAAACATAACCGTTCTGACTCTGGAATATTCGTCTTTTAATGTAAAGTACATATGGCCTCGACTATGGTGGGTAAAATTAGATATTTCCGCTCTGACCCACACATTCCTTAAGGACGATTCACGTTCAATGAGATGTTTGACTTGATGGGTTAACTCACGAACGGTTAAGATATGTTGCTGATCCAATTTATCACTCCTTTGTAGAAGTGCTACAAATCACCACGCTGAATTATAGGTAACAAGACTGGTAATCACCCTGATGATACAACCTAAGTTGTTAACCGATTAACCTGTGTGTGTGACAGCTTGGTGTCTTTTGGCAGACTCTAACGTGTTATATAAAAGCATTGTTCTTGTCATTGGACCTACGCCCCCTGGTACAGGTGTGATGAAGCTTGCGATTTCTTTTAACTCGTCAAAACGTACGTCCCCAACTAAACGGCCTTCATGATTACGATTGACACCGACATCAATTACAATCGTGCCGGGTGCCACGTGTTCTTTTCCTACAAACTCTTCTCTGCCCACCGCTACAATCAACACATCCGCTTGCTTAGTGATGTCAGTTAGCTTTTGTGTCCGAGAGTGACAAATGGTGACCGTTGCATGTTCTTGCAACATTAATAACGATACGGGTTTGCCCACGATATTACTGCGGCCGACTACGACCACATGTTTCCCTTGCAAATCTGTGCCTGTTGATTTAATCATTTTTACAATTCCGTGCGGGGTACAAGGCAGAAAACATTCATCGCCAATCACCATATTGCCGACATTAACCGGATGAAAACCATCCACGTCTTTCTCTGGAACGATGGCATTTATCACTTTCTCCTCCGAGATGTGGTCCGGTAGAGGAAGTTGCACGAGAATACCGTGTATTTGTGGATCATGATTAAGCTTATCGATGTGAGCAAGTAGTTCACTTTCTGTCGTTCTCTCTCCTAAGCGTATCGCTGTTGAATGGATCCCTACTTTTTCACAATCTTTTATCTTGGCCTTCACGTAGGATACGGATGCAGGATGTTCTCCAACCAGTATAACGGCCAAACCTGGCTGCACATTATTTTTCCTCAATCTCTGTACTTCCTGCGCTATATCCTCATGAAATGTCTGGGCTAGTTCTTTTCCACTTATAATTGTTGCTGTCAAAGTTATTCCTCCTCGTCATCACACTTCGTCGTTCAATCCTGTGCTTCTATTTCCTTTATCAACAGTCTACCGTGATTCACAAGAGAAGTAAATACCGAACATTTATGTAATAAATACTATTTATTGTTCATCTTTTATACGCTTATTCGCTAAACAAGCCACACCAAAAGCGTTATCTGTCGCATAACGGGGATCTGCCGTGTAAACCTTTGCCCCATTGACAGGATGTTCTAATCGCTTTTTTAATTGTGATAGAATATATTGATTGGCCGCAACGCCCCCCACGAGAAGGATTTCTTTTACACGTGTTTGCTCTACGGCTGCGCGTACTGATTTTTCAAGTGTTTTGGATATGTTACGCTCTACTGCACGCGCGATAGCGGGAGAACTGTAATCTCTATTATCAATGTGCCGCATCCCAGCCGTGGTTGGACCAGAAAAACTAAAATCAACCCCTTGAACGAATGAAGGGATAATAGGGATGTCCTCATGTTCAGTAACAGAGGCTGCTAAATGTTCAAGGTGTGGCCCCGAGGGAAACTGTAAGCCTAAAGCCACGCCGATGCGGTCGACGAATTGTCCCGCATGCAAATCGAGTGTCCCGCCTAATTTGACAATATCGTACCCCATACTGTGACGGTAAACGTGTAACACTTCACTCGTCCCACCAGATAAGTGAACGGCGATGAAAGTATCCTGATGGGGTCTTTCTAGTGCAGAGTACTCACCTGCAGCTATATGCCCTTCCTGGTGACTTGTCGTGATGTACGGAACAGAAAGAAAGTGAGCCAAAGTCTGTGCTAAGACTTCGCCCACTTTAAATACTGGCATATAGGAGTCATCGACTGGTCGAGGTTTTACACTGACCCCGATCGCTTTAATATCATAACGTCCTTTGAGGTCACGTAAAATGTTTTGCCACGATTTGAGATGTTCAAATACTGCTGTCGATTGTTGCAGACCTCTTTCACCTTTAGGAACAGGTAAAAGAGGGTGAGACTCTTCGACCGCCTTAAAGTCATCGTTAAGGATACAGATGGACGTACGGTAATTACTGGTGTCTATTCCTAATATGGCCATGACATTACTCCTAAAATTGTTTTCAGGATGAGCTCACATTTGATAACAGACCGTTAATGAATTTTGCGGAGTCGTCCGTACCAAAAGACTTGGCCAACTCTACCGCTTCATTAATCGCCACTTCATTGGGAACATCATCACGGTGGAAAATTTCGTACACACCTAAACGTAAAATGGCGCGGTCCGTGATGGCGAGTCGCTCTAACGACCAGTTTTTCAAATGCGGTGTAATCTTTTGATCTAAGCTGTCCATTTGCTCTGAGACCCCTGCTAATACCTCCTCAAGATACGTATCAGAAGGTTCTTCATCGAGCACATTGGATAGCGCTTGTTGCCAAGAAGCCTTGACCATGTCCATTTGGTACAAGGCTTGTATGATGCGTTCTCTCGCTAGTCTTCGTTTCATTTAGTTTCTTCTCCACCCTGCTTTACGTGAACACTGATCACATGTACATTAACTTCAACGACGTCTAACCCTGTCATGTTCTGTACCGTGGATTTAACGTTTTCCTGTACAGCTGTTGCTACCTCAGGAATTCGCACACCATAGTCAACGATGATAGAAACTTCAATCACTGAATGGTTCTCACCTAGTTCGACCTTTACCCCTCTAGAGAGGTTTTTACGACCTAGTCTCTCTGCAATTCCGCCAACAAAACCACCGCTCATGTAGGCCACACCATCAATTTCCGATGCAGCTAAGCCAGCGATCACTTCAAGGACGTCTGGGGCTATTTCGACCTTGCCTAATTCAGACGCTTGATGAAAATGTGGGAATGATGTTTCCATTCTAATACACCTCCGTAAACTTACCTTACTCTTCTTATCATTTCTTTTTCTCAGTTAAATCATAAGTCTCAAGAAACTTAGTGTTAAAATCGCCGCTCTGAAAGGCTTCGTGACTCATGACACGTTTATGAAAATCAATCGTGGTGTCAATACCATCCACTGCAAACTCGTCTAAAGCACGCTTCATCCGTCTGATGGCCTCTCCTCGATCTTTCCCCCAAACGATGAGCTTGGCAATCATGGAATCATAATGAGGAGAAATGAAGTAGCCTGGATAAGCCCCGCTATCGACACGTACACCCACGCCCCCTGGCGGAAGGTACATATCAATTTGCCCCGGTGATGGCATAAAATTCTTGTCTGGATTTTCTGCGTTAATACGACATTCGATAGACCACCCGTCTAATTGTACATCTTCTTGAGAAAAAGACAAAGGATTTCCGGCGGCAACGGATATTTGTTCCTTGATTAAGTCAATACCTGTCACCTGCTCAGTCACGGGATGTTCAACCTGAATACGCGTGTTCATCTCCATGAAGTAGTAATGACCGTCCTTGTCGTAGATAAACTCAATGGTCCCTGCCCCAGCGTAATCCACCGCTTTGGCAGCAGCAACGGCGTCGCCCCCCATTTGTTGACGTTTCTCCTCCGATAGGGCTGGCGATGGCGCCTCCTCTATCAGTTTCTGTAGACGACGTTGGATGGAGCAATCGCGTTCACCAAGGTGCACTGCGTTGCCATGTTTGTCAGCCATGACTTGAATTTCTACGTGTCGGAAATCTTCTATAAATTTCTCAATATACACACCAGGATTACCGAAAGCCGTAGCCGCTTCCTGCTGTGTGATATTCATACCCTTGATGAGATCTTCTTTCGTCCGCGCTACCCGTATGCCTTTTCCTCCGCCACCTGCTGTGGCTTTAATAATGACAGGATAGCCAATCTTTTCTGCCACTTGAAGGGCTTCATCCTCGCTTTCAACAATGCCATCTGAACCTGGCACGATCGGAACCCCAGCTTCCTCCATGGTCTCACGCGCCACGGCTTTGGCTCCCATTTTGCTAATGGCTTCTGGGCTTGGCCCAATAAAAGTAATATTACAAGCGGCACAAAGCTCAGCAAAATCAGCGTTTTCCGATAAAAACCCGTAGCCTGGGTGGACAGCATCAGTCTCCGTTAAAGTCGCTACACTCATGAGATTGGTAAAGTTAAGGTAGCTCTCTTTTGACGGGGTTGGACCGATGCAATACGCTTCATCTGCTAACCTCACGTGGAGTGAATCCTTATCCGCTTCAGAGTAAACGGCGACTGTTTCAATACCGAGCTCCTTACATGCACGTATAATGCGTACCGCAATCTCTCCGCGGTTGGCAACTAAGATTTTATTAAACATGGTAACTCCCCTTTACTCAGGCCTCACTAAGAATAGAGGTTGTCCGTATTCTACAAGTTGTCCATTCTCAACGAGTACTTCTACAATCTCACCACGGACTTCCGCTTCTATCTCGTTCATTAATTTCATTGCTTCAACGATACAAACGACCGTGGCGTCTTGAACCTTATCACCAGACTTAACGTAAGGGTCTGCATCTGGAGACGGGGCAGAGTAGAACGTTCCTACCATCGGTGATGTAATCTGATGTAAATTTTGGTCATCAGCGACGTCTGATGGCGCTGGTGCAGCCTTTTCCCTTTGAGGTTCTGGTGCAACAGGAGCCTCAGGTGCTCTCGTTTCGGGCTCTGTGGACACTGCTTCTTGTCTAGTGACAGCCTCAGACGGTGTATGTACAGCAGTGGTTCCTTGTTCATTTTTCTTTATCATCACTTTGAGCCCTTCGAATTCGTATTCAAAGTCATTAATCGATGATTGATCGACTAATTTAATAAGTTCTCGAATTTCATGCATCTTTAACACTTTATCACTCCTAAACTATAGGATATCTAATTTAAACATTTACACTCATTATATCATAGTTTACCTTACATGTTGCACAAAATAAAGACCTTACTTTAGGAGTAGATCCCAAAATAAGGTCTTAACTGAAGTGTCGCATCTCTTTAGAAGTTTAACTTAGCGGAAAGTGACATTCACTTGATGTCCGCCAACGTCAAGATGCTCTTGGACCATTCGAATGATTCCCACCGCTTGCTGTCTATCAAGTGTGTCCGCTTGCACCACGACGTTAACTTTATCATCATTGGCAACAACTAATGCTTCTTCATAGCCCTCTGCTTTGAGGAGACTCTCAATGGTCAATTCTGCCTCAGATAGCTCCTCTATTCGTTCCATACTAGATCTTGTTTCTGCGAGGGTTTGGGCGTTGGCTTCCGAAGATGATAGGGCCTCTCTATATTCTTCTAGCTGTTTTTGTCTTTCGGTTTCGATTTCTACCCTCTGAGTAATAAAATAGTCACTTGTGGATTCGATACCGCTGGCCATACTTTCTTCACTTACATTTTCTTCATCTTCTGATTGGACATCCATGTCACTTTCAACCTCTCCGTAGGATTCCATTAATTCTTCATCGTCCCAGACATAATCATTCACATTCGTTGGTTCGTGGTTAAAGAGATAGTACGCTGAAAGAACCACCATCAAAGATAACATTGTCAACAGCCAAACGGTTTGTTTCTTCAATACCATTTAGACAGCCTCCCTTTTTTTCTTAGTAATCTATGTCAATTTTTAGGTAACACGGAAATGCGGTGTAAAGGTACATCCAACGTGCGTTGAACCGCCTCAAGGATCCAGGCTTTGACCTGTGCATTTTCAGCACCAGAAGCCACGACCATCACACCTCTTACTTTGGGTTTTTTCTTCATGATAATCACTGGTTCATCCCCATCATTCTTGCGTATAATGACCACTTGCTCATCTGTTGTATCGTCAACAATACTACGACTCCCCCCTTCTCTGTCTTGTTCATTGGTTTGTGAATGTTGTGTTCTCACATTCTTCTCTACGACGATTTGCTCTGTTGAATCTAGATTAACGAAAACGGTCACATCCCCAACACCTCTGATCGTTGTCAGGGTATCTTTCAGCTTATTCTCATAAAACCTTTCATACTCTCGCATGGTCTCTGGGCTACTTCGTGAAGGACCGAAGACTTCTTCTGTATCTTCAGTTTCGTCTGCTTCATGCGTTAAGTTTTCTTGAGAGGAAGACGTGACAGGTTGGACCTGTCTTTGGTCGTTAAAATAATGGTGCAGCATCATCGCTCCCAATCCGATACATCCTACTAACAAAATCCACTGCGTGATGGTGAGTTTGTTTTCTTCTGAACGAGATTCCTGTTCTTGCTTCTCCTCGAAAAAGATAGGTTTCATCCACTGCCATATTTTTCTTATCATTCACGAGTCACCTCCTCTTTGCCATGCGATATTAATCTTGTCTACAGAAATATTCCATTCATCTTGTACAAATTTTAGAACCTCTTTTTGCAAATTTTTTTGTTCTTTTGTCCAAGCTTCAGATTCAATTCCGCCGTTCAAATTCTCATTGATGTTGACATTGACCGGTTCAACTGGTTCTATAGTCACAGCATCGTCAGAAATGTCATCCTCGTCCTCCTGTCCCTTATATTCTGCTTGGGCTCCCTCTTGGCTAGTGTTCGTTTGCTTTACAGCTTGGGCTAAAGTCAACTTCAGACCTTCCAGTTCGATGTCTTCCCCTCGAACCTCAAGTGCGATCTCAATACCTGCTACACTGACAGGCCATGTTTGCTCTATTTTTTGAGTGATGTGATCCCGCCACGTTCGACTCGCCTCCTCTAGGACATAGGATTGTTGCATCTCTTCTATCTTTTCTTCATGTGCACGAACACTGGCCGACATCGGTTCCTCATGAGAAGAGGTAGAAGCGTCTAAAGCCTGTAAAAGTTGTTCATGATCAAATTGAAACAGTTTCAATACTGGAGATAAGATAATGAGAATGAGCAAGAAGCCGACTACGAGCTTGACATATTTTCTCATGCTACTATTGGGTAGTATTAAATCTAGGAATGTGGCCATGAGAATGAGTAGTACGATCTGCTGTATCCATTCCCCGATAAAGCTCATGCCAATGTCCTCCTATCGCACCATGATCGATAGATTTCCAGCCGCGATGATGATTGTAATCGCTAAAAAAAACATGAGACACACGGTGGCTAGTGCGGCAAAAACAAACAGTAGATTTTTACCGATAATCCCTAAGCATTCAATCACACTTGAGTTACCGAGTGGTTGCAGCAGTGCAGCAGATATATTAAAGATAATGGCGATGGTTAGAATTTTTAAGGCTGGAAAAGCACAAAGCATGATTAAGATAATAACGCCCGCCAGCCCGATCGTGTTTTTAACCAAAAGCGAAGCCCCTATAACAGTGTCGGTCGCGTCTGTGAACATCCTTCCAACGACTGGAACAAAATTACCTGTGACGAATTTAGCGGTCTTAATCGTGACGCCGTCGACAACGGCACTTGTGGCCCCCTGCACTGAAACCACGCCGAGAAATACGGTCAAAAATAAGCCAAGACAACCTATCCCGATATTACGCAGCAGATTGGATAAACGAGACACTTTGTACTGCTCTGTAAAAGTACTGACAATACCTAAAATAGATGAAAAAAATAATAACGGAAAAACGATGCTATAAATTAAGATACCGCTCGTGTTCACTAAAAATATGATCAAGGGGTGAAACAGGGCAACTGACGTGATATTGCCTACTGAAGCCATCAACGCTAACACTAACGGAATTAAGGCCATCATGAAGTTCACCATTGTTGAAATCGCTTCCTTGGCATAATCGATCGCGATAGCAAAGCTGTTCATCGCTAGGATAATAATGACGAGATATGTGATGGCATAGGCCACTCTACTGACACTATTCTTCTCGAATGCAGACTGGATGTGTTCTAAGATCATACTAAAAACTGTCAAAATAATAATCGTAGCTAGAAGCTTGCCATTGAGCCACAGCTCATGAAAAACAAATTTGATAAACCCCTTAACTAGTGAAATTGAGAAGAACGACCCTTCTAATTGAAAAAAGTCACTCATCTTCATTGGTTGGTTCTCGGGTAAGTAACCTTGGTACTCTTCTTGGACTTGCTTCCAGAAGGACTCAACCTCATTAGTTCCTAATTCATTTAATTGATTCTGAACGATGTTGGTCTGCAGAGCGTCATCCTCTTCCGACTGTTGTTCATCCCTCTCTTCTGCAGAGACGAGAACAGGGTTAACGGCGAGAGTCAATATAATGATGAGAAAGGACAATACCAGGACAATCTTAGTTTTCGGTTTCATGGCCGCTCGTCTCCTTTAACGGTGAGCTAGGATCAGGTTAGGATATTAAATAGGGATAAGATTCATGACCGTTTCTATAATGACTGTAATGATAGGGATGGCCATGACCATGATTAGAACCTTACCGGCGAGTTCAATTTTGGATGCGATCGCACCTTGTCCAGCATCTCGCGTAATTTGGGCTCCAAATTCAGCAATGTAGGCTATGCCAATGATCTTTAATATGGTCTTAAGATAGATCAAATTGATACCACCCTCAGTGGCTAGACGCTCGATGACCTGAATGACTTCAGATATTTTGCCAATCAGAAAGACAAAGATAAAAATGCCGGTGAACGTTGCAAGCATAAAAGCAAACAGTGGCTTCTGCTCTTTCAAAAGTAAAATGAGGACTGTAGAGATTAAACCAAGCCCCACGATTTGAATAATTTCCATTCGGAGCTCCCTCCTACTGGAAGAGGAAAACGGATTTGATTTTTTGAAAAAGATCATGAATCCAGCTGGCCACCATATAGAGTACGACAATAAATCCTATCAACGTTACCCACTGAGCCCAGTCGTCTTTACCTGCTTGCTTTAATATGGTATTGACCATGGCCACAACAATACCTATGCCCGCTACTTGAAATATGGTATTGACATCGTAGTTCAATTTATCCACCCCTTTTACAGCATCAGTATCACTATCAGTGCACCGGCTAAAAAGCCTAAGGTTTTGTACATTTTTTCATACTTCAGTTCATCATCTCTGGCTTCTGTCTCTGATTTCTTAAACTGTGCCATCATGAGCTGCAAATGTTTCCGTTGATCATCCCGGTCTGAGTTCCCTATGATTTGTCCAAAGTGCTGTAACCACTCTAGTTCTGCTTTCTTTAGCGCTAATTTCGGTGTATATGTGTGCATCGTTTTTTCCCAGCATTCATATGTTGTGGCCCCATCTAGTTCATCGAAATACTGTCCACACCGACCAAACATCTTGGATATAAGACCCAGGTCCATCACACTGACTTTCTGGAAAGCGACCTGTAAAGGGGTGGAACCGTAACATATTTCAGTCTCCAATAATTGTAAGGCCATCTGTATCTCTCTCAAGAGCAAGGTGCGATCACTCAAACGCTTGGCCAGTTGAAAACCGCATAACGTACTGGATAACAACACGAGGCCTGCCCCAATCAGTTTAAGCATAAGCACTTCCCTCCGTATGAGTGAATACAGGTTGTTGATTCTGATCATAGATGCCTTCAATGGTGCCCACACCGTTTCTATTGCTCAATATGATATATCTTTGAAAGGCGCGTTGCTCAAAGAGAGGGCTTACATTAGGCCTTTTTTCCAGATCGGACATACTCGCACCATGAGCCGTTGTTAGTAACTGCACACCTGCGTATAAAGCCTCCATGATAGCCATCGTATCTTCAGCTGAGCCTATCTCATCTGTAACGATGATGTCTGGACTCATAGAGCGTATGAGCAGCATCATCCCCTCTGCCTTGGGACACGCATCGAGGACATCTACTCTTGGACCTAAATCATTTTGAGGCACGCCCTCTACTGCACTGGCAATCTCTGAACGTTCATCTACCAACCCAATTTTGTGGCCTGGAAGCCGGAGCGCGTGTAAACCTTGACTGAGAATCCTTGATATATCCCTAATGAGCGTTGTTTTGCCACACCGAGGCGGAGAGATAATCAATGTATTAAGAAATTGCCTGTGTTGTATGAGATAAGGAAGCACTTTCTCACCTATCCCTTGGATCTCTTTGGCTACACGTATGTTGAATGAACGTATATCTCTCAACCGACGTATGCGTCCCGCTTCAACGAGGGCACGTCCCACAATCCCTACGCGATGTCCACCCGGGATGGTAATATATCCGCGACGCAATTCCTCTTCTATAGCGTATAAGGAGTGGCGACTAATCAGATTTAGAATCTTCTCTCCGTCTTCGGTGGTAGCCTTAACTCCCTGTTGCCACTCTGTTGAGAGTTCCCCACCTGCGGTTAGAAAGTAAGAAGATTGTTGAAGGACAATTTCGATTGGACGATCAATCCGTACCCGGATTTCCTCAATGCCTTGCAAGGTTTGTTCGTCTATGCGGGACAATAGCTGCCGAATCCTTAGTGGTAATATCACGCTGATATTTGCGTCCATAGAAGCGCCTCCGTCTTTGTCCAATTTTCTTTACAACCATCTTATGCGGGCTTGTATCATTTATGCCTAATTGTGTTTGACAACTTTTTAGATGAAAAAAGGCTGTTGCGGGAAAACTAATACTCATCATGTGTGCGGTTTGTCATGAATAAGTAAGGGGGATTGGTTATGAGTTTTTTACCGTTAGAGGATGTGACACTGTATTATGAAGTACAGGGAGAAGGTATACCACTCGTGTTTATTCACGGGATGAGCCTTTCTCATGTCACCTGGCAACCACAGGTCAACTATTTCAAACGCTTAGGTTATCAGACAATCACGCTCGACATTCGGGGTCATGGGCGAACGAGCGCAACACATCGTAAATATAAACACGGCGATATCATCACGCAGATCACGAAGGATGTACGGGCATTATTAAATTTCTTAAATATTGACCGAGCCATATTCATCGGTTATTCGACCGGGTCAGTGATTTGTCAGCAATTTGCGGATATGTACCCTGAGTGTGTCAGCGGTATGGTCTTGTCTGGGGCCTTCCCCAAAATAATTAATTCTTTTCTGTACTTAAAATTTGTCTTGCCCATGGGGTTAATCAGGCTTGGAATTAAACGCCCTTTAATCAAAGGCGTAGCCCGTGCGAACGGGAAAGACGAGGATCAGATACAAGCCTTTCAGCAAGAAGCAAAAAAAGTGAATAAACGGGAAGCTTTACGACTGCTCAGGGCTTGTCTCACCTTTGATAAAAGGGACGCCCTCCGAAACCTATCCTGCCCGATTTTAGTGATTTATGGCGGAAACGAAAGGCATATGATGGTATATAGACGCGCTTACCTTCGCTACGCTCCGACAGCGGAGGTGTGTTTGATTCCCAATGTTAACCACGCCACACTAACAAAGAAAACAGAAGACTATAACCGCGTCATACTACACTTCTTTAATGAGATTAAAACGAGACACCCGTTATTTTTTTAATCCGTATAATATTATCCCGACACCCAAGCCTATGAGTCCCAGTTTTGAGTATGATACTTTATCAGCGAGATGGATGAGACCTAGACTCACACTACTGATAAATACAATAGGCCCAACGATGGCTAACGTGGCATTAACCATCAACGCTTTCTCAACTTGATTAAATTTTAAAATGAGTAATCCAGCCGTCATTTCAATTAACCCCGAAAGTAAACGTAAACCTGCGAGCGTCAGTATAATTTTTTCAATTCCTGAAAACATGCATCTCCCCCCTACTTGTACATCTTATGTCCAACATCAAACGTACATGCCTCTATGGACACTTTTTTAAATGGGCGTGCATATAAATATGCCAACTGTATAATGGGCTCACTCCAATATGTACGGGGGGTTGAAGAAGACGTGAAGGTTGATGTTGCTTTATCCTTAAGCTATATGAAACAGGAAGACATACAAAAAAAGACCATCGTTGTGATTGACGCTTTGCGAGCGACGACCACCATTCTAACGGCCTTACACGCAGGTGCAGCAAAAGTCATTCCTGTAGAAACAGTAGGGCAAGCCTTACAGTATAAGTGTACCCCTGATACAATTCTAATCGGCGAACGACATAGTGTTAAAATTAACGGGTTTCATTTAGGTAACTCACCGCGTGAGGTTTTAGGGGTAGATTGGAAGGATAAAACTGTTGTCATCACAACATCAAATGGGACGAAAGCGTTACAAAAATCCAAAAAGGCGGCTTACGTCCTTGTGGGTGGCTTTGTTAATGCTTATCATTGTATGTGTGAAGCTGTGGAGAAGAAAAAAGATATTTTATTTGTATGTGCAGGTAGAAAAGGAGAGTTTGCGATAGAAGATACTTTGGCTGCTGGGTTGATGATCAAATATTTAAAAACGCTTAAGCCAACAGTTGAACTAAGTGATACAGCGTTATTTGCTGGCAATTTTTTCAATACGGACGACATTCATGGACGTTTGGCCAAACTTGTGGCTCAAGGTGGTACGGGGCAACGTTTAATTAAGACCGGTCAGAAATCCGATATTGATTTATGTTTGGACTGTGACAAATTTGAATTTACAGGGCTGTACCAACACGGCTACATTACTTCTACACATAAACCTACCAGCCTCAAGACGTGAGTACACGTTTGAAATGGGTTAAAATGCAATAAAAAAAAGGACCAGTTGAAATAATAGGCCAACTGGTCTTATTTTTTGCATTGATGTGTGAATTGATGATAACTAACACTCTTATTGTATTAGATTCATATGCTATCTGTACTAGGCACGAGAGACGTAAGCGCCCGAACGAGTGTCGATAACAAGCTTATCCCCCACATTCACAAAGAATGGGACATTAACAACGAGGCCTGTTTCCATCGTAGCCGGTTTAGAACCACCGGATGCGGTATCTCCCTTAATCCCAGGTTCAGTTTCAACGACTTCCAATTCTACTGTGTTAGGGAGGTCAATCCCTATCGTTTCACCGTTATGCATGATAATGGATACGGGCATGTTTTCTAAAAGGTAATTTAACTCGTTTTCAATCTGGCTACGGTTTAGCACCAGCTGATCATATGTTTCACTATCCATGAATGTAAAATCGTCACCAGAACTATATAAATACTGCATTTTTCTCGTTTCAACATGCGCTTTTTGTATTTTTTCTGTCGTACGGAACGTACGCTCCTGAATCGCACCGGTGCGAATATTCTTAAGCTTCGAACGTACGAATGCAGCCCCTTTACCTGGCTTCACATGTTGAAATTCTGCAATTTGCCAAACTTCATTATCTAACTCAATCGTTAAACCTGTCTTGAAATCAGAAGTTGATATCATGTTTCTTCATCCCCTTACAAAATTGTTCCACACTGCAACAACATCATTGCATTTGGATCTTCACTTCATACGTACATCATAAAGTATGTACACCAACTTATACTCTACACTATTATAAATGTCTCGTCTATTCAACCACGAGGAGTTCTTTGGTGGATGTGGTTAGAATCTCATTACCATGCTCAGTAACAACGATGTCATCTTCAATTCTAACGCCACCTATTCCGCTTAAATAGATACCGGGTTCCACGGTTACGACCATACCCGGTTCAAGGGCTATGTTTGACTTAGTGGAAAGGCTAGGTCCCTCGTGTACGTCTAGTCCCATGCCGTGTCCAGTGGAATGGCCGAAGTACTCTCCGTAGCCTTTTTCAGTAATGTAGTCACGACATATGGCGTCTGCTTCTTTGCCCGTCATCCCTGCTTTAATTTGTTCAACGCCGCGTAATTGAGCCTGAAGGCAGACATCATAAATGTCTTTTAACTTAGGATCTGGTGTGCCTAGAGCAAAGGTGCGCGTCATATCGGAGACATAACCTTGATATAGAGCACCGAAATCTAATGTAATGAAGTCACCTCTTTCTATTTTTTTATCGCTTGCAACACCATGGGGCAAAGCCGAACGATACCCCGAGGCCACAATGATATCAAAAGAAGAAGATGTCGCTCCAAGTTTGCGCATGTGAAACTCAATTTCATTGGCGACTTCAATTTCTTGCATGCCTGGTCGTACAAATTTTAAAATATGTTCAAAGGTTTGATCAGCAATATGTACTGCTTTCTTAATCATTCCAATCTCTTCATGATCTTTCACTAATCTCAGTTTCTCGATCATCTGTGAAACCGGCACAAGTGTACTGTCTTGAAATTGTGTTTCATACTCGCGGTATGTACGAAACGTGACATGATCTTGTTCGAAACCTAAACGTTGTACTTGTTGTTGTTGGAGTTCGCTTGCGATTGTTTCTCCTAACGCTCCGTTGTGTTTGATGACTCTGAAATCTTGTACTTGCTCTTCCGCTTGACTGACATAACGGAAGTCTGTAATAAAAATGGCGTCCCTTTCAGTCACTAAGGCCACCCCAGCTGTGCCCGTGAAACCTGTCACATAGCGAAGATTGGTACGGCTTGTCACTAAAATGGCGTCAATGCCTTCTGCTTCAAATTGTGCTCTTAAACGATCAATTTTTTTACTCACGTTTTTCCTCCCCATCAATTTTGCTCTCAGGTTTGCTCATGTCGCATCGCTTTTTCTTTCTCCAATATTCTATCATTAAACTCATACGAAATGGAATAACCGACGAACAAACCATAAAAGACAAAGATACAGACATACGTAATATTCGTGGTCCATCCTAATTCCCGAACAGATTCTGTCCCGGGTATTAACTGATTTAAACCTAAAAAAATAATAGCCCAAACCACTAGACCTAAGCCAATGCCTAACCATATCGTATTAAATCTACGGCACATATAGTAGTACGCATACGCCACCCCAATGGAAATGACACTGACAGAAACCATACCTAGAAGGTGTCCCCATGGCCCTTTTAGCGACGGGTAGAACATATACAGATGTGTATTTTGCCATATGATCCCCGGCCCGAATGGAATAAAGTTCATAAAATGAGCAAAGTAAGCGAGTAAGGATGCAAATAAACCACCAAAAAAGCCCGTACTTAGAATGTATTGTCTCATCGGAGTTTCCCGTCTATGGTCTTTTTTATCATTTTGCAAACTTTCATCTCTATGACGACCACGTTTCATGATATCTTCCCCCTTCATGACTTGTACGTATAGTATGTGCAGCCTTAGTCTTCCCCATGAGCGAAACAATGAATTCTACATTTTTTCAACACATTTGCAACATTTAGGCGCTTTGCTCATACATATGAAGAAAATAGATACGAAGGGGAATTCGCATGGCTAAATATATCGTACAATTAAGAGATGAAGGTCAGTTGCAAAACTGTTCTGAGCTCCTACAGGACCAACAAAAACATTTTCAAGAGCTCACCAGTTTGGGTGCTTTAACCGTTAATGCCGATAACCGGCAAGAAATATATCACTTACTTCGATCCTCTAGCCAAATACAACGTATTACTGAAGATATTGAAGTCAAATTAATTGAAGATGAAACGATTGAAACCCAGTTACGCCCCTCTCTCCCATGGGGAATCAAACATATTGGCGCTTCTTTTTCTTACATTCCGCAACGCTACTCCCGTCCTAAAGTCGGTATATTAGACACTGGGCTAAGTCTCCACCCTCGTTTCAATGTACGCGGCCAGTATGTCAATTTCACTGATGAGCGTAGTCCGATTGACTCTAACGGACATGGTACACATATCGCTGGGACAATAGGTGGGTTCAGTCGTCAACGAAGTCAGTCATTCCATGGTGTCTATCCACAACTCGCCCTCTATTCCATTAAGGCTTTCAATAAGGATGGATCAGCAAGTCTATCCTCTATACTAAGTGGGATTGATTGGGCCATCCGACAGAATATCCGTATCCTTAATATGAGCTTTGGTCTTGATGATCACATTCCTGCACTGCATGATGCTGTTAGAAGAGCTGCTGCAAACGATATTGTCATGGTTGCGGCAAGTGGGAACAAGGGAACGCCTACTGTGAGCTTTCCAGCTCAGTACCCTGAAGTGATTGCAGTCGGTTCCATCAACCGAGATGCTGAAGTCTCTTCTTTTTCTCAGTACGGAAACAGTCTAGATCTCCTCGCACCTGGTGAAGAGATTGTCTCTACTTGGATTCAGAAGTCATATCGAAGTATCTCAGGGACATCTATGGCATGTGGGCATGTTTCAGGCGCAGCGGCAATCGTACTGGCACTAAAACCTGAATTTACAGCACAGGAAGTGAAAGATATACTCTTCGAGCAAGCTCAGGAACTTTCTACACCTTCATACTTAAGACAAGGAAATGGTGTGATCTCAGTACGTCATATTGTCTCTGCACTTCGCTAGGAATAACGTTAAACGATAACCAATATAAAGAGTCTCATATCAATTCCAAAGTAGTATGAGGGACCTATTCATGTTACAATTAGTAACTACAGATAGAACAAGCAGAAGTATCAATGTCACCTTTTTAGGGCATGCTAATAATTGACATGTGACAAAAGAAAAAATGACTTACAAAGACCAAAGACCTAAGGGTAAAACCCACGATGGCTTAGATATTATTTCAAAGGTGGTGTCCAGGGTGCGAAACAAATACCAGATCCCTTTCCTAATATTGATGGGATTAGCACTGTATGGCTTCATACTTCAGCTTACCACCCAGCCATTGCGCCTTGTATATGACTTGCTCTTCTTTGTCGCCATTGCTGGGATTGTGTGGGTCATTTATATTGTCTGGTTTAGATCAAAAAAACCGAAAATACGCTACTCCAAAACACAACAAAGATATTCACCCAAAAGCCAATCTAAAATGATTCCCTTCAGGTCAAAGGGGCCACGAGCCCAAGGCAAAAGTAAACGGTATAAAAAACATACTTTTACCGTCATCGAAGGAAACAAAGGAAAAAAGAAAAAACCGTTCTCCTCTTGAGGCTAACGCCCTATGAAGAACGGTTTTCTTTATTTTTAAAACGATAATTTTCTATATATGCTGTAAAATCCCATTGGTCAAAGAACGCACTTGTTTCCTCTCGCCCTAATGCGATGAGCTTCTTCTTATCTTCATATGAAATACGAAAGTCTGTCGCTTTGACGTCACTCACGGGAATGAAGATGGATCTTGCGGCGTCACGCTGATTGATATACCGACGATCGTGTGCCTCCATCATGGTCGAGAATATGGCCAATAGCAACGAGATAGGCCCTCTTATTTTGATTGGCTTCTCTTCATCCGCCCCTCTTAGCCTATATCCAAACGTTGGCCAACGAGGCGATGTCACAGAATCAAAGATCCAGATGGGGTAATTACTTAGAATAACACCATCTACAATATAGGCGTTACTGCTTTTTTGCTTTATGATGTTAGGCTGAAAAAAGAATGGTATAGAGCTACTCATTCGTACAGCACGACTAATGGGAAAATCTCCAGGTTCTATGCCATAGCGTGGGAGATCATCCGGCAGTAACATGATACGGCCATTGGATAAGTCGGAAGCCACAATTTTCAATTTACCTTCAGGTAAATCGGAAAATGTATGCACACCTTTCTCGTTCAACAATTTGTTCATCCATTGGTCGAAGTCATTTAGTGCGTATATACCGTTTTTACGGAGTATGTTAAGTACCAATCCTATTAATGGAATCTTTCCAACAGCAGTTAGTTCTAAAAACATTCTGAAGTCAAGGTCCAGGAAGATTTCTTCTAACTCTTTTCCTGTATAACCGGCGGCTAACAGACTACCTACGATCGATCCCGCAGAAGTCCCAGCAATCTGGTTAAACGAATACCCACGTGCTTCCGTTTCTTGGATGGCACCAATGGCCGCTACGCCTTTCACCCCTCCACCTTCAAATATCGCATCACATTTCACATGCGTTCGCCTCCCTTTTTGATCCTACATGGTGATACGCCTACCAATCGTGGTGCGCCTTAACTTAATTTCTCTACTCCTTTATCTCACATATGTACTCATACAACCTATTCAAAAACTTGTAAAAAAATGCAGAAAAGCACCGGAATATCCGATGCTTTTCGAACTATATTTTATCCTTTGTTTTATCTTCTTTTTCGTCTTCTTCCTTCAAGGCAAGTAACCCTTCTAATGACGTTGGTTCGTTTTTAAAATATTCTACAAGATATTCAATACACGTAATGGAGTCCGTGCTGAGGTGATGTTCTATCCCCTCAACATCCTTATAGATATTTTCCTCATTTACACCTATCATCGTTAAAAACTCTTCTAAAAGCGTGTGGCGATCCACCAGACGCTTCCCAATTTTTTTCCCCTTGGGTGTTAAAATAAGGCCACGATATTTTTCATAAACCAAATACTTTCCTTGATCGAGTTTTTGAACCATTTTCGTGACTGACGAGGGATGGACCTGTAAGGCATCTGCGATGTCAGACACTCGAGCATATCCCTTCTCCTCTATAAGTGAGTAGATCTGTTCTAGATAATCCTCCATACTTGGTGTCGGCATCGATCCCATCCCCCCATAAAACTCTACATACCCTTATTTGCACTAAGATGATACACCATTTTAGAGTCCTAGACAAGGCTTTTACGTAAAATATTCAATTTTCGCTTCAGGAAATGCCTGTTTGATTAAATCTTGAACATACTCGCGTAATTCTTGTGCTTCATCGTTCTGATAGACGTATTTCCCACGTCCATAACGGCCCCATTTGTACTTGCGTTGTTCTTCGTCCATTTCAAGTTTTGTTTTAGGATAGCGGTCTAATATCACGCGTTTCGCTGTTTTGGTAAAGCGGTGCATGATAAGCTCGAACGTCAGGTCTTTACGTGCATCTGCTATGAGCTCTTTATCTAATCGTTCAAACAGCTCTGTATAGCCTTCCTTCCAGCCATCGAAGCGAATTAATGGCGCGAGAATAAATCCTAAGGGATAATTTGCTTTTGCCACTTTTCCCGCTGCGGTAATCCTATCTTGGAAACTTGATGTTGCCGGCTCAAAATTTTTTATGACGTAATCTGCGTTGAGACTAAATCTAAAGCGAGTGTGACCATTATGTTGCGCCTGAAGTAAATGATCCACGTGATGATACTTGGTCACAAAGCGCAGTCTTCCGTATTTTTGTTGTCCCATGAACTCAATCGCTTTATATAATGATTGGGTAATGTGGTCAAACCCAACAGGATCTGAGGTACATGCCGCTTCGAATCGTGTCAACTCCGGGGCACGTTCGTCAATATATTTCTTAGCCTGCTCAAATATGTCATCCAGATTAACATACGTACGAACATAGGGCTTAGCGCCGAGTGTGGTCTGTAGATAACAATAATGACAATGCCCCATACAGCCTGTGGCTAAAGGGATAGCGTACTCCGCCGACGGTTTAGACGTATCGAATTTCAGTGTTTTACGCACCCCGACAACAAAGGTCCGCTTAGCGTTACGATATGCAGCCGTGGGTGTATCACCCGGTATCCCGCGCACTTGGTTGTGCGACGTTGTCATTTGAATCGGGACGTCTTGTTCTTTGAAGCGTTCCATTAATTCCTGGCCTAATGGATACTCTAAGGCCCTTGGTTCAAAAAACACATAGTCCGGTTCAAAGGCTGGCATGGGCTTCGGCTTTCTTTTTTTGCGAGGCTTTTGGCCATTATTGGTTTGCTGTGTCTTTTCATCTTTTTGCGTTGTGGCTTGTTCTCCTTGTTCTAGATCTTGCTTCCTCTGTGGATCTTTTGTTGGTGTTGCCATTACTTCACCCCTTTTAATGTTGATTAAAAACGGGCATTTTCCTGTATTTCTATTTTGAGCAAAGAACGCGAAGTCATGACGCACAATATCTGTCATTGTGCAACAACTGCCCTTTCTTGCGCATACAAAAAAAAGAATGGCCTCCTTTATCGGGGCCATCCTTTTTAAATTGAAAAATTTAGCTTTTCTCGTCTTACCCTAATCTTTGGAGCCACGTTCCTTCAATCAGTCGATTAATCCATATATAGATGTCGATCATGCGGTCTGTATACAGAAGAATCCCCATGATAATCATGACCCCACCACCGATTTTCATAATCAGATCACTGTATTTAATAATCCATTTCGTTGAACTAATAAAAAATGAAAGCAAAAAGAATGGCAGGGCGAATCCTAATATAAACATAATCATATAGTTTGTTGCGCTGGCTGGATCTTGTAGGGATAACGAGAGGATTACGGTTAAAATTGGCCCTATACACGGTGTCCAACCTGCCGCGAACCCCATTCCAATAAATATTGATCCTATATACCCCACTGGTCTTTTTGTCCACTGCAAACGATGTTCTCTCATTAAAAAGTCGACCTTAAAAACCCCGAGTAGAAAAAGCCCCATAATAAATATCAGTACTCCACTTATCTGTTGAATCAGGGTTTGGTAAGTCTGAAAGTACACACCGATAAAGCTAGCACTCCAAGCTAAAGTCATGTATATGGTGGAGACACCCAACAGGAACAATATACTGTGTACCATCATCTGCAAACGGATTTTACCCGTGTGGTTAATTTTAATATCCGTTACTGATACGCCAGTAATGTAAGACAGATATGCAGGGTATAAAGGTAAGGTACAGGGCGAAATAAAAGATAAAACACCTGCAGCGAAAGCGATCCATATCGTAATATCAGCTGGATCCATGACGTATGCCCCCTTTTTATATATGAATCGACGACGTTTTTTAAAATGCTTTTACTGCACACGACGTAGACGTATGTAAGCTGTGACTCATGTCCCCATCTCTAGTAACATTGTACACGAAGAACCTGAAATTCAGAAATATAAAAGGTGACAATTATATGGACACCATACATTGATACAGGATCGGAGTAGGGAAGGTATAGGAACTCAAAAAGGAAGAGAGTCATGAGCAGTAACTCTGCTCATCCTCTCTTCCTTTTATTTTTGTCTCTGGCTTATAGGCCGCACTTCAGCTGAGCGTTACAGTTTGTGCACGTGTTACAGCCACCAACATCCTCAACGATCCCTTTACGGCAGATCGGACACGTTTCTCCCACTTCCGTACCGTACGTCACGTTCGTTGATTGTAACTCTGGGATCGTATCTAAGACGTATTGTTTTGGCTGTTCTTCAATCTCCCAGCTCTCAAATAGGCTGTCCGTTTGATTCACGTCGTTTTCTTCAGCCGTTAGGGTAAGCACTTGCGCGTCTCTAGACCCATCCACATAGACAGTACCGCCTTTTGCTCCACCACGATGGAGGCGTTCGTAGACCGCTTGGACCTGTTGAACTGAGTAGCCCTTCGGTGCATTAACGGTCTTACTCAGAGAACTATCCACCCATTTCTGAATGATACACTGTGTATCGGCATGCTGTTCAGGTGTCAGCTCCATCGTTGAGATAAACCATTCCGGTAAATCGTTCGCGTCGACCTGTGGGTGACGCTCTAGATACTCTTGAACGATATCTGCCTTAACCTCGATAAATTTACCTAGACGTCCAGATCGATAATATGTGAAGGAGAAATAAGGCTCAAGCCCCGTGGATACACCGACCATCGTTCCTGTTGATCCTGTTGGCGCCACCGTTAAAAGATGTGAATTGCGGATACCATGGGTTAAAATGTCTTGTCTAATATCCTCAGGCATCTTTTGCATATATCCCGTGTTAATAAATCTTTGACGGCGTTCTTGCTTATCTTCTTCTGTCTCACCGTCTAAGAATGGAAAGCTTCCCTTTTCCTTTGCGAGTGCAACTGATTCACGATATGCAGTTGTCGCCATCGTTTCGAATATCTTGTCCACTAAAGCATTCCCTTCAGGCGAGCCGTATACTTTCTCCTCGTAGATAAGCGCATCATGTAAGCCCATCACACCAAGACCTACACGACGTTCACCCTTTGCTTGATGTGTGTTCTCCTCGAGGAAGTATGGTGTGGCATCAATGACGTTATCTTGCATGCGGACGCCTACTCTCACAGTCTGCTTTAACTTCTCAAAATCAAATGTTTTGGTTTCTTTGTCCACCATTTCTGCTAAGTTGACGGCAGCAAGGTTACATACAGAGTAAGGTGCAAGCGGCTGTTCCCCACAAGGATTCGTGGCCACAACCTTCTGGCCGTAAGCCTTGGCATTCGTCATGTCATTAGCATTATCTATAAAAAAGATGCCCGGTTCGGCAGAATAAGTAGCACAGATGTTGATTAAGTTCCAAAGCTCCTTGGCCTTCATACGCTTATAAACTCGACTCTTAAACCCTTTTGCCTCCCATTCGCGAACATCTCCACACGCCTGCCATTCTTGGTTATATATCTCCATCTCTTCTGGCGTGTAGTTCTCAATATCTGGGAAACGCAATTCATATTCAGCGTCTCGTTCAACGGCGTCCATAAATTCGGAAGATAAGCAAACAGAGATATTAGCCCCAGTTAAAAACTCAGGGTTGTTCACTTCATATGTTCCTCCGTCCGCCAACTTCTGCTCTGCCTCTTCCACAATCTGTTTTGAGAAAGGGGAATCCGTTCCTTCACGGTTCATCCTCATAATCTGCTCATACATGTCTCTTTCCGTACCGGTTAAAGGTATGAATTTTAATTTATCTTTAGCGAGCTTTTTGATTTTAGGATCATTCGTTTTATCTACGATAAAGCGGAGCACTTTAGGATTTTGCATTTTAGATATAATAAATTCAATAATGTCCGGATGCCAGTCAGCAAGCATAATCATCTGTGCTCCGCGACGGGAACCTCCTTGTTCAACCAAGTGTGTGAGCTTGGCTATATCATCTAACCAAGAGACGGACCCACTAGATTTTCCGTTGACACCCTTACATAATGAACCTCTTGGGCGTAACGTTGATCCGTTTGTGCCTACTCCGCCACCGCGACTCATAATTTCCATCACTTTTTTACGGTGATCGGCAATACCTCCTCTAGAATCATGCGGGTACGGCATAACATAACAATTGAAGAAAGTAACGTCTGTACCAGCCCCTGCGCCATAAAGGACACGACCTGCTGGAACAAAATTCATATGTACTAACTCATGATAGAATTCTTCAAAAGCGCGCTTGCGATCAGCTTCAATTTGTTCAACTGCAGACAGTCCTGTGGCCACTCTCGCCGCAATTTGCTCATAAAAAATCTCCAGTGGTTTCTCAATGACATCGATCGTCACCTCAACGACACCACTTTCAGCTTCCGCAGGATCTTCAATCACACCTTGGAAAGCCTCGTCCACTTTAACTTTAGCTGTTTTTTGCTCTTCGTTCAGCTCTTGGAGAAAACCGTATCCCCGAGCTGGAAATTTAGGATCATCTTTAATTGTTAAGACAACAAAATCTCCAACTTTTAATGTCTTCTTTTCTATATCTTTAAAGGCGTACCGATCTAGCATCACGAGCCTAGATACCCCTTCTAATTGGCGATTCATACCGGGCTGAATGGGATGTACCTGCGGAAATACCTTAATATCTTCATTTAGTTGAGCAATGTTTAACTCATCCTGAACAAGTGTTGTGCCCACACAATCTCCCCCTTTTTCAAATTAAAAAATGGCCAAACATGCTTCACGTTCATCATGGCTTGTCCATTGTGTTCTAAAACGATCAGATATAGGCTGCGTTTTTAGACATGTATCATAACTGTGAATGAGTATACTTTATCATAATCTGATGGTTATAACAATATATTGTATTAAAGTTTTTTTAGAGCACTACATATTGCGTTTTTGAACAAATCTTTCCCACCTCGTCAACTTAAAAATTCTCCGATTTTTGCGCTGAGACATCGTATCCTCTTCCTATCTCATTTTTTTTATTGAATTTACTTTTTTTCGTGACTTGCCAAAAACGACCCCCATAAAACCTTGCGATTCAATACATTTTTCTTTTTAAAAAAGAAGATTTATCTATTTTTTTCATGTAAAATAGAACAAAATTTAGTCACATCAAATGGAGGTTTTGACATGACCTGGATCTACCATAACGGTGAATTTAAATCACGGGACACCATACATGTTGATATCGAAGACAGAGGGTATCAGTTTGGTGATGGAATTTATGAGGTTTTCCGCATTTATGACCAGCAATTATTCGAGGTTGATGCTCATCTACAACGTCTAGAACGCAGTGCAAATGAAATTAAGATGCATCTTCCCGTTAGCAGAGATACCTTGGCACGTGATATGCACGAATTGGTACAACGAAATGACATACTAAACGGGATCGTTTACTTACAAGTGACGAGAGGAGTGGCTGCCAGGTATCATGGTTTCCCTTCCTCGGATGTCCCCACTCAAATGGTGGCTTATGTTAAAAACATGCCAAGGCCCACAGAAGACATGCAACAGGGTGTAAATGCTATCTTAATAGACGATAGCCGTTGGTTACGTTGCGACATTAAGAGCCTTAATTTACTAGGCAATGTTTTAGCGAAACAAACCGCTTCTGAACACGGCGCTTTTGAAGCGATCCAACACCGAGACGGTACGGTCACTGAAGGGAGCTCGTCTAACGTATTCATGATTCAAAATGGCAAGGTATACACTCACCCCGCCACTAATCTCATCTTGAATGGCATCACGCGTCTAAAAGTGCTTAAACTTTGTCAGCAACTTCAACTCGAGGTGTATGAAAAAAGCTTCAGCACAGAAGAGATTTTAGATGCTGATGAAGTTTTTATCACCAGTACGACGAGTGAGATTATGCCCATAAAACGCGTGAATGACCAGGATATAGGACCTGGTATCCCAGGCCCTCTTACGGTCAAACTACAAGAAGCGTTTGAAAAAGAAATACAGGCTGTCTAGAGATAGCCTGTTTTCAAATCCCCTTTTACTGTTAAGTCTCCACGAAAAGGATGAATCATTGAAACATGTCAGTTTCATTTTTTTGACGCAATAGCTATCCTAACGCGCTTGATCCCCGGCGTCAAGATAAAAGACGCACACGGCCCTAGTAAAATGTCATCAAACGATAAAAGATCATGTTATCTTCTGTGATTCCACTCTTCTTGCGTGTATTTATTTAATATGAGATGCCTGCTCAGTTCTCGCTCGTACAGGGTGAGATCTTCTTTTCGCAAAGATTGTTGTAACGTATGCTCAAAACCGGTATAAAAAGCGTCTTGTAGACCTTGAATCGTAACAGGCTGGGTTCTTAATGCGTTGATAGCGACGGCTTTATCTTTGAAACCTTCCTTCATCCGCTGCTTCACTTTGTCACTTGGGAAGCGACACACGTCAAAGAGCATATCTAGATTAAAGGATAAAGGAATAGACCCGTGTTGTAGCACAACGCCTTTTTGTCTCGTTTGGGCGCTCCCTGCCACCTTACGCCCTTCAACGATAAGCTCATACCAGGATGACGCATCGAAGCATACGGCAGATCTGTTTTGTTTGATATGGCGTGGTTGGGCAGCTTGATCAGGTATAGCGAATGAAGCCTCAAGTCCTAATGCCTTAAAACCATGCAGCAAGGCTTCACCGATCAGTCTATAAGCTTCAATCACTGACGTGGGCATATGTTTCTCAGATATCATTACACTATAAGTCAGTTCGTCATCATGGAGAACGGCTCGACCACCCGTCATCCTTCTCACTAGCCCTAGATTGTAAGACTTAATCTGATCGAGGTCAATCTCTTTATGTAGTTTTTGAAAATATCCTATGGACACACTGGCTGGTTGCCAAGTATAGAAACGTATCGTTGGTGGAACGAGGCCTTCACTATGGGCCATGAGTATCGCTTCATCTATAGCCATGTTAGTGGCAGCGTCTTGTTTACCTGTGTCTATGAAACGCCAATTAATCTCTTTCATATACTCACCTGTTATCATAATGGAAGTGATTGATGTCATTTGAAAAGGTAGACCTATCATGGCCTACCTTCTCAGTCTATCATGCTAAGCGTCTCTGTCCCAACGTAAAACGGGTTTTCTCGCTGCAGTGACCTCGTCAAGGCGACCTACAACGGTTGTATGAGGCGCATCTTGTACTTTTTCAGCGTCCTCTTCAGCTTCTGTTGCAATTTTTATCATAACGTTAATAAACTCATCAAGGGTTTCTTTCGTTTCTGTTTCCGTAGGTTCAACCATCAGACACTCTTCTACGATTAATGGGAAATAAATCGTTGGTGGATGATAACCGAAGTCTAATAAACGTTTTGCGATATCTAATGTTCTGACGCCTAGTTTCTTCTGACGTTTGCCTGATAAAACGAACTCGTGCTTACAATGTTGTTTGAATGGGACGTCATAATGGTTCTCTAGCTTACGCAGCATATAATTGGCATTTAAGACGGCCTGCTCAGAAACCTGACGTAATCCCTCTCCTCCCATCGTTCGGATATACGTGTAGGCACGAACGAGTATCCCGAAGTTACCATAGAATGCCTTCACTCGACCGATAGACTCTGGACGATCATGGTCGAACGTATAGCGGTCGTTTTCCTTCCGTAAAACCGGCTTAGGTAAGAATGGGATCAGTGCCTGCTTCACACCAACGGGCCCTGCGCCTGGTCCCCCACCGCCATGTGGCGTGGTGAATGTTTTATGCAAGTTAAGGTGTACGACGTCAAAGCCCATATCACCAGGGCGCGCGATACCTAAAATGGCGTTCGCATTTGCACCATCGTAGTATAGGAGGCCGCCCGCTTCATGAACAATCTGTGCGATCTCAGTAATCTCTTCTTCAAATAACCCTAACGTATTCGGATTTGTGAGCATGAGCGCTGCTGTATCTGCGCCCACCGCTTCACGGAGCGCATCAAGGTCTACTAGCCCTTTTTCGTTAGAAGCGACCGTTATCGTTTCAAGACCTGCAACAGACGCACTGGCCGGATTTGTGCCGTGTGCTGAGTCTGGGATTATGACCTTGGTACGTTGCTCCCCTTCGCCTCGCGATTCATGATATTTGCGAATCATCATTAATCCAGACCATTCACCTTGTGCCCCAGCTGCGGGTTGTAATGTCACTTCATCCATCCCCGTTATTTCCTTGAGGTCTTCTTGTAGATAGTAGAGCACTTCTAGGGCGCCCTGCACACTTTCTTCAGGCTGGTACGGGTGAATACGAGAAAAACCAGGATACCTGGCAACGTCTTCATTGATCTTTGGATTATATTTCATCGTACAGGAACCGAGAGGGTAAAACCCACTATCGACACCATGATTACGTGTTGATAACGCTGTATAGTGACGCATGAGTTGGAGCTCTGACACCTCAGGTAACTCTGCAGGTGTCTCACGAAGTAGTTCGGGCGGGATCACATCAGTGACATCCGTTTCCGGCACGTCATTTTGCGGTAAACTGTGCGCTATACGCCCTTCTTTACTCATTTCAAAAATGAGTGCCTTCTCATTGCTGTTAGACATGAAGGATCGCCTCCAATTCCTGTACAAATTGGTCAATCATGTTTTTCGTTTTCATTTCCGTTACGGCAATCAGCATGTGATTTTCCATATCTGGATAATCTCGACCGAGGTCGTAGCCACCTATCATTTTTTTATCAAGTAGCGCGAGATTGACATCTTCCACTGATCGATTAAGTTTAATGACAAACTCATTGAAAAATGGCTGATCATAAGGAATCTCCACCCCGTTAATGCCTTGCAATTGCTTTTTAGCGTACTGCGCTTTTTGGATGTTTTGCATGGCCATTTCCTGCACACCATTTTTACCTAAGGCTGTCATGGCCACCGAAGCTGCAATCGCGTTTAAAGCCTGGTTAGAGCAGATGTTAGAAGTCGCTTTTTCACGGCGGATATGCTGTTCACGGGCTTGAAGCGTTAATACAAATCCTCTTTGACCTGTGTCATCTTTCGTTTGCCCCACTAAACGACCCGGAATTTTACGCATCAATTTCTTTCTCACTGCGAAGTAGCCGCAATGGGGTCCACCGTATGCTGTAGGGATGCCAAACGGCTGTGCATCGCCAACCACAACGTCCGCACCGAACGCACCTGGGGGCTGTAATGTACCCAAGGCTAGCGGATTAGCACTGACGACCATTAATCCCTTGTGTTTATGGGCAATTCGTTCTACTTGTGCTAGATCCTCTAGGTGCCCAAAGAAATTCGGATACTGAACGAGAACCGCTGCCGTCTCTTCATCAGCCGCTTGATCTAGAGCAACAAGGTCCGTTACGCCAGCTCGAACGGGTACTTCTACTACATCTAAGCCCAAACCTTGAGCTGAAGTGTGGATGATCGCTCGTGCTTCAGGGTGTACAGCTTCAGAAACGACGATTTTTTTCTGCTTGCCGATCCCGGAGGCCATCGCTGCCGCTTCGGCTAAGGCCGTTGGGCCATCGTACATAGAGGAGTTGGCGACGTCCATGCCCGTCAGCTCACATATCATCGTTTGGAACTCGAATATGGCCTGAAGCTCCCCTTGGCTGATTTCCGGCTGATATGGCGTATAAGCCGTATAGAATTCTGAACGGGAGATCACATGATTCACAACACTAGGGATGTAATGATCATAGGCGCCTGCCCCTAAGAAGGACGTGAACGTCAACGTATCAGCATTCTTGTTAGCGAGCTGCATCATATAACGTGTCAATGCTGTTTCATCTAAAGCGGATATATTCATTTCTCCGTTGTAACGAATATCTTTAGGAATATCGTCAAATAAGTCTTCTATTGAAGAGACGCCGATGTCTTCTAACATCTCTCGTTGATCGACGTCTGTCATTGGTAGATAACGATGCTTCATCCATAACCCCTCCTCTTTGTCTGCTTGCGACGGTCTCTCTCACCGTGGCAAAAGGTTAACCTATGGCTTGCTCAGGGCTTTCTGTCATTAGCATGACAGTAACCCGTTTCAAAGGTTACTTCTGTCTTTTATAAAATGGTGTCTGTACCACTTGGGCCTTAACTTGTTTGTTTCGAATATGCACAGATACTTCTTGCCCTATCTCTGTGTATGCTTGATCTAAGAGCGCATGGCCTACGTTTTTTTTCAGCGTTGGAGATTGAGTCCCTGAAGTGACTGTTCCTATTTGATTATCTTCCACGTACACGGGGTAACCGTGACGAGGGATACCACGTTCAATCATCTCAATACCCACTAGTTTTCTTGGTGCACCATTCGTTTTCTGTTCTTTTAATACATCCTTACCGATAAAGTCTTCCGATTTGTTCGTTTTGACAGCGAAGCCGAGTCCCGCTTCAATCGGTGAGATATCGGCTGTTATCTCTTGCCCATATAACGGTAGTTTAGCTTCAAAACGCAACGTATCTCTTGCCCCTAAACCACATGGGATAACCCCTTTGTCTTCACCCGCTTTGAGAATCTCTTCCCATAGGTGGGGCGCATCTTCCGGTGCCACGTAAATTTCAAACCCATCTTCACCGGTGTAACCGGTACGTGACATGAGAACATTGACATCGGCTAATTGAACATGATCTTTGAACTTAAAGAATGTAATGGCGCTCAGGTCTTCGTCCGTTAACTGTTGTAAGACGTCTACTGCTACAGGACCCTGCATGGCCACCTGTGCGTATTGATGAGAGACATCTTCTACTTCCACATCACCTTCAACATGCTTCTGTAGCCACTCAACGTCTTTGTCAATATTCGCCGCGTTGATGACGATTAAGTAATCATGGTCTGCTTTTTTGTACAGAATGAGATCATCCACTGTCCCTCCGTCTGGGTAGCACATAATCGTGTACTGTGCTTTACCATCCACGAGTTTTGACACGTCGTTGGTGAGCATCTTCTGTAGGTAGCTAAAAGCGTCAGGTCCTTTTACTGCAACCTCACCCATGTGCGAGACGTCAAACAACCCTGCTGTTGTACGGACAGCATGGTGTTCTTCCTTGATACTAGAAAACTGTACAGGTAGCTCCCAGCCGCCAAAGTCAACCGTTTTGGCCCCGTATGTTTCATAAACCGGATACAGAGGAGTACGCTTTAATTCTGCCATTCTTACACCTCCAAATAGGATGAATATATGTATTCACTTAGCTTTTTAATGGTCAAAATCAAGACAAAAGAAAAGGACAGACGTATACATTGTATCCAAGTGTATACTCTGTCCGTTGTACCTGAGAGTTACCCCTATGAAGCAATGACTGTCAACAGTAGGGTTTCCCCTTTGGTGGCCTCTTTAAGGAGGCGCTCTCCAGAGGTGCGTCCTGTAAGAGTCTTTTTGCCTGAGAGATTCACCCCTTATGAGGGCTTGCTCCTTCGGCGCTACGATAAGGTATGGATGGCCTTTCGCAGTCTCTCCCCTTACAATCATTCGCCCGTATTCAATTTACTTTTCTTGACCATACTAGACATTAAACGTCAAATTTTTCACAGTTCTATCCTATCATTATTCTCTTGCGATTTCCACTTCTTTTTAAGCGCATGAAGCCCAGGCCGAACAGAAGACAAAAACTTTGAATAAAGGGTGTGTTAGCGTGAATATTCCAGTGCATTTTAATCACGAGTGGTTACCTGAAATGCAGCATAAAATAAAAAACGATGGCCCCTGGGATAAACAAGCGTTATTTGATCTCGCTTTACAGGCAGAAAAAAGCTTAATGATCTCGGATTTCGACACGCTCGAATGTCTTCGTCATCTCCCTCAGTTAGAGCCGTTCCCCCATCAGGTTGAAGCGGCTAAAAAAGTGATCACGGACATGCATGGCAAAGCAATATTGGCCGATGAAGTAGGACTCGGAAAAACGATAGAGGCTGGCCTGATCTTAAAAGAGTATATGGTGCGTGGACTCGTAAAGAAAGCCTTAATCTTAGTCCCTGCCTCACTGGTCATACAGTGGACAAGGGAGCTGACACAAAAGTTTGCCATCCCAGCTATGGCACAAAAAAAAGAATACATGTGGAAGCAGTACGACATTCTAGTGGCTTCAATGGATACGGCTAAGCGACCTCCGCATCGCGATCATGTACTAGAGCAGGACTACGACATGATCATCGTGGATGAAGCTCATAAATTAAAGAATAGCAAATCTAAAAACTACGAATTCATGAACCAATTGAAAAAGAAATATTGCTTACTCTTAACGGCCACGCCGGTACAGAACGAGATACAAGAGCTATTTAATCTCGTCTCTCTACTTCGCCCAGGCATATTGGGGAACACAGCTTCCTTCAGTAAAAACTATGTCAAAGGTAAAAGAGAGTCTAAGAACAACGAGCAACTGCATGCCCTGTTGGAAAAAGTCATGATTCGCAACATGCGTAAGGATGGGGACATTGCCTTCACGAAACGCTATGTGAATAATATCCAGCTCGACTTATCTGAGCCTGAACGTAAACTTTACAATGCAGTGACCTCGTTTGTACGAGAAAAATATAAACAAACTAACGGGGCTAGCAACGCCTTTTCTTTAATTACGTTACAAAGGGAAATTTGTAGCAGTCGCGAAGCCACGTTCCTCACGCTCTATCAAATGTATCAGAAGAGTGCGCCAGACTCACCCATGAGACAAAAAATATGGGACTTAATGAGCTTGATTAAAGCCATCAATACACACTCTAAGGCTGAAAAAATGATGGAATTGATTAAGCAGATTGACGATAAAGTCATTGTTTTCACTGGTTATCGTGCGACGCAGGACTATTTACAAAGAGTCCTATATGAAAATGGCATTACGTCTGTCCCATTCAGAGGGGGATTCAAACGTAATAAAAAAGATTGGATGACAGAATTATTCCAGCAAAGAGCTCAAGTCCTGATCGCCACTGAGGCTGGTGGAGAGGGCATTAACTTGCAGTTCTGCAACCACATTATCAATTATGACATGCCCTGGAACCCCATGCGCGTGGAGCAACGTATCGGTAGAATACACCGCTTAGGCCAAAATCGAGACGTGCATATATACAACCTGTCCACCAAAGGGACGATTGAAGAATATATACTATTTCTTCTTTATGAGAAAATTAATCTCTTTGAGATGGTCATTGGAGAGCTGGACGAAATTATCGACAAGATGAAGCTCAAGCACTCCATCGAAGATAGCCTAACGGATATCTTTTTAGAGTCTGATTCAAACAAAGAGGTTGAAATTAAGCTAGAAAACTTTACACAGTATATCCAGAGCATTCAAGAGGATGTCAAACAAAGCAAAACGGATCAAGGGGATCGAGGGGAGTTATCGTTACCATGAATCAATCAGAGATGTACACTTATATCGAGCGCTTTTTCCGTGAAACAGGATGTACGATTCTAGAACAGGACCCGACTTATATCCGGGCACAGCTTACGGTGGATGTAGACAAAGAAATTACCAACCGTCCTTATTATTGGATGTTTGTAGAGAAAACGGGCGCCGAACCTCAACCACAGCAACTGACCTTCGTACTAGACGATGAAAATGTACCCGATCACGTGCGCGGTGAACTGATTAAGTTCGGTTGCTGGCGTCTACACCAAATCTTTCAATCAGCGAAGAAGAACGGTAGCTTCATTCGCTTGTACGAAGTTGTTGATCAATCGAGGCGTACACAAGGGCTGATTCCCTGGTTGTTCATCAATTATCGCATTTCCTTTATCAGCGACCAAAAAAAAGATATTTATTATCCCTTAGGTTTTAATTTATTTAACGGAGAAATGATGACTCAGTTTGACAAAGCAATAGAACATTACGCGTTATCTCCAAAGATTCCTGATTATCATTTCACGCTACGGCCCATCTTCTCCTTAAACTCTGCTATTCAACGCATTGAAGACCATATTAACGACTTTTTAGAGAGCCAGGATACGACATGGGCCGAAGAAGCGAATAAGCGTCTTGATGAAGAGCGTGGGCTGATTACTTCTTTCTTTGAAAATGCTAGTGAAGAGACACGCGCGACTCTAGATACGAGATTAGAGGAGGTAGAATATTACCGTCCACGGATAGAAGTGAACCCGATAAATGTCGGCTACATCTACCTCCAAACCCACCCAATAACGATGTTTCGAGAAAACTAGTGCTAAATAGTGTAATCTCACCCGACATGGAGTTACAAGAAATTGAACATAAACGCGATACAATGAGCATACACTGGTAAGTTAAACAGACAACAGCCATGTGTTCTTGCCAGTACTTTGTTTTTCTCCCCCTCCTGTCATGCGCCCCCTGTCCTACCCTATTCAGCTGTGATACAGCTATGATGCGTGACAGGAGTTTTTTGTTTTTTAGCGCATTGTTTTTAACGTATGAAAGATTGAAATGAGAAGGAGTGACGGAACTCATGATGAGCCAACCACGCTTTGCCATCAGTTTTTTTATAGGCATTCTCATTCTAGGTATCATCTTCGTCCCCCACGCTGTTGTATCACAGACCGTTGACGAAGAAGATCAAGTAGGGATAGAGGAGCCAGTCACCACTGAAGAAACAGCGCCATTCATTCAAGACACTCATACAGTTCAAGGACCTTGGGAGGATAGATTTGAACAACAAGTTAAGGAGTGGATTGATCAGATCGCCCATCAAGATGAGCAGTTTACGAGCTGGAAGCAGGCAAATTGGGATTCGTACCCAATGGGGCCAGGGAGTCGCCAATGGGTCGTACTGTTGGTGAATAAAGGTCAGGAAGTTGGTTATCTGATCGTCGGACAAGCAGATGACGATCATCATGAATTTGTCTTAATGGAATACGGTCAACAATACCAACAGTCACTCCAAGGTTGGTTAGAAGAGCCTTACGAATCTTCAGGGCCTATCCTTTATGCTGGGCTGTTTTGGGGATATGAGGTAGATAACGTCCTACATGATTTCTTCACGCATGAGGCTTATGAACATATTGAAACGGATATCGTTGTGGATAAACCAAAGGGCGCTAAGGTTGACCTTTTACAGAAGGTACACCGTGTGGACAAAGACCAAGGGACTAGTATGGCTAAAATATCGGGTTCCGTAAGCGATATAAACGGCTCCCCAATGGATGAAGTTGACAAAGAGGACTTATCACAGCATGACATACACCATACGGTCACCGATGCCGCTATATTTGATGCAACGATTAATACGGTGACTTATTTAGACACTTATATCCTACCTCAAGTTAGAGCGATATATGATGTCGTTGGCTTTCATGTTTGGGAAAAAGGGACGCCCCATCTGGACCAGGGTCCCACTCACTTAAAAGAGAGAACGGAACAGCCTATGACGTTATTCGTTGGTTTAGAGGATGCAGGTATTCGCTACTTAGGGTTACAGTATCTTACGTCCATTGAGACTGATACTAAATAAGGTCAAGGCATGATTTTGACCATGAGGGCGATACGCTAAGTCTCCATCACCCTTAAAGTTAATGACGTTTAAATAACATACTGATAGCGGTTGGGATAACCCCAAACCACTGTTGACTCCAGTTTTTTTGTTTGTTTTTTGACTTCTGCCTCAGTCGCTCGTCTCTTGGTGTATCCATGTATTGAACGAACTCCTGGGTCATAAATTTGACCAGGTCTTGAAAAGACATACAGAGACACATCCTTTCCTAGCTACTTATTTATATTTTTGCCACCCTCATCATGATTTATCCTGTGGGGCTTGAATTAATCTTTGTTTTTTGTGTATATATTCCGCGTTAGCGTCCATACTAAAAAATGTCGATGGGAAGTAGCCAAGTGGTAAGGCAACGGACTTTGACTCCGTGATGCGCAGGTTCGAATCCTGTCTTCCCAGCCATTTCTTTTTTGGAAAGGAATAGTGGAATCACATCCGGTGTGGTCACAGCTATAAACATACATAAAAACATTCAAGTCCCTCCGGTTTAAAGATAACACACACAACACACCCACACAGCAAGCATATACCCAGCCTTATGTTCTTCATAACTGGGATGCCTGTGTGCTTTCGTGCTTCAACGATTGTTCAGAAATATGACATTATTTCTTCTGTGAATATACGTTTACAAGCTCCAAAAACTCATCTATAATAGGAATATCTATGCTGGTGAGAGATGTAAAGGAGGAAAAACAACATGCCACGTATGTATCGCGTCTTTGCATTTTGGACGGCCGTAACCGCTATATTAGCACTCGTGGGACATATGGAAGGAATGGCCTTATTATTTTTTGCTCAAACCGTTATATTCTTAGCCCTTAGCTATATGAATTTCTCTGAGAGAGGTTATATCTATATTTTCGCTGGTTACCTCGTCTTATTCTTTGTTGGATTTACATATTACACAACGTTTATGATGTGACGGAGAGAGCATGATCCATGGGACGAATGGGTGACTTATCGTCTTAAGTATTACGCTTACCATGAAAAAACAGTGAAAAACAGGAGAAAAGACACGGGAATGAAACACCCGTGTCTTTTTTTGTTACGTATTTGTCATCTTGTTAATAGCGTCGTACTATAGCCTAAATTTAAACGCATTGAGAAACGAAAAACTTTGCTGAGCAGGTGCACCCTTTGCTAATATGAGCACTTTGAAGGTCGCCCCTAAGCCTTCTGGAGACACAAATTGTCTGATGGCTCGATTCTTGCGTAAAGTCGCATTCTGAAAAGGGTCCCCACCCGCTTGTTCTGTGTACTGGTCTAGGATTCCCGCTTGCAATAAGAACTGATGCTGAGGGAGATACGCTAACTCAGTCCAGCCCCGCTCTATCGCCTCATCCCTTAATACTTCGAAGTGAACATGAGCGGTTATATCCTTCTCTCCCGGTCTTTCCAAAGGTCGATCGTCCGTCTGATGACGATCGTAGCACAATAAGGTACCGTCTTTTCTTGCTGGGTGCTGATACTCTTCTGTTAAATAACCGTAATCCACCGTTATCCACATGCCTTCTTCCACAGCCTCTGTTACTTCAGCTAGCCATTGGCACATATCGGGACACACTTCAATTTTTTGTCCCTCTGATAATTTGAAGCCATGCTTATCAAGATAGTGATGTATATCATCCCTTTCTAACGGTAGCCATTTTTCCGTCAATCGTTGTTGACCTTCATCCCAGCCAACGAAGCGTTCATATCTTCTGTCATCAGGACGTTGTTCAAGCACATGAACGGGAAAGGCATCAACGAGTTCATTACTGTAAAAGAAAACCTGTCTGTCCTGGGTCAGGTCGCTGAGGTCGGCGAGCGTGGTCCACACCACCCTGTTATCATGTCCGTTAAGTAACTCACCCTGGACACGTCGATGGTATCCGCTTACTTCAATAATCACATACTGTGTGTGTTCATATACGGATGGATACTCAGCTTGTAAGGCATCTAACATCTGTTTAGCGAACGTGCCCTTGCCCGCTCCCATTTCTACAAAGGATACAGGCTGACGAGATTGTTGCACCACTTGTACAAAAATATCGGCTAAGACGCGTGCATACACTGGATGAACATCGCTTGAAGTATAGAAATCGCCTTGTTTACCAATCTTTCGTTCCTCACGCATGTAGTAACCGTATACGGGATGGTACAAGCAGTCTTGCATGTACTCATAAAAGGAGATGGATTGAGATGGCCGCTGTTTTATTTTACTGACGATATGGTTCAGTAAAGCCATCGCCTAACGCTCATTCAAGAATGGATTCATTGCTTTTTCTTGTCCCACCGTCGTCTGTGGACCATGCCCCGGGTAGACGATCGTTTCTTCAGGTAACGTTAAGATATACGCTCTAATACTATTTAAAAGTTTGACATGGTCCCCACCAGGCAAGTCCGTTCTGCCGATAGAACCAGAGAATAGCGTATCTCCTGCAATGACGAGATTTTCTTGTTCTATGTAGAAGGAGACACTACCAGGAGAATGTCCAGGTGTGTGCATCACCTTCATATCGATACCTGCGATCGTCAATGCTTGCCCATCCTCTAGACCTTGGTCTCTTGGCTGGCAGATAACGGGCTCAGTGACCATACTCCACCGACTGGACCCATTCAGGTCAGGATCTGTTAACCATTTCTGTTCAAGATTATGAATATACACTGGCGCGCCAGTTTGCTGGCGAACGTGTTCTAAACCCGCAATATGATCAAAATGGGCGTGCGTAAGGAGAATGGCTTTGATATCCAAATCTTGAACGTGCTCTACCATCGCTTCAGGGTTCATCCCAGGGTCAATAATGATTCCTTGTTTTTGATCATTAGAGAGTACATAACCGTTTGTTTGTAAAGGCCCTAAAGGTTCCATCCATAGGTTCATCTTATTACCACCTCTGTTATTGTCTTTGTCTGTATTTTACCGTTATAAAATTTGTGCAGCAAGTTTAGCGAGGGAAGAGCGTTCACCTTTTTCTAACTTTATATGACCACTGACGGCATAGCTTTTAAATTTTTCGACCACGTAGGTTAAACCGTTGTTAGACTCATCTAAATAGGGGTGATCTATCTGCTCCGGGTCGCCCATGAGTACAATCTTACTCCCTTCACCTACTCTTGTAATAATCGTTTTTACTTCATGCTTAGTCAGATTCTGTGCTTCATCAATGATGATAAATTGTTCGGGAATGCTACGGCCTCTTATATAAGTCAGCGCTTCGACCTGAATAGTTCGATTCATTCCTGCTAAAATACGGTCAAGTTCACCCGGTTTTTTGGCGTGAAATAGAAACTCTAAGTTATCGTATATGGGTTGCATCCAGGGCCTTAATTTTTCTTCTTTTTCCCCAGGTAAAAAGCCAATATCTTTGCCCATAGGAACAACGGGCCTGGCGACTAACAACTTCTGGTAACGATGTTCATCTTCGATCTTATATAATCCAGCCGCTAAGGATAACAGCGTCTTACCTGTACCTGCTTTACCAGTCATTGTCACTAAAGGGATGTCATCATTGAGTAACAATTCTAGGGCCATTTTTTGTTGGGCATTTCGCGGTTTAACTCCCCAGACGTGCTCTTCTTGGTGTAGCAGTGTAACAGATTGTTGATCTGCACTCACTCTCCCAATCGCTGAAGCAGAGGAGCCCATTTCATCTTTAAATATAATAAATTGATGGGGATTCAAGCGCTCATGCTGCGCCACGTGCTTTATTTCTATTTTTTGATCAGAGTATAACTGATTAATGACCTCTCTTTTTGTCTTCAATTCCTGACTACCCGGATAAATCTTTGAGTATTGCACCACCTGATCAGATAAAAAATCCTCGGCGTGCAAACCGAATACTTCTGCCTTCACCCGTACTAATGCGTCCTTACTAACAAGCGTTACAGGCCTGCCCCCTTGCGGTTTGACATCCTGTTCTTCTTTCAAGTTTAATGCGACAGCAATGATACGATTATCATTGGTTTTCTCTATGAGGGTATCACGTAGCCTTTGAAATGAACGATGATTTAATTCCACACGGAGTGTTCCTCCGTTTTCAAGATCTACTCCTTCATGTAGTTTACCCTTTTGCCTATATTTATCAAGCAAACGGGACATATACCTTGCATTTCGCCCAATTTCATCAGTGTATCTTTTTTTGGAATCGACTTCTTCTAGTACAACTGCTGGAATGACAACTTCGTTTTCCTCAAATGACAAAACTGACCGAGGGTCCTGCAAGAGCACATTCGTGTCCAATACGTAGATCTTTTTCAAATTTCCGCCTCCCTTTGGTTGAAGAAAATTGATGCCTTACTGGAATAATTTATAAGATGCGGTTCTTGTTATTTTTCATTGTATGACTTATGGATTTAAGTTAGACGGATAAACTATAGGTAATCTTCAAAAGTTTGTACAACATAGAAAGGATGGATTACCGATGAAGAAAACCCGTTTCCGTCTGCTGATGGTTTTACTTGGCATAGCAGTGCTAACCGCTTGTAATCCACAATCTCAAACACAGCCTTATCAAAACCACCCTCCTACATCTTATGATCAAAACCCTCAGTTTGAGAGTGAGACGTATGACGGGAGACAGTCTGGGCAAATGAGATCCCGAGATCGGGACTTAGAAGGCATATATTCTTATGATCAAGCCCTTCCCCACGGCTCTAGAAGAGCACCTATGGGAGGACAAGATGGGCAAACGAACAACATGGGGAACGCTGACCGCAATCAGCAAGGACAGCAAAATGGACAACAACAACAAAATCAAGCGAAGGGGCAACAACAGGGACAACAGGATAATAACAATATGCGTGCGCCGCAATCCCCTAACCAATCGGCTCGTGCCCAAGAAATTGCTGATCGCCTCGCTGACTTAGCCACACAGGTGGATCAAGTTAATGACGCCACAGCTGTTGTCGTTGGACGCTACGCGGTAGTGGGTATTGATGTAGATGCGGAACTTGACCGTTCTAAAGTCGGGTCGATTAAATACTCGGTGGCTGAGGCTCTTAAGGCCGATCCACGAGGCGCTTACGCTGTTGTCACCGCTGATGTGGATACTTATTACAGATTGCAAGAAATGGGTGAGGAAATCCGTAACGGGAGACCTTTAGCAGGTGTGATGGATGAATTAGCAGGGATCGTCGGACGTCTCATGCCGCAGCTACCTAGACAGGTTGAAAAGCCTGATGGAGGTCAAAAACAAACACCAGCACAAGGAAACCAAAAACAAAAAGAAAATCAAAATAACAACAGATAACAATAAAACACCGTGAGCGCCATTCACGGTGTTTTTTTACTCATCCTTTAGTTTTCAAGGTGCATTTCAATATGCATTTTCCCTTTATAAAATCCCTACTACTCCTAAATAACATCAATTTCGCAGGGCCACTTTCACTTAAGCCTTAAGAGCTTCAAGCACCTGTCGATCCAGTTTAGCGGCTGCTTCTTCATCATACGTTTTCTCATATTCTGGTTCAACGGAAATTTTTGAACCGTAAAACATGACATCACGCACTTCGGTCACATCAATGTCTACTCTTGCTAACTTTAATGGCACATCATCCAATTTCTCAACGGCTACATTCGCTTTGCCCGCTATAGCGTAGCAAGAGCCTGCACCAATGACATTAAGAACGACACTACTATTCTTTGCGATATTTTCGATGATACGGGAACGATTGTCTACCGCAAAGCGCACGACTTGACGATCAGGAGCATAAACCCAAGAGATTGCGCTGACATTAGGTGCACCAGTTTCTTTGTCCACGGTCGCTAAAGTGACAAAGCGCTCTTTTTGTAATAAAGCATGTAATTCCTCCGTAAGTTGTGTTTCAACTGTCTGTGCCATGACACTCACTCCTTTTATTCAAATTTATCTTGGAATTGTTTTTTTATCTCTTCTATACGTTCGTCAGGTATTATGGTATATCCTTGTGATGAATCCCAATAAGCGTCATTTTCTATCGATTCTAAATCTGAAGGTGACAGAGACTTTAAGTCCCATATGAGCTCTTTCATCTCATCAGGCGTGAAATTTGTAGATACATTTTGTACAACAGCATCCAACACTTGATCCATCTTAGATAGACCCTCAACGGTGGTTAAACGGTCTGTTATCTCGCGGATCACTTCATGCTGGCGTTCGTTACGTTCAAAATCACTAGAGTAGTATGCTTCTCCACGATCATCCAGGCGATGACGGATATAACCTAACGCGTGATAACCATTAAGCACCTGCACACCCCTTGGAATGTCAATCTGCGTTCCATCTTCTGGATCGTGATACTTCATGCTACGGGATACATCCACTTCGACCCCACCAACAGCATCCACGACATCGACGAAGCCTTGAAAGCCGATATGTACATGGTAATCTACTGGTATCTCTAAGTATTCACTTAATGTTTCCTTGACCAATTGTGTTCCAGAGGTCGTGGGCTCTTCTCCGGCAAACTTCTGACGATTCCCTTCCGCTTCGCCTCGTGCAAATACCGCATTCGCTTTTATATAACCTGAATGACCCGGTATTTGAACTTTAGTGTCTCTCGGAATGGACAAAATGGAGACTGAAGGCGTTTCTCGGTCAATCAGAGCAACCATGAGGACGTCTGTGTTGAGTGTTCCACCAGATCCTGTTCGTCGATCTGTGCCAATAATGGCCACAGCGAGTGGCTTAATCTGATCCTCTTCCTCCTGAAGTTTACCATCCTTTTTATCATCTTCTGAAGCTGATGGCGGTGTGTCATCTTGTGTGGCTGCACTTACTTTATCCTGTTTACTCACTTTATGGAACGCTTGATCCACTTTCCAGTAAGTATAGCCAAAGACAGTGATCGTCCCTAGCATAAAAAAGACCGTCATCCAAATCATCATGCCAATGATTGATTTTTTTCTTCGTCTTTTCTTGAGGTCGTGACTCTTACTACGACTGACTTCATTAAAATTTGACATCTTTTAGCACTCCCTTGGTCTATAACACAGTTTAATTCCTAATAAAAAAAGTGTCAATCAGACCCCGTGTTCGCTATGTACACGTATGAAGCTGTATCAATCCATGCTATACTAGTGATATAGGAGGCACAAATATGAAGATACAGTGTGTAATTTGCGATACGATTGAACGCATTGATGCAGATTCGTTATTAGGAAAACGTCTAAGAAACCACCCTTTATCAACTTACGTGTGTCAGACCTGTCACGCTAGAATTACTGAAAAGACTGAAAAAAGAAAAAGAGAAGGCAAACTGACCGAACCGGTGCATTCAAAAGAGGATGACGGTTGGTTATAAATGTGTAACGCAATGAAACATTTATAGCGACCATTAAGCCATGATCTGTCCTACCGTTATTAATTTTTTATCTAAAAAAGTGTAGTCCACCTGAGGACTACACTTTTTCTTATGCTACCTGTCTTTCTAACAGCCTGTCTGGTTCTGGTCATGCATATTTTCTAAATCGTGATACAATTGATGCACAAACTCACTGGGATATGTTTTGCTACGTTCTTGCTCATCCTTAACAAAAGACACAATATGCATGTTGTCTTCAAGCTTGACCTCAATATCTGTCAGGTGATGATCTTCTTCTAAGATGGTTGTGAAGAATTCGTACGTATCTTGAGCCGCTTCATCATCCGGTTTCATCTCAGCCACATGTCTAATTTGTAACCAGTTAAATATGGCATCATCTAGCTTCATGTTAACAACCCCCTACTAAAGGCAGTCAGTAAAGTAATAAACTACGACGCCTTTTTCATCCTGAACCTTACGATGGCTAACATCGCAACAGCAATGATTAACGCTTCAATAAAGGGCAAGGCAATGCCTAAAAACGCTAATGGTAAGGCACCGATGGCTAGGACAACATAGACAATGAAAGCCTTGAGGACGGGAAGTCTTCGTTCAAAGCCAAGCTTGTAGACAAGGCCAAGCAATACTGCCGTTATAAGATACAGAATAAGAAAGGCCCCAAAGGTCAACTCTCCGTCTACAAATAACCGATCGGTTATCATACGCTCCCCTCCAAACCTTAGGACTTAAGTCCTAATTTCTGATTCTTTTCATGACGTTCACGTTCCGATTTATTGAGAAACTTCTTGCGTAATCTTACCGTGTCTGGTGTGATTTCGCAATACTCGTCGTCCCCTAAAAATTCTAATGCTTCTTCTAAAGTGAGTTGACGAGGCGCTTTTAATTTAACGGTCTCTTCTTTCGTTGCCGAACGAATATTATTAGCGGCCTTCGTCTTACAGACGTTTACGACAAGGTCATTATCTCTAGAATGCTCTCCGACAATCATGCCTTCATAAACCTCTGTCCCTGGTGAAATGAACATCGTTCCACGATCTTCAACATTCAGTAGCCCATACGTGTTAGCCGTCCCCGTTTCGTGAGCGATCAACGCTCCGAAGCGTCGTCCTCCGAGCGTCGCTTTGACGAGAGGTTGATAAGAGTCAAAGGAATGCGTCATGATGCCGTATCCACGTGATTGTGTGAGAAACTCGGTGCGATAACCGATCAACCCTCTTGACGGGATCAGGAATTCGAGGCGTACTTGCCCGAATCCATTGTTGACCATGTTCAGCATTTCCGCTTTTCTTGTACCCAACGTTTCCATGATACTGCCGGTATAGTCATCCGGGACATCGATAATTAAACGCTCAAATGGCTCCATTTTCTTTCCGTCGATTTCTTTGACAATGACCTCTGGCTTGGAGACTTGTATCTCATATCCTTCACGTCTCATGTTCTCGATTAAGATAGACAGATGGAGTTCCCCTCTCCCTGAAACCGTGAACACTTCTGGGCTATCAGTTTCATCTACACGTAAACTGACGTCCGTTTCAAGTTCTTTAAACAAGCGTTCTCTTAGCTTACGGGCGGTCACGTGTTTACCATCACGACCAGCAAAGGGACTATTGTTCACTAAGAACGTCATCTGTAACGTCGGTTCGTCTATTTTTAAGAGAGGTAGAGGTTCGGGATGACCGGCGTCACATACCGTTTCACCCACGTTAATGTCCTCTAAGCCTGCAACGGCCACGATATCCCCCGCCTGAGCTTCTTCTATTTCCACCCTTTTCAGCCCTAGGAAACCGAAAAGCTTGGTCACACGGAAGGATTTTTGTTTACCTTCACGGGTGATCACGACGATAGGCTGGTTCAGTTTAATACGTCCGCGCTGAACACGCCCCACGCCAATACGACCAAGATAGTCATTGTAATCTAACATAGTGACCTGAAGTTGTAGGGGTTGTTCCGTATCAACGGCTGGAGCTGGTATATGAGAGAGGATGGAAGAAAATAGCGCATCCATATTCTCCTGTTGCTCCTCAGGTTGGTCACTAGACGTGCCCGCAATCGCTGAAGTGTATACCACTGGGAACTCCAGCTGATCCTCATCCGCACCTAGATCTATAAATAAATCTAATACTTCATCTACCACTTCCTGGGGTCTAGCGTTCTCTCTGTCGATCTTGTTTAGAACCACAATAGGGGTAAGGTTATGATCGAGTGCTTTCTTTAGCACAAAGCGTGTTTGAGGCATACAACCCTCAAAAGCATCGACAACGAGTAGCACGCCATCGACCATCTTCAAAATACGCTCAACCTCCCCACTAAAATCTGCGTGGCCAGGTGTATCCAGGATATTAATTCTATGATCATCGTACTTAATGGCGGTGGTTTTTGCTAGGATGGTAATGCCTCTTTCTTTTTCAAGGTCATTAGAATCCATCATTCTTTCTGACAGTTGCTCATGTTCTTTGAAGGTTCCTGACTGCTTTAACAATTGGTCAACCAATGTTGTTTTTCCGTGGTCAACGTGTGCGATAATCGCAATATTTCTAAGGTCCTGTCTTTCACTCATCTAATTATTCTACTCCCGTCCTGTATTGTAGATATTCCTACACAAGTGTACACTTGTTTTAGAAGAGTAGCAACTGTGACAAAGTTTTGTTACAACACAGAAGGGGAGTTTACGATGAATTGGAATACGATTGCACTTATATTCGCCATCTTAGCGGTGACCTGCTTTGTATTAGCTGGAATCGCTGTGGCTGAGCGTAGTGCCATAGGGTTTATCGGTGCTTTACTCGCTTCCGTTTGTGTGATGGGGACGGGCTTCATGTTAAAGAAAAAAAGGAAGAAAAAGGCGTCGTAATGACTGCCTTTCTTCCTTTTTCGTTAACCCACCATTTTTTAATATTATCCCTTCATTTGACTAGTTTGAGTCAGATTTGCGCTTTACTTCGACACCGGCTTGCTCTTCTACCCTTCGAATGATAGCCGCCACATCTTGTTTACCGTACCCTTTATCGGACACGTCTTGAATGATTTGTTCCGTACGGCCCCCCAGTTCTGCTTCAACCCCTAAGTTATTGGCCAGATCGATCGCTAGTTTCATGTCCTTATGTAGCAGGTCAACCATAAAGCGTTGCTCAAAATCACGGTCTTGTATGAGGTCAATGGTGCGATCAATCATATGTGAATGACCGGTACTCACTTTGATCAGCCTGTGGATCATCGCAGGATCGATTCCCGCTTTGGCTCCCATGACAAAGGCTTCAGACAAGGCTTGTGTATGAACGCCAACTAACATGTTATTGATCAGCTTGACGACACTTCCAGACCCAACCGGTCCAACAAGCGCTATCGTTTGACCTACAACGTCTAGTATCGGACGCACTCGCTCAAATGCGCTTTCATCACCACCGCACATGATCGTCAAGGTACCAGCCTCAGCTCCCATTGGTCCTCCACTTAAAGGCGCATCTAAAAAAAGACCACCTTTCTGAGTGATAGCGTGATGCTGTTTTTCGTTCAACTGTGGTGAGACTGTACTGTGCTCAAGCACAATGGTATCCTGGACACCTGCTTGAATAATGCCGTTCTCTCCAAAATATATCTCCTCAATACTTTCTATGGTTGGTAGACATGTCATGACAACATCCACCTGTGATGTGAGGTCTGCAGGGCTTTTGGCCTCTTTTGCCCCTAATTTTAGCGCCTCCTCTATAGGGGGACGGCTTCTGCTTACCACCCATGTATCAATATCCGCTTGTAGCAGGTTCTTGACCATTGGCAATCCCATTGTGCCCAAACCGATGTAGCCTACTTTCATTGTACTTCCCCTCCCAATTTATGTATCGTATTACCATCCTGGCGCTTCATCTACGAGTAAAAAGTGGTCACTAATATGCTCATGAAGGCCAGGCTTAGCGACAAATATAGACGTTTGTTCAGACGTAAAGATGTCGATCGGTTCATTTTCTATCGTGGTCATTCTCGCACCCAATTCATTTAAAATGACAAGCCCCGCGGCGTAGTCCCATGGAGATAAACGTAACGTCAAATACCCGTCTAATCGTCCACAAGCGACGTATGCGAGCTCCAGGGCCGCTGACCCAAGGGAACGAGACCCACGCGCATGACGAACAATCGATTGTAGCTTACGATGATCGTATCGGCGATTAGGGGTTAGCCACAAACCGTTAATGCCGAGGACAGACTGCTCCATTGTCGTCTTCTCTAGCGGTTCAAGTTTACGTTCATTGAAGTATGCTCCTTGTCCCTTTAAGGTGTGGAAAAATTCGTCATGGATCGGATCGTATATGATACCAATCCTGGGCTCCCCCTGTTCGTAAATGCCAACGGATATACAGAAATTAGCTTGTTGATGTACGAAGTTAGTGGTCCCATCAATAGGGTCGATCACCCAGACAATTTCACGATAGGGATCTTCTATCGTCTCAGCTAATCCCTCTTCCCCTAAAATAGCGTGTTCCGGATAGTGATGTCGAATATGTTCAATGAAGAATTCTTCAATTTCATGGTCTTTTTGTGTCACCAGATCCGCTGCGGAGGTTTTGTATTCAACATTCAAGGTTCCACCTAGTGTATCTCTTAGGCGTTGGCCTGCTTCTTGTGTCCATGCTTTTGCTGTGTGGTAAATATCCTGCCATGCTTGATGTGCTTCCATGGATTCATGCCTCCATCTCTCTTTTATCTCTTATCCCAAGTATACTATAAACTAAAACACCCCGCTCTGATGAATCGAACGGGATGTTTACGGGTCTCTTATCTTCTTTCGCCACTGTCTCACGATTACCCTCCAATAGAATAAGCTTCTAACATCATCATTTCTTTTCTAAGCTTCTGTAGCTTAACCTTGCACGCTTCCATCTTCTCTAAGTCCTCATCGAGCATAGCTTCATGTAAATTTAAAAGCTCATAATCAATTTCCATCCGTAACACAGGAATTCTTTTCTCGGCATCATCTCTTCTGAAAACTTCAATGACCTGTTCCATGGTTACGTCACCCTTTCGTACTGATTATTCAGAAAATTATTTTTATTGTTAGTATATATTATTATGCATCGCTGTATTTTGCAATAACAATTTTTAGTATGCTATATTTTTGTTATATTTATCTCTATCACTTTTATCATGTCAACGAGATATAAAGGAGGCACACAATGAGTACCCATACATTTACTGGTTTTACTGAAGACGACTTTAATACCTTTCACATAGAAGGCTTAGACGCCCGCATGGAAGCGATTAAAGAACGAATCCAACCTAAGTTTCGTCAAATCGGGGACGTGCTGACGGAGGAAATGACCCACATGCTAGGCAACGACATGTATCTTCATATCGCTAAGCACGCTCGGCGTACAGTGAATCCCCCTCATGACACATGGTTGGCGATTGCACCTAACCAGCGCGGGTATAAGAAGCATCCTCACTTTCAAGTCGGGCTATTTGATGATCATGTCTTCATTTGGCTCGCTTTTATTTATGAATTACCCTACAAAAGAGAGATTGCCCAGACGTTCCTCAAGCATTTAGATCAGTTGGACGACACGATTCCTAACGATTATGTGATTTCTCTGGACCATACCAAGAAGGACGCTAAAGCGAAAGATGTATTGAAGCAACAAGGGCTGAAAGATGTGCTTGTGCGTTTTAGGGACGTAAAGAAAGCGGAGTTCCTCGTTGGGCGCCACATTGCCGCTAACGATTCGCTACTTTCCGACGGGGAGCGATTCATGCAGTATACAAAGGACACATTGGAGACCTTAGTGCCTTTATATCAATTGGCCTATCAGGAGCAGTAATTAAGCATTTATCAAACCCTCAGCGATTGCAGTCGCTGAGGGTTTTGTTATCCATTGTTATCTACTGCTTCTTGACATCTCTTGACCCGCGCCTGTGCCTCTTCCTCCATTCGCTCTAGCAGATCTGCCACACTAGGGACATCGTCAATCATTCCTATCACCTGACCTGCCCAGCCGAACCCTTCGTCTATATGACCTTCGTGAATTAATTTTTTATTTGTTTGACCACTGATAAGGGGTTGGAGATGGTCGTAAGTGGCACCTTGCCCTTCTTTTTCTAGAATTAAGCGCGTGGTTCGCGTATCCAAAGCTCTGGCCGGGGCCCCAAGGGTACGCTTAATCACCACAGTGTCATTTTCACTCCCTTGCAGGATAAGGGACTGATAAGCTTGATGAGCATGCAAGCATTCTTTGGTGGCGATAAAGCGTGTGCCCATCTCAATCCCGTCCGCCCCTAAAGCTAACGCAGCGAGTAGTCCTCTTCCATCTCCTATTCCGCCACTTGCGGCAACAGGGATGGATACAGCGTCAACAACACGCGGAATGAGGACCATCGTACCCGTATCGTCACGCCCTAAATGCCCGCCCCCTTCTTGTCCTACCGCCATAACCGCATCGGCCCCTAGCGCTTCCGCTTTTTGGGCCTGGCGCACGGATGAGACGAGCACTAGCGTGGCTGTTCCCGTTCCTTGTAGGCGTTCGAGTAGCGGTTGAGGGTTGCCACCAGTCATACTAATCACGGGCACTTTTTTCTCAATGGCGACCTCTAGCATCTCTTCATAAGGTCGTCCGTGTTGACCAATGGCAAAATTCACACCAAAAGGTTGATCCGTCTGCTCATATACTTTATTGATTTCTCTTTCCAATTCGCTGGAGGATGATAGCGACATCGCCGTGATTTGACCTAATCCACCCGCACGAGATACGGCTGCTGCCAAGTCTGCGTAGGCAAGATAAGCCAGTCCCCCTTGGATAATTGGACGCTTAATTTGTAATAATGAGGTTAGCCTTGTTTTCACTATACCCCTCCTCGTCATTATTATCTATATTTTAAAGGTTTGTTTGGGACTTGTAGAGGACTTGCATTATTTTTTGCTTGCATTCATGATATTTTCTGATATACTCTATTTGCTTTATTGAACCGTCACATAAACGTGACTTACATTCACTCACACTATAATATGATCACCTGCGTGTATAGAAAGAGGTGTTGTCCGTGTCTTCTCAATATGATCATACGCGCACCCCGTTATTTACCGGGGTTATGCAGCATGCGCAAAAGGACCCGATCCAATTTCATATCCCTGGACATAAAAAAGGAAAAGGCATGAACCCTGAATTTCGTGACTTTATAGGGCAAAATGCGCTTAATATAGATTTAATTAATATCGAACCATTAGATGATCTTCACCACCCACAGGGCATTATTAAGGAGGCACAAGCACTTGCAGCTGACGCATTTGGTGCTGACCACACCTTCTTCAACGTGCAAGGGACAAGTGGTGCGATCATGGCCATGATTCTTTCCGTATGTCAGCCAGGAGATAAAATTATTATCCCTCGCAACGTGCATAAATCCATCTCGTCTGCCATCATTCTGGCGGGAGCCATTCCTGTTTTCATCCATCCCGCTATGGATAAAAAGTTGGGTATTTCCCACGGTATGGCCACTACTGCTGTACAGACTGCGTTAGAACAGCATCCCGATGCTAAAGCGGTATTAGTGATTAATCCGACGTATTTTGGTGTAGCCGCAAATGTGAAGGAGATTGTCCAAGTCTCTCATGCGTATGACGTCCCTGTTTTAGTAGATGAGGCGCATGGGGTGCACATCCACTTTCATGAAGATTTACCGATGTCTGCTATGGAGGCCGGGGCTGATATGGCGGCGACCAGTGTGCACAAGCTAGGTGGCTCGATGACGCAAAGCTCTATCCTGAACATTCGAGAAGGTTTGGTTACAGCGAAACGGGTGCAAACCGTCATTAGTATGATGACGACCACCTCAACATCCTACTTACTGCTATCCTCATTGGACGTGGCACGCAAACAGCTCATGTTAGAAGGTCACTCATTAATCAGCGAAGCGATGGCCTTATCAAATTGGGCTCGTCAAGAGATAAACAAGATGCCTCACTTATACTGCATGGGTGAAGATATTCTTGGTAACGATGAAGCGATCTATGATCTAGACCCGACTAAACTACTGATTCATGTCAAGGATTTAGGTTTGACGGGCTATGACGTAGAAAAGTGGCTACGTGAAGACGCCAATATTGAAGTTGAGATGAGTGATCTGTATAACATATTGTGTATTGTGACACCAGGAGATACTAAAGCGGATGTTGAAACGCTCGTGCAAGCGTTCGAGCGTTTACTACACGTAGCTGTGGAGCAACCGGATAAAGTGACCAATCTGCCCGTAGAGCTCCCGAATATTCCTAAGCTAGCCATGTCTCCACGAGATGCGTTCTATGCCGACACAGAGTTGGTTCCCTTTTATGAGTCTCACGGGAGGATCATTGCTGAGTTTATTATGGTCTATCCGCCAGGTATCCCTGTGCTTTTACCTGGGGAAATCATCACACAGGATAATCTCGATTATATTCAGCATAATTTAGAAGTTGGCCTTCCTGTACAAGGACCTGAAGATTTTGATTTTAGATACCTGCGTGTGATAAAAGAACATCGCGCCATTATGTAAGATGAAGCTATAACGCGTGCTTTAGTTGCACATAGAAATTAAAAGTCCCCTCCACATTGAGAGGGGATTTTAAATTAGTTTCTAGTTTGAATGGTGTAACACTTTCTCCTTGTGTTCTTCTTCCTGCTTACAAGTTTCACACATGGTACACGTACCGTACAGGGTCGATACTTTCGTATCCTCAAAATGTCCAATCGTCTTCTCACACGTTTGACACACAATCGTCCCCACGACGTTTCCCCTCACTTTCATGTAAGCGTTTTAATAATGTTATACTAATATAGTATTATGATATATTATTTTTGTCAATGAGATATGTGCGTGCCCTTAGTGCTTATCAAGATAATAGGTTTCATAGGTTCATATCAAAACGCCTAATGACACATATGGGTTTACGCTTACAAAAAAAGGGAAATAACGAGGGGATAAAAAGGTATGAGGATAATTTGATTTTCGCTCAGCCACTCCATTACTCATATTGAGAAAGCAATGACGGGAAAGGGAGTTGATGACGGAAGAATTCAGCTAGCTTCTCTCCTTCACCCGGATCTGATAGTTGAAAGGTTGTCAGCAGGTGATCTATGTTGCTTGCCTCCTCTGCACAGAGAAGAGTGGACTTACCAGTTTGCATACAAATCACAAGTGGTTTACCGAAAAATTGGTTGGTATATATAATGCCAAAATCATACCGAGCCAAATCTGTCACAAATCCCACAAACTTAACAGTGGCTCGTTCCACCTCTTCATACAAACGCTCATAACCGTCCAAGGGCTCCCCCTCCTTTATGCTAAATCTTAATCCCTATATGTATATGACTAGATTGCTCGTCTATATTCCGCAAGCACATTTGTTTAACGGTTTGTAAGGTCTATCTCCAGGGTGATGCTCGTTGACTCGCTTATATTAACCGATTTTTAACATAGGTCATGACTTCGGAGAAGAAGTCATAATCATCTTGATCAAATAAGTGATATTGATCCGTATATATGACTAAGATGCCTAATAAATGGTGCCCATGGTAACAAGGAAAGCAGATTTTTACCCAGTCACCGTATTCGAACGTCTGGCATTCCCCTCTGATGGCACAAAGCGATAGATCATTATTTCCGAACTGTACATCCTGTTCGGGCTCTACATGTCCAGAATGGGCGAGTAATGTAAACGCCAGGTCTTTGCAGAGATACACATGTGAAGAGCGATACAAGGGATTATTAGCGGTTATTAGGTTATTGACATGTTCTATAAAAGAGATAGTATTTAAATTTTGATCTCCACACCGGCCTATTTCATACCTTAATTCATCTAGGGTGTCGGATTTTGAAAACTGCATATCAAACTCCCCCTTTTTAAAGCTTTTATTTTTTTATGTTTTTATATTTTCACTTTTTATTTTTTTATTTTCATTTACTTTAATGTTACTCATCGTTTTTACTTCTTCATCACGTGCCAACAACAAGGTTCACTGCCAACGATTTTAGGAATCACCATCATTATAGGGTATAAACATTAGTTATGAAACATATAAATATCCCCTATCATAGCCATTGTATCCAATACGATACCATGTTTCTACATTAAATCTTGAACTTCAACATTATATACGGATTTGGAGGGAAGGAGGTTTCACTTTTGCGACAATTTATGGCTGTCAATGCAAATAAAGAGCACTTTACTTCCAACTCATACGATGATCAAGAGTTGAGAGGTAAAGTGCCCTATCATTATGATTTTGAGTGTCTGCCGTTTGTATACTCGCCTTTTGATTTCCGCCTAAAATGGTGCTTAATATACTGCGGGATCACTCACTTGCATATGATAGACGTGTAACAGTCCTTTTGGTCCCATGACCCGGTGACCCTTATCTTTAAAGCCTGTCCTTTTATAGACTTGCTGAGCGATTTCGTTATTCTCGTTGACGGCTAATATAAGCTCGTTTATCTCAGGAAAATTTTCCGATACAAACTTGGGAAGGAGCTGTAAGGATGTCTTAGCGATTCCTTTCCCTTGATAACGCGTATCTATAGAATAGGCCCTGATGAGCATCGCTTGTTTATTATCGTGATAGTCTTTTACACCGTACCATCCATGTAGGACAAAAAAGCCTACCATGACACTATGACTGAATATGACGATGGGATGTCGTGTATGATCTATCTCACATTTCTCAACCGCCTCTAATGGATGGGAGGTGTAACATAACTGCTCCTCTGAGAGTCTATACCCTTCCAACTGTGCTTTCATGTGTGACTGGAGAAAGTCTAGGCTGACAGTAGTATTAGGTGATGCTGTTGCTTTATCCATTGCTTTTGCCCCCAGAACTGATCGTTTTTATTCATTTGTCCTTATGACTTAGATATTTCTTGCTTTTATCATCTGTCTGTAGAAGCATTCTCTATATATCGGTACTGATTGACCACGTAGATACCGTGACCCCCTTGTTCACTCGGTTGAATCAGATGTAACTGGATCACTTTCTCGTCACGCCATTCATATTGTATGACTTTCTCAGATGCTTGATCCACTAGCACGTCAGATCCACTGTTCACGTCTACGTCCATTTGGTGTAGAAACTCTAGTGCAACTTGAGTAGGGTCAAGTAACCCAGGTCTATTTCCATTGTTGACTTGTTCCTGTAGCTGGTCCATGTCGCTTAGTTTATAGTCTGTTTGAATCCAATCCTCACTATCAAGATCTACTACCGAGAGATGACGTTCGGTATCAGAATGCGTATCATTCTCGTCCTGTACACCTTTTTCGTTCTCCTCAACTCCTTCGGCACTTTCAGTATCTCGTTGGGACTCACTTTCTACAGTTGATCCATCTTCCCCATTCTCTACATCGGCATCTGTTTGACCACTACACGCACCTAAGACCAAAATAAAACCAAGCATGATGTATGTGGTATGTCGTTTTAGCATCATTTTTGTGTGTATGTCTCTCTCCCCCTCATCCTTAATCATTTTTTAAGTATACAATGCTCTACTAAATATAACGGAGAAAGAGGGACAAAAGTTCCACCAAAGGGTCTTTTTTTACTTTTAATGTCATTTTTTGCCCTCCCTATGTGATTGTTTCCTCCATCACTTCTTATGGTTCGTATATCATTTTGCGTGTCATTCCACCGTCAATGACAAGGTTGGCCCCATTGACGAAGTCATTTTCTTCAGCAGTGAGGTACAAACATGCCCTAGCGATATCTTCAGGCTCTCCGACACGCCCTGCTAAGTGTTGGGCATGATCACGTACACTTAACTGTGTGTCTTTATCTGTTTCTATCCAACCCGGACTGATACAATTCACCTGGATGTGATCGGGGGCAAACGAAGCAGCCATGGCATGGGTTAAGGCTACGATCCCCCCCTTAGTAGCCGCATAAGCCTCTGAGTGGGGCTCAGACATCATCGCCCTAGTAGAGGATAGATTAACGACGGAGCCGCCTCCATTTTGTCGCATATATTTCGCTGTCTCCCGTGTACATAAAAAGACACTGCGTAAGTTTGTATTGATGATATGATCCCACTCATCCACTGTCAGTTCATTAGGTGATGCCCATTTGGAAACACCCGCATTATTTATGAGAATGTCAATTCTACCATGTTGTTCAAAAGCTTGGCTTACTAAGGCTTCAATCTGGCTAGGCTGGCTGACATCCGTTTGAATGAATGTGCTCTGTCCGCCCTTTTCAGTGATACATTGCGCTGTTTGCTGTCCTGTAACCCTATCTTTCTCCCCTATTATGACATGAGCACCTTCCTCAGCATACGCGAGTGCAATGGCCTGTCCAATACCGTGACCTGCTCCGGTTACAATTACGACCTTATCTTGAAAACGCATGATGGATCCCTCTCTTTTTCTACATGTTGTCCTCTTGTAAATGTATTGATATGATTTCCTTTTGCTTTACGGTCTCTTCTCCCACGGGTGTAACTGTCCGACAACGTAAGGACTATTCTTTGTTTGGATTGCATCGATGACCCCCATAGATATTTCTTCGTTCGTTAACCACCTAGAGGTAGAACCCGTTAATTTAAAACCAAGTTGAACCTGGACATATTGACACTGGGCAGGTGTGTCCAACTTTTTTAGTATCTCTTCTAAGTTAGAACTACTACCAAGTACATGGAACAATTGAAATGTTTCCTTTTGGTGCTGACTAATCGTTTCCAGGACTTGTGCCAATGCGTGTGGTGCAGTACGATGAATCCAAGCGACAACCAAAGTGATAGGCGCTTGATGTTGTAAATCTCTAACCTCGTGCTGTAAGGCTGCACCGTCAGTGTAGTCCACTGATACAGGGATGATACCCTTGTTCCTGTCTTGTAACTTCTGAAGTTTAGATCGGCTTCTCCCAATAACGGCTACTTTATAACCTTGTTCAGCTAACCATACACTCGTTTGCGCTAACATACCCGATCCACCAATGATTAGTGCTTGGCTCATGAGATCTCTCCTTTTTAAATCTGTTATCTGTAAGGGTTAGGGCACAGTAAACCGTGTGACCCCTTCAGCATCAGTGACTGTTACTATTTCACCACGCGCTTCTAATAAATCCAGATGTCCTAGTATTTCTGAAAAGATAAGAAACTGCTGTTGGGGCTCAGGTTGTGGAAATATGGCTAAACATATATCCATGAAGTTTAGAGCAGAAGATTCCCCGTGCCATTTAGAATAAATACCTTTCTGATTCTGTGAATCTGTTTGAGTAGCTTCGTGATCCGACTGTATGACTTTAACGTCTGTGTGCACAGCTTCGATAATCAGTCCCTTTATCTTCTCTGCACGCGCGTTCATTTGTTTCAACCTTTTATGTATGAGTGAATCAGGGTCTCTAACGACGTCTCCATGACCAGGGTAAACGGTTGTGACGTCTAGTTCTAGACATTTCTTCAAAGCCTGCTCATATTGCACAAGTGTTTTCGGTCTGTCTACCTCCCCAGGAAAGGGAGGTTCAATAATAGCGTTTGACGAGATATGCCCGATTAAATGATCTCCCCCTATCATAATCCCCTCATCTTCCTTATACAGGATGATGTGACTTGAGGCATGGCCAGGTGTTTCATACACTTTCCACCCGGATAATCCGGGGACATCATCTCCTTCACTTAAGGTTGTATGGAGTGCACCTACACCGTACGAGTGCATGATCGATGTGTGTTCTTTATTCATATTATGAATCATGGATGGGTCTATACCAAGGCTGTTGTAGAGTTGTTCAAAATACGTACGCTGAGCATTGAAAAAAGACGGATCTTCTTCAAGCCAAGGTTTATTTTTAAAATGTCCCATAACGGTTAACTGTCCATGAGGAAAAAACGGTAACAAACCCACATGGTCTGGATGATGGTGGGTCAGAACCACCTGATCAATATCGCTAGGCATCATACCGTATGCGTTTAGTTGCTCGACAAAGCTAAGCCAAGCTTCCTGTGTATATGGACCTGCATCAATGAGGGTTAATCTCTCTCCCGTTATGATATAGACATTAACAGGGCCAACGGCAAAAGGCGTTGGTAGTGTGATGGGATAAATTTGCTGTACTGCTCCATCATTTGTTGACATGCCAGCAACTCCTTTACATATCTTACACGTACCACAAAGATTAATGAATGAGCATTCACTCACCACAGTAGAACGTCAGAGTAAAGTAAGTGACACCCTTTGTCGTTGTTTCATTTATCAACAAGGTGTACGAAACGGGGCGACCGGGCTTATTAGTCCATGGCCGTCTTATATAGGTCGACGAAGTGACGCAGAATACGAGCCGTGAGTCCCCAAATCACATAATCTTGATAGTAATAGAAGTATTCCGGCAAACTCGCTTTACGCCAATCATACTTTTCGCCTTTGGGGATGAGATGATAAGGAAAGTTCTCCTCCGGTTCGGGTATGAGGTGCAAATCGTATCTCTCCGGTTCATGTTCTAAGAAGTGCTGAATAGGTACAGAGAACACTTCTGCCACTTCCTCAGGGTTAGGCGTCATCTGTGTCTCATGATTGATACAGCCAGCAAACGGATAAACGATAGAATGATGAGCTAACGGGAGGAAATCTAAAGCGGCTATAACCTCCACTTGATTTTCCTGAATACCTAGTTCCTCACACGTTTCACGGATAGCCGTGTCTTGCATGCTGTTGTCGGCCGCATCCACTCTTCCACCAGGGAAACATATTTCTCCGGGTTGTCTTCTAAGTTGATGGGAACGGACTTCGAATAATATGTGCATTTCCCCCTCAACAGACATCATAGGGATTAGCACGGCTGATTTATGGAAAAACTCATGATCTAATATATGGGGTTGGCGCGTCTTTAAGCGTTGTTCTAATAGGTCTAATCTATCTTTATTATTGTTCATGAATGGCCACTCCAATTTGAGATGTCTTTTACTGGAACAACATGATACGGGTACTGAGTACCATCGTATACTTTAGCATTAATTATACAGTAAAACCTTTTGAGGTAAAAAGGTTAACGGGGGCTCCACGTTTTGAGTGTTTATCAGTTCCCGGTACCGTTTCTGTGGTTAATTAGTAAGAACTTACGAGAAGAAATCGCAAAAAACAGAGGAAGATCGATTACGGGGGAGCAGTCACGTTTGTCATTGGTATGTCCCATTCTCTGAACTATGAGGAAAAGAAATATAAAAAGTCGTCCCTTTGCCAACCTCGCTTTCGATTTGCACCTCCCCTTGCATCGCCTTAATGATACCGAAAGCGACCATTGTACCAAGTCCAGTTCCTTTATCCTTCGTTGTATAGTAAGGCGTACCGAGCTTAGCCACTTGTTCTTCATCCATACCTTTACCAGTATCTTTAATTTCTACGATCACTCTCTTAGCTTCTTTCTTAAGTGTAATATGAATATTTCCGTTATCTTCTACGGCCTCAACTCCGTTTTTTATAATATTAATAAAGGATTGGTGAAGCTTCTTACTTTCTCCTAATATATGGAGGGACTCTGCCTCCCGACTCACTTGAATATGTATATTCTTCATAGTTGCGTATGGGTTAATAACGGATATGATATAATCGATCTCTTGGTTTAAATCTAAACATTCTACGTTGTCTGGGGATGGTTTAGCAAACGTGAGATAGTCCGTAATAATATTTGAAGCTCTGTCTAATTCTCTCAAGCTTAAATCGATATAATGCTCCCTATTCTCTTCCGATAAATCAGCATTTTTCAATAACTGGATAAAACCTCGCGTCACCGTCAATGGATTCCTTACCTCATGAGAAATACTGGCGGAAATTTGGCTAACCGTATTAAAGTGTTCTAATTGACTGAGTTCTTGTGATAACGTATGCTCTATGACTAAACGCTGCACTTCCTCTTCTAGCAACTTTTTATCCGTTATATCACGTAGATGAACCGCCCAATTACATATCTTATGGTTCATATCGAATATGGGGGTGATGGAAAGCATCATATTATACTCTTTCCCGTCATCAGTCATACGTATGGTATTAATCGTGTCTAGCTCATCGTTCACCTCTCCCTCTTGCTCATAAACAGCTGACACCACTTTGGTATAGTACTGTTTCATCTGATCTATTAAGTGTGGGGGGATAGAGGGACAGTCTAGAATATGAAACCCTTCTAGGTTTTCTTTTTTCCACCCTAACAGCTTTGAAAATGCTTGGTTAGCGAGCACAATCTTCGCATCAAGGTTGAGTAATAAAATTGGATCACGATTATTTTCGATAAATGATTCACATAAATCTTGTGAACGTTGCAAGATATCCGCTTCTACATCTTGCTGATCTAGCATATTGGTGATATACAACGTGACACTCAGAATTTCACCTCTTAGTATGTTTGGAACGGTTTTTATTAACAGCTCTGAGCGGTGACGGTGATGTTCCGCCCCCATGCCCATTTGGAATTCATGTGTTTCGCCCCTAACCGATTGATGAAAATAGTAATGAAATTCTGCAGAACTCTGGAAACAGTATACATCCTTGTAACTCCTGTTTAAGAGTAAATCTCTGTTGTCGTTAAAAAGCTCACCGGCATTGTCATTGGCATAAATAATATCTCCGTGAAGGTTAAGGATGCATACCGCTTCAGAATGGTAATCAAATAGAAAAGGATAACTTTCAGATAAATGAATGGACATGATTAGAGACACTCCTCGTTATATTACAACACAATAGACACTGCATTATAATGTTATATAACACCTCCATTATAACCTATTTGCAGAAGTATTTGGCATTTTATAAGAGAAAGGGTACATAAGACGATCGAATCTAGCGTGTTTCCAACAATAAAAACACTTGAATGTATAACTAGAATCACTAATGAGGATTCATCACCATTAAACAACATCCAAATGTTTCTGTACCAAACGTGCATCAATATTTACCATTTTTGAGGCTTAACAAAGATAATAAAGATGACATGAGTTGTTATTTTTACCAATACCTGCTCCCCCGATCCTGTCACCTTGTGCTTTCATCTGACAGATTGGTTCCGATACTGAATGTGGATGGTGAGGGTTCACCCTGAAGTTGAGCCTGTTCTGTACACTTGTCGTTGTACGTTCTCAGAAATCGAACAACGATAATGGCCATCGTAAGATAGACAACGTAGCTTGATATCGACAATACATCTAATATCATCCACTCTCGTTCTGTCACCAGCTCTAGTTTACGATCAATGTAACGGCCATAAGCATCACCGATATACTGCACAAAATATAGTAGCGGCACAGCTAGTAACAACATAGTCCCTAGCCTAGTATTTTCCATTACCCGTTTCATAAAGCTTGACAGTGTGTGATAAACATTGGCCCAACCCCAAAGGTTATAAATCGGAATGAGAATGCGTGCAAGAGCTTGCTTAGGCGTCACGTCGTAACTTGGTTGTAACGCTATTAAATCTTCATGTACACGGTAGATCCATATAAGATAGATGACAATGGTCAAGTAGTACAAGGTGGTATTAAAAATCAGTGATATTTGGGCCAACGTTGTGTAAATGTGATGTTCAAACACCATCCCGTTATTTAACCATATGATGGTGAGGACGATATCAAAGAGGGAAAAACCGAGTCCGATCCATAAGTATAATAATAAAATAGTACTTACTGTGTCTGATTTTAAATCCATAAGTCCCTCCTAGTGTGTCACGCTTGGTAGCATCCGTAAAAAGCTTAAGGCTTCGTCTAAATCTGCCACGGGGACAACCTCTAAATTCAATTCATACTCTTCCTTTAGTCTTTCCGCCTCAAACTGATTACTCCATTCTTCAAACTCATACCACTCCTTATCCTTAGGCACAAAGAAAAAATCGACTTCATTTAACTCAGCTGTTAAGAGTTTATGCTTAATGCCACCGACAGAGCCCACTGTCTGGTCCCACTCCAAAGTACCTGTCCCCGCTATCTTATACTGCCTTCTCGAAAAATTCTCCTCATTCATTTCTTCCACTAAACCAATCGCAACCATTAAACCAAAAGAGTCCCCTATATACTCTTCCGTCTCGGCAATGATGGCATTTGTTCTTTCTACTAAGTCATAATCAAGGGCACGTTCTGTCTGTGCATCCGCCTGTTCGACCACATTCACCACCACCTCTTCCCTCTCCTCTTCCCAATCTTCTATCCAATCTTCGTATAGAAAAACATCTTCTTTCTCCAAGGGATAGAAATCAGCGTGAGGGAATTCAGAGCCCGTGATGATTCTTTCATAAATGTTACTTGTATACCCTGATTGAATGTATGTGAGATACACTGATCCCTGTATACCTAACTCTCTTACATTAACCACTTCCCCTAATCCTTCGAACTCTGCATAAGTAGGGTATACCAAAACGATGGTCACCAGTAATGGTAGGACTAAGAGAGCCAAACCGATCGTCAGCCCCTTGTTGCGCTTCTCTGCTCTGTACATAAATAAGATTCCTTTCAAAAAAATAAAATGTAGTCTTCTACGTATATAAAAGCGGGTCTATGGATCTCCCTCTATGTATCTATTAAGTGTATCGTGCCCTGTCTTTTTTTTATAATGGTCAGATGACCACAGGAATAAAAAGAGTCTACCAAACCTTCGACAAATTGTAAAATTATGCTACACAAATGAACCCAGTTGGATTCCCAACTGGGCGGATGTTCGCTTAAAAAATGGACACCATACATCCCTTTAAATAGCTACTTTATACGTTTGACTTTTTTTCTTGTGTGAATAGCAGCCCTTCAAGAATACCCTAGGCCCTAACGTCCCTGTTGAATTCTGTCTATCTCTACACACGCCATGATAAAGGCCCCGACACCATGGAGATCGTTCGTGCTTCTTTCGCGAGTGACATAATAGTCATATAATCCTGCAGAGGTGCCCACACAAATGTCGTTTAAACGTACATTTTCGCCTTCACGCCATTCTACTTTTTCAGTAATGAGTCCGTTGTAGCCTTTCTCCATGGCTGTCGTGTAAGTCCTGTCTAGTATGCCTAAACGCATCCCTTTAGCTATGGTATAAAGGAATAAACAGGAGGCGGACGTTTCTAACCAGTTATCAGGTTGGTGGCCTTTATCTACAACCTGATACCACAATCCTGAACGCTCATCCTGATATCGAAGGAGATGATCGACTAATTGCCGGACTACATCCGTCAGCTCTCCTTTTTTCGGGTGGGAGGAAGGTAAGTCTTCTAGTATATCGACTAGCGCCATACCATACCAACCGATGGATCTTCCCCAAAAGTCAGGCGATTGGCCTGTGTCGGGGTCAGCCCATGATTGTTCCCGCTTTTCATCCCATGCGTGGGCGTATAATCCTGTCGTATTGTCTTTCGTATTCTTACGCATTAGGGATTCTTGGAACAGTGCCCATTCTATTAATTGTGGTTCGTTAAACATTTCCCCGTATTTGACGGTAAAAGGGCCGGCCATGTACAAGCCGTCTAGCCACATTTGGTAAGGATATTTATCTTTATGCCAATAGCCTCCTTCACTCGTTTTGTTAATCGTGTCCAAGAGGTGACGTAATTTTTTAGCGGCTAGGGCATAGCGACGGTCTCCAGTTTTTTTGTACAGTGGAAACAGCAATAACCCTGCTTGAATGGCATCAAGCTCATCTCTACGGAAGTATAAGCTACCATTCTCATCAATGAGATAATCGACGTAATCTTTTAGATACTGATAGTACGCTTCATTCTGAGTCTGTTCCCAAAGGCGATAGACGCCGTATAGGAATACCCCTTGATGGTAATGCCATCTTCTCTCTGGTGGAAGCATTGGTGGTTCATACGTACGCATGAGTGACTGACTCGCTTCCTCTGCCCATGTTAAGGGGGACATCGTTTTAACGTTTTGTGGCTGTTGCTCGCTCATAACGCTTTCCTCCTTTTAACCTCTTACATTTTTCGACTGTTGTTGAGCTCCGTGATTGTGACTCTCTTCTATTAAGGCTTGAAGTTTCTGAGCTGTTTGAGCATAAATACGCTTTAAGACATCCCGGCTCAATCCACATTTTGAGAGTGGCGTCGGCCATATGCGAGAAGAGGACAGGATCGATTCGACTAAACGGTTAATATCACCGTCTCGGTCATAAGCATGCCAGAATGTCTCGAAAGTCGTTAATGCTGATTCAGCATCCTTTAGCTCGTAAGATTGTTTCACCCCATCCTTCCATCTCCATGCAATCCATTGGCCATCTTCGTTCTGCTCACACCTGTAAAATAGGATGAAGTATGCGAGTGAAGTGAGTAGCCCATCGGGGATTGTGTCTTGTTCTTCTACGCTTTCTATTAATGTGGGTAATAGACGTGTGCAAAACTTGGTGGTACTGTTCATGGCGATATCTAATAAACGATGATGAAGATACGGATTTCGAAAACGATCATACGTTTGACGAATATACTGATCGACTTCTTCCTGTGGAAAAGGAAGGAGCGGACGTACATTTTGAGTTAAAAAGGCCTCTAGCCGCTGCGTTATGTCGATGTCATCCATCGCTTCGCGTACGGTGTCATGGCCATGTAGAAAAGCGATCGGAACCATCCAGGTATGAGCACCGTTCAATATTCTCACTTTACGTTTGATATAAGGGCTGAGAGACGGGACCCATTTCACATTGAGACCCGCTTCATGAAAAGGTAGGGCTTTCGCCATATCTTCATCCCCTTCAATCACCCACTGGTAATAAGGCTCAGCCACAGTGAGTAAGGCATCATGATATCCTAACTGCTCTAGTAAGCGTGATTCCTCGTGATGCGGATAACCTGTGACAATACGATCGACGATAGAATTAAGAAACACATTCTCTGTTTGCACCCACTTGTGGAACGCTTCATCTAACTCCCACGCTTTAGCATGCTGTAAAACGATATCTCTGAGATCGTCCCCTGCTCTTTCAAGGAGTTCACAAGGCACGATGGTCAGCCCTTTGAAATTGGCATATCTCCTCGTATTATTGTAGCGGCGATATAACAAAGCGGTCAGCTTGCCTGGATAAGAATGAATAGGTTGGGTCATGTCTCCTTTTTCTGGCTGGTACGTCACCCCCGCTTCAGTCGTATTGGAAAACACGTATGTGATATGAGGGTCATCCGCCAAAGAAAGGAAGGCCTCCCACTCTTGGTAAGGATCTATGGTTTTGGAGATACTCGACACAACCTGATGCTCCTCTGTCACTTGCCCCTCTACTAAACCTCTAGAGACCAGTGTGAAAAGCCCATCCTGTTGCCTTAGCTTTTGGAGTTTGGGCGCCCCTTGTTCTCTCGGTTGTGTGGCAGCGATCGTCCCCTTGAATACACCTTGTAGATTACATTGATCCACCATCCAATCGACGAACGCTCGTATAAAATTGCCTTCTCCAATTTGCACCGCTTTTACAGGATAATCATAAGGGGCGCGGTAGTGTTGACGATTCAGCGCAGCATGGCTATGGGTTTCCTTTTGATTGTGGTGCACCATTAGAGAATCACCCCGTCTTTGAATATAGCGATTTCTTTAAAGCCATTTTTTTCGTTATGGGTTTGCTTCCCACCTGAAGCTAACTCAAGGACATAATCATATAATTGCTGTTGCAGATCTTCAATGGACATCCCTTCTAATATAGGACCTGCGTCGAAATCAATCCAATTCTGCTTACGCTGATACAGATCCGAGTTTGTGGACATTTTGATCGTCGGTACTGGTCCGCCAAAAGGGGTCCCTCGACCCGTTGTAAAAATGACGATATGGGCGCCAGCGGCTGCTAACGTAGTCACTGATACGAGGTCATTCCCCGGTCCCTGTACGATATTCAGACCTTTCTTTTCCACAGTGCCGCCGTAAGGCAGAACATCGACCACATCGGCCAAGCCTCCTTTTTGGACACAGCCTAAAGATTTTTCTTCAAGTGTTGTGATACCACCAGACTTATTACCGGGGGAAGGATTTTCGTAGACAGGTTGGTCATGTTTGATAAAATATTCTTTGAAATCGTTAATTAAGTGAACCATATCTGAAAAAACGTTCTCATCTACGGCACGATTCATGAGTATCGTTTCAGCGCCAAACATTTCGGGTACTTCAGTAAGAATGGTGGTTCCTCCTTCACCGATGAGACGATCGGACAAAGCACCGACGAGCGGATTGGCTGTAATGCCAGAGAATCCGTCGGAGCCACCACACTTTAAACCAATTTTCAATTCAGATACGGGTACGGGCTCGCGTTCAAATTTTTCGGCATAGTGTACGAGTTCTCCAATGGCAGTTAGCCCGGCTTGAAGTTCATCTTCTACTTCTTGACTGACGATATATTTCACACGGTCTTCGTTGACATGGCCCACCACGTTTTTAAATGCAGCGATATGATTATTCTCACAACCGAGACCGATCACCAGTACCCCAGCTGCATTAGGATGTTGCACGAGGTTTCTTAGAATTTTCTGAGTATTGTGCAGGTCATCCCCTAATTGTGAGCATCCGAAGGGATGTGGATAATGATAGATACCGTCAATACCTGCATCCGCGAACTGCTGATTGGCCATCTTGGCGAGCACTTCTGCCGTCTTATTGATACAACCTACGGTATTGATGATCCAAATTTCGTTACGTATACCAACCTGACCATCATCCCTGCGATAACCAAGAAAAGTCCGATCTGAAGGTTGCGCTTTAACCTTGCTATTCTCTGCTTGGTAATCATAGGACAGTGTACTGTCTAGCTTTGTACGGACGTTATGTGTGTGTACCCAATCTCCTACTCTGATCCGTTGTTTGGCTACACCGATTGGAAAGCCATACTTTATGACCTCTTCTCCAGGCTCGATGTCTCTTATCGCCACTTTATGACCAGATGGGACATCCTCTCTAAGCGTGACCGTTTGATCACCTGTGTGGAGGACCTCCCCTTTCTGGAGAGATGTTAAGGTCACAATAACAGCGTCATCTTGTCTAATGTGTAAATGAGTCGATTTCAATCCTGTTCCACCTCAATTCTGAACATAAAAATCACCAAAATAACAACGTTGTTATTTTTATTCTATATGATATAATGGCAATTAGCAATCATTTATGACCACGTTTTTAGAATATTCGGTTAGAAATATATGTGATAAGTTGCTACTTGCACATTTGTGGAGTTCTGACATTGATCATACATGAAAAAGTAAACAGAATAGATGATTGGGAGGAAAATAAGCATGGGTGTAACGATCAAAGATATTGCCCGCTTGGCCGGAGTAAGCTATTCTACGGTGTCTAAGGCATTAAATGATAGCCCCCTGGTCAGGCCCGACACGAAGCAAAAAATATTAGACATTGCTAATGAATTAGGCTACCAACCTAACATAGCGGCAAAAAAACTCGTCTCTAACCAGAGTAAAACGATTGGTGTGGTGTGGCCTACCGTTAACAGGGTCGCTCTATCTACCATTGTGACGAAGCTCAATGAAGCTGTGGAAGCAGCCAACTACTCGATGATATTATCCATTAACGATGTCACCTCTGCTATAAACTTATTTAAAAGGTTTCAGGTGGATGGCATTCTTGTTTTTGAAACAAGCCATCAAATATTGAGAGAAGGCATCGATAGTCAGATTCCCCTTACCCTCATCGCTGTTCCAGATAGTCCTTTGCCCTCTATTGATGTCCGAAGGCGAGACGCCATCTACAAAGCGGTGGCATATCTTCACAACCTAGGGCACGAAAAACTGGCCTATGTCGGTCATCTTCCTGAGCAGCAGGATGGACAATTTGAAAAATATATTGGATTCACAGAAGCGCTTATTCGTCTCGGATTAAATCCGCGCCCAGAAATGTTCGTTAATACAGAGGGGCTGTATGTGGACCATGGTTACCGGGCCATGCATAAGCTTCTGCAGTCCGGCGAAAGACCGACGGCCGTGATTGCAGGGTCATATGAAATTACACAAGGGATTATACGCGCGACTAAAGAAGCAGGCTTACGCATCCCTAAAGACATTTCTTTAGTCGGATATGATAACATCCCTCAAATGGAGGAGCTAGAAGTCCCCGTCACCGCAGTCGGTGCTTCAGCAGAGACTATTGCTAATAAAGCGGTGGATGTGTTATTCAAGTATATCCATGACCCTAAAGCTCAGCCTACAGTCGCATCTATCGAACCGGAAGTCAATGAAAGGAAATCCTGCCAACCACTCTACAAAGTTGAAAGTGAGTAAGTTTATTAAAAGGGCGCTCTTATAAACAAAGGTATTTTACGTTGAGTAGGGTCAAACGTAAAATACCTTTTGTTCATTTGACATTTTCATTCAGGGCTTAACTTAACGGGAGTTGAATCGTCCTTATACTTTTTGTTTTACAGTGAGCAAATCGGCTAAGCGGATGGGCTTATTTTCTTGCACCGAACGCCACACAGCCTCTCCAGTTGACACGGCGTATCCCCCATCTATGGCACCGGAAAGAATAGGATATGTTCGTCGAGGGTCAACACCAAGAAAGAGATCTTCTAACATAACAGGGTCCGCTCCTCCATGACCTCCCTCGCGATGAACGACGTGTATCGTTTCTTTTGCCCCGAATATAGGGAAGTAATCAATCGTCTGCACAGGCGTTGGAAAGGGGATACGTGCTGGTGCATGATACTCCGTCGTTTCTATACGGCCTTTGGTTCCATTAATGGCAAGACGATACCCTTCGTAAGGAAGTGAAAAATTAATAGAATAGCTTAGCAATGCCCCTTTATTGTACTTTACTGTGGCCGTGTATGTATCTTCTATGTTAATGTCAGAATCAAAGATACATTGGTCCGGGCGATAACCAGTATAGTGCTCATGGTCATTTTTCAACCCGATCGCTCCAATATGGTCATCTTTGACTTTGAGTTGCTCACTCCGTGCGTGCCACCTCACGTAGTAATCGCAGTCTTGTCTCATTGAGCACGTCCCACAATATCTTCCATCAACCTGTTCTGGATTTAACTCTCCCTCTGGCCCGTAGTAGTTCAGTGCGCCGTAAGCAAAGACCTCCTCAGGTTGTTGATCTAACCACCAATTCACAAGGTCAAAGTGATGCGAGCTTTTATGAATAGAAAGTCCGCCTGAAAACTCGCGCATACGATTCCAGCGCTTGAAATAACTCGCACCGTGATACGTATCGATATACCAATTTAAATCAACGGACGTAATACGCCCTACCTTACCTTCTAAGACCAACTCTTTGATTTTGGTGTGGATAGGTGCATAGCGATAATTGAACGTGACCGTGACCTTCCCTTTACTCTTGGCCTCTGCGTCTAATATGCGTTGGCAGTCCTCTGCCGTTGTCGCCATGGGCTTCTCAACAATCACATCCAAATCATGTTCTAGCGCTTGTAATATAAAATTGACATGCGTATCATCGCGACTAGTCACAATGATCGTGTCTGGTGATGTCTCAGATACCATTTGCTTGAACTGTTCTGCCCCATATTCAGGCACTTCACTCAATTGCGGATGAATGGATGTACACACCTCAAAACGTTTTGAATCAACGTCTAGTAAGCCCACGATGTCTGTGTAGTCTGTGAAATGCTCCAACATCCCTCCGATAAAAAGTTTAATCGCACGGTTACTAAGACCACAGATAGCGTATTTTTTCTTCATACCGACTCCTATCCCCTTTCATATTTCCTCTCGTTGAACGGGAGCAAGAATTTCCCGTTTTCTATCCAGACGACCTCTTTCTGTTTGGTCAGGCCTTACTTAATCCCTGTCGTGGCAATCCCCTTAACAATATATTTTTGACAAAACAAGAACAGGATGAACTGCGGTAGTAGAGATAAAGAAGACATGGCGATTAAGGGGCCCCAGGCCGTCATGGCATCAGGGTCCATGAACCCTCTCAACCCTAATGCTACTGTATACAAACTGGTGTCCTGCAGAAAGATTAAAGGTGTGAAAAAGTCATCCCATGTCCACATAAATGAAAATATGGTCACGGTGATTAGTGCTGGCTTACATAACGGCAAAATAACATGCCAAAAAATACCGAAGGGTGAGCATCCGTCAATGACAGCGGCCTCATCCAACTCACGTGGAATGCCACGTATGAATTGAACCATAAGAAAGATAAAAAAAGCAGCACCACCTACAAAAGCAGGCACGACCAAAGGGAGAAATGTATCAATCCAGTTCAGCTTGTGGTAAAGAATGTACTGTGGTATGACGACCACTTGTACTGGAAGCATCACTGTGCCCAACAAGCAAGCAAACAGAAACTTCTGAAATTTAAATGTCAGACGAGCAAAACCATACGCGACCAAACTAGAGGAAAACAACGTGCCCACCACGACCAAACTTGTGACAATGATTGAATTTTTGAAGAAAAGGCCGAAGTCATATTGACCGTAACCTTCCCAGCCGACGGCGTAGTTTTCCCACTTTATATCCGAGGGGATAAGCGACGCTGCGTTTTGAAAAATTTCTGCTTCCGGTTTAATCGAACTGACAAACATCCACAGTATCGGGTACAGCATGATAAACCCCAACCCAATAATGAAAGCGTGGTAAAGTACAGCAGATAACGTTGATTTTCTATTGAGCACCTTGTTTTCCTCCCTCCGATTCATAATAAACCCATTTCTTAGACGTTAGGAAGATTAAAGCGGTCAGTATGCCGATAATCAATAATAGAATCCAAGCTAAAGCTGAGGCATACCCCATACGGAAGTACTCAAACGCATTTTGATAGAGATACAAAGCATAAAGTAATGTCCTGTCAATCGGTCCACCTGCCGTAATGAGAAATGCTTGCGTAAATGTTAAAAACCCATTAATCACAGCAAAAACGAGATTAAAAAATATCACCGGTGTTAGCATCGGAATAGTAATACGAAAGAATCTATGAAAAGCATTGGCCCCATCAACGGCCGCCGCTTCATATAACTCTGAAGGTATTTGTCGTAAACCGGCCAAGAAAATGACCATTGGTGAACCGAACTGCCACACAATAAGTAAAATAAGGACAGATAACGCATAGTCCGGATGTGCAAACCAGTTGTAACCTTCTATATTAAACCAAGCGAGCACATGGTTTAATGCCCCTTCACGACCAAATATTTGTCTCCATATTACAGCCACAGCGACACTGCCACCGATTATTGAAGGAACGTAATAGATGAGGCTATACACACCGGCCCCTCTGAATCCCATGTTCATTAGCATGGCAATCGCAAGTGCAAATATGAGTCTTAAGGGTACGGCAATAAAAACAAACAGAAATGTAACTTTCAAGGTTGTCCAAAATCGTGGGTCTTGCGTGAAAATATTAATGTAATTCTCCATTCCGATCCAACTAGGCGCACTTAATAGATCGTAATGAGTAAAAGATAAGTAAAGCGAGTACAACATGGGACCGACGATAATACCAATAAAACCAATGAGCCACGGTGAAATGAAGGCATAACCGATCAGATTGTTTCTGATCGTCCTTTGTTTCAATGTGGTTTCAACGACCTGGCGTTTCTTACCACCTTGTACAGGGACGTTCTCCATGTCCTAACCTCCTTAGAGAAGCTAAAGCCATCTAAACAACACTCTTATTTAGATGGCTTTCTAACTTCTAAGTCAATGCTTTACTGTCTGTTGATGACATCTATCTTTTCTTGCCTATATGTCTCAACCGCTTCTTCTGGTGTCATCGCTTTATATAATACGTTATAAAATGCACGATCAAAGACATCGTCTAGCTCACTGCCGGCCGGAGGGGGAGGTGGTGGCACATCACCAGCATAATCAGCAATGAGGTCAATGTAGTCAAACTGTTGTTGGACCGTTCGTTCAACATTACTATACAAGTGTTCCCTAATGGCAGAAGACACCGGCACCCCTCTGTCCCCCTGTATGATCTCATTGGCTTCTACATCATTGGTCATCCAATCCATAAATTTGGCCACTTCTTCCGGGTGTTCAGTGTCTGGACTCATGGAGAAGAACATAGATGCCCTGACGTACGCTCCCGTGTTCCCGTTTTCATGTGAAGGGAGTATAGTCATTTCAAATTCGCGGTCTGCGGCGTTCGTTACAGCAACAATCTGGTTACTGTGAATGATTTGCATGGGGGCTTGTTCATTAACAATGAGGTAGTTTTCTATCGTGTTGGCTGATTCAACAACATCGGCTGGAGGAACGACCCCTTCTTCTTCAAGGTCAAGCCAATAATTCATGAAGTCTACAAATAGTTGTTCATCTTCCCAACCTAAGCCTGTACCCTCTTCGTTATATAACCACTGAGCATGTTGCAATAAATAGTGACCGAAGGATCGTGCATGATTGACATCGACATAGGTTCCGTACATGTCTAGTCTTTCGGCCAAAAGGCGAGCGGTGTCAGCAAACTCTTCCCAGGTATACCCAGGCTCCAATACAGGGACGTCCGCTTCCTCGAAAAGATCCGGGTCATAGACGAGAGCGAAAGTGTTACTACCTGTGCTTAACCCCACCAGTTCATCATCGATGTACCCTGGGTCTAAACTGCTTTGATTAATATGCTCAGTATTAATGACATCTGAGTCAATATAAGGCTGTAAATCTGCCAACTGGCCTCTAGTCGCATACATTGGTAACCATCGGTCCACCATTTGGAATAGATCAGGTGCGTTCCCTCCTGCTACCTGTGTGGCTAATCGGTCAGCATAATCACTGAAGCCTAAAAATTCAGGGTGAATCTTAACGTGGGGATTGAGCTCCTCATATCTGTCAATCAAGGCTAAAGTTCTATCATGTCTATCTTGGTTGCCCCACCACAGAAAACGGAACTCCACATCATAATCTTCCCCATCAGCAGATTGTCCGTCCGTATCTTGACTACTTGGCTCCGAGCTCGTACATGCACTTAGTAATAAAGCAACCATAAGGAATACAACGGTGATAGAAAACTTAGATTTACCCTTTTTAAACATTGTCCTCCCCCTTTTTAAAAAATGAACATCGTACGTCTTGACCGTTAACCATTGATTGATGTCAAATCCCTTCGTGTTTTGGTATCCTCACTGGACTTAAACCTCAATGTAAGGGTTTACATTGTAATAACAACGTTGTAATTTTATATTATCATGTCTCCTGTGCGGTTTCAATATTTTTTAGAATATTTATATTATTCGGTTAGACGTCGTGATTCAATCCAAAACTCGCACCAAGACCACATCTTTCACCGTTCTACCTCTCTTTCCCGCTGATCACTCAAGTCAAATGGTCGACGCTAAGGGACGATTCTATGAAGGAAAAACACAAAACACACGACCTTGTGTCATTTTAATCTATCGAGAATAATGATTGCTTAAATTTTTTTAATATTGTAGTATGTTGTTAACAACGTTGTTAATTTAATGCATAGGAGAGGAGTTATGATATGGAATTGAAGCGATTTTACAAAGCAGAAAAAATTGAAGGGTACCAGGACATCATTGCCGAGAGTGACGCCTTGTTAGATTACCTCGCCCTAGCCAAAATTTCTCTTAAAGAAAAGGAAACCGTCAGTAAGCAAACGGCAGGGTTTGAAACGGTCCTTGTGATTTTATCGGGAAAAGCCACCATTCGTACAGAAGGCATTCAATGGGAGCAGCTCGGTGGCAGAAAGAATGTGTTTGAGGGGCAAGCGACTGCCGCGTATATCCCGTGTCACTCTGAGTATGAAGTGGAAGCTGAAACGAATGTGGAGATTGCTGTCTGTAAAGCATTAGCGGACGTCAAGCACGAACCGTTTGTTATCCGACCAGATGATATCGTCGTCCATCAGCGTGGACAACAAATGTGGCAAAGAAAGGTCCATGATATTATTGCTGATAACGCGGACGGGCGTGTCCAACGCATCGTTCTCGGAGAAACGTTTAATGACCCCGGGCATTGGTCTGGTTACCCTCCACATAAACATGACGGAGAACATGCCCCTGAGGAGCCTAATCTAGAGGAAATCTATCATTTCCAGCTTAATCCTAGTCATGGCTTCGGTGTACAATTACACTATACGAAGGATGGCAAGATAGATGATGCGTATACGATTAGGCAAGGTGACAGTTTTGCGATCGATGTAGGGTATCATCCTGTCAATGCTGCGGGTGGATATCAAGTCTATTACTTATGGTTTATGGCTGGGAATACAGGTCGCAAACTCAACCCTTATGAAGACCCTGACCATAAGTCCCTCAATGACAACCCTACCCCAACCTCAGACCAACATGTATTGTAGAGCCGTCAAAAAAAGTGCACGTCATTGTGCACTTTTTTTTTGCTATCCAGTACGATTCTCTGATTATCCATGCCTCACATGCCTAATGTGCTTTACGCACGAGTATGGCTGGGCGCTTAATCTCCTTTCGCCCGACCTCAAATGTTTCATAAGGAAACTGATTCGTATAGGTTAATAGATGGGGTATACCCTTATCCTCTACTAATATGGTATCTTCAGACTTAGCCCCCGGTACGCTAGGGTTCCAAGCGTATACTTGGTGCAATTGTACATTGTGAGTACTTTGAGGTAGCAATAAAGCTTCTCTTGTACTGTAACCACTAAGACCACCTTGGTGATGGTGTTGCCACTCGTTTTGAAAGCCCACTTCAGTGTAGGCCGCTTTCATGATATCAAATAATTCAGAAAATGGTCGCCCTAGGGTCGTATTGACAATCATATGGCTGTCGACTAAGGCGACGGCTTCATGTCGCTGTAACAAGTCCTGTGTAGGCGAACCAAAATGGACAAGGCGTGTGACTGACATGATTCTTCCAGCACGTCGAGCACATAAAACGAGCATCACATAACGATCCAACTTTTTACTTGTAGGAAGTGGATGGCGACGAGTATACACTCTTTCATCAGCGGCTACTAGCGTGACGATCGGTTCAATCTCCCTGCTCAGACAATGCTGGGCTAGTAACCCGGCTATTTCATACTCCGTTTGGCCCCTTTTTAACTGAAAAGCTGTCGCTTCGATAGCTTCAGCCGCTGTAATGCCTAGATGACGGATTTGTGGCAAGTCTTTGGCATCCATAACTGTACGCAATGGGAATAAGTGCTTCTCCCAGTCTGTATCAACTATGATTTCCTGCTGCATGAGTTGGTTAAGCCAAGCTTCTCGTTCTTCAGGCGTATACCACGGAAATACTTCCACCTTGTCACACATATCTGACATTTCCTCTTCTAATAATCTCTGTTTCTCAATATTATTCGTCACGAGGGTGACCGATTCATCTGTGATGAGAACGGATGCCACTGCCACCTCACTGGCCACATTAATAAAACTCCTGCCCCCTGTAAGCCAGGACACGTTTTTCTGTTGGGTTAGTAAAACCCCTTGTTTATTCTCTTCCTTCAAAATCTGGCGTAATTGATCAACCTTATGGTCAACAGCGAGCATATAGACGACCACCTTTCTCCTTTTTCTTCCAAAAATACCCAAGAGTGAACTGCTGTGATTTATGCATCTGATTCTATACCTTTGGTTTTAAGCTTTTGCCTTTATACTTTCGGTTTCTTTTGCCTATAATTTTGGTTTTATGCTTTTGCTTTTTGTATTCCCTTTTCTGTACGCCCTTTCTTAACGACACTGATGTTCAAGATACATAGAATGAGTAGTAATTCAAATAAAAAGCCGGTCCCTTGGGCTATTGCGCCTATGGCTCCCCCTAGTGAAGGGGTGATAAACACCAGTACGCCTAACATGATCCACGTCATCACGATGTTACAGGCTTGAGTGAAAGCCATCACCGGCGTATTGCCCCTTACCATCACTAATCCGTGACAAAAATCTAGCCAAGGAAAAACGAGCGCATATATTAGAAAGAACTTAATCGCCCTAATCCCTTCTACTAACAGTTCACCTGACAACCCAACGATGTGTTGCAATACCCAAGGCCCTAATGGTGTGAAAGCGATGCAGCCCAGTACGAAACCAGGAATAAAATTAACCCCAAGGGCAAAACGAAGCACCGCACGTCCATTTTTACGATGAAAATTAAGGACGATTTGATGGATATACGTTGTAAAACTTAAAAACAGCTGAGTAAAGGACCAGGCTACGGCAAAGGAAGCCACGGCTAGAGCCCCTTTTTCACTCCAACTGAGCATAGCGTTAATAGAAGGTTGAACCAAAACAGCCATAAATGAAGCGAATAACAACGGATAGTAGAAACTTAAGACGTGACGACTTTTATCAATATGATGATTCTCTCTTCTTTTCGGTAGTTTCTTAAGTAAATACGTCCCCTCAAGGGCACTGACCAACGCCTCGATGGCCATGCCAATCAAAAAGATTACAGAACCGATATAAGCCTGTTCCACCCAGCCTAAGTAGAGAAACACCCAAGCCACTGTTGCCATGAAAAACAAACGGATGACCATCCCGATCGTCATCCATTTGGTCCGTAAATTACCGATAATAATCCCCTGAAACAAACATCGAATGATTGAAAAGATCGTCACGAATACGAGCACTTTGTACGCATCAAGTGTCGAGGGGAGTAAGGACCGCTCAACACCAAACATGTAAGTGAAAACCCAAGCTCCAAGGGGAGTGAAAGCAATCGTCAAAGTGATCGCCATCACGATTAATAACACGTATAATGTCACCCTCGAAACAGCACGGAAAGAGAGATGATCTTGAATAAGCTTAGCCGCCGTTGGGCGTAGCATAATGGCATTGCGTTCAAATACGGCAAAAAAGCTTAAAGCCACTGCATAACTCGCAATCACGGCTTCGGGGTTTGGTGCGCGAGCTAGAGTACTGTGAATGATCACATGTGAGACGGTCACCAAACTAGCTGAAAAACCTAAAGGTAGAAAAAACAACAGTATGGTTCGCCAATGAGTGGGCGTTTCCTCCGTTTGCTCTCCTCCTATTCGAGCCGATGTGTCCATGTACGCTCCCTCTCTCTAATCTTTCTTGTAAAAAGGAGAGGAGTCCCCTCTCCTTTGCTACTCTTTAACAGTCATAACCGTACGCCCTTCAAATCGTAAACCCGAATGAATCGCTCCACTTACCTTCATGTGTATGACTCTATTATAAATGAACGCCCTTAAAATAACAACGTTGTTATTGGCTACATCTACTCTTCCTCTAACAAGTCTTCTCTGATAGGGGTAAAAGTATCTAGTAACGCCGATTCTTCTAAAGCGATAACACCATGTACAGCATCACTTGGGATGTATAAAGTTTCCCCTTCGGAGATGACCGTTTCCTCACCATCGATCGTGAAGGCTATCTTACCCTTTAAACAGTAGCTCATCTGTTCGTGAACATGCTGGTGCTTATAACCTTGGGCCCCTTTTTCAAAATGAACTTCCATCATCATTAAGCCTTTATTTGCATTAAGGATCTTACGCTTCACCCCAGGTTCTGCATTTTCCCATTGACCGATACGGCCCATATGATCTCCTCCTAACATATTTGAATACACTGTCATGTATTTTATGATTATCTCCTAAGTAAAGCGTCCTTCACAACGTTCTGTGCCAAGGGAAACGACAATGTTACGAGATCCATGACAGCGAGTCTTGCCATTTCTTTTGCGCCATGTTCAGAAAAATGCGTGTTATCTTGAACCCCTTCTGTATAGTGGGGATGGACCCCCGGCTCGAGCCATAGAAAGATGTCCTTTGTTCCATCCGGTCCAAGGGATTCAAATAAAGCTTGACTACTCGCAGCCATATCAATGAGTGGGACTTGGCATTGGCTAGCCAGTTCTCTCATAGCGATAAGGTAATGACCATGGGTATCTACAATCTTGCCTTCTGAATCAAATTTTCTGCGATGGATGGAGGTCAAAAGAACGGGATAAGCACCCTTGTCCCTCGCCAAATCTATATACTGCTTGAGGTATGACTGATAAGAACCATAAGGCTCTGTATGCCTTTCATCATCTTTTTGGTCATTGTGTCCGAATTGGATAAACAAGTAATCTTCACTTCGTATACGCTTGGCTATCCGTTCTAATCTACCCTCATGTATAAAACTCTTAGAGCTTCTACCTGATGCTGCTTCATTGACCACGTCGACTTCATCTGACAGGAATGCGTGTAACATTTGCCCCCACCCGGCTCTAGGTGCTACAGATTGGTCGTAATGTGACATCGTTGAATCACCAGCCAAAAACACCCTCATCTGAGACATTCAATCCCTCCTTTCATCAACGACTTGATCCAACTATTTTAATGACCCTTTCCCTACAGTAAATGATAAATAGCTTATCACATAACATCTATAATCCTTATGTGAGTAATGCGATTAGGTGCTCTAATATTATCTTCAATTACGATAGAGATAAGTGTTTGAATATGCATGTGATAGAAAGATAAGATGGACTAGTTTTGAATATTCTGTTAAATTTATGTTTAAGACAAGTAGAACATCATCTGACAATTTTCCCTGTAGCGTTGTGACATTTCTGGACATGTGAGGAGAAGGGTATGATAAAAAAATTTAATCATTACTACACTAAGATTATCACTTTTGCGATTATATTAGGCACGGTCCCCGTTATTATTGTCGGTTTATTCTCTTATATGAAGTCAGCTGAGGTCATCCAGTTCAATGTTGCTAAAGAAAAAGAACAGAGCGTTTACCAGATTCAAACGAATGTGGAGCAATTACTGAAAACAGTCAACCATTCTTTTAATTACTTTGTGACTTCTTCATTCTTAACAGAAACGTTACACCAACCGTTAACACTTTATCAGTTTCAACAGTACAATCAGATTAAAAAAGAACTCAACCATCTCCAAACTTTCGATACGGGCATCACCGATATTTTACTGGTGAGTTTAGAGAGCGGTTGGCTTATTAATAATAATGGGCTGACACGATTAACTGACGACCAATACGACACGATCACCTCCAATTATTTGTCTTTACCCACAAGATCGGCATGGGTGCTGGAAGAAAAAGATAACGTTTTGTTCAATCCCTACGTCACAGACGCTTGCGCCTACTATATTAATCTGGTGAAACAATTACCCTTACGAAGTACCACAAAAACGGGTGTTATTGTGGCTAAAATCCCTGTTTGCAAACTTACGAGTCTTATGTCCCATCCCTTAGATTCAGAAAAAATCATGATACTAGATGAGACATTTCAAGTGATTGCGCACAGTGACCCTGAATTTATTGGCCGCGATATGTCCAATCACGAATTGACGAGATTAAAAGAGAGCGGTTTAAGTGAAGGACAATTTAATATCACATTAAATGAAACCGATTACAAAGTCACTTTTCGGCAATCTGATTTCAATCAATGGACATACCTTTCGGTGATTAAGATTAGTGACCTTAATAAAGAATCGAGTTCAATCGGTTGGTTCACCTTTTTGATCTGTGTCCTCCTGCTCACACTCTCTCTGACGATCTCCCTTGTGGGGTCACGTCGGATATACAAGCCCGTTCGTCAACTACAAAACATGATCACTCAAACATTTAATCAAAGGACGGATTTTAAACAGCATGCTAACCACAAGCATCATAATGAGTTCGAATTGATAGAAAGTCAAATCCAACACATGTTAGACCGTCACGATAAATTAGAAGAAAGCCTAAAAGGACAAGTGACGCAGTTAAAGCAGTTTTTTATGGTGAAACTATTACACGGCCATGTGAGTCCAGATGAAATTGAGTCTAAACTGAATTCTTTTCGTTTTCAAAAGGAATGGAAAAGACTATGTGTTTTCACCCTCCAAATAGACACCCTAGATCATACGGCATACGAGGACAAGGATCGTGACCTGTTACTGTTTGCCGTCAATACCATGGTCGAAGACCTTATCCCACGTGAGCAGAGAATGACACCCATTGTCATGAACCATACACAAGTAACGGTCATCCAAAGTCAACATGAGACAGAAGAGTTGTATACACGTTTTATTAACGGTTTAGCACAAGATATTCAAAAGAAAGTTAAACAATCTCTTGATATTCCCGTAAGTGTGGGAATTAGCTTACCTTATGAACAATTGCATGCAACGAAGCACGCCTATAAGGAAGGGTTGGAGGCATTAAAGTATAGACTTAAATCTGGCACGGAATCTATTATTTTCTTTGAAAATCTAGACCGAGGGACTACGTTCCATACTTTCTTTCCCAAACACATAGAGAACGATATTTTTGATGCGATAAAGGTTGGGGATAAACCCAAGGTGGATGAGTCACTCCATCATCTATTAAATACCATCTTTGCCAAAGACGGAAACCATACGTATTATCTCATCTCTATCTTTAGGTTTCTGACTGATCTCATTGAGCTTATGCAAACCTTAGGTGTCGATTTCCTAGAAGTTGATTATAAGAAATCAATGTTTGATCAACTTTACGAATTAAAAACACAAGCGGACATCGAGAGGTGGTTCAAACATGTGATTATCTACCCCCTCATTCAAAAGATCGAAGAGCGTACAGCGTCTCAATACAAAAACTTATCCGATAATATCATTCACATTGTACAGCAAGAGTTTGATACGGATATCACTCTAGAATCTATCGCAACGAGACTACATTATAATCCTAACTATCTAAGCAGTATTTTTCGTAAAGAAACGAACCTATCATTTAGTGAATATCTCAGCCTATATCGTATCAATATGGCGAAAAAATGGTTACTAGAAACGACTATGTCCGTTAAAGAGATTTCGGAAAAATTAAGGTATAACAACTCTCAAAACTTTATTCGTTCTTTCCGTAAACACGAGGGCACCACGCCGGGTAAATACCGTTCATTTAAAAAGGCAGAGTAGATGTAGTAAAGCCTACAGTAGGAAAGCCCACAGTTTTGATCACTGTGGGCTTTTGGATTATTGTTTAGGCTGCCAGCCGTCGAGTACAGTCTCAACGGTTAATGCTGCCGCTTCTTCATCTGACAATTGTGCTCTTGAATCGTTTAAAACTGCCCCGGGCCCCTCGTTTTGATATTCATAAAATCTGGCATCCTCCCATGAGAAACCAGACATATCGGTCCATGGCACTTCTTTGATGTGCTCCCCGAGATAACTGTTCATGATAACCACACTACCAATAGCATCAGGGTTACCACTCGGGTGCCACGGTCTTCCTAGGTAAACGGTCCCAGCAGGCGCATCACTTTCAAAACGGCTGTTCAAAAATAATAATCCATAAGGTTGTGTGATTAAGGTACTTGCGGCCGTGACATAACCGTTATTTGAGTCTGATCCGCGATCTAGAGAGAAGATCGTACACTCTTCAAAGACCGCTCTCGCACCACCAAAGATGAAGTCAACGTCCCCTTCAATATAGCTTTGATAAAAATACTGACTCCCACTGTGCACGAACAGCGTATCTTGATGGCCAAGGAATCTCGTGTTATAAAATGCCATTCTTTCTCCACTAGCATACACAGCGACGGCTTGTTTACCGGAGACATCGAGCGTGCGATCAAAAGCATTCTCAAAGGTGATATCCTTAGCAGTAAAATCACTCGCTCTTAAAAACACACTGGCACTACCACTCGTCCCATACGTCCCACCGTTAGGTCTTTCTTTGCCTGCGTAATTATCATAAGTGATGACTGTGTCTTCGGCACTTTCCCCGATAATTGATATATAGGGTTTGTCCGCAGGCACCGTGACCACTTCTTCATATATACCGTTACTGATGTGAATCTCAACGGGTTGGGTGTTATTGGATGGCACTGCATCAATAGCCTCTTGTACCGTTGTATAATCACCTGTCCCGTCTTTGCTCACCGTTAAAGTATTTGGTAACGCTTCCATTTTTGGCCTCTGCTCCTTTACCTGTTGTCGATCGCCCACAACTAATGCTTGCCCTTCAGTATTCGTTGAGGCGTTATGAACAACGGAGGCGTATACTTTGTTTTCAAAGTACCCTGTTGTTTGAGCCACTTCTAATAACTGCTCAGCATAATTCCCGCCCCACGAATACCCATCTCTGCGTTCCTGCTCAATTTCTCTGATGTCTCGCTTAATCACACCATCACGACCTGAGAAGATGGGCAGGTTGGTCCCAATGTCGTAAAATCTGTACCAAGTAACAGCATTGGGGTCCTCGACAAAATATTCTCCGTTAGGATCTGCACTCACATAGCGGATACCTTCTAATTTGACTTCATCAAACCAAGTTAAGGCTCCTTGTATGGCTTCTGTGATTTCTTCAGTTTGGTTCGGTCTAGACATAAGATAGCTGACTATCCCCACGGATTCAGAACCTGAAATAGACGGATGCTCATAGGAACGAGCGCCTTGGGGTTCATATGTGTCAGGGTCATGCTGCGCACACCACGCTGTTAAGACCCCATCCACTTCAATTTGCGAATTGAGAATATAGTCAATCCCCTTTTCCTCAGCAGCCTGTAGTCTGTCATAGTACTGTGGATCGATAATATCTTCATCAAACGGATAGCGTTTTTGTAAGATATCGTCAATCAGGTTCAACACATTGATCATAGCATCGTCATTAAATGTGACGTAGTTAGAGTAATACACCGAGCTTCCTTCTTCTCCTCGTTGCGGATAAACTTGAGGCCATCCCCCTGTTGGATACTGCATGGTCAGTAAGAAGTCTAAGCCCTTTTGTACACTTTCTTTGAACACTTCATCTCCCGTTTCACGATAAACCTCAGCAATCAATCTCATTTCCCTTATTGTGGCATCGTTATCAATGGTGCCTAGTTCGGTTTCACCATCAGGTCCGAGTTGATTAGATTTTCTCTCCGATCCATCCCACATACGACTATAATCCATTCCCTTCGTCCAGCCGCCATGATCCATCTGCCATGACACATATCTCTCTGCTCGACGAATGGCATCCTCTAGATCGCCTGTAAATGTGGTATCATCCGATTCCGAATAAGTGGCGTTCTCTCCTAAAGGGTGCACCGTTTCATAGACTAACACTGTATGGCCAAACATGTTCTGGGCTTGCGCTACCTTACTTGCAGCAAATGTCTTCAGTGTTGGTGTTAATGTGTCCCAGCTTCCGGCCGGAATCTGTAGTGCAACATCATTAAAATCAACGTCTTCAAATGTCGTATTGAGCGTCACGAGCACGATATTGTCCGCGACAACATCGGCACTGACCACACGCGCTTCTTGTGTCTCTGTCGGTGAGATTCGCTCGATTAACGCTTCTGCTTCTGTGTACGTCAGAGGCTCACTTACGCCAAACTTACCACTAGCAAGTGCTCTCATATACCCTTTAGAGGCAGCGGCCCCTATCGCCCCTTTACTCTTATCGGGCATGTCATCCACATCTTGGAATCTCTTAGCCGCGTTTGGGTTTGGTTCTAAATCTAGTAGATAAGATATGGCTATAGCCGTATCGAGCCTGCTCATATGGTCAAACGGCTGGATTTGACCGTCGTCACTCCGCATATATCCTGCTTCCTGGGCCGCTTTTAGAACATAGGCATACCACTCCTGTTCGGCCACTTCCCAAATGCTGTCTTGTGTTTCAATCCCGACAAAGGTCTCATTATCAACATAACCGAACGCTTCATTGACCATGGCCATGAACGCTAAGCGGGTCAGTGGACGGTTCTCATCTCGTACTTCTGGTGCAATCAAACCTAGAGACTCTAGCTTCTTTAGCTCTAGACCACTGACAATCTCGGATAACTCGACCATTTCCATCTGCACGGGTTCTTCGTTTTCATCCAATAAATTGTGTATCCTAAGGTGATCAATATTGGCACCACCATTACTCTCAACACCCGTGGCTCTAATCAGCACTTCTCCTGCGGGTAAAGCCACCTGTGTTGCAGATGTGTGCCACTGTGTCCAGTCACCGGTAGGGGTAAAATCAAGGTCATTGATCACCATTTCATCATTCACCCTAATGTCTTTCTTCCTATTATCTGTCCCTCCATGCGCATAGCGGAATTCAAGTGTATATTCACCTTCTGATGGGATATCCACCGTCCACTCGATGTATCCCCCCGGTGCATTAGGCACATAATCAACAAAACCTGTTCCTGTATAACCAGGGTGCTTATTATCTACTATGATGCCCTCCCCGGTGGCCTCTTCCGCTTCATAGGTTTCATCAAACGGTTGATAGACGTACAGGTGGTCGAGGTTTGCGCCACCTTCTGGGGCCAGTGCTGTCAAACGGACAGTGTTATCCCCTGCTTGTAATTGCGCCGTGGTGTGTACATATTCATAATTAATAAAATCACCTGTAGAATGAAAATCGAGTTCAGGCGTGACCACTTCGCCGTTAACACTTACTTCAGCGTAGCGGTTATCCGGTTTACCGTGGGCGTAGCGAAACGCTAGAGTAAACGCTCCGTCCTCAGGGACTTCAACCTGCCATTCGATATATCCACCAGGTGCGTTGGGAACAAAATCGATGAAGCCGGTCCCCGTATATCCAGGGTGCTTATCATCGACTATGATGCCCTCCCCCGTTGCGTCCTCTGCCTCATATACATTGGTTTGATCAGCAACGCTTTTAATGAAAGTACTTGGATCTTTGGCCTGCATATTAGACGGTTGGACAGTGGTCAAAAACAGGATCAAGACTAATAAAAAGGGATAAAATGTTAATCTCAACCTCAAATCGATCACCTCTCTCAATATATTATTCTGCCAATCTATGAAGTCATCTCACTACCCCGTTTCATCCCCCCTTTGTAAAGTAATAAAAGAATTTAAACTGTTTGGTTAGGCGGTGCCTCTACATAACAACGTTGTTAAAAATGGTTTTAATTTTCATATATTTATTGTTGAGGCACCCCTATATATTCAAACCAGTCGAAATCAGCGACATTCAAACTGTCGTGACCCTGGCTACTGGCAAACAACCCGATATAAGCCCCAACAAAACCGCCAGCGACATCAGTGCTCAACAGTCTTCCATCCATATACTCAGCTAATACTTGCCACTCTTCAGCATGTCGTGCATAGTAAAAATGATAATCTTGTCCGGCGGCCTCTACTTTCAAATACAACCGTTGACCTGCTATCTCTTGGGTTGCAATGACTTCTTCCTCTCCATGCTCTCTTTTAATCAGACGGATGATATTCTTTGACTCGTGTAAGGCGCTCTCCATACGGTATTGAAAATCATGGTCTTGTAATAGAACGAGCCCTGCTGTCTCCCATTCATTCTGGGGGTCAAACACCATCATTGTTCTAGCAGCAAATGTCATATGCTGTTGACGGCGTCCAACAAAGCTAGGGTTACAGATTTCTGTCATGCGCTCGGGCTTCAGACGTAAACGTAAGTGTCCTGGACGTTCAGTTAAGGACCAAAAATGATCTCTTGGCGTACGGATAAAATTCCATGCCATATCCAATTGGGGGGTGTCAAAATGATCACAAGCTGGACGTGTCGGCCACGGGAATGACTTTAAATGAGGACGCTTTGTCGTCATTTCCACGATTCCTTTCCCAGGATTCACGACGGGCCAACCGTTTTCCCATCTAAAAGGCACTAGAAAACTCTCTCTGCCTAAATTTCTATACTCCCCTCCGTACGGACGTGTCGCTAGACAAACTATCCACCATTCTCCATTTTGCGTTTGGACAATATCAGCATGACCGACAGAGGTAATAGGATAGTCTCTCCCCAAATGTCGGTGAGTCAGAATAGGGTTCATTTTACAATTTTCATAAGGACCCGTTATGGATTCACTACGGGCGATCGTAACAGAATGCGTAAAGCCGGTCCCACCTTCGGCAATCATAAGATAATACTGACCCTCGATTTTATACAGGTGTGGGGCTTCTTGGGCGTGAATTTGCTTTAACGCGCCATCCCACAAGCTATACTTTGGTCCTATTAACTGTTTCTTCTCGATATCTAGTTCCTGTAGCCATATTTCCATATGCTTTGGGTATTCTCGCCCTGATGGTGGCACGCGGTTGGCTGTCATATATACGCGGCCATCATCATCGAAGAAGAGAGAAGGATCTATACCCGGCGCATCTTCTAGCCAATTTGGGTCGGACCACGGACCAGCAGGATTTTCAGCCGTGACATAAAAATTGCGGCGAGCCCCTTTCTTACTCTCAACAAAAGTGGTGATCATATAGAAAACGCCTTGATGATACCGAATCGTGGGCGCATATATCCCTCTTGAACTAGGGGTTCCATCAAGATTAAGTTGTGACGGGCGATCTAGGACATGTCCTATTTGGCGCCAGTTTACTAAATCTTTGCTGTGAAAGATGGGCACACCGGGAAAATAGTGGAATGTAGATGTTACTAAGTAATAGTCTTCTCCCACTCGACATATTGAGGGATCAGGATAAAAGCCTGGTATAATGGGATTTTCGAATGTCTCCTCGTGATTCATTGATTGTGTCATCACTCTACTGCACCTCTTCTCATTGACTATCAATTTTTCTTAGCCATACTGACTGTCTATGTCATACACACATCGAATTTCGAATTAAGATTTGCTCACTTTAAACCAATGGACATCAGCATATCCAGAACGGGGAACGTTCAATTTGCTCAAAGCAAACATCCCCAGTTGCGCACCGACCCATTTTCCGGGCGTTGCCCTAAAAGGTTGATCGACAAGCTTGTATGCTTGATCGTCTAAACTATAACTAAAATGACATCGAGCCTGATCATCGACCTTTACACGTAAGTAAAACGTGAATGAGTTGACATGGGCGATGACTCGTTGTGATTCAACTACTTTTTCACCGGGGTGTCCCCCAGCGCCTTCACATATGAGCAATTGCACCCCGTTACCGAGCTGACGTACCATGATACTGGCGTAGGATTGACCACAGATCATCAACCCAGCATAATCTTGATCATCCTGAGGATAAAATGAGATTGAAGCTGTTGCTGTAAACGCAGGGGCTGGAAACTTCTGAGTTAGGATCTGAGGCGTATCATAGAGTGTACTGATCCCTTGCGGTTGTGGGTAGGCATATAAGCGTAGACGTTGCTCTGTTAGTGTGTACCACTCCTTTTTGACATTGGCTCGCCATTGCCATTGTCGTCCTAGCGTGGTTGCCTTAAAATCATCACTCGTGTCAATAGACATAAATGAAGGATTGTCGATGGCTTCTTCTCCTACACTCGGCTTTTTCCAACGTTCAACGGGTTCTCCTATCTCTTGCTTATTCGTGCGTTGCCCTATGACTGGCCAATCGTTCTCCCATCGCATCGGTTGGAGGTGTGTAATACGCCCATAGGCCCCTTTATCCTGAAAATGGACAAACCAAGATTCTCCTGACTCAAGCATGACCCATGCCCCTTGGTGCGGACCATTCGTGTTGGAATGGCCCTGGTGTAGCACAACCCCGTCCTCGTACGGTCCATCAATGCTTTTCGACCTCAGCACCGTTTGCCAGCCTGTTGTGACGCCTCCGGCAGGTGCAAAAATGTAATAGAGCCCGTTATGTTTGTATAGCTTGGGTCCCTCAATGGTAGGGTGGTGATCATGCCCATCAAAGACATATATCCCTTCGTCAAGTAATGCGGTTCCATCCGGTTTCATGCTGCAGATTTGTAGCTTGCTTTTAATTCCTGCGCGACTTTTGGCAAAAGCGTGGACAAGGTAAGCCTGCCCATCATCATCCCAAAAAGGACAGGGATCGATCCAACCTTTACATGCTTTGACGAGTTGTAAAGGGGACCACAAGCCAAACGGATCATCTGTGGTACTCATGAAGACACCTTCATCTGGCGTGGCAAAAAACACCCAGAATAACCCCTCATGAAAGCGAATGCTTGGAGCCCACACCCCTTCTCCATGGCGCGGTAAATCATACTTAGCAAAGGGCATCGTTTCAGACACGTTATTAATCAAACGCCAGTTCACCAAATCTTTTGAGTGAAGAACGGGCAAACATGGCGACATATTAAAGCTAGAAGCCACCATATAAAAGTCTTCCCCGACTCTAATCACATCAGGGTCTGAGTAATCAGCGTGTATAATGGGGTTGCGATAATGACCATCCCCTAGATCGGCCTGCCACACTGACGCGTTAGATCGAGGTTTAGATCGATGTCTTTGTTGATTTAATCTGGTATTCATCTTCACCCTCCTCACTAGCATTTTTCACTAAAATAGGAATGATCATCTGTAGCCCCATAACGGCCACGATCACCACTGGCAACATAGTGGTTGAGTCCCTGACGATAAACATAAAGAGTACAATCCCCATCGCCCTTCCTAAGTTGATAATCGATTCTCTCAGTACGACCGATTCGACCTTGAAATGTTGTCTAAGGGGAAGCCATTCAATCCATTTAAAATAATAGGCCGCATACGTATTTGCTTGAAGCGGTTTAAAGAGGGCATGGGTAGCCATAAACAGCACAACCGTCCACAACGCTATATCCCACAGTAGCCATAACGATGAGGATATAAAACCAAAAGTTGATAGACATAAATAAAACAGCGTTGACTCCAAATTGGCTATGCGTGAAATGAGATAACTGGAGACGATCGATAAGCTTAAAAAGCACACATTGAGATAGCCAACGATATGCTCCTGTTGGACAATGTTAAAGAGCAAGATGGGCGGAATAAACATTAAAATGCCTTGTGGGAACCCTACGATCAGCCAGCCGAGCAATGTTTTAGAGAATTGGGGCTTTCTATGAAGCATCTGCGGCAAATAAGACATATAGTATGTCTTGTGATGGGTACGTATCTGCTTCATTCTTAAGCTGCCTAGTGTGGCAAGTAGAAACATGAAAAATGCGATTGTAAAGACCAAGATGTACCCACTTAATCCTTGATAAGTACTGATCACGATCCCCGCTAACGCAGGTGCGATTAAGTTCGCTGTCCCCATGATGATCTGATTCCAACCTAAGTAACGATGCCGGTTACGATTCGTTGAAAAATCGTACACTAAGGTAAAATACCCCAACCAGTAGCAGGCCTGTGCTACTCCCTTCAACAAGGCAAAGAAAGCATAATAAGACACGATATTTTCCTGCGCCATAACTATACAAAGGTAAAAGACAGCCGTTAAACAAATGCCGTAGCGGTATACAATAAGTCGATCCTTTTGCTTCGCCATTTTACCCATACAGATTGTGGCCACGGCTTGAGTTAACAGTGCAATTAAGTTATATAATGCATTAATGTACACATCGTTAGTGAGTCGCCACAAGTACAAATTAATAAAGATGAGTGACAATGCATGACCAAACTGATACATCGCATGATTAGCTAATGTCACCCATGCTTGTTCCGATAAGCTTTTATCCTTGGTCAGTCGTAGACATTTCAAGACTCACACTTCTCTCATGATAGATATTTAAAGAAATTGTCCGCACCTATTAAAGGGGTTACGGGCAAACCAGATAAGCGATAACACTGTTGTCGGATTAGAGTGGCTTGTGTACTGGCATTCATATCACCCTCATATACACCCAGACTGAGATGAACGGGTTCAGGCATGTCAGGATAGCGCTCCCCTTCTTTGACTTGAGCGACATTAGGCGCGGAGGGTGAATTTTTTATTTCCCTGGAAAAGCCACCGTCTTGTCGCTTTAGTTTCTGCATATTTTGATAAGTTCTCTCTAATATCTCCAGCCATTCATCAGGCGGTATGTCTACCTGTAAATAGGCAAGCAAATCAATCGGATTACGTACATAGCACATGTCCTTCGCTTCTTCCGTTCTCAAACAATGTAAGATACTTTGATAGATGCGATCTTTGTTCGGCATCGGAATTTGAAAACGGTGATAGAAGGTATGGAGCTTAAACGTCCCAGAGATCCGAACGTATAACTCACCTTCCCCCCACAATCCTGTTTCAGGGTCCTGAATGCTTTCTAGAAAGCGGATCGCTTCGGCCAGAAATGGGGCACGCTCTGTCTCGCTCATTTGGCTCATATAGGTACAAGATGTGGCTAGTAAATCACACCCTCTCCAACTGTTGCTCATGTCTATACTTTGCCACTTCTGCACATAAGAGGCAGGGGAACGAACGTAATCTGGTGCTGCATTTGCTTGCATCGGCAAGGGAAACAAAGGTTTACTCTTCAACTTTCGTAATGCCCCCAGTGCATAATTTAGGGCGCGATGTACCATCACTTCGTCTTTTTTCATGTTTGGATTCTCGTCAAAAAAATAGCCCGTTTGAGGGTCTTGCTTCTGTTGAAAGAAGTGCATCATTTTAAGACGTATATGTTCAGGCAACATTTGGTGAAGATTATTACGAACGAGTATATTAAGCGCTTGAGCGGTGGATTCAATATCGGGGGTAAACCGAGCATCATGAATCGCACTGCTAGCGTAATAAAAACCTCCCGTGGTGGCATCATACTGACCCGCAAGCCACGGTATAAAACCATCAAACACCTCATCCATTTGTCTTAATACTTGACACTGGTCTCTCGTAAATGCCTCCATGCGCTTCCCTCCATTGCTCCTTGGCCCTTTTTTAATTTCGTCACTGATCTACTCTATCAATCTATTACTCTTTCACAGATCCTAATAAAGCACCCTTGGCAAAATATTTTTGTAAGAATGGATAGACGAGTAGTACTGGTAAAGTGGCGACGACGATAACGGCCATTTTGACCGTAATCTCTGGAGGAGGCACATCTGTGAACTCATTTCCGTCATAATTCAAGCCACTCGCTAAGACGACGATCTGCCGCAGCAGTACCTGTACTGGCCACTTTGCAGGATCATTAATATAGAGTATGGCGTGCATGTACGTGTTCCAATAGGTCACAGCATAAAACAAGGATATGGTCGCTATAGCCGGTAAGGAACAGGGGATGACCACTCGAAATAAAATACCAAAGTCATTACACCCATCAATCTTAGCCGCATCTTCTAGACTATCGGGGAGGTTCTGGAAGAAGCTTTTTAAGATGATCATGTTAAAAGCATTAATTGAGACTGGAATAATCAAGGATAGTAGCGAGTCAAGGAGCCCCGTATACTTCACGACCAAGAAGGTCGGTATCATCCCACCATTAAATAACAGCGTAAACACCACGAAGAACATGAAAAATCTTCGACCGACTAAATCTTTACGAGACAAACCATAAGCGGTTAACGTTGATAAAAACATACTCCACAAGGTGCCCCCTAGGGTCACGACCACCGACACCATCAATGCCCGAAAAATGGTATCCGTAGAAAAAATATAGCGATAAGCGTCTAGACTCCATTCAGTAGGAATGAGAACGAACTTTTTATCAGCCAGTTCCGCACTTGTTGTAAATGAACTGGCAATCACGTGAATAAACGGAATGATCGTCACCAGCGCAATGAGCGTAAGCAAAAACAGGTTCGTGAAGTTAAAGATCTTACTGCCTATAGATTTATCTTCTACCATGTGATCCCTCCTCAAGGTGTAGCTTAATAGATGCCTTCTTCTCCGTTCTTTTTGGCCAGCCAATTGGCAAACATGATGAGGATTAATCCGACGATGCCTTTAAAGAAGCCCACTGCTGTACTATAGCTGAACTGTCCCTGTTTTAAGCCGGCTGTATACACATAGGTGTCAAATATTTCTGCTACTTCACGGTTAGCAGAGTTTAAGAGAAGGAAAACATGCTCAAAACCGAGTTCTAAAACATCCCCAATTTTCAAAATTAATAGAATAATAATAACGGACTTAATGGCCGGTAATGTGATATGCCATATCTGTTGAAGACGGTTAGCCCCATCAATTCTCGCCGCTTCATATAACTGTGGATTGATGGCAGCTATGGCAGCGAGATAAATAATTGTTCCCCAGCCTGCCTCACGCCATATCACTTGAGCAATGTACATTGGACGGAACCAGTCAGGATTGAGTAAAAAATTAATCTTTTCAAAGCCCAGACTCACCAGTATCTCGTTGATAATCCCCCCGTCTAGTGTGAGTATCACATAACTGATCGACACGATGATAACCCAAGACATAAAATGCGGAATGTAAATAAAAGTTTGTATCGTTCGTTTATACAATTGGTGTCTAACCTCATTAAGCATGAGGGCGATTATGATCGGGACAGGAAAGAAAAAAATCAGATTTAAAGCGAATAACATAAGCGTATTTTTAAAAATGAGCCAAAAATCATGCTCAGTAAACAAGCGCCGAAAATGTTCGAGACCGACCCATTCACTCCCCATAATCCCTGCATATGGTTTATAATCTTGGAAAGCGATAATCAGCCCATACATGGGTATATATTTGTAAATGAAAAAGTAGAGTAAGCCGGGTAAGATCATGAGGTAAATCCACTTATTTTTCTTAATTTGTCTCATTAATTCTTGACGTCTTTGGGTTTTGAAAGTCGTCTGTTTCTCAATGACTACATCATTTCTCATATCCGTCTTCCTTTCCGGGACGAAGTTGAATAGGGGGTGAAAAGACTTTTTCTGCATAAATTGTCTTTTCACCACCGGTTAGCTCGTATGTGAAGGCGGTTATAGCTCAAGTCAGATGTTTAGGAAGCTTTTGGCATTGATGTCCTTTTTGTTTGTTGTATCATTTTTGTTATTCATCTCGTTGCCTTGATTAGTGCTTTATCAGGACTATGATCTGATCTGAGCCAAACTTAATTCATCTCATTATAGGAAGCATTAAACTCTTCGATGATCTGATCGCCACCTTGTTGTCTCCAGTTTTCCACGGCTTTTTCAAAGCCTTCTTTATCAATCTGGCCGATGATAAAATTGTAAGTGGCATCACTTATGATTTGCTTCAATCTTTCTCCTCGTTCAACTAATGTTGGAGAGTCTAACGTCAACGTTGGATTATGAATTAAATAATTTTCATTGTCTTTAACCAATTCCTCAGACTTTGCCTTTGCTGAATAAGTGTGTAATCCTTCGTATCTCCCATTGGTTTCCGGCTCCCCAATTTCTAATGCTTGGAAAGGCTTAACCTCACGATCATTTTTATCTTGATCTTGTGTTGGGACCGCACCACCTTCTTGTACTTCGTAATGCTCACCTTCAATCCCCCAGTAAATAAGATTAGATACCTGCGGGTCCATGAGATGATTATAGAACGCAAGGATGTTTCTCAACTCTTCTTCTGTTTGCACAGACGATTTAGGAAATAAGACAACCGTTCCATACCCCGGAATAGCCCAAATGCCATATTCACCATGGGGGCCTTCTACGTAATTGTGCACATCATATTCAACGTCCGGATTCAGCTTGGCCGCATCGTTATACAAGCTGCCAACATCACCCATGGAACCGACGTAAACGCCTGCTGTCCCATTTTTGATCATGGCTTGTTGATCCGGTTTACTGGTGACAGGGAAATCACTATTAATGTACCCCTTCTCGTGTAAGTCTCTAAAGAATGCCAAGGTATCCATGTATTCTGAAAACATAAATTCAGGGCGTAACTCTCCGTCTTGGAATCCCCATTCATTGGGCGTCCCAAACCAGGAAGCGACTGTTTTAAAGGCCCCATAGACTAAGTCACTACGGTCCGTCAGTCCTATTGTATCGTCCCGACCATTGCCGTCAGGATCATCTTCCGTAAAGGCCTTGAGCATGTTATAGAATTCATCTATATTCGTTGGTGCAGAGAGCCCAAGATTATCCGCCCAGTCCTTACGATATATGATCCCTTGCCGTGATAATGGCCTTCCTTGATAAAGGGCATATATTTTACCATCCACAGCCGTATTTTCTAATACTTGAGGTTTTAATTTTTTCAGATTGTCATAATCATCGAGATAAGGACCTAATTCCCAAAACTGATCGTCACGGATCGCTTCTTTGAACTGTAGGAAAGTAGTGATATTTTTCATATAAACGGCTTGTGGGAATGTTCCCGTCGCAAACGCTGAATTCAACCTCTCAGCATAAGTACTGTCAGGTACCCACTGTATGTCTAGGTTTGTGTTTGTTTCTTCTTCTAATAGATTTAAGATTTTGTCCGTCGGCACTTCAGGTGTGTGCAGGTTAGCCATGATAGACAGTTCAAATGTACCCTCATTATCCCCTTCATTTTCCGCTTGATTTGAAGCGCTTTCATTTGTGCACGCAATTAAAACGAGACACAACATGGTTATGGTAACGAAAGGGAGTAACCTTGACTTTAACATTGCATCATCTCCTTTATTCATTAAAAGTTATATTTAATAGTAAGGTCATCCCTCTTATTTGTACATAATCAGTTTCTCACAATAACCCCTTCTCTCTATTGGACAAGATCGCTACAGCCACGTAATCGGCTGATAATCTAATATAATGATTATTTGTTATTTTCAGATTATTATAATTAAAATAACAACGTTTTCAACGTTGCTTTGAAAGCTTAAATGTTTCATATGAACGCTTAAGGTTGATGTTTGAGTTTGTGTTGTGCATTGGATTGAGACACATAACCTAGTGCTTCAGTCGTCTCCTTTATAGACCATGGTTTACCAGCGTTATCAGATACACCGTAATACGTACCATATGTTCTCTGAGACCTGATAGCCAGATTAAATAATTGTACCGTATCTTCCCTCGTCAGTAGCGTTCGATGTAACCTCTCATCTTGTTGGAGGGCCTTCTGTTCATCAGGAGGCACGCTTCCAATTCTGATATTGATGACAGACAAATTCTTCTGATGAGCAAAAATGTATCCAAGATTTTCTGAAGCTAATTTCAGCACACCATATAATCCTTTTGAGTAGGGATAGTCAGACACGGTAATTTCTCTATCGAGCAGAGAATGCCCCTTTTCTTCATAAACGTCAGTGACATGATTACTACTAGCAAAAATCACTTTAGGAATGTGTTTTTGTGTCGCTGCAAGCAGGATGTTATAGGAAGCTTTAAAAAAGATATCTGTCATCTGGTGAAACTTATCTTGATCTTGTATATCTGAGCTTGTCTTAATCGCTAGTAAATTAACCAACACACTCGCATCGTCCGGTATTTTCGTTATAAGGTCCGAGGGATTCATTGCGTCTACCATCACAGCATCCCCAGAAATACCCTTGATATTTTTATCCATAGTGATCATGTGAAACTGATCTTGCAATCCCTCTCTTAAAACTTGTCCCACAGTGCCAGAACCGCCTATCAGTACAACCTTTTGTTTCATTTTGCCTCGCCTCCATTTAAAAAAACCTGTTACTTTACATTGATTATTATTTAATGTGAGGCATTTAAGGGCATATCATACCCTTTCATTGACATAATTTTTATTCACACTGACAAACTGGCATTATCATAAAAAACCCCTGCAAAAACACAAGTGCAGGGGGAGACGACCTTATCTCGACCTTCTTCTTCTACTTCTAATGATCATCATAGATCTATGAATTTTCCCATATAGTGTCTGGTCAGGATGATACTTAAAAAGTTTATACCTTGGCACCGTATTGACCTCTAAAATCCAAATCTTACCTTGACGGTCAATGCCGACATCTAATCCTAACTTTCGAAAGGCTGGTGAAGCTTCGGAGAACCTTTGAGCCACTTGCAGCCCTAGTGTCTCAAGTCTTTCACTCACATCAGCCACTTCAGCTTTCGTTCTTCCATTTCTAAGTAGCGCTTGACTAAGAGTGATAGGCGAGCCCCCTTGACACTTGTTTGTTACGAACTTGTTCTTGGATGCCACCTTACCTATCACACCCATGTACTTCCATTCTTCATCTGGCCTGACCAGTATGATTCTGAAGTCTACCGGTCGATTCATCACCTTTAACAAACCGATCCCCTGCTGCACAAGATAAGTTCGTTTTTTCGCTTCTCTTTGTACAACCCGCAAAACATCTTCCTTGTTGTTATAAACCTTTTTACTCCGATTACAGTAGACACAAACGTTACCGTCCCTATGGATCAGTTTATAGATACCTCTACCACCTGTTCCCCTCTCGGGTTTCAAAAAAACAGTAGAATAATCACGTAAATAGTGTTGTAACGATGCTTTACTCAAACGATTTGTAGAAGGTAAATGTGATTTGGTCTCCATATGTGTAGAGAGGATAAGATGCTTCTTCCATTTACTTGCTAGATCTCCTCTCAGCCTTCTAACCATATATTTCTCCCCTGTCAAAACGAAATGACATTCCCTGATTTACTTTATGACTCATAACTGTTATACGGAACAAAGGAACATCAAATCGGGCGAATGTTCTAGGTCGCCCTCCCTTTTGCTAGGGGAAGTTGGTCCATGTACCCGAATTTTATGAGTAGGTTTAAACTATCTTCTTCATATTGTAACGATTCTCCCATTAAGCGCATAAAATGTACGCCTAAATTCTTCCTCTGGACAAAGGATAACGCCATGCCATAACGTCCGGAAGCGGCAGACGCGAGTAAAGACATCTTATACAACATGACGCGCTCCGAAAACGGGGAGGTCTTCAGGTCTGTGACTTCACTCTCCCATGTTGGCAATTTTGGTAGGTCGTTCTCGTCTAATAATTTTTGAAATACGTCTAAATGCTTATAATATAGATCATAGCCGCGTTGGTAATGCTTTTTAAGTTCGTTAGACTTGGTGACTTGGGCGAAGCTCATGGTCGTTGTCTTGAGCACTTCTGTCGCTCTGAAATTGTACGTGAGTTGACTCACCTCCTGTGAATTTAGAGGACGTCGATCACGCCACAGCGTACCTAAATAGCTTTGATGATGCACCTTTTCTATATGTGTAGGTATGGGAATATGCATTTCAGGATGATGGATTCCCATCTCAATCATGACTTCGGTTAATTTATCATACAGGGTGGCCGAATTCTCTACGCATCGCTTATAAAATTGACGGATATCTTGTCGAGTGGAAGTACTAAATGACAATGTGTAAACAATCTGGGCCGCCTGAGACAAGGAATGCTTCAGTAGCAATGTAAATTTATCCGTGTATATGGCAGGTGCATCAAGTTGTACGTCACCTTCATCGAACGGCTCGGGGAGAGGATGATTGACTTCTTCTAAAAATGCCTTAGACTTATGTACTTCAGAGTAGGCAATCTCTTCTGCATATTCAAGAATGGCGTGTAATTTCTCATTCTGTGCCCGTTTAGAGAGATAGCGGGTAACCCATACAGCCATGGTATTGGTCAAATAGGAGTTCCATAAATTCGACACCTCCGCTGGTGTGAGTTTTCGGATTTCCACTCTTAATTCCTCCATCCATTCATTTATCTTGTCCCTATTCTTTACTAAGGCTGCTAATAATATGCTAAACAGATTGGGTTGATAGGTTATGTTCAGGAGAGATTAGCATTTTAATTAATTATTGTATACTTAATCTTATAAAGGGGTGTGAGCTATGAGTAAACAGGATAGGAAAACCAACGTGCAGTCTCAATTCGGTCAAAGCGCAGAGCGTTATGTGATAAGCACCATACACGCTAAAGGGAAAGACTTAAAGCGACTCGTTGGGTCGGGTGTCTTCATTCATGGGAGAGTCGGTATTGATTAAAGCGGTGAAGCGGTGAGTCACTTGGGGTGGCGTCACACTAGCCAAAATGGATACTCACTGTTTTTGTCATAAAAAATTGAATATACCACTAAATCCAAACGAATCACCTCGCAATGAGGTGATTCGTTGTTTTGTATATGCACCTCTATGGTTTCTGTAATACGAGTTGACTCGCTTCAAACGCACTGGAAAAAGAGAGCTCCGATAATTGCCCCTTTCCTTCGCACCAATCCCCAGCGAAAAATAAATTACGATAGTCTGGGAACGACACTGGCATGGCTTGCTGATTCATCGTCCATTTGATCTCCTGTGCTGAAGCTCTCTTAGATATGCGAGGCACCACGAGCTGGTCCCGCCAACCAGGAAAATGTTTGTCATACAGTTGCTCAATTTTCTCCTGATACTCATTCAAAGTCTCTTTGTGACCCAAATCTTCTTCATTAAGATACGCGATGGCTTGCAGCAGTTGCCCGCCTTCTGGCACACACGTTTCATCATAGTAGGAGATATCCGTTATGAAAATCTTATTCTTTTTATCGTAAATGTAAGTGTAAGGGGTGTCTATTCTTTCCCTCAGACCAATATCATAGACGAAAACGTAGCTGGCTTTGTAGTGAGCGTAATGCTTAAGCAAATGTTCAATTCTGGTTTCGACGAATAGTTTGCTTAACTCCGCAGGTGGAATACAAAAGATAAAGCTCTCAGCTTTAAATGTGCCTTTCGGTGTTTCTACGGCGACAACTTGGTCATCCTCTGTTTGGACGTTGGTCACTTTTTCCTTGGTCTTGATATCGCCGCCATTCTCTTCTATCACTCTCATAAACTCATTGATTAGTGCCTGCCAACCACCCTCGATATAAGCGACGGGCTTATTAGTGGAGAAAAGACGATTATAATAGTTGAAAAAGACGTCGGAAGGAATCTTACCCGGTTCTTTGGTGAAGAAATTAGAAGAGGCGAGCGTGAGCATCATATCTTGCACTTCTGCATCAAGCGCCATATCATCCATCCACTTTTTAATTGAGATATGCGGATGTCCTTTTTCTCTGCCTATAAGGGTCTTAAAAATTTCATAGGTGAATTTAACTTTGCTCGCACTTTTCATCGCTTTGGTGCGGAACAAGCCAAGAACATTAGCGGGAACGTCGGTCAACGATGAACCAAGATCATATTTGGCTTTATTCGGATTAAAATCTCGCCAACCTATGTTGATGCCTAATTCTTCTTCAAACAAGTGTAAGGTAGAGGAATCACGGCCGTATATGGCATGGGCTCCAAAGTTAAAGTTAAAATCTTTGATGTTTAAGGTGATTGCCCTGCCTCCTATATTCCCTCTTTCTAAGACGAGGACTTTCTTCCCTTTCTTTGCTAAAAGCGCAGCCGCAGATAAACCAGCGAGACCCCCGCCCACAATGATCGTGTCGTAATCCTTCTGAATGTCATAGCGTTCCATTGTAAAAGCCTCTCCTTCTCCTGTTAAGCCATTAAAGGTGACATGCAATCTTTGGAGTAGTGTCAGTTCTAAGGGAGCATCTAGCTGATCATCAAGCCACTGTACCACGGTATAAAAATACACGCTTGCCAGTACATTCGCCGCTTGATGGGCATCTGTCTCCTCTATAAATGCTCCCGTTTCTACACCCTTTTCTATCAAATTCTGAATCCATTCTTGAATAAATGTCTGATAGAGATGTGCCTGTGAAGATGGTTGAGGATGAGTGAATCGTTTATGGAATATGAGTCGTACCGTCTCCTTCTCCCTTTCATTCATCCTGGCCAGCCATTTAAATAAAAGAATTAATGCGTGTTCGGCAGGTGTCTCTTGACTGATCTCCACCCTCAACCGCTCTCCCATACTGGACACCTTCTGTTCACACAAATACGAGATGATAGAGTCCTTGGTCGGAAAATGATTGAAAAAGGTGCCTTTGGCCACCCCTGCTTTTTTTGTAATTTGGTCTAACGTGGTCGCTTCAAAGCCTTGAGAGAGAAACAACGCCATGGAAGCGTGATAGATTTTGTCCTTGGTTGTCGTCATTTTGGATTATAATCCCCCTTACAAACACATAATGACCGAAGTTCAAATATGTACTATGGTCATTATATGACACTTTTGAAGCGTTTGCAAAACTTATAGTGTGCATAAACTTGATCTTTTTCATGGAAATTTTTTAAACATGTTTATAACGCTTCAAATAGAAGTGAAGACTATAGTCCGTAGACTATATAGTCATTCCCTTTACAATGATTGTAAAGGAGGCTGATAGATATGGGTGAAGGCATGTCAAATGAGACTCAACTTTTTGCTAGGAAATGCCACCACAAGTTAGAGATTGCAGAAATAAAAGTGATGCTTCTTTACGTTGTATATGGTTTGTTAGAGGATCAAGCCTATACTCGAGAAGAAGCTACGAAAGAGCTTTTTGAGGTTATTAAGCGTTTAGAAGAAGAGGAACAATGCGTTGAACATGCTATACCCTAGCGTACTGGTCGTACTGTTTAGCAGTCAAGAAAACCCGACTACAATCATCGTAGTCGGGTAAGTTTGTTACAGTTATACCATTATCGCTTTCCTCGTGTTCCTCGTTACTATTAATCTAAGACTGCACATGTAACGCCAAATGATAACCGTCTAATAATAGATTCCCACCGTCATCTTGTTTAAAATGATAGGCTTGGTGATCGGAGGCCCCTAATCGGTTAATGAAACCAGCATTATCTTCATAGCTTATTTGATTCTTAATGGTTACGTATACCTTGATGTTATTTTCGTCTTTGTCATGTACGAGCCCGTTAATGTAATAGTGATCAATGTCAGATTCGATATAAGACACTTCCTCTAACGGTACGTGTCCATGTAAATCTTTATATTCATTTTGTTTTAGCTGTTCGGTGGCTGTTTCATAAATGTAATCAAATTCTCTTTTCCCATCCGTTACCTCGTTAAAGGATGCTAACACTCTCGGTAACACCGTATCGATATGAGGGATGTCCGTTAAGAGTTCGGATTCATCTTCAAGAAACGTTTTTTCTCCATCCTCAATGGTATAGTATTCAGTATCTGAAGTCGCTTGTGTGGTTGTGGTAGAGCATCCTGCAAGTAACGTTATACTCAAAATCACAAGTAGAGGATATCTCATGTCATACACTCCAATCTAGCTGTATTGATGTCAATTTTGTAGAAGCAGTTGAAGCAGATACCGATAGTGTAGCATAACACGTGGTCCATTGAACCCTCATTCTTTTACAAGTAAATGAATTTATACGTACTTTTCACCCGTTTGTCACAAGATGAGATGACAAAAAGAACCACATGGCTAGCAAATATAGGATATCTTTTTTGAATCCGTCCTTCTGTCCTTACCATTATAACTTGCAATGGCCTTACTCTTACTGTTTGGTATGATTATGACCACTTTTTAATAGTCATATATTATACCTAATCATAAAGGGAGGTTGTTGTTTTCATGACTAGTGGCATTTTTATAGGTCTAATCGGCATACCCCTTGCCATTATAGCCTTGGCGCTCATCCTATATGTCTTGCAGGCTGGACAAGATGAAAACAAAGACAAACAAGGGACTCATGATGAGGATATTTCAGAAGGGGGTATGTCGTAATGGACGCTCATCCCTTAACAGCAATGGTGCTTGGTCTCTATTTACTTATCCTTCTTGCGATTGGTTATACGAACCGGAAAAAGAGTGCTGGGGGCCTCACTGACTTCTTCCTTGCCGGCCGAAAGCTGGGTAAATGGACGGTGGCGCTGAGTGCCGTTAGTTCGGGACGCAGTGGTTGGCTGGTTTTAGGCGTCACAGGAATCGCTTATGCTGAAGGTTTCCAAGCCGTTTGGGCTTTGGCGGGGTTTATTACCGTGGAAGTATTTATGTTTTTTTACGCTGCTCGGCGGTTCCGCAAATATAGTGCGTTAACAGGTAGTATTACGATTCCAGATATGCTTGAGGCACGGTTTCAAGATCAGACAAACATCCTACGGGTGGTCAGCTCTCTTATTATTATATTCTTCATGATCGCTTATGTCGGGAGCCAAGTTGTGGCTGGGGGTACAGCCTTCTCTTCTAGCTTAGGCTTAACGACGTCGGGCGGAATGTTACTAACTGCTGCTATCATCCTCATTTATACGATGCTCGGTGGTTTTCACGCTGTCAGTAAGACAGATATTTTACAAATCTTTTTCATGCTACTCTCTGTGGTCATTCTCCCTCTTATCGCGATTATCAAGCTAGGTGGTTTTGGACCGATCCTAGAGGCGATGCACCAGCAAGGCGGAGGGTTTGTTGATCCGTTCGCCTTCAGCTTCGGAGTGGCTCTCAGTCTAGTGGGGGTCGGTTTTGGTAGTCCAGGGAACCCCCATATTATTGTGCGTTATATGTCTCTTAAAAGTTTGAAAGACATGCGCCAAGCGGCCTTAATCGGGTCAATCTGGAATGTGGTGATCGGTTGGGGTGCCATTATGGTCGGCTTAGCTGGTCGCGCTTACTTTCCGGACATCTCTATGCTCCCCGATGGTAACAGAGAAGCCATATTCACAACCCTAGGAGCTGAACTGATGCCACCGATTTTTATGGGCGTGTTACTGGTGGCCATCCTAGCTGCGATTATGTCCTCCGCAGACAGCCAGCTTCTGGTCGGCTCTAGTTCTGTGGTACGGGATATTTACGACAAATTAATTGGTAAAGGCAAAGTTATACCACAAAAGACATTGGTCTTATATAGTCGGCTTTCTATCCTGCTCATCATGGGGCTAGCGATCTTACTCGCTTTTTCCGCTCAGGAGTTCGTCTTCTGGATGGTCCTTTTCGCTTGGGGTGGCTTGGGCGCGTGTTTCGGTCCAGCGTTACTCTTATCTCTATACTGGAAACGCGTGACGAAAGCCGGTGTGTTAAGTGGAATGATGATCGGGCTAATCACAGTCATATTAGTGAAGGAACAGCCAGTGTGGACGTACATGTTCCTACCAGATGTTCAGCAGATGTTCAGTCAGATTCTATTCGGCATTACGTATGAGGCTGTGCCTGGGTTCCTGATGTCACTACTCGTGACGGTTGTGGTTAGCTTATTCACTAAGAAACCCGACCACGCTGATCAAACGCTAGAACAGCTGGGCCAGTAGGTTATAAGGGATAAGTTAAAAAGCCACTTCTGAACCTCGATTAAAGGATTTCAGAAGTGGCTTTTGCAATGATATGTTAGAACAAATATTTGTTCTAACAAGCTTTCCTTCTTATAATTCTACAGCATCGCCCACATACGTTGGAGCCTAAACCATACCGTTACGCTTCATCAGACCACTCGTGAACTAGGGCGTCTATGCGATCGCTCAGTGTTTCTGCGACCGCTTCTGTGATAGATGCCTCTTTGGCTCTTGCTATATGCTCTAAGCTTTTCTGTAAATGATGTACCGCCTGATCTGTATGTTCTCTGTGCCAATGATGCCCCGCTTGTCTGAGGCTGTTAGACAGTTGTGAAGCGAGTGGGCCTTGTATATCGCCATTGTTCACGTATTGCTGCACCTGTTCCTGAAGCTCCTCGATGCTCACTTGACGATCAGTCGTCACGGTCACAACAGCCACATCCATGTAGCCGCCATCGACTGTGGTAGCTGAAACAATCGCACTCCCCTCTTGGTGTCCCGTCAACATCCCAGCCTCATCAACACTCACAATCGAATCATCGCTGCTTGACCATAACACTTGCTGTTGATCAGCATCCTCTGGTGTGATGGTCGCTTCAAGCCCGGCTTGTTCCCCTTGCGTCAAATGCACGTTATGCTGATTCAGCCGAATACTTGTCACACGGTCTTCATCATCTGCTGGGGCGACCTCTCTCGGCACAGTGTTTAGTAACGCTTCGTGTTCAGCTTTTGTAATCGGAAGCACGGTACCATGACGAGGGGAGGAAGGCAGGTCGTAATGCTCCGAAAGTGTCCACTGGCCTGAATCTAAGTCTGTTGTTTCAAACGGTAAGTAACCACGACCGCCAAATTCATCGATAAAAAGGTACCATTTTTCTTCTGTGTTGGATTTGAACATCGTTGGTCCTTCTCCCTGACTGATCGTTCCACGGCCTATACCTTCCTTAATCATCTCAAAGTGTGGATCAAATATGGACTCCCCCACCTCTTGGAAGACGAATTTGCCATTCGGTGTCGTAGGCGTATTCGCTCTCTCATCCTTGGTTATGCGATATATCTTACCATCATGTTCGATCATTGTCGTGTCAATTACAGAGTAACCATAGTCCATGTACACCTCTGGCTCTGAAAAAGTATGGAAATCTCTCGTTGTGGTGTGCATGATGCGCTGATATGAATGGCCACTTTGACGCTGCTCTTCATTTTCGTAGAGCTTGGAGGCCCAGAAAATCACATACTGTCCACCTTCTTCATCGTAGAAGATCTCAGGTGCCCAGGTGTTCCCAGCTTCAGGAGGAGAGACGACAACCCGTCTTTGTTCGGACCAGTGAACAAGGTCCGTTGATTCCCAGACCATGATGGCACGACTGCCTGCGGTCTGGGCTCGATGCCAGTCCCAGTTGCCATATATTTTAAGATCTGTCGCGATCATGTAGAACCGATCGCCTTCGGGGGAACGAATGATAAAGGGATCTCTCAACCCCTCCTCACCGAGATGTGATGTGATCACTGGCTCGTCCTGATTTAAGGTTTGCCAATGTAGGGGATCGTTTCCCTCACTGAGAGCAAAATAAATCTGCTCTCCATGCGCATGACCCTCCCCGATAAAATAGGAAAAGACATACCCTTCGTATCCCTCTTCTTCGGGACTTTCTCTGACGGTGGCGAGGAAAGATTTCGTCATCGTTTCTTCATTCAACGTGAGCGTCGCCGTTAAGCGTACTTGTGTATCCCCTTCACCATGGGCTGGACGCGTCACCTCACCTGTTGATGTTATCACGTCGGGGTCTTCGGATCTCCAGGTGATATGAGCGCCATACTTACCCTCCGTCGGTAAGGTCAGATGACCGCGCACGTCATGGATGTTGTATACTGTTAGTGCTTCAGCTGCTTCTAGTAGCAAGCTTAAATCCTCTGGCATGCTCATCACCTCTTCTGGGACAGCAATCGTGACACAAAGACCTAAAGTCAGGACGAACACGATACACAGCATGAGTGATCTGTTCATTTTTTCCTCAACCTCCTTTTTTGATCGACTTACTGATCTGATTTATACACTCATAGCCACTTTATAGCCACTCTTATAGCCTTGTGTTCCCTTAATCTTCAGTCTAGTCCTGTCTCGTTTTAAGCTTTAGGATCGTGACTGCATTTGCTGGAAAGTCGTATTCAAATGCTCTACTTAACCCTGTGATAGGGTGCGTCTGTGGCGTGATAAGCTCAGGTTGTTCAAAGCTGTTTTCATCCTGCTTAGATTCAGCTTGAAGCACAGTGGCCGTTCCGACAGGATGAATGTCGTCTACCTGTTCTAACTTCACTTGGGTACGTTGATTCTCTTCGGAAGCGTTTACAACCTTGAGGATGATGTCCCCCGTTTCTTGATCATAGCTAGTCACAGTGTACATATCTGCAATCGGCTCCTCTACGACGTCATGGATCAATTCGCCATCGAGATAGCAGCGAATCCGTTGCCCCGATACTTCAATCTCTATATCATACCACTGATCAGGGTTAATCTGATGAGTGGTCGCTTGTCCGACGATCGATTTTGTACCGTTTACGGACTTCTCAATTGCGGTTTGGGTATTGTTCCATCCCCCTAGATTCCACCAGTAATAGTCGTCCGTGCCTTGGACACCAAAGCCGATCAACATGCCTTCAGTCCCACTCGTTTTTCTCGCTCTCACAGATATCGTATAATCGTGCCACTCTTGCTCCCCTACCTGTACTCTGGCATCCTCAGTGATATCTAATTGCTGTAGCACACCGTCTTCAACCTGCCAATTTCCGTTATAGACCTCCCACTCGGAGGAAAAATCAGTGAAATCGTCAGAGAAAAGTGTTTCCCCATCACTCTTCACCTGAATATGGTCATACTCAACGGCTGTATTCCATGACCCGAGTAAAACAGCACCGGAGATAGGATCTGGCTCGACTTCATTCTCTGTCAATGTAGTGGGTAGTACGATATCACCTGTGTTGGTACTGAACATCTGTTGGACATAGTAGTTAGGGGTTCCGTACACGTCAGTGTTATTAAACCAGATCATGTTCGGTGCCCACTGGTTATAGTGCTCTTTGGCCAGTAGTGGGGCATAAGCGGCCATCTGCACAACATCAGCATTACGCTCAAAGCCTGTCATAAAGGCCGCTTCAGCCAACGCACTTTCCATATTGTTTGCGATGTTGCTGGTATGGGCAGCATACTCCCCGATAAACACGTTGGGCCCATTGCGGTCGTAGTCATCATACCTCGTCGCTTGACGGTAAAACCATTCGGGCGACTGGTACATATGCTCATCGACCATATCCGCCTCAGCCGGCGTACCATCTAACCACTCCCATGTGTCATGGAAACAGTGATCATCGGGAGACCATCCGGCAGAAACCACCAGCTCAATATCTGGGTACGCCTGCTTAATGGCGTCATAAAAACGAACGTAGCGCTCATGGTAGTCAGGTCCACATACTTCATTTCCAATTGCTAGATATTTCAAGTCAAACGGCTCAGGATGACCCGCTTCAGCACGCTTCGCTCCCCACTCACTCGTTGCCGGACCATTGGCGTACTCTATGAGATCTAGCGCGTCTTGGATATACGGATCGAGGTCTTCAACTGGGACCATCTCTGGATCTGATGTACAGGATGTAATTCCAGCGTAAACAACGGGTAAGGGCTCTGCTCCAATATCCTTTGCGAACTGAAAGTACTCAAAATACCCCAGCCCGTACGACTGATTATAATGGGGCACCTGATTATTTCGCCAGAAGTTCACATTCATCGGTCGTTCGGCGACATCCCCGATCGTATCTTTCCAGTTATAATAGTGTTCAAGACCACCCCCTTCAACGATACATCCCCCTGGGAACCTGAAAAATTGAGGTTGAAGGTCAGCGAGCATTTGGGCCAAGTCCTGGCGCATGCCGTTCGGACGATTCTGCCACGTTTCTTCAGGAAAAAGGGAGACCATGTCTACATCGAGTGTACCTGCTGCGGACGTCGTCACCGTTAGCTGGGCATTGGCGTCCGTTACTTGCGCTCTGATGGTTGCTTCAAGCTTTTTCCAGTCAGACGTGATGCCCTCTAGTTCAGCTTGGCCATAGACCTCACCATCCGTACTTTCCAAGCTCACAGTTATCTTGTCTTGCGTGTGATCAGGGGTACGAACATAGACGGAGAAAAGGTAGTTTTCATTTTTCTCGATGGGAATGCCGTCAAAACCGCTATTCACAATCCCTACCCCCTTACCGGGATTGTCCACACTGAGTTGGAGGTAATGCGGGTTATGCTCATTGAGAGGCATTTCCGTTTCAATCCTTGTGCTCCCGCTACCCTCACCTCTTGTGAGCGTAGACCAAGCCCACATCGCATCGTCAAACTCAAAAGACCGATTCTGGACAAGCTCGGCGTAAAGACCGCCGTCAGCTGCGTAGTTAATGTCCTCATAGAACAAACCGTACAGGGTAGGACTGATCTGACGCGATTGATCGGAGCCATCGATATTGATCGTGTAATGGACATCTTGCCCTTCCTCCGGTGTCTCTGCTGAGAGGCGCTCAATCAGTGCGTCAATCCCGTCCCGTAAGCTCTCATACGCTTCATCGGATACGTTCTTAGGATAACCCCGTTCTAGCATCCGCTTCGCATCCTCTAACTGCTTCAACGCTTGTGACTCATGTCCCATACTCTCTTGACGCTCGGCATTGTTTAATTTTGCTGCTAAGGACTGTGCCACCCCCCGACTGATCTCTCCTCCATCTGTATAGTGCTGGAGTGTATGGTGAAGATCGGCAAAAGCAAAATCGTCTCCTTCAGCCACGGTGACTTCCGCTTGCACCTTCAGCGACGTATCTAGCGTATGACCTGGCACACCTAGGTTTGGTGAGCCGTCTGGATTCCAATAGATCGGCTGTACACGTGTATGCCGGTTCGGATCATAGAGGGGTTCACCCTCAATCTCTTCATAGGACCGCGCATGATAGACAAGCAGATCCGTTTCACCGTCCTCCGCTATTGTAAAACTATTATGTCCTGGCCCATATTCGCTCGTGTCTTGATCGCTAGTGAAGATCGGGTAGGGAAGCTTGTCCCACGAATCTGGGTCGAGTAGGTCACTATCTGCAGAGGCTGCTAACAAACCGATACTGTAATTGGCGTCTGTGGCACTCGCAGAAAAGGTCATGAACAGCTTCCCGTCACGTTTAATAACGTATGGCCCTTCATTCACCCTATGCCCTTGAATCTCCCAATCATACTCCGGTCTTGTGATCAGCACTTGTTCTCCTGAGATGGTCCATGGATTTTCCATTTCAGCAATGTAGACGTTGGAGTCGTCACCGTCCTTCTGCGCCCAAGCCATATACAACTGCCCCTGATGCTCAAATGTCGTCGCATCTAGTGAAAAGCTTTCAAAGTTGTACGCCACCTTGCCTTTTTCAACCCACTCTCCTTCTAACGGATTTTCCGCCGTATTCTCCAGGGCATACTGACGTATCGCCCATCTGTCCTCTGCCGTTCCCGCTGCGAAGTAGATATACCATTTATCATTGATGTAGTGGAGCTCTGGGGCCCATATGTGATTACCCATCTCCCCCTCGTCGTGCTTGGTCCAAATGACTTTTTCCTCCGCATCCTTCAGCCCTTCTATGGTTTGCGCCCGACGTAGGACGATACGATCATACTCAGGGACTGAAGCGGTAAAGTAATAGTAGCCGTCCGTATGCTTATAGATGAGCGGGTCCGCTCTTTGCTCAATTAAAGGATTCGTATACGCCAGTGGTTGAAGCGTGCCTTCTACCGTGAATGATCCCGATTCAGCTAATTGTTGCTCATCTATGTCCTCCCAGGCGACGTCAATCTGTTGTGTCTCACCATTCGTTAGTAGCACGTCCACCTGTTCAGGTAACTCAGGTTGAACCCCTTGTTCAGTGGTCACCTGAACGTCAGGCACATCTCTTATCTCTACTGGTTTATACTTGAATCGCAACTTGGCAGTGAGATCCGTTCCCTCAACGTTACCCTCGTAAACTTTGAAACTATCAATGTTGTCGAGGTCGATGTCCTCCCAAGTGACCTCTAGAGCCACCCTCATCCCATTGTTATAGACCGCTTCAACTTCAGAAGGTAAAGTCGGCACCTCATCACCGTGAATGGCTAATAGGATTGGCTCAATCTCCGTGATTTCAGGCTCCACGCCTGTGAGTGCTGAAATCTCATCTGGACTTAACGCTCTATCATACACACGGAAGTCCGCCATTTGCCCATCAAAATAAGGGTCAGCTTCAAACTGAGACTTGCCCAGATAGGTGTGCGGATGCTCCCCGATATCATCCACCGTTACGGTGAGATTATCGTTTCGTTGAACCTCCACTCCGTTAATCAATAATCTTCCCACATCACCTTGCTTGACCACGATCACCTGTTGCCATTCATCCTCTGTTAACGGTGTGTGGTGTTGGATGTTCTGTTCTTCTTGCCACCCTCCCGTGGACATCCCGAAACGAACCCCTTCACCCGAATCCGGTGTCAAAAACATATAAGCGCTTTCATTTTTGCCAAAATCAAATATTCTAGAAAACACAGAAGAGGTACGCACATTGACCCAGGTTGACACTGTAAAATCGTTAACGTCCTGTAATATATCCTCTGGCAACTGCACGTATGCGTCCTGACCGTCTAAATCTACGGCGCCCTGACCATCATAGCCCTCTGCTGTGATGCTGGCGCTCCCTTGTAAAGTTGCGTCGTGACCGTTACCGGACACATCTTCAACCGTCGCCCCATTAGACTCATCGAACGTATATCTTAATATCAGATCTTCGGCTGCTACTATATCCTCAGAAGAACTCGTCTCTGCTACCCCCATCGTCGGCACCATCCCTAGAACCAGGGATAACATCATGATCATCGCCATGCTTCTCCTACGTGATTCCTTCATCTCAGCTCTCCCTCCACAAATAGAATCTCATTTTAGCCATCAGTCACTCATTATTTCACAAAAGTTGTACTTATAACTTAGCCACTTCTACCTCCCTCACCCCCTCTTGTCATTACAAATTCATCCTTTTTTCTGAAAATCCTGCCTTTATTTGTTAAAATTTTTGCAATATTTAGCATTTATAGCTCATGAATTGGAAACGCCAACTTCATTTGTACGGACATATGACCGGAATGAGAATTGGAAATCTTCTCATTTTTACTTTAGGGCCTTCATTCCAATCCTCTCAGTCCGCATTTTTTTAATGTACTATAGTTAATTTTTAACTTTATAGAAATTCATTAACTATTGAGATTCTTTCTCCCCTAAGTGTTTGATATAATGAACTAAGCCATTGCTAACCTTTCATCCCCATATCAAAGGGTATGGTAATGTGGGGGATTTAGCGAGGCTTTTTCTGTAAAGCAAAGCATTACAAAGTAACGGGTAGTTAAGAAGCAGTAGACATTTGAACAAGGGGGTATTAGATGAGGAATAAAAAGAGGATTATATTAATTGTTATTGTCACTTTTGTCACTATTATGATAATCGCGCCCTTTTTGTTTATTGAGTATCAACATTACAATATAGAGAAGAAAGTAACAGCTCACTTGTTGGATGATAAAGATTATAACCAAGAAGAATTTGAAATCACAAAAACCACCATAGGAAAACTTCCACTCTACTCAGCTAATGTCGTCTTTAAAGACGAACCAGAGATCATTTACATATATAAAGTGGGGTCTGAGCTAGTATTCCAGATTGATGTAGCTACAGTTGATAATAATACACATCCAGATGAAATTGACAGTGAATTTAAACATGAAGACGAATCTATATACTAAATAAACTTAAACGCCCTATAGAAATTCTATAAGGCGTTCTTAACCTAACGATCAACCTAAATAAATGACATGTCACAAGCTACACTCTTAGTTTGGGTCATGCATCTATCTAGACTAGATCTATAATATATTCTTATTTGCTTTAGGAACAAGCGATGGTGGCATTGGATGTTTTAGTTTCCATTTAAAGCTCATCGGCTTATTTCCTGAATGATTGACATATTCAACGGTTCCTAAAAAAATGAACGGTGCAGTGTACCCGTTTTCTTTTCTATATTCTCTAACAAAAAGAGCAACTTGATGGTTTAGTTCCCGATGGTTAATATACCTTTGAGCTGTGGGTGTCTTCTCTGACACACCACTCTGGGTTTGCCAATGAAATAAACGTTCGTTAATAGCGTAGTCCTCGTAAAGTGTCGACGGTGAGAAGTCTTTTTCTGACTTATTTAAAGTAACGAAAAAAACATCCAGTTTTTTATCTGCAAAGTATTTAACACCTTCACGAAAAGATGGGGCCCTTTCGTCATTAAAATAACCTAACGCTGCCATAATCTGTGCTTTTGAATAAGAAGAGTGTACACCGAGTGGACAGGTAAAATTAAGGTCATGCTGTATCTCCATTTGGTCTAATGTCTGATAGTTATAGCTTAGTATGCTTTTTATTTCATACGTCATTTGTTGTGAACGCAGCACATGTTTAACACCTTCTTCTATTGAAGTAAACCCTTCTTTATATGGCACGTCTTTATAGAACGAATAGTAAAACATCGCTAGCATTTGTGTTTCTTCTTTCGTATGCATAGCCCCGTGCTGTATGTAGTTCAAAAGAAACGATAATAGTTTTCTTGAGTTAAGATGAAGCAAATGTGGTAGCCTTTTCGTTATTTTCTTCTCATCCGGGTGTATAAATTCCTCAAAGATACCCGCTTCAACTCCAAGTCTCACAAAAGATCGGTCTCCATTTTTGCCATAAAAGTCATACAAAGACATACGATAGTGTTCCAGGACGTTTTCTAAAGTCACGTCTAACCCTGTATCTTCTTTGAAGTATTTTAGTTTCTTTACTAGACCTGAGCGAGTATTCATACTAGTTTTGATGTTACTTAAGATGTTTTCCTTTGCTTGTTTCTCTAACTGAATAAAACTACCTTTAGGTACGTTAAAAAAGCCCTGCTCTACATAGTGGCGTACTGAATGCTTTGTTTTCCCTATTAAGGCTCTAAATTTCTCTTCGAAGTTATAGTTTTGGTGAGCTCGTCCCACAAAGTCTAAAACCGTGAGGCACTCCTTCCCTTCAGCAAGCCTTAGCCCTCGTCCGAGCTGTTGTAAAAACACCGTTAAGCTTTCTGTTGGACGCAGGAAAAGAACTGTATTAACCTCAGGTATATCAACCCCCTCGTTGTAGAGGTCGACGACAAATATCAACTTAATATCACCATTAATCAGTCTTTGCTTGGCACTAAGCCTCGTCTCTTTATCTGAGCCGCCATGTAAGTAAACTGCACGAATCCCTTTTTGATTAAAGAAATGGGCCATATATTCAGCATGTTTAATACTCACACAGAAACCAAGTCCTTTAACTTCATCAACGTCTGTAACGTACTTATACAAACTTTTAACGATTTGGTTACTTCTGACTTTATTATCTGTATAAACATGCTCTAGTTCATTTATGTCGTAGCCTTTATGACGCCATTTAAGTTTAGATAAATCTTCGGTATCCGTAACACAAAAATACTGAAAAGGGCTTAAAAGCTTTTTGTTAATCGCTTCTGGCAGCCTCATCTCAGAAGCTACGACATGATCAAAATATGAAAAGATGTCCCCCCCATCTCTCCTTTCTGGTGTGGCCGTTAACCCTAGTAATACCTTTGGATTATAATATTCTAGTAGTTTTTGGTAGGACTTAGCAGCGGCATGATGGAATTCGTCAACAATAATGTAGTCATAGTAGGTCGTTTCTGTATTTTCATAAAGGTTGGTACTATTCAGACTTTGTACACTGACAAAAAGATGGTCTAAACGTTCTGGAACATGTCCCCCTACTAATAAATCACCAAAGTTGTAATCATTTAATATTGCTCGAAAGGTATCTCGGCTTTGTTTTAAGATCTCTTCTCTATGCGCTACAAATAACAGGCGTGCCTGTTGTCCGTTCTTCTTTCTGAAGCGGCGGTAATCAAAGGCGGAAACGACCGTTTTCCCCACCCCTGTAGCTGCCACTAGTAAATTTTTATTTCTACCAAACACTTCCCTTTCAACCTGCAGTTTCTCAAGCATCTCTTGCTGATAATGATAGGGCTCGATATGAAAAGAGAAAGAGAAATCTGCTTCGTGCACCCCCTTTTTCTTTAAGGCGCGTTTCAACCTTTCATGATCCTGTTCCTGATCTGCTTGAAAGGTTTTAAATTCACTATCGTTCCAATAACTTTCAAAGGTGGCTTCAAACTTTTTGATAATGTCAAAGGAATCTTTTTCTGTGACCTTCATATTCCATTCCAGTCCCGATGTAAGAGCAGGGTTCGATAGATTAGAGGAACCGATATAGGCAGTGCTAAACCCTGTGTCACGCTTAAATAAATACGCTTTAGCATGTAAGCGTGTCCTTTCAACATCATATGATATCTTAATGTCTGTGTTTTTAAGCTGGCTCAATTCCATAATCGCTTTATAATCGGTTGCTTCCATGTACGAGGTGGTAATGACCCTTAACTGCCCACCGCTTTGCGTAAACTTCTCAAGCTCCTCCATAATCACCCTTAAACCACTCCATTTAATAAAGGAAACAAGAAAGTCAATGCGATCTGACGATAGAATTTCTTTTTTTAATTCACTCAGCATGTTAGGTTCAAAGTTAGATCCTGTGAACAATGAGCTTTGAGAAAGTGGCGTCACTGGTCTTATCGGTTTACTGTTCTTCATCTTGTCTATTGTATTTAATTTACTATAAACGGAGTGTAGCACTTCGCCTTTTTCCTCTATATGTAATGAATTAAACTCATCTTCATCGAGCTTTTCACTTAGTGTCTGAATGATATCATTGCATGTCTTGATTTGAGCCAGTAAGGCATCTGAAGGGTCTTTTTCTTGATCTCTGACATAATGCAACGCTCTTCTGGTCACATGTGATATATAGGCAGAAAGCACCTTTCTAGCGTCTTCTACATCTATCGATTCTTTTTCAATATCGTAGGTATCATCTAGGTGCTTGAGTTCTTCTCTGAGCTGCTTGTTAATAATTTCTTCATAAAGTCCTTTTTTGAGCATAATATCAGCTCCTATTACCTTTCCTCTCAAAATGGGCATGTAAACGATATTCACATATCTGCTGAGTCCAGTTATGTACCACTTCTAAATCTTCGTATTTTACGTCTATGTTAATTTTAAATAATCCATCTTCAAAGGTCACTAAACCTTTTGAGCTCCCACTCCATTTGGTCATGGGCATGTCTGTGATTAATTTACTTATTTTCTCTTTGTTGTACTCCCATAGTTTTCTGGAGGCTTTGTCAGAGAAATCTATTCTTTTTCTATATTCCTTTTCTGTAAGGTATTGATGAAAAAATGAAGAGACTTCATCAGGTGTCACAGGTTGTAACCAATCCTTTACACCTTTGTTGAGCATATATTGTAATACAATCATTTTGTAGCTTTTGGCCATTGATGTTCTTTCTACTTCCCTGAACCAATTTTGGTGTTGATGATATATTTCTTCCTCTTCCACGGTGAGATCTTTTAACCATGACAAAAAACCAATGTAACTTTTAAACTCTTGTCTAATCATGTGACTTTCGGCACTCGCTTGCAAATGAAATTCAAGATAAGACGGTCTTTGACCAAGTTCCTGCTTTAAGTCAAAGTAAGCTTCTCTTAAACTTTCTTTTCTAGGTTGTCTCTTTTTCTTTAACTCTTCTAGAAGGTTGATCACCTTCGTATCAAGGTTGAGTTTGCAGTTGTCTGGTATGACTGGCACTATGTTGGCTTTCCCCCGTTGTAATGTTCCCTCCATCCCCTCAGTGCTCAGTACTGACAGTTTAATGTCCGCATTTTTGTAGTTACCAATAAGATCTATAACGGTGCAATATTCCTTATCCTCTGCCAATCTTAAACCACGCCCGATTTGTTGAGTGAAAACGGTGAGAGACTCTGTTGGTCTAACGAATAAAAGCGTATCTACCGATGGAATATCAACGCCTTCATTAAATAAATCGACGGTAAAAATTGCTTCAATTTCTCCTGTTTCAAGCCATTGAATGGCTTTATTTCTACTTATATTAATCTCTTTTGAATGGAGGGCTAAACTATGAACACCTTGATCCTGAAAATATCTTGCTAAATAGTCCGCTTGTTTGACGGATGAACAAAAAGCGATCGTTCTTGATTGTTTATGTTTCTTCCAAGCATTATAAATATTATCGGCAACGTGATTTTGTACCTGTGCTTCCAGTAATTCTTTTTCATCATATTTTTTACCTAACCAGCTAATCTGAGAGTAATCTATCTCATCATAAACACCATGATATTCGAAAGGGCAAAGCCACCCATTTTGTATAGCATCTAAAAAATGTAACCTATATGCCACATTGCCATCACAAATGGCGTAAACGTCCTTGTTATCCATTCTGTCTGGCGTTGCTGTGATCCCCAGTAAGAAACGAGGATCGAAATAATCTATGACCTTTTGATATGTATGAGCGGCAGCATGGTGAAACTCATCAATGATAATCAGATCAAAATCAGTTGGGTCAAATTTCTCTAAGTGAGCTTTATTTGCCAAAGTGAATATGGAAGCAAATATACAATTAGCCTCTGTATTCTTTTCTTTGGCGTTATAGATTCCAAAATTATGACGAGGCATAATACGCTCAAATGAGGACTGCGCTTGATACAGTATCTCCTCACGATGAGCAATAAATAGAATTCTTTCATAATTTAAAGCAAAGAAACCTACTAAGTATGTTTTGCCTAACCCAGTCGCCATTACGACAAGTGCTTTGTCATATCCTTCTTCCAAGGTATTTTTTAATTCTTCTAATGCTTCTTTTTGGGCGGGTCTTGGCTTAATCTCTTGTGTCTCTTCACCATAAGCAACCTTCTTTTCCCTTACCTTTATCGTTTGTTCGGTCTCTTGATTATGAGACAACATTAAGCTTAATTCTTCCTGTTCTGTCCATTTCTGTGCTAAATCTCTATATGTTTGATGAAATAACGCATGCTCTTGTTTATATTGCTTTAATGTCTCCTTATTTAAAGGGAGTGTCTGCTCATGGTAAAACAACTTCATAAATTGATCGATCGCTTCTTCATAAGTTTGTTGTTGTGTGCTTGCTTCAACTGAAAGATTCCATTCATGTCCGTCTTTAAGTGCAGAGTGAGATAAGTTAGAGGAACCCACAACTAATAGACCGTTATTGGCATCTCTTTGAAAGATATACGATTTAGGATGGAAGGAAACCCCTCTACTCTGCCACATTCTCACTTCTAAATTATGATGGTTTAAATTTGTTAATACTTGTAATGCTTCCGGTTGTGTGACATATAGGTAGTCTCCACAAAGTATTTTAATCTCAGTCCCTTTTTGCATAGCTCGTATTAAATGAGGGCTCAATAACTCAACACCTGATTTCATGACGAAAGATACGAGCACATAAACCGAGGTAGATTGTTCGATATTTTCTTTTATCTCTTCAATAAGGTTGTTTGTGATTAGCTTTGTCGAATGATTCATAGTTCCACCCCCCTTATTGATATATTCGAACAAACTTAAGGATATTGGACTAGATTAGGGATCGCTTTGCGAATACCTCCTCTAGGATCTCCTATATCACCTTTATACCTTGGAATAAGGTGAACATGAAGATGCATGACTGTTTGACCTCCATACTCACCTATGTTAACACCGATGTTGTATCCATCAGGATCATACTCTTGATCAATTAATTCTTTGCCTTTGTGTAACAATTGATGGATCGCCTTGACTTCTTCTTCTGTAGCTTCAAAATATGTGGCAACATGTCGCTTGGGGATGATCAGCAAATGACCTTTCTGGACTGGATATAAATCATAAAAACCTATGGCAAGGTCATTTTCAATCACCTTTTGTTCAGCTTTTAAATTACAAAATGGACACTTTGACATATAATCACCTTACTCTTCCAAAAAGATTGTAGACCAACTATAAAAATAACTGGATGTTTAAATAGTCCTATTATGTATGTACGACTAGAACTTATTACGCCTCTTTAATAATAGCATTTAAAATATGTCCCAGCCTATGCCGATAACTTTACACACCGTCAAATAAATGAATCCGACTAAGATCTTCTTAGATTCAGTTTAACAGACACATAGGTCAGAGTGCTGTCAGCGAAAGAACGTTCGATCAAAAAAATATATACAGCTTGATGCATCCTATGAAACCACTCTTTTTCTTCTCGGTTTGTTTTATTTAAGAAGGGTTTTCCAACATCTTTACCGTAGTATTTCATTACTGCATTAAACAAACGAGTGTCATAAGTGAGGAGGTATGCTGGATGCTACAACAAGTGGATATTTCTCAAAGGAGCCGTTCCTTCTATATTCATTACAATACCCACGATGCTTCTAAAGTAGGTATGCAACGGTTTCACCTTCATGATGATTATGAAATGTATTATCTATTAGAAGGCAAGCGACTGTACCTCATCGATGGCAAGCAATATACGGTACATGCCAACCATATGGTGTTAATTAACAAGAACGTGGTACACAAAACCGTCACGAAGGATACGCCCAGACATAAGAGGATTGTGATCAATTTCCGTGAGTCACTATTGCAAGACGAGGATCAATCTCTCCTGTATCCATTGTTTGAGTCGGGACCGAACATTTTTTACATCCCCGCCAAGCGACGAGCGCTCATTACTCAAATCATGGAAAGGTTAAAAGAAGAGTATGTGGTGCATGACGCTTATGTCCAAGTTTACATTCGCTCGTTACTTGTACAACTCCTTGTTGAATGTCAGCGTATATTAGAGCAGCAAAACGGTCATCCAAGCACGGGTTCCTCCCCATTTAATGTATCCTTTCCCCATCGCTCGGCCATGATTGCTGAGATCATACAGTATATTAATGAATACTATAGTCAAAATCTCTCGCTCTCACATCTGTCCCAACACTTTCATCTCAATGAACAGTATATCAGTCGTTTGTTCAGACAGGTCACCGGTTGTAATATTGTGGCTTATATCAATACGGTGCGCATTCATCAGGCCCAGCGTTTGTTAATGGAAACGAACGCAAAAATGACGGACATCGCTAGACTAGTGGGGTTTAAAAACAATGTCCACTTCAGCCGTGTGTTTAGGAAATGTGAAGGGATGTCCCCTTCTACCTACCGCAAACAGAATACATTATCTCAAAAATTGTAAACGCTTTCCTCCAATGTGGCAACAAATGTAAAACGCCTCTTGATACAGTTAAATTGAAAACGATACAGGGAGGGGATTTGCATGGGATCAACAATAAAACGTCACACCTTAACCACGACCATCTTTGTCATGTTTGCTATTCTGTTCGCTGTCACTGTCAGTGCGGAGGATGGAATTTATCACGCAGATGAGGCATGGGGCGAGGGTTACATTTTAAACAATGACCATCAGGGCTTTATCGGTGACCACTACATTCAATTTACGCCGAATGTGCCCGGAGGCTTTGCAGAATGGGACGTGACCATTGAAAATGAGGGCATGTATACACTGGTCATTCGCTATGCACACGGAGGAGGTGCTAATCGCCCGGGAGACATTAGCGTGAATGGTGAGGTAGTCGAAGAGGACTTAGCATTCCTCCCCACAGGCGCATGGAACCAGTGGGACTCTGCCTCTACTGTCGCTCATCTAGATGAAGGGACCAACACTGTGAGATTTACTGGCGTGGGTCCTGAGGGAGGACCGAATCTGGATCATCTTCAAGTGATTGAAGGCATCGTGGAAGAAGATGATGGTGTAGCCGAGTATGATGTCACTGATATCTCCGACCGGTTACAGGAACCCCTGTTTCAGAAATGGCAAGAGGAAGGATTTATCTTAGAATCGGTTTCTTTTAACCCTCACGAACCGATTAAAAGAATTGAGTTTTTTGCCTTGATTAACCGTCTTTTCGACTTTACAAATGATGGGGCGTATCAGGGTGTCAGTGAAAAACCTTTTCTATCAGAGTGGAACATTCCTGAAGACGCATGGTACTCGTTTGTGATCCAAGCAGCCCACCAAGCGGGTTATCTCTCACAGCTTGACCGTGAACAGATCCAACCCGAGAAATCTGTGACGATGGAAGAAGCAGCGCTGATTTTAAAGGACGTTCTAGATTTGAACGCCATAGATGAAGCAAAAGATTATTTTAAAACAACCGATAGACCAAACAAGCCGTTAACGCACGAAGAAGCTTCTGACCTATCCGCTTTCTTACAGCAGGAAACGGACTCGGTGAGTATTGCCAGCGTAGATGCCCTTGGTCCACAGACGATTGCGGTGACGTTAAACAGTTATTTTGAAGATGTCTCTCCTCAAGATATCAGGGTGACGTTTGCCTCAGGACCATGGAACAGATTAAACCCCGGATTAAGAGATTTTACCATAAAGGAAGCCAGCATCGGTGTGAATAGACTAGGGCTGACGGTAATCGTATATGACATTGCTGAGATGTTGGATGACAATGCTCAGTACGGGGTAGAAGAGGAAAAAACAGAGATTGAATATGACCAAAGTACCGTCGATGCAGCAGAGAACCTTTTAACCTGGCAACTAGAGCATGGGGGTTGGACGAAGAACTTCCCTCATATCTATACACGACCATGGGATGGGGAAGAGCCTCGTTCAGAGTGGGTTCATAATGGCCAAGAATTAGGAACAATTGACAACGATGCTACGATTAATGAAATACGCACAGTGGCCGAAGCATACGTGATGACAGGCGACCCTCGTTTCAAAGAAAGTGTTGAAAAAGGATTTGAATTTATCGACAAGCTACAATACCCTACTGGTGGGTTTGCCCAAGTCTATCCGAGTCGTGGAGGTTACTCCGATTATGTCACGTTTAATGATGCGGCTATGACGAACGTTTTAGAGTTCTACGATGAAGTCATTCAACGAGAAGGAGCCTTTCAAAGTACTGACCTCATCAGTGATGCTTTCATTACCGAATTAGAAGAAGCGGTGGATTTAGCTTTAGATTACATTTTAACAGCCCAAATTGAAGTTGATGGTGTTTTGACGGGGTGGGGTCAACAGCATGATCCGGTCACTTATGAACCTAGACACGGGAGAAGTTATGAGCACCCGTCTATCAGTGCAGATGAGTCTATTCCGGTCATCCGCTGGCTTATGGCCAGACCAGACCAAACAGAAGACATTCAACGTGCTGTGGAGAGTGCCATTCAGTACTTCGATAGCGTCCGTATTGATGATACACGTTTCGATAACCGTGTTGAACCCTACTTCATACACCATCCAGGGTCAACCGTATGGTATCGCTTTTATGAAATTGGGACAAACAACCCTATCTTCTCTGGAAGAGACGGGGTGATCAAGTATGACATTAGTGAGATTGAAGAAGAAAGAAGAACCGGGTATGCTTGGGCGGGAACGTGGCCACATAGCATCATTGAAATTGCTAAAACGACAGGGTACTATGTGAACAATGTTTACGGTACCGTCCACAATGACCGTTCTACAGATGTACACGGACGACAACTCAATTTAGATAGTATGAAGAAGGTGACCAATCGGATTGATTAAAGACTAACGATAGGGAAGTATTTCTCCAAAAGCAAAATGATCTAAATAAATGATCCCTAGTAAGGACTATGCCCTACTAGGGATATTTTATTTGATCGCCACATACACGTCAATCTCATTAGTGGGTTTCTCCGGCTGGTATCTCTCGTCCCATATTTCAAAGTCATAGCCAGCAGGGACATGCCCTGTCTCTCGAAACCATTGTGTATATAGATAGTCATACGTTTTCTCGAGTTCCGACTCCATCCCTTTATGAGTGACCGTGACATACTTTCTTTCAGGAATATGGCGATGAACCATACCCGTTGGCACCCCTTGGACGTCCTCTACTTGATAACCTATGATTTGAGTAAAAGCATCAACCAACGGATTAAAGTCAGGCTTCATTGGGTATTCCTGCAATAGGATGACATGCTCACTTTTATTAGACCCGAATTCATCTGACCGAGACAACAGGTGACTATATGTTTCTTTTCCTAGGCCCTCTTCATCTATTTCTTTTAAATTGGCTTCAATTTTTAATCCAACAATATTAAAACTTGGCACTGTCAAGACATTGGCTTCCATCACTTACACTCCTTTTTCAATGAATTATTGTAAAATGTCTTCAAAACACTTTTTACCCAACGATACATCAATCCACTTCTTTTACTTGATCATGCATCTACACCTCCTTTCTTAAGCTCGTTCAATGACGTTTTAAATTGTGCTTACAAAAAAAGAGCGCCAACAACATTTATGTGAGCGCTCAAAACGTAGATGATATTTAATGGGTGTTCTTTAGAGATAGATGTCCAACGATATCCCCTTAAGATTCCCTTAGGAGACACATCTGTTAAAAGTATTTACCTATATTATACTCATCGCGATAGACTTTTGTATATATAAATAACGAGGTGCTCTAATCACTCTGTTGGCGTTGACACCCCATAGAGGCTTGAGGCTGATTCGGCATGTCAGCATGAACAAAATGTACACAGGGCCGTGAAAGCGCAAAAAGCAGACTCACATTAGCGACGAGTCTGCTTTTACATCCTGTTCTGTCCACTTCCCTACTGTTTATCCCTACTGCTTTTCTCCTTGCTCAACCACTTGAGCATGAGGTTCACTGGCTCCTGCGGTGTCAGTCTTAATATTAAACGAAAGGATGCCAGCGATAAGGAGGAATATGAAAGCAAGCGTGAAAAAGAGCCCGTTAGCATAGAATCCGTAAAGGGAAATGAGTATAAGGCCTGTTCCTGCTGTTTTCTTAAATTTCCACGCCAAAAATCCTAAGAAAATAGAGAGAACAGATAACCAAAAAACACTGGTCCCGCTGCTACTCATTGCCTCCTCTCCAAAGACTTCGCCACTCACCGAGACAAAGAAACCACTTATCAGACCTGCGATACCACCTAAAACGGCTAAAACAGCCACCCATATTTTCATGACGATCACCTCCTTCCTTAGATATCTATGAGTCACACCTCACACTTAGCCCATGAAAAACTTCCAATTTTTTAAAGTTAGTATGGATTAAAAAAAACAACACGAGAGAACAACATAAGGTGCTCTCTGTGCTGTCTTTTCTTCGAAAGGACGTTTGTTTCCATACTTTTACTTGACATACGACCTGCCGGACCAAAACGTATTGACCATATCTATATCTTAACGATCAAATGCAATCTGTGCTTGACGTTGTCTAAAATCAACATCTTTATAATAGGCCTCTTTGACCAATAGGTTAGGCCCTAGGCAGTTCACCTGTGAACAATGACAGTCAATAGAACGATTCAACTCACTCTCACGCCACGTGGTATACGCCTTTTGGAGTGGTGTGTCTTGGATGTTCCCTAGTGGAGGCGCGTCTGCAAAGTCCGTCACATTAATCGTACCGTCAAAGATATTCATATTCACTCTCGAACGTCCGTCAGGATCATTACGCACCGTTACATTTTCGGTTTGATTCAGTCGTTGGAGTAAGGCTAAATCTTCCTCGTTCTGATTACACGCATAGAAAGGTAACGTGCCAAATAACATCCATATATCCTCCCGCTTATGGTCTAGGAGGCGATGAATGCCTGAACGGATATCTGGGAGACTCGCCACCTCCAATGCACTAGCAAAATCACTTGGATACATAGGATGCACCTCATGCCGCTGACACCCCATCTCCACTATCTGATCATGGATGCGTTCTAAGTGGGGCAACGTTCGCTTATTGATCATCGTTTCCGCTGAGACGATAACCCCTTCAGCTGTAAGCGCTTGGCTGTTCTCAACCATTTGATAAAAGTATGCCTCTCTTTGTGCCCGCGTGGGTTGCGTATCCATCATGGCAAACCCTATCTCTACGAAATCCTCCACACTGCCATAATTATGAGATATATGTAGGACATCGAGGTAAGGTGTTATCATCTCATAGCGTTTTAACGGTAGGGTCAGGTTTGAGTTAATCTGTGTTCGTACCCCTCGTTCGTGAGCATAACGAAGCAGTGGAACCACATACGCTTTTACTGACTTCATGGACAGCATGGGTTCTCCGCCCGTGATACTTAACGTCTTCAGGTCCTCTACTTCATCCAGCCTTTTAAGGATCAGAGATAAAGGCAAAGGATCAGGGTCCTTCGATTGCAGGGTATAACCGACAGCACAATGCTCACAGCGCATATTACATAGGGTGGTCGTCGTTAATTCTACGTTCGTCAGGCGGTTTTCTCCATACATTTTTATGTCTTGATAGGCCTCCCAAGGGTCATGGGAAGGGGTAATCGGTTGAAATGTTGTCGTTTTCGTCATGATTCATACGCTCCTTCATTATATAGGATACATGGAGAAGCGCTGCTTGTCAGTAGGAATCACTTTATTAGTGAGTACGAATCACTTCATTTTGATCACATGTAAAAGAAAACTCCCTGCATGATATACAGGGAGTGATCATATGCGGGAGTGTGAAACATTGCGGTTGTTGTTATTCTGGGATATAAGGCAAGTCAGGATCATTAGGAATATTAATGACATGTGTATCCGTATAGGCCAGTAAGCCTTCATTGCCATACTCACGTCCCACACCAGACTGTTTCACCCCTCCGAATGGATAACGGACGTCTAAGCCTTGAACAGCAGCCGTGTTGATCATTGTCGTTCCAGCTTGTATATGTTTTGCCACTTCTATCGCGTGTGCTTCATCTCCCCAAACAGAGCTCGTTAATCCGTAAATACTGTCGTTAGCCAACTCGATGGCATGTTCATCATCCTTGAATGGCAGAATAGGAACGGTTGGACCGAATTGTTCTTCTACCACAATCGGGTCCCTATAGTCGGCCCCTAGGACGACGGTAGGCTGCATAAAGTAACCTTGTTCGAAGAGATCTTGGTCTAAAATCTCTCCTAATTTAATCACCTTGGCCCCTTTACTTTCCGCATCATCCACTAAGTTTTGGACGAATTCAATTTGTTTTTTGTTATTAACCGTTCCGACGGTCACACGTTCGTCAAAAGGATCGCCCACTTTAATCCATTTATTGGCCGCTTCAATATATTTCTCCACGAAGGATTCATAAATAGACTCATGCACGTAGACTCTTTTGGCAATCATGCAGATTTGCCCTGCCGTTAGAAAATTGGAGATGACGATCCGACGCATCGCTTTATCGTCATTCACATCAAAATCTTTTAAGATGATCGCTGCATCGTTCCCCCCTAATTCTAATGTCATTTGTTTAATCGTGTCTGCCGCAGCCTTCATAATATGCTTCGCTGTTTCTGTACCACCAGTGAACGCGATTTTTGCCACTTTCGGGTTGGAGGTCAGCTCTACGCCGACATCCTTTTCACCGTGCACGAGGTTTAGTACGCCTGGCGGATACTCGTCAGCGATGATTTCCACCACTTTACTTACCGCAAGCGGGGCCAACGGACTGGGCTTTATCACCATCGTATTACCTGCTAAAAGAGCTGGGGCAATCTTAATCGTCGATAGTGACAGTGGATAATTCCAAGGTGTGATAGCCGATACAACCCCAATAGCATCCCTGGAGATAATCGTTTTACCGTCTTCACGTTCCTCAACCTCGTTCTTAAGAACTTCTTTGGCGTGGTTACATGCATACTCCATCCACATGAGAGAAACCGCGACTTCTCCTTCTGAATCATAAAGGGGTTTTCCATGCTCACGTGACAGAAGTTTAGCGATGTTCGGTGTTTCATCCTTCAGCTTCTCGATGGCCCGTCTCATGCGTGCGATGCGGTCATCCATGTCCGACTCTCTCCAGGTCGTAAACACGTCGTGAGCAACATCAATGGCTTGAATCGTCTCCTCACGTGTATTGACTGGGGCATATCCTACAATTTCATCTGGGTGAGTAGGATTTTCCCGTGGAGATTGTTCTTGTGCTTTATGTTTCTCACCATTAATAATGGCATCAATGACAATCGGTTGTTCAGACATAAGGATACTCCCTTTCAATGTAGGTAGTTATGACTATTTTAGCCATTATATATCGTGAGCATTCAATGTCGAAAGTTTCATGCTGAGCTATGCTTGTGTACAACCTGACTTTAACGGCATGTAAATACTGCCAATCATATTCGTTGACACTCATTATCTGCTCCAATATGCTGACATTGTAAGGGTTTACAGAATCTTTACACAAGATGACTTGATGGGGAGGCGTGTACATGGAAAAGACATTAATTAAAAACGGACGCGTATTAGATTTAAAAAACGGCAACCACACCCTACAGAAAAGAGACATCCTGATTGAAGGGAAACACATACGGGACATGAAACCCCATATTCAAGACCAGGATGTCACCAACGTGATTGATGCAGAAGACAAAATCGTCATGCCCGGTTTTGTAGACACTCATCGACACGTATGGGAATCTATCCTGCGACATATCGGGACGGACTGGACGCTCGTCACTTATCTGGAGAGCCTCTACTATAACAACCTCGGTGCGCAGCTTACTCCTGAAGACAGTTATATCGCCAATCTGTGGGGCGCTTTAGAAGCCCTTGATGCCGGTGTGACCACTTTACTAGACTACTCGATGCTAGAGACACCTGAACATGCCGACGCCTGTATTAAAGGGCTCCAAGATGCTCATGTTCGTGGTGTTTTCGCCCACGGTCCTTCCGGTGACGGCAAGTACTGGTCTCGGGACAGTGAGCTCAGGCATCCTGAAGACAGTAGACGAGTCAAAGCGGCATACTTCCAATCCGATGATCAGCTCCTGACTATGGCGCTAGGGATTAGAGGACCTGAATTCAGTGCTTGGGAAACGGCCGTCGATGACATCCAGCTCGCTCGAGAGTTAGATTGTATCGCCGCTATGCATATCGGTTTTGGGACGTGGGGACCTCATGATCATTCTATCCAAAGATTATATGACGCCAACCTATTAGGACCCGACCTCAACCTTGTGCATGTCAATACGGTACAGGACCATGAATACAAGCTTATTGCTGAAACAGGTGCCTCCGTGTCTGTCACACCTGAAGTGGAAATGATGATGGGACACGGCTATCCTATAACAGGAAAAGTTCACAAGCATGACGGCTTAGTGACCCTAGGCGTGGACGTTGTCGTCTCCACGGCCGGAGACATGTTCTCGCAGATGAAGTTCGCCCTGCAAGCGGAACGCGCGATACAGAACCAACAGATCTTAGAGAGTGGCGAGATGCCTCAGGAGCTTCAAATCACGACTGATGACATGTTACAATTCGCCATCCCTAATGGGGCCAAAGCGCTGGGGTTAGATCATAAAATTGGCACACTTGAGGTTGGTAAGGAAGCGGATATCATTTTCGTTGATCCTGGTGCTTCTAATCTCTATCCTCTAAACGATCAACCTGTAGGGGCTATTGTGCAAAGCGCTCGCCCAGAAAATGTTGACTCCGTATTTGTAGCCGGGAAAGCCGTCAAGAGAAACGGCAAATTACTCGTAGATAACCTAGAAGAGATCAAAGAGAAAGTACGGGCTTCCAGTGAGGCTGTATTTGAAAGACAGGAGAGAAAAGTGGCTCAAGGTTAATTGCTGAGCATATAAAAGAGGGACGCTACATGCGTCCCCCCTTTCAATTATACCGTAGGGTTCATATTAAAAATAACTAAGTAAGTCTCCTTTGGTTTACGTTTTACAGCCATGTTAAGCTTCAAGGCGATGTCATCTTTATCCACTCCCCACCAAAAAAATGAGAGATACTCACCTACTTATTCCATATTCTCGTATTTAAATCAAACTCTTCAATCATGCCGAAGAAAAAAGTTAAATCGTCATAGATTGATCTTGTTTGCTGCTTATCCATAGGATTAAACAAGCTTGGCTCAAAATAATTTTTACCGGATGAAAGTGCGATACACATCCGTGAGTTTACAAAAGAAATCTCGATCTTCTGGTGGTGTTGCGCTTTGAACTGCAGAATACGTTCCATCATGCTAGAAGAAAGCAGATATCTTGCTTTCGTTTCATCCGTTGAACGGACATGGAAGGCTCTGTTGAACTCGGCAGACTCAAGATCCATTTTTTTAAGATCGCTAAATAGACTAAAGTGACCTAAAAAACTATTGTTAACAAAGTTGGCCGAGGTCAGCGTGGTGATCCCGTCAAAGTCTTTATGAAAATCGGCAACAAACAAGATGCCATCAAAGAGCTTAACACGTTTTCGGGTCGTATGGCCTTTGGCATTGGTAGACTTTCGTATTTCGACGAGGGTGATTTCTGAGAACTGGAAATCCGTAAGCCCTAAGACACCTTGAAACAAATCCTCGCCTTTGATCTCATCAATCCTTGCAGGGAATAGCTTGCTATTATAGATATGTGTATCGCTAACCCTTCTATTGTGGTCATAATGGCACTTATACTCATACTCTTCTGTTTCATTCTCTAACTGAGATAAATCTAGTATCTGCTTAGACAACGTAGCGACGACCTTTTCTTTGAATTCAAGACGGAACGCTTGATAGCGGTTATATAGCTTGAACGCAATAAAAACGAGATATATAACAAAGGCGCCCCCCACAACGACGATAGCGTCTGGTAAAAATGCGATCAGTAACAAGGAGAACAGGATCACACCAAGAGTGACCAATCCATGCTTTTTTATTTGCCCGATCAAATCCTGTCTATGACTCTCTAATTCATCTAAATGCGGCGTAACGGCGCTGTGAACTTCTTCAAAGTCTGGAAACATATTATCTATTCCCAAGTAATGCTTTCATATTAATATCTGCCTTTTTATGCTCATCGATCTCTAATAAAGGCTTTTTGGAAAAACCCATCATCTGTGCAAATAGGTTTGTCGGGATGGTCTCAATCATAGTGTTGAATGTCGTCGTGTTCGCATTGTACGTCCGCCTACTAGCTGAGATTTTCTCCTCTAGGTCGTTCATGGTTTTCTGTAGTTGGATATAGTTGTCACTCGCTTTGAGGTCCGGATAGTTTTCGACCTGCACCGTTAACCCTCCTACGAGCTTTTCAATTTCGTTATACGTTCTAACCTTCTCGTCGTCTGATTGATGTATACTGTTACGAAGCTCCGTGATTTTGGTCAGCGTTTCCTTTTCATGCGTGGCGTAACTCACTACAGTCTCAGCCATATTGGTCAAAACATCAAAACGTTGATTCAAATAGATATCGATGGCACGCAGAGACTCTCTTACTTTGTTTCTTACCTTGATCAGATTGTTATAAGAGAAAATGAGATAAAGAACGATGAGACCTACAATAATTGATGCAATCAGCATGTTACATTCTTCCTTTCACTATGATTTTTATCATTATATCATGGCGATTTTTGTAGAGATATGTAGAATCAATTTGCGTATAGGACCTCCACTCTACAGCCACCACCCCGCGCCCTTTTTTACTATTTTTAAAAGGTTCTCCCTAGGTTTACGTTTTACAGCCTTGTTAAGTTTCAAAAGAAAAAGTAAGCTTCCCTCACCTATAATGACATTCACTTACACCAAAAAGAACCTTGAGGCTCGAGAATCAAGGTTCAAATCCAAAACTATTTATATTGTCATGGTCTTGTTTATATTTTTTACTTAAGACGTTGTGTTTGCTCCCAATCACCAGTCATATTTATTGAATTATTTTTGTTAACCCAATTGACATTTCAGGTTAACAATTTTACTATTTATATTGTTAACCTATTAACATATTGGGTTTACAAATCTCGTAATTATCGACTCTCTTATCTTGTGCATTCCATTATCTGAACGAAGTTTGACTATCATAACTAAGCTTAGGAGACGACAGGCATGGATCAAAGTAGATTGTATAATGTCAGAATGCGAGCCTCAGAAAGTGCATCGCATGAAAATGGAGGAAAGCATATTTCTGGTGGTGAATTACTCTCATCTTATCGTGATTTAAGGATGTCAGTGAATACTTTACTGGATAAAGCGCTCAATCACTCAAGAGGAAAGCCAGATTTTCTTCAGATTCAATGTGAAATTATCAATCAACCTATTAAACGACTGAGTCCACTCACTGTCCAAACAAATGATGTAACGACAGTTGAAGAAGGACAAGATCTGGCTAGATATCTACTTGAGAAAGCGGGTGTCCCTAAAGACATGATTGCAAAAGCCTATAAACAAATACCTGAATATTCTGTAAGAGGAGCTATCCTCATTGATATTCATACGGGGGAGCGCGTAGACGGGAGAATAGATAAAGGGGTTCGTGTCTCTAAAATGGATTGGCAGAGGGATAATTTTGAAAAATGGGCTAAATCAAAAGCAGTCTCTACTAACCCGAGGTTAAAGGAAGCGCTCGTCCTTGCTACTAAGGTGTGTAATCATAAATCAACCATTGCAGAATTATGTTGGTCAGATGACCCAGATTACACGACCGGCTATGTCGCTAGTAAAAACATAGGCTATCAACGTATAACGCAACTTAAACATCATGGGGATGAGAAAGGCTGCCGTATCTTTTTCGTTGATTCGCTATCTGATTTTAATATTTATATATCCTATTTAGAAGAACAACCAATTCTAATCCAATGGGAGGAAGAGCATGACACAAGAGTTGATGGAAAAAAGTAAGAAGTATTTATGGTTACCCTTTACACAAATGAAGGATTATGATGAAAATCCTTTAATCATTGAAAGCGGCGAAGGTATCAAAGTAAAAGACATTGATGGTCAAACGTATTATGATGGATTTTCGTCTGTATGGCTTAATGTCCACGGGCACAGGAAGAAGGAATTAGATGATGCGATCAAATCACAACTTGATAAAATCGCCCACTCCACATTATTGGGGATGACAAATATCCCAGCTACTGAGCTTGCCGAAAAACTGGTAGAAATCACGCCAGAAAACTTAACTAGGGTCTTCTATTCTGATAGTGGTGCGGAAGCGATGGAAATTGCATTAAAAATGGCATTTCAATATTGGAAGAATATCGGAAAGCCAGAAAAACAAAAGTTTATCTCGATGCAAAATGGCTATCACGGAGATACGATCGGAGCAGTCAGTGTCGGTTCAATCGAGCTTTTCCATCATGTCTATGGTCCCCTTATGTTTGAAAGCTATCAATCTCCTATACCCTATGTTTATCGATCAGAAAGTGAAGATCCAGAAACTTGTAAAAATGATTGTCTTAAAAAGCTGGAACAGTTATTAATTGAACAACACGAAACGATTGCGGCACTTTCAATTGAATCCATGGTCCAAGGTGCTGCAGGCATGATCGTTATGCCAGAAGGCTTTTTGTTAGGCGTTCGAGAGCTATGTACAAAATATGATGTACTCATGATTGTCGATGAAGTCGCAACTGGATTTGGACGTACAGGTAAGATGTTTGCTTGTGAGTATGAAGGCGTACAACCCGATTTAATGGCTGCTGGAAAAGGCATTACAGGCGGGTATTTACCCATAGCGGCAACTTTTACGACAGAGGACATTTATCAAGCTTTTTATGATGATTACAGAACACTAAAGACATTCTTCCACGGCCACTCCTATACTGGCAATCAACTAGGTTGTGCAGTTGCTATAGAAAATTTACGTTTGTTTGAGCAAGATCAAATAGTTGAACAGGTAAGTGAAAAAGCGGAACATCTACATACATTATTAGAAGAATTAAAGGATATGCCACACGTAGGAGATGTTAGACAGTTAGGCTTTATGTGCGGGATTGAGCTCGTCAAATCGAAGGAAACAAAGGAAAGCTTCTCATTACAAGCAAGGATGGGCTATAAGGTTTCGTTAAAAATGAGAGAGCTTGGAATGCTGACGAGACCCATGGGAGATGTCATTGTCTTTATGCCTCCACTTGTAAGTACAATGGAAGATCTTAAAGCGATGGTTGACATAATGAAACAAGCAATTCATGAGGTTACGCGCAGTGCGTTTTAATCAATGGTTAACCCAAAGGATTGAAAAGACGAAAGAAGCTGGCTTGTATCGTGAATTAAGGACATTGAGCACGGCACCCCAGCCGCAAAGGATAGTGAACGGCAAAGAGCAGGTTGTTTTCTCATCAAATAACTATTTAGGATTAGCCCATAATCCCATTCTAATAGAAAAGGCATTAAAGACGTTACAGGAATTTGGACTTGGAAGCAGTGGATCTAGGTTAACGACTGGAAATACAGAATGGCATGAGAAGCTAGAGCAAAGGATTGCTAGATTTAAAAAGACGGAGGCTGCACTTTTGTTCTCAAGCGGGTATTTAGCTAATATCGGTGTTCTTTCAACATTGCCAGAAAAAGGGGATGTACTGTTAAGCGACCAGCTTAATCATGCGAGCATCATTGATGGTTGTAAGCTATCAAAAGCTGAAACTGTCATTTACCAGCATGCTGATATGAATCGTTTAGAGCAAAAATTAAAAGAAACACAAACTTACACTCGTAGATTTATAGTCACAGATGGTGTTTTTAGTATGGACGGAACGATCGTACCATTAGACCAAATAATGAAACTGGCTAAACGATATGATGCTTATGTCATTGTCGATGATGCCCATGCTACAGGTGTTTTAGGGAAAGACGGAAGAGGAACGAGCGAGTTTTTTGGCGTTTCTCCAGATGTAGTCATTGGAACTTTAAGTAAAGCGGTAGGCGTTGAAGGTGGTTTTGTAACGGGTTCAAAAATGTTGATTGATTTTTTGTTAAATCATGCCCGAACTTTTATTTTCCAAACCGCTATCCCACCGCTAAGCTGTGCAGCCGCCTACGCTGCACTAGATACGATAGAGAATGACCAAGATAAAAGAGAGCGTTTACTTAGAAACATAAAAATAATAAAAAACAGGCTAGAAGCAATGGGATTCATCGTATATGGACAGCATACACCTATTATCCCTGTGATTATGGGTGAAGCAGAAACATCGGTTCGTTTTTCAGAAAAACTTCAGGAAAAGGGTATTTATGCACCTGCGATCCGCCCTCCAACTGTTCCTAATGGAGAAAGTCGTATTCGTCTCACTGTGACTGCTGCTCATCATGATTCACAGGTTGAGCATTTACTTACGTCTTTTAAAGATATTGGAAGGGAGTTGGAGATTATATCATGAAGGGATTATTTGTTACTGGAACAGACACAGATGTAGGGAAAACAATGATAACAAGTGGCATTGCCGCTGTCCTTAAGGAAAAACAAGTTGATATCGGGGTATATAAACCACTCTTAAGCGGGATTTCGCGTGAACATCCCGAAAGTGATACGCGTTTACTTAAAGAAGGTTCTCACACCCCTCTATCCTATGAAGACATTACACCATTTGAATTTAAAGAGCCTCTTGCCCCTTATGTTGCTGGGAAGCTGGAAGGAAAAACTATTAGTCTTAAGGATGTATTACATCACTGGAATCAGATCAAAGAGAAGCATCAATATTTTCTTGTGGAAGGTGCAGGTGGCATTTCGGTTCCACTAGGCCCAGATTTTTTAGTCAGTGACTTAATAACTGCTTTAGAACTACCAACCATTATTGTGACAAGGGCAAACTTAGGTACAATCAATCATACATTTCTCACTGTAAAATATGCCCAAAGCGTAGGCATCAAGATCGTGGGCATTATTATTAATGGCAAATACAGTGATCTTGATTTAGCAGAACAAACCAATCCCGACGTGATTGAAGCGCAATGTGGCGTTCCGATTTTAGGAATCACCCCGAGGCTTGAGGAACGAAATAAAGTAACAATCAAACAAATGATAAAAGACCATATTGATGTACCCAACATAATTAAAAAATTGGAGGAAACGACATGAATCACGAAAAGAATCAGTGGATGGACCTAGCAAATAAGGTGTTAGATGGTGGTAGTATTACAAATGATGAAGCGCTTTCGATTTTGGAATGTCCGGATGACGATATTCTATTACTGATGCATGCGTCATTTCAAATTAGAAAGAGGTACTTCGGCAAAAAAGTAAAGCTAAATATGATCATGAACGCAAAATCAGGTCTTTGCCCTGAGAACTGCGGTTACTGTTCTCAATCCTCTATTTCAAGTGCCCCCATTGATACATATCAAATGGTAGAAAAAGAGGCTCTATTAAAGGGCGCGAAACGGGCCTATGATTTAAATATTGGTACATATTGTATTGTGGCAAGTGGACGTGGCCCTTCAAATAAAGAGATTGACCATGTAGTGGACGCTGTGAAAGAAATAAAAGAAACATATGGTATGAAGATCTGTGCCTGTCTAGGATTATTAAAGCCGGAGCAAGCATCACGACTAAAAGAAGCTGGCGTTGACCGATATAACCATAACATTAATACATCTGAAAAAAATCATGCAAATATAACGACTACACATACCTATGACGATCGAGTAAACACAGTAGAGATGGCCAAAAACTCTGGCATGTCTCCTTGCTCAGGTGTCATCGTTGGGATGAAAGAATCCAAGCAAGATGTCGTTGATATGGCAAATAGCTTAAAGGCGTTAGACGCAGATTCGATTCCTGTTAATTTTCTACACGCAATCGATGGGACGCCATTAGAGGGTGTAAAGGAATTAAACCCACTGTATTGTTTAAAGGTATTAGCACTTTTCCGTTTTATTAACCCGACAAAGGAAATTCGTATTTCCGGTGGTAGAGAAGTAAACCTACGTTCATTACAGCCTTTTGGCCTTTATGCAGCAAACTCTATCTTTGTTGGGGACTACTTAACTACTGCGGGCCAAGAAGACTCGGAAGACCATAGGATGCTTTTAGACTTAGGATTTGAGGTTGAGAGTGTAGAAGAAATGAAAGCGAATATCGCTGCCGGAAAATAACTAAGCAAACAGATGCGGAAGAACAGCACAGCTTTTCTTTTACTATACACCAAGCAAGTGCAGGAGGTAGAATATGATTAGTCAACATATGAACCGATCAACGCTTGATATCGTGCAAAACCCGTACCCCTTTTATGAAGAAATTCGTTCCATTCATCCGGTGTATAAAGGCAACTTATTAAAATATCCTGGCTGGTACGTCACTGGTTATGAAGAAGCGGTAGCCATTCTTAAAGATGATCGTTTTCAAACGCGAATCCCGCTTCCCGAGACAACGAAAAAATATGAAGCTTTAAAGGACATACAACAGCATATGATGCTTTTTAAAAATCCACCAGATCATGCCCGATTACGAATGCTTGTCAGCCATCATTTTACGCCTCATAGAATCGAAAAATACCGTCCTTTTATAGAAAAAATAGCAAAAGATCTATTGAATGAGACTAAGAACAACAAGAAAATAGAGGTCATTTCTGATTTTGCGTATCCCTTGGCAAGTCTTGTGATTGCGAAAATCATGGGGATACCAGATGATCATACAAATATTTTTCGGGAATGGGCACTAAATTTAATCCAATCGATCGATCTAACACGGTCAAGACGATCAATTGTTGATGGAAACAAAACAACACTAAAGATGCTATCCTTTTTTAAGGATCTGATTCATACAAGGCGGCAATCACCAGAGAATGACCTCGTTAGCGAATTAATCCAACAGGAAAAAGATTGGAAACTAACGGAAGAAGAACTATTAGCGACTTCTGTATTACTTGTGATTGCTGGACATGAAACCACCGTTAATTTAATGAGCAATTCTCTTTATTGTTTTCTAACAAACCCTAAGGCATACCATAAGTTGATTGAAAATCCTTATCTTATTGAGTCATCAATAGAGGAATGCTTACGATATGAAAGTCCTACGCAAATGGTTGCCAGGGTAGCATCGTCGGACGTTGAGCTTAACAAGATTCAGATTAAAAAAGGAGATCATGTATACGTCCTTATTGGAGCAGCTAATCGAGATCCAAAACAATTCTCGAACGCAGATGTTTTTGATATTACACGACATCCTAACCCTCACCTTGCATTTGGATCGGGCATTCATTTCTGTTTGGGTTCTACTTTAGCTAGGTTAGAAGCTCAAATCGCGATACAGACAATTTTACAAAACGTAGAAAATATTTATCTGGTAACAAAAGAGGTAAAATGGAGAAAACTTGTAGGCTTTAGAGCTATGAAAGAGATGCAGGTACATCTCGATTGATACCTCATTTCCTTAGCTGTTTGAATCGTGTTCAGGTATTTAAAGCAGAAACGATTTTGGAGAGCTTCAGGAAGAAGAATGGTTTAAAATGCACTTCCTCAAGAGTCCCCATTTCCAACCGTATTATTATTTATTGAAATGGATTATACCAAACAAAATAAAGTTACGTATAACAAAAAAGAGGCATGACTACATTGTAGGTACCGTCAAGAATTTTGTGTAAGCCCGTAGGGCTATCCTTC